>NZ_JBFAME010000001.1:0-868908 GCF_040660275.1 Nocardiopsis sp. NPDC049922 | reverse complement strand
AGAGCCCACACGAACCCGGACAAGGTCCTCGAACTCCACGGCATCACCCGAGCTCAGCCCGTATGGATTTGAAGCGCGAGAACTCCGGGGCCCTGATTGACCGCCAGGGCCTCACTGATGCGGAGGCCGCAACCAGCCATGAGGGGGATGAGTACCTTCAGGTAGTCCGGCATCACCTTGTAAAGGGCTTCCACCTGGTACGTCTCCGGGACCCAGATCTCATGCACATCCACATCAGGAAGCCTCATCCCCCGGACGGGGGATTCTGAGATCCGCTTGTCCTTCACGGCCTCGGAGAAGACCCCTGAAAGGGTCTGATGAATGTGCTTGACCGTGGTTCCCGACAGATCAAGCCCCCAGAGCAGATCCTTGAGTCTTTCCCGTTTCAGAGAGGAGATGGGGGCATCACCGATCTCCGGATAGATGTGCTTGGTCAGGTAGCTTCGATACGTCTTCCTTGTTCGGTAGGAGACATCGATCTGTGTGAGCCACTTGTCCGAGTACTTTCGGAAAGTGATGCTACCGGCCTTGGGATCGACGAAGGCGTCCAGGTGGGCGCGCTTGTCATGCTCAATCTTGAGCGCGTAGTCCTTGGCCTTCTGCTTCTCGTCCGGATTGAAGGACTGCTCACGCTGTCTGCCCTGCCTGCCCCCGGAAGTCCGGTAACGGACTTTCCAGGAGTGCGGGCACTTGTCCCACTTCCGTTCTTTGCCTCTGTCAGTCTTCGCGCCGTCGGCACAGTCGCACTTCTTGAGAAGCTTCGCCAACTTAGCGGCCTTCCTTGTTGAGTCTGGTCAGGATCTCTTCTGCCTTCTCGGAAAGAATCGCTGACAGTCGATTCTGACTGTGTTCCATCTGGATCAGATAGCCCTTTTCCCTCGCCCGGCGAAGGCGAGAGCTGGCCGTGTTCTTGGACACGCCCCAGGCTTGGGCCATGACTTCAATGGGGCGACGTTCGTTGGAGTTCACCAAGCGGACGTATTCGCTGGCGACGCGCGCGTAGTCCTCAGGCGTTGAGATGCGTTCCGGAAGGGGCGCGGGAAGGCTCTCGGGGCTGAGTTCCGAACGGATGCGGTTGACCCAGTAGGTGATGACCTTCCGAGCCTCCCCGAGGGGGACAGACCTCATCATCTCCGTCGTGATGCCGTCGCTCTGGTTGGCGGCGTCCTCGCTCTCCGCCAACAGGGTGACGCGGGTAGGTCCGTTGTACGGGGCGTGTACGTGAGCCTCCACCACTGCCACGCAGCCCTCTGTGAGTTCGTAGGTGGCCTTGAGGATGGCGGGCTCTCCCCCTGGCTCGTAGGCGTACAGCTTCCAACCTGCCGGAAGCTCCCAGCCGTAGGCACTCGGGTCTAGTTCGTGGTAGTTCATGCATCGACCATAGCACATGGTGCTTGACAGGTTCCATGTCTCATAGCTAGAGTGCACACGATCCTTGGGTGGGGTCATGTGCAGGTTGATAAGAGAACAGAGGGTGAGTGCGTGGCGAGTGGCGGCAGCAACCGACTGATGTCCCCGGTAGAGCTGGCCGAGTACCTGAGCGTTCCGAAGCAGAGCATCTATGAGCGCTGGCGGATCTGGGGGCTCAAGCCCATCAAGGTCGGAAAACATCTCAGGTTTCGGGAACGTGACATTGAGAACTGGCTAGAGGCCAACCGAGTGAGCTACTAGAGAGGGGAAGCCATGGAAGTCCAGCCAAGAAGGATACTAGAAATAGCGTATGCAGATGCGGTCGTCCTGTGGCAGAGGATGGTATTCAAGGAGTTCAAGAAGCCAAGAGGCTTACTCAATGGGGAAGATTGCACGCGCAACGCATTGCATTTGAGCACTGCGATTTCGTGGTACATCAATGGGAGAAGCAACCTATCCCAAGTCGGGGTTACCAGAATCGCCCAAGATCTAGGGTTCAGTGGAAACGGCCACAATCTCTATGGGCAACTCGACATCCTTCTAGAATCCGGGGTCTTGACGCAGCGAGGAAAGAAAGGTCGTGCGCCACGCTTGGCGCTCTCGGTTCCATGTGTTCTTGTGGATGAGCTTGCAGGGACGAAGAACGATGGTTTCCGGGCGCTCACAGAATCTCTGGCCCCGGAAGTCGTTGACGTGGTCGACCTCGGAGAGGCCCCGCTCAGGAAGGCTCTCTCAGCTCTACAGGTTGGGGAAGGCGGGGAAGAAGCAGAGACCGACCGGAATGTGTGCACACATGAGGCGGGCTGCATCTGCTGGGGGTGCACGATGGTTGCGGAGTCCACCGTGTAGCGGTGTCTAAGCAGGAAGGAGTAAGTAAGGATTATTTAGCTTGGAGCCTCAAGCTCCAAGCGCTAAGTAAGTTATTAACACATACGGCCAGGGGTCTACCCTGGCCGTGTTGTTTTATATGGACTCTCCGACTTGAGGTCTCCGAGTCCTGATAGACACGGCCATGTTGAGATGGCCGTGTCATGGAACCTCCAGTTCCACATCTCCGAGCATCCTCACTCCGTTGCCGCTGCAAGGACGTCAGCACAGAGCACCTGGACCAGCTAGCGGAAGAGACAGAGGCGTTTCAGGACCTAGAGGCCAAGCGACAGAGGTTAGAGCGAGAAAGAGAAGCTTGGAACAGGCGTCACTAGTAATGACGCCTATCCCTGCAACCCCGCACCCTTGAAAGAAGAGCGAACGATTCGTTCACCCCCTCTGACCTGCTATTTATCTCACATATCCGGGCAAGAAAGCAGAAAGAGGCCCCGACAGCGCCAACTGTCAGGGCCTCTCTGGTGTCTCAGGACCTATGAGACGTATTGCCGATATGGCCGGTCGTTGATGATGAACGCCCGGGGTTGCTTGGAAGCGTTGTGTGCCTCCCACCACTCCATAGAGCCGAAGGCGTAGGGAGCCCTCACGGGCCGGGAGTAGGACCGGACACGGGTAGACCTCTTCCGGGTAGCGCATGAGGGGCACTCAGAGGCCCCGTGAGGCACTGGGGAGGCCGGGGAGAGGTCTTCCCTCGCGGAAGCCTCCTGAGAGGCTGTCAGGCCCTCCACGGACAGGCCCGGGTAGGCCAGGGACAGCAGTCCAGCGACGAACGCGGACAGCGCACGACTGATAAGGTCGGACATAGCTCTTCTTCCTGGTAACGGCAGGTTGAGAGTCAGGCCCTGTTGAGTGTTGGCGCACTCGGCAGGGCCGTTCTTGTGTAGTTGTCATGGACACGGTATCAGAGAGGGTGTACGCATCAGTTACACCCTTAGATGTTTGTGGACCCAAGGGGCGTCATATTATGACGCCCCTTCGGATATTGAGAAGGCGACTCCCCAGCTACAGGACGGACGCCAGGGAGCCGCCGTTTCCCTCTCCCCCGGTTTGTCAGATCTCGGACACCTTGAGTCCTAGATCCTTGGCGAAAGCGTCAAACAGTTCCGGGAGTTGGCTCGGGGCCACGTGTGCCCCCTTGAGAGATGAGACACCGATGATTCCGGAGACCTCACATTCCCGGATGTCCGTTCCCGCCATCTTGACGGAATCGAACTCAACGCCACTGAGCGAGCAGTCATCGAACACGGTGGAACCCAGATCTCCACCCGTGAAGATCGCTTCTCGGAACCGACAGTTCACGAAGGCAACACTTCCCTTAGCACGAAGCCTGTTCAGGGTGGCATAGTCGAACTGGCATCCCTGAAACAGCACATCCGAGAGGGTCACGTCTTCCATCGTGAGCCCCATCATCCGGGAGTCAGCGAACACCAGACGGGAGAGTTCGACCTGTTCCCACCTGTGGGACGAGAGGTCAACCCCACGGAACTCCGTGTTACTGACCTTCTCGCCCTCCAAGGGCGTACCGAAGGGCCACGAGGACACGGGGGTCTCATCCTCGCTGGGGAGAAGGACCTTGGCCCCTCGGACTTCCTTGGTTTCCATGACTGTTCCCTACTTCTTCTTGTCCCAGTTGTCCCAGTCAGAGCGGTTGTCCCAGTTGCGACCGCGCTTGTCCCAGGTGTCGCGGTTGTCGAACTTGCAGTCAACCAGGGGCACCACGCCCACCGTACCGAGGAGCGTGGTCACACGCTCGCTGGTCTCTAGGCCCTCAAGGACGTTCATTGTTCTCCTTCACGTGATCGTTCAGGGCAAGCACAAGCTGTTGCTTGCTCTGCCTGCAATAGTTGGTCTCGGTTGCGGTGAAGTCCTCCAACTCGAAATAGCGGTTACCGGCTTGTCCCCCCTGGCAGAACGTGAAGAAGTCGCAGGACTCCCGACAGTTCTGCACGCCTGAAATAAACTCTTGGATATAGGGAACCGTGTGTGCCCTGCCGAGCATGTTGGAAATGCTCTCCCTCAGAACGTTTCCCACGATGAAGTCACCGTACTTGGGTGCTTTCACTCCGAGGAGTTCAGGGGAGAGAAGAACAACGTTCCCATCCCATGACACGGTGGGTATGGGATCGATCTTCGCGGAAGTCCACCGCTGCTTGTTCCCGGCCTTGACGTCGGACAGATAGCCGAACAGCCTTCGGACCTCTCGGGAATGTAGAGGGCTACTGCTGTTGATCCTGTCGAACAGCGCACGCCAGAACGCCCGTACTTCATCCAATGGGGCTGTCTCGCGATCGTTGTTCGATCCCTCTTCTTCCTCGATGTTGAAGCCGACGCTTTCAGCGTCCAGGCCCTCGAAGAACTCAAAGAGGGAGTCAGGGTTTTTCACTGTTTCCCTGGTGACAACACAGATCACGGAGAAACCCAAGCCGTTGCGCTTGAGGGTGTTGATTCCTCGCATGGTCCGAGTGAAGGTTTCCCTTCCCGACCAATCCACCCTTTGGGAGTTGGCGACAGCAGGACCATCAAGACTGACGCCCACGTTGAAACCGTACCGTTGGAAGAACCCACACCACCTGTCGTCAATCGTGGTGGCGTTGGTCTGCACGAAGTGAGTGACCTTCCCTTCTCGCCTCAAGGGCTCGAAAATATCGCACATCTTGGAAAAGTGTTCAAGACGAACCGTAAGGGGTTCACCACCATGCCAGACCAGATCCACCGATTCCCCTTGTTCCGCAACACTGGCTGCAAGGGCCTCTACAACGGGAAGAGCCATCTCCCGGCGAGTCTTCCTCTCGCTGGCCCTGATGTAGCAGTATTCGCAGTTCAGGTTGCAAAGGGTCGTGGGTTGCAGGACCAGAGTTCGAAATCTACTGCCCAAGGCCATGGGTTTCTTCCTTCCCGATGATCTTTGCTGCACAGTCTTGAGGCCGGTTCCCGGAAACCTTCACCCATTGCCGCGAGGAGCCAAGGAAGAGGTAGTTTCCGTAGCACATGTTCACGGTCACCATTCCTTCCCCCCAGCCACAATGAAGACTTGGCCCATGAGTCCCGTTCGCCGGAATGATGTAGCTCTGAACTCCAAGCTTGGCCAGCTCCTCACGGAGCCAGGAAAGAGAAGCTTCCCTAGGATCTCTGGGATTCATAACGACCTCTCTTACTTGAAGTTCACAACGACAGCATTCCAGTCATGACCTGAATCACCCTGACCGCCTATGGCTTTCTAATCTCTCGGGATCTTTCATGACACGTTCACCGTGTAGATGACCATCTCAAGGGCCTTGGAGTAGAGGACCACCGGACAGGCGCGCTCTTCCCCGTTCGCGCGCTGCCACACATAGAGGTCTTCCGACACCCTGACAACAACAGGGCTCTTGGTTCCCGGAATGGACACATGCAGTTCCGGGGGTTCCCCGGCCTGCCAGTCCTTGGAGTTGTCGGACTCAAGGGCGTTGAGGCCCTGGGTGCGGACAACAGCGATCACCTGACGCCCCATAAGTCCCGTTTGCAACTCTTTCAACTTAAGAAGCTGCCAATGTCGGATATCCCCGGGCGTCACACTTTCCTTCAGCGGGCTTGTACTGGTCATGGCGTTGAGGCTGCCACCTGCCTAGAGCCCCTGGAAGGTGGGATACAGAACGATTACGAATGGTCTTATCGAGTACAAGCGTGTACCAGGACCGTGCCACACTTGGCACATGGCGGACCAGAAGCAACCCGCATGGGTCAGTTTTGGAAACCACGTCAAGAGTTTGCGCAGGCAAGAGGGCTGGTCTCTCCAGCGTCTAGCCAAGTTGACCAACTACTCAGCCACCTACCACAGCAAGGTTGAGCGCGCCGTCCGACCACCCAAACAGGGCATCGTGGAAGCGATGGACTCCGCCTTTGGTACAAACGGGGCCTTGCTCAGGATGTGGCGTGATGTGGAACGCTCTGAGAGTGGGTCAGGTTGGTACGAACAGTCTGGCGAGTATGAGAAGGAAGCCGAAGAGATTCGCTTCTTCCATCCGTTCGTTGTTCCTGGGTTTTTTCAGACCGAAGGCTACGCACGAGCTCTCATATCAGATACCATTCCGGCCACAGATGAAGCCGGTATGAAAAAGATCGTCTCAGCGCGACAATCTTGGCGCAAGCGTCTTCGCACAGGAAACGGTCTAATGCTGAACGTCATCATCCCTGAGTTCACCTTGACTCAGCCAGTAGGCGGACCTGAGGTGATGGCGGAACAATTTGATGTCTTGAGTAAGGAGTCACAGGCCGAGGGGATAGCTGTCCAAATCCTTCCCCTTGGACTCAAGGACTTCACTTGGACAGTAGGAGCCTTTCGACTCATATACATTAATGACCGAAGTCCCCTATTGTGCTGCGAGCACGCCACGGGAGAAGACATCACAGACGAAGCCCATTACGTACGCCGACTGGAGATCGCGTATAATAAGCTCCAGATGTGGGCCTTGTCACCTGCTGACTCCCTACAGAAATTGAACAAGCTAAAGGAATCACTGTGAACGAGTGGCACAAGTCCAGCTACAGCCAGAACGACACTAGCTGCGTGGAGGTCAAAGAAGGCCCCCACAGTGTTCTGATTCGGGATACCCAGAATAGGGAGCTGGGACACCTCAGCTTCAACTCTCCCGAGTGGACGAACTTCCTCCATGAAGTCAAGGACGAGCGACTCTAGTCCACGGTTTCACCCTCTCAGCATGAATGCCCACCTTGGCACCGTCCCCTTGGTGGGTTTTCTGCATCTAACCCCAACTTTTCTACCCTTGTGGCAAGGCATGTGTGCAGGTCATCACACATGGAACTCTGTGGAACACGAAAATCCCCAGACCCGTATACGGAGACAGAACCCAGCCCCCGGCGGGGTCTGAGAAGTTTTCTTATAGGTGTTACCCCAGGTTTGCAGAAGAGCCTTATTCGATATCTCTCTTTCCTGGTGTTCTTGTTCTTCTCCTCATGGCTCCTAGATCTCAGCTTGAGTCTGACGCCTTCCATATCATCCCCTTGTGAGGGCAAGGTTAAGAAACACTCTTCCAAGGGTTCTTAAGAACATGTGGTGTTCTCCTTGGAGATGTCTTCTTGTCTGCATAGACGGTCTTCTTGCGCCTGTTCTTCTCCTGAGGAGTGAACACGGATAGATGGACCGTGAGAAGCCACGTTAGAGCGTGGCTGTCGAGTGGAAGCATTCAAGGACGCAAGGTCAACAGGTGTTCAGTGCTGGAAGCTGTGGACTCAACAGGAGTCAGTGAGAACCAGCGACAAGACAGCGTGAGCGTGTGTGGAGTGCACAGGGGCAGCAGAGCAGCGCACAGGGCGCACTGTAGGCAGGAGGGCCTTACTGGCAACACCGCCTGTTGCCACTTCTGAGAGGCCCTGGGAGCCACAGAGGGGGTCGGGCAAGGTAAGGGGCCTTACTGTGGGTCGTAGCGGTTGGCGTGCCTGCCCCGTGCTGGGTGGTGCTGACACGGTTCCCGGACATGCGAGAGACCCCATCCCGGACCTTGGTCCGAGACAGGGCCTCCTGACTGCTCAGAGAGCCTTGCCGAAGGGGTTCCCGAGGCTGTGAGAGGGTCAGCACGAAGTCAGCACGCTACCCCCAGACAACCGAAGCGAACCCGAGTCAAGACCAACACCCCAAGACCCTAGACCCCTACTGAACAGGCGTTATGAGAACGATCAGGACCAGCGGAGAGGTCGAGACCGAGATCCGGAAGTCCCGGTTCATCTGCGCGCTGGCCAGGGTGGACAGCGAGGAGGCCGCCCGCGACTTCATCGCCGAGCGGCGCAAGGAGCACTGGAACGCCAACCACAACTGCACCGCCTACGTGCTCGGCGAGGACGGCGGCGTCCAGCGCTCCAGCGACGACGGCGAGCCCGGCGGCACGGCCGGCGTGCCCATGCTGGAGGTCCTGCGGCACCGCCGCCTCACCGACACGGTCGCGGTCGTCACCCGCTACTTCGGCGGGGTGAAGCTCGGCGCGGGCGGCCTCATCCGCGCCTACGGGAACGCCGTGTCCGCCGCCGTGGACGAGTTCGGCGTCCTGGAACGGCGGCGGCTGCTGGTCGTGGACGTGTTCGCCGACTACGTGCTCGGCGGTCGGTTGGAGAGCGACCTGCGCGACTCGTCGCTGGTCGTGCGCGACGTCGCCTACGAGGACCGGGTCCGGATCGAGGTGGCCCTGCCCGAGTCCGACCTGTCCGACTTCGGCGTCCGCCTGGCCGAACTGACGGGCGGCAGAGCGGAGTACGAGGTCCGGGGCAGCACGGTGGTCGAGGTGGAGCCCGGCGCCGACGACCCCGCGGCGCGCTGACCGCGAGGCGCACGCCACGGGCGGTGCCCGACGCTCACACCTCCGTAACGAGTGGACACCCGCCCGTGCCGCCGTGCCGGGGCCCGACCTAGGATTTGCCGTATACGTCATCGTTCGTGGGGAGTCACCGTCCATGCGCAGCCCACGCGTGCCCCAGGTGCTGTCCTGTGGTCTCGCGGTGCTGTTGGCCGCGGGGTGCACCGCCGACCCCGAACCCGAGGGTCGGCCCACGCCGGAACCCGAGGGCGCGCCCTCACCGCTCCCGACCGCCTTCGACGGGGAGGCGCCGCCGGGGATCGACGGCGCCGTCCTGCGCTTCCTGCACGGCGACGAGGCGGACGTCCACGAGATCATGGACGACCCCCTGGGCGTGCGGATCAGCCCCGTCGGCGCGGCCTTCCTCATCAGCTCGGGCGGCGCCGACCGCCACCTGCTGCACGACGCCGCCACCGGGCAGACGCTCTGGGAGGGCGAGGCGCGGTTCCGGGGCTTCGACACCGACCTGTCGGGCGCGACGGTCATGCGGATGACGGACGACGACGGCCCCTTCGTGCTGGACGCCCTCGGGGAACGCGTGTGGGAGGCCGACGAGGAGGGCGACACCTACCTCGACGGCGTCGCCGTCCGGTACCCCGACGAGTGGAGCTTCGACGCCCCCGAGGGCGACTACGCGGTCCTGGACACCGACGGCGGGACCCTGTGGGAGTACACGTTCGACGCGCCGACGCAGGCGGACGGGGATCCCTCGGCCGATCCGGACGGGGAGCCCGCCGGCGAACCGGAGGAGGGCGGCGAGCGGGCGGACGAGGACGTGCCCGTGGCGGGGGTCCCCGTCGCCGCCTGGGACGGCGGGGTGCTGGTGGCCTCCGGCGGCCCCGTCCTGCGCGCCGCCTCGCTGGACGAGGACGCGCCCGGCGCGGAGCTGTGGTCGGTCAGCGGCGTCGACGAGGACCTGGGGCGGCCCGCCTCGGCCCCGGTCCCGGTCCCGAGCGTCCTCGGCCTGTACACGCTGCCCGAGGAGGCGGACGAGAGCGCGGGGGGCGCCGAGCCCGGCACGGACGTCCTGGTCGTGCGCTGGGCGGGTCGTGAGGAGCCGTCCACGCTCGCCGCCTACGACCGCGGCGACGGCGAGCTCCTGTGGGCCCTGGAGGAGCCCGGCCCCAACCCCGTCGGCGAGCCCTTCGACCCGGCGGAGGCGGCGGGCAGCCTCCACGACGACGTCACGGGCACCCTCCTGCTGCCCCAGGCGAGCGGGGAGGCGACCCTCGTCGCCGTCGACCTCGCGGAGGGCGAGGTGCTGTGGGGGCTGGAGGAGGACGACGTGTCGATCTCCCCCGCCTTCGCGCACGAGGGCCTCGTCTACGCCGACTCCCGCACCAACGACGGCGCGGACGAACAGCTGGTCCTGGACGCGGAGACGATGGACGTCGTCGCCGACGACCTGTCCGCGTACGTGGAGGCGGTCAACGACAGCGGACACGCCATCCTCGTGTGGGACCGGCAGCGCTTCGTCTTCGGTCCGCGGCCGGACGAGGAGCCCTCGGCGGAGCCCGCCGACGGCGCGTCGGGCGAGCCCACCGCCTCGGGCGACCCCACCGACGAGCCCAGCTGACACCCCGCTCCGCGCGACCGGTCCGTTCCGCCGCACCTCCCCCGCTGAGCGGTCAGGACCGCCGCTCGGGCAACCGGACGACGACCCTGAGCCCGAGCGCCCCGGTGTCCACCGTGCCGTCCTCGTGCGCCTCCCACTGCCAGCGGGCGGTACGCGAGGTACCGGCGGCGACCACGATCACGTGCGGCGGCAGGTGGGTCAGGACGTGCTCGTCGGCGGGGCCGAGCGCTCGCGGCACGAACACCGCCTCGGGCCGCTCGGGGCCGGGCTCCACCCCCTGGACGGGGTCGGGCGCGACCACGGTCGGGATGGTGTTCGGGATCAGCGCGTGCAGCGGGCGGCCGGGCTTGAGCACACGGACGGTCAGTCCGGCGGCGTGCAGCTGGTCCGCGACCACGCGCACCGTGTCCGCCGCCAGCCGTTCGTCGCCGCCGACCGCCAGCAGGCCGCGCATGCGGGTGAAATCGAGGTGGACGAGCCTGTCCGTGTCCCGCTGCCTGCCCAGGCACACCAGCACACCCTGGACCGCCCTCCCCACGGAGGCCAGCGTGGCCGTGCCGAAGTGGACGGGCGTGGCCGGACCGCGACCGCCGCCCTGGCGCCAGGTCGTGGCGTCCACGACCCGCCAGGACGTCGACGGCGGCGTCGATCCGGCGGGTACGACGGCGGTGGTCTCCGTGGACGAGGTCAGCAGGGCGACGGGGCGGACGGGGCCGTCCGTCGCGGCGGCGAGCAGGTCGGCGTGGGCCGCTCCCGCGCGGCTGGCGGCGTCCGGGTCCGCGGCGATCATCTCGGTCGCGGCGCGGCGCTCCTTGGCGGCGGAGGCCGCCCGGGCGGCGCGGGGCTTCTTCGGCTTGCGCCACGGCAGCGCGGCGAGCCTGCGGAACGGCCAGGCGGCGGCGGAGAGGACCGGCTGCCAGAAGAGCGTGAGCAGGGTCAGCAGGACCAGCCCGGCCGCGCCCGCGCCGAGGAGCTTGGGGTCGATCCGCTGCTCGTCCTCCTCGGGGGTGAGGTCGGTCACCTCCTCCGTGGGCTCCTCGGAGGGCGGAGGGGTGTAGGCGGGCGGCGGCGGGGGCGGGCTCGGCGGGGCGACGCCCAGGGCGTTGGCCTGGTCGACGGCGACGACGCACAGGGGGTCGCGGCCCGCGTAGACACCCTCGCCGCCGGAGTCGAAGGGGACCACGAGCCGCCATTCGGGGCGGACCGCGCGGTCCTCCCCGAGGGCGCCGCCGTCGGCCTGGGCGCGCCCGGCGTTGAGCTCGTAGATCTCGTCGGCGCGTTCGGGGTCGCCCAGGATCAGGTCGGCGACGGCCTCCAGCCCCGGGGAGCCCTCGGGGACGACGTAGTAGTACACCTCCGGGCAGATGTCGTAGGTCGCCGCCCCGGTGCCGGTCGTGTCCGCGTACGCGGGGTCCGTGACCGCCGCGAGGAGGACCGAGGCGAGGGCGGTACCGGTGACGAGGGCCGAGACGCCGCGCAGCGCCCGCGTGGTGGCCGACGGAGGCGCCGGGGGTCGTGCCGCCGCGATCAGGGTCACTGCTCTCTCCTGTGGATGACGTCGTTGGTCAGGGGTTTCGAGGAGGCCGCCCGGAAGATTCCGCCGGGTTCGCGGAACTCCGCTCGCTCCGGAGGCGTCTGTTCACTCCGGGGCGTGTGAGTCTATGATGTCGAATTCGCACCCCCTTCCGAGGCACTGGCCCTCGAACGTCCCCCGGCGCGTCACACCCGGTCCCGTGTGTCCTCCCTCGAACCGCGCCGTGCCCGACCCCGGAAAGCGAGTGTCACGGAACGTGGCGAAGTACCCCCGCGATCACCTCCGCTGGAACCTCCTCGACCAACCCGGGGACCCGGTCCCGTGGACCAGCTACGATGCCCGGTCCCTCAAGCGGTTCTACGAGCGGTTGGCGGACGCCGCCGACCAGGCCGCCACCGACCTGCGCAGGCTCAAGGGGGACGAGCTGGGCGAGGGCGAGACGATCAAGGCGCTCAAGGAGCTCGTCGAGGAGCTCCCCTCGCACCTGGACAAGGCGCACACCGCCTACGAGAAGGGCTACAAGGCCCTGGAGGTGTGGGCGGAGGCCCTGGACACCGCGAGGAGCAACAGCGAGACCGTCGCCCGTCTCGCGGCGGGCGCCTACGACGGACTTGCGGCCGACGAGCGGGACACGTGGGCGGACGGCGAGGGCGGGGACGACCCGCTGCGCGAGGAGTACGTCCAGCGGCTCAGGCGGGTCACCGACGACCTCGACGAGGCCGCCGAGACCGCCAAGAACGCCCTGGAGGACGCCAAGCAGGGCGACCCGAACAAGCTGTGGGGCTGGCTGGACGCGATCGTCACGTGGGTGGAGGAGAACCCCCTCATCTACGCGGCGATCATGGTGGTCGCCGGTATCGCCGCGATCTTCATCCCCGGGCTCGGCATCGCGCTCGCCATCGCCGCGCTCTCCATCAGCGCCGCCACGCTGCACCGCGAGGGCAAGCTCGGCTTCAACATGGAGACCGTCCTCACCCTCGGCCTCGACGCCATGTCGCTGATCCCGGGCGGTGTGCTCCTGCGCGGCGGCCGGGCCGTCTCCAGGCTCCCGGTCGCCAGCCGCGTCGCGGGTCCCCTGCGCCAGGGCGTCAGGAACACCACCACCGCCGTCCGCAACAGCCGGGCGGTCCAGACGATGTCGACGCCGATCAGGGCGGCCCAGCGGACCCGAGCGGGTCGGGTGGGCGTGGACTTCGTCGCCACCGGCACGAAGGACACCGCGGTCGGCATGGGCTCCTCGATCGCGGTCCAGATGGCCGGGGGGACGAGCTGGGAGGACATCAGCCTCAAGAACGAGCTCGTCGGCGCCGCCGCGACCAACTTTCCCGCCGCCGGGTTCAGCGCCGGTAAGGCGGAGTTCGACCTGAGCCGATCGGGCGGTACCGGCGCGCCCGCGGTCACGGGCACGAGTACGAGCGGTGGCGACGGCATCCCCGACGTCGACGTGGACACCACTTCGGGGCGCGGAGCGGGTTCCGGCGGCGGCGACGGCTCCACCGACGGCGGGGGCGGGAACGACGCGGGTCCGCCGCGCTCCGAGGGCGGCCCGGGCCCGTCGAACGCGGGCGACCCGGCCGCGCCGGGCTCCGGGGACGGCTCGACTCCGCCGGCGGACACCGGCGGCACGGCTCCGGCCCGGACGGACGGCGACCCGCAGGCCACGCAGGCCCCCGCCGCCGCTCCGGCCCAGAGCGGCGGGGACACCGGACCGACCCACACCGGCGGCGACACGGGTTCCGTCCCGTCGGGCGGCGACACCTCGTCCAGCCAGTCCGGCGGCGACGGTTCCTCCTCCCGGACGGACGGTGACCCGGGTTCCGGCTTCGGTGACACCGCGCGGCCGCGCATGCCCGACGCACCCGACCCCGACCGGTACGACGACCTGGGCGAGGGCGGCGTGGCCGTGACCAGGAACGCCCCGGCGGGCAGCGGCGGTGGGGACCTCCCCACGCGCTCGCAGAACCGGATCGAGGACCCGGACCTGGACTCGTCCGGCCGGCGTGCCGCCGACGCTTCCGAGGACACGGCCTCCCCGACCCCCCGGACCTCGGGTGACGCGCGGAACCACGCCGACGACCCGGCACCCGCTCCCGACGGCTCGGGAACACCCGCGCCGGGCGCCCCGACCACGGACGCGCCCACCGCCGCCACCCCGACCCCCGCCGGGGACCGGATCGACGTCCACGGCGCCCGCGGTGAGTACCGCACCGCCGAGGGCCCCGACGGTCAGCCGAACGTCACCTACCGCTACCCCGCGGGCGACGGCGACTACACGATGAACGTCAGCCCCGACGACGTGACCGTCAACGGCACCTCGGTGCGACGCACCGACGGCGGCTTCCAGGTCACGAACGCGGACGGCGCCTCGGTCGACGTCTCCAGCGGCGATCGCGGCCGACCCGGCACCGTCGAGCTGACCGGGCCCAACGGCGAGCGCGGACCCTCCTACCGCGACGGCCAGGTGAGCGTGCCGACCCGCGACGGCGACGTCACCGTCTCCCGCGACGGCGACGGCACCGCCATCCGCACGGACGACGGCCTCACGGTCAGCCAGTCCCGTGACGGCGCCGCCCGGATCGCGCACCAGGGCGACGACCCCGTCGACCTGCGCTTCGACGACGGTCCGCGGGTCAGCCGTCCCGGGGGCGAGCCCGGCGCCACACCCCGTACGACCGTGACCGACCCCCGGTCCGGGCGGACCACGGAGGTCGGCGCCGACGGCTACCGCGTCGACACCGGGGACGGCGCCACGCACGGCTACGACCGGGGAACCGGCACCGCCACCCTGGACTCGGGCGGTACGCGGGTCGAGGCGGGCCAGCACACGGTCCGCGTCACCGACGAGTCCCGGGGCGTCGACATGTGGCGGAGCCGCGACGGCCTGGGCACGGCGACCGGTGCGGGCTCCGGGGCGCGGGTCCGCGAGGACGGCAGCGGTGACATCCTGACCGACAACCCCACGTCGGTCCCGCGCGCGACCCAGACCGCGGACGGCCACGTCCAGATCGGCGACACCCGGACCTGGCCGGGCCAGGTCGTGAACCCGGACGGTTCCGGTGTGTGGATCCGCCCGGGAGGGGTGGATCCGGTGACCGGGACGCGTGCGCCGGACACGATCGAGGTCCGCGGTGCGGACGGCTCGGCGCGCTCCTACACCATGGACGGGCGGTCCCTGGGCGAGTACCCGTCGCTGCGCCCGAACCCGAGGACGGACGGGCCGTCCGCGCACGGGGCCGAGGAGCCGGACTCGTTCACCATGCACATGGGCGGGAACCTGATCACGGTCACCTCGAACGCGGACCCGATGGTGAGCGTGGACACCCCGCAGGGCTGGTCCGTCAGCACCTCGCGCGACGGCGGGGTCTCGGTCAGCGCTCCCCCGGACGCCAGGGGCGACCGGCTCCAGGTCACCCGGAACCCCGACGGCTCCTCCGAGATGTCCACCGACCTGCACCGGATCGGCTCCGGTCCGGACGGAGTGACGGCGCACGCCCCCGGCGGCGTCCACGCGGGCAGCACCGAGCGGGGCTCCCACGTCGGCGACGGATCGCTGCGCACGGAGGTCAGATCCGACGGATTCGGGAGCGCGGAGACGAGGACCACGTCGGGCGGTCCCGTCGCCGGGCACACGGGCGCCGAGGGCCACGTCTCCACGGACTCCGGCGTCACCGTCCGCACCTCGGGCAACGAGGTCACCGCGGACGTCCCGTCCGGGTCGAACCAGACCGTCCGGAACGACGGGCGCACGATCGACGTGGGCCCCGGGGGCACCAGCGTGCGCGGACCGAGCCCGGACACCCCCGAGACCGTCCCGCTCCGTATGGGCGAGACAGCCGGGGACGCGGGGCGCGTCCCGCCGGGCTGGCGTGTGACGGCCACCCCCGAGGGCGGCATGGCCGGTACCTCCCGCACCGGGAGCAACGAGATCAGCGTGCGCTCCCCCGACGAGGTCGAGTTCCGCACGGGCGACGTCAACGGCACCCAGACGCGGTCGGGCCGCAGCGAGGTCTCCGACGGGAACGGGACGACGGTCAGCGACGGTCGGCGCGGTGTGCGCGTGAACGGCGGCGACGGCCGCCCCGACCTGCGGATCACCGAGGACCAGGTCAGGGTCACCTCCCCGGACGGCGACCGCCAGACCGTCGACATCCCGACCGCGCGTCCGGAGTCCGACTCCGGCACACGGCCGGACACCGACGGCGACGCCCCCCGTTCGGGCGCCGACGACGCCTCCTCCGGCGACCGGCGGAGCGACGGCGACCCGGGGAGCGGCGACACGTCGGTGCGTCCGCAGCGCGACTCCCTCCGGGACTCGATCACGCACATGCTCGACACCCTCGTCAAGAACTCCCTCAACGTCACCGGCGGTCTGGTCGCCGAGGCCTTCTGGATGGAGGGATCCGCCGAGGGCCTCCAGACCGCCGACTTCGTCCAGGCGGTCGCGCAGATGGGGACGGCGGTGCCCAAGGGGCTGTCCGAGGGCCGACTCGGCGACACCTCGGACCTGCCGTCCAGTTCCGTGGCCTTCACCAACGAGATGGCCCACCAGGCGGCGCGCAACATGTGGCGCGACGACTACGTGGGCGAGTACCACGGGGACCAGACCGACACCGCAGAAGAGCGGGACGCCGTCAGCGACGATCTGTCCCGGGTCGAGAACGAACTCGACTACCTCGAGGGGGAGTTGGTCCCGGAGATCGAGAGGACGATCGAGAGAGTGAGGGAGACCGGCGAGAACCCGGAGGCGCTGGCCCGACTCGAGGCCCTCCACTCGGAGACCCTGAACCAGATGAAGGACCTGGAGCAGCGGAAGCAGTCCCTGCAGCAGGAGCACGACGAGCTGCACGAGGAGATCACCCACCGCACCCCGGAAGAAGCCTGGGACGGACTGACCGACCGGAGTTAGGAACGACCGGTACCCGAGGAAGGAGGACACGTGGCCAGGATCGTCAAGATCGACGTCGACGCGCTGCGCGAGATGGAGCGGTCCCTCATCCGCATCCAGAACGCCTTCGCCAACGAGGACGTCGAGAGCCCCGAGGACAAGGCGGAGGACATCGGCCCCGACAAGGTGGTCGACAAGGCCAGGGAGTACGGCAAGGACTGCAAGAAGAACTACGAGCGCCAGGCCGAGGACCTCGGCGCCCTGCTCCAGGCCCTCACACCGGTCATCGACACCTTCGAGGAGGCCGACGAGGAGCTGGGCAAGAGCCTCTCGACGAACAAGAACGACACGCCGCCCCCGGGCCCCAACTCGGTCGCCGTCTGACGGCGCGGCAGCGACGAGGAGACACACCGCCATGCCCTACCTCTTCGAGGAGGACGTCCCGGAGTACGTGATCGGGTTCGACCTCGACATCCCCGGTCACTGGCAGCAGTACGACCTCTCCGGCGACGCGCTCGCCCGGATGCGCGCCCAGGCCGTGGAGCAGTATGGCAACCGGCCCGAGGAGATGAGCGCCCTCAACGAGCTGTTCAGCGACATCGCCCGGGTCACCAATGACGCCGTCGGGGCCGGTCTGCTGTCCGCCGCCGGGGTCTTCGAGGAGTACGACGACGGCTTCTTCATGGCGACCGTGTGCGTCTTCGTCTTCCCCTCCGGGCGCGGGGACCAGGCCCTGGAGCCCGTCCGCATGGTCGAGAACGTCTACTCGGGCTCCGCGACCGCCCGCGAGGGCACCTGGCTGCGCACGGTGGCCGCCGACCTGTCCCACACCGGGCTCGGGCTGTGCGGTCGCGTGTTCGGCGTCACCGACCACGACATGGACGACGCCATCGTCCGGTCGGTCGTGACGCACACCGCGTTCGAGGTCCCCGGCCTGGACAAGCGCCTCATGGTCAGCTGCACCAGCCCCAACTCCCGGGAGGCCGAGGACGTCCTGGACCTCTTCGACGCCATCACCGGTACCGCCCGGTTCTGGGAGGAATCGGCGCCGAAGTCCTGACCTGGGGAAACCCGATGGTGATCGGGTCCGTTGACCACGTTCACCCCCACATCCACGACAATGGAGCGGCGCGGGCGCGCCGCGGTCCACGCCGGGGAACCGGCCGGTCCGACGGACCCCGTCCGGTACGAGATCCGACACACGAGGAGAGACACATGCCCGCGTACAACGTCGACAGCGACAAGACCGAAGAGGCCTCGGGCTCCCTCACCCAGGACTTCAACGAGTTCCAGGAGCGGATGGAGGGCATCAAGGGCCGCATCGACGGCCTCATCGCCGACGGGTACAGCACCCCCGCGGCGGAGAAGCACTTCCGCCCGTTCTTCGAGGAGTTCCAGTCCGGGTTCGAGAGCGTGAACCAGGGCCTGGAGGGCATCGCCAAGTACGTCAAGCAGGTCGGCACCACCTTCAGCGAGACCGACGACAAGCTCGGTGAGGGCCTCCGCAACGGCTGACCCCGCCGACGCGACACGTGGACGGGGGCGGTCGCGGACCGCCCCCACCTCCATCCCCCGACGACGAACGACCAGGAGCGGTACCCACCGTGCGCCTCCTCTTCACCGCGACACCCGCCACCGGCCCGTCCGGGCACGGGCCGGACGGCTCGGCCCCCGTGGCCTCCTCCGCGCTGCGGTTGGACGTCCTCGTCGACGCCGACCCGGGCGCCACGGTGCACCAGCTGGCCGAGGTGATCGACCCCGTCGTGCGCACCGTCCCCCGTGCCCCGGGGCAGGAGGTGCCGCTCTTCGTCGGGGACCGGCCGCTCGCACCGGGGACGACCCTGGCCGAGGCCGGTGTCCTGGACGGCTCGGTCATCGGGGTGGGCGCGCCGGCCGAGGTCAAGGGGGAGCCGCCCGGTGTGGTGGAGGTCCGGGTGGTCTCCGGGCCCGACGCCGGACGCGTCGCGCGCCTGGACCCGGGCGACTACGTGGTCGGGGACGACGAGGTCGCCGTCCTGACCGTGGACGCCGACGGGTACTGGGCGCGGATCCGGGTCATGCCCGACGGCACCGTCACCATCCTGTCCACGAGCGGCGGCTCCGGGTGCGCGCTGGAGGGCGACCCCGTCGCGCCCGGCGCCGAGTGGCCGCGGGGCGAGCAGCTCACGCTCGGCGGCACCCTGTTCGAGGTGTGGCCCAACCACCGGGCGGACGCCTCCGTGGTGCCCTCCGAGGACGGGACCGGACTGGACTACAACCGGCCGCCCCGGCTGCACCCCGCCCCGACCAAGACGAAGTTCAAGCTGCCCAGCCCGCCCGAGCCGCCGGACCGGCCGATCGCGCAGCTGCTCCTGATGATCCTCATCCCGATCACCATGGCGGTCGGCGGCGCGCTCGTCATGAACCGCCCGCAGATGCTGCTCTTCGGCCTGCTCGCGCCGGTCTCGGTGGCCTTCACCCAGATCATGCAGCGCCGCACCAGCAAGGTGCGCTACGAGAAGCAGCTCGCGGAGTTCGAGGAGAAGACCGAACGCGTCACCAAGGACGCC
The DNA here is from genome assembly GCF_040660275.1 of Nocardiopsis sp. NPDC049922. Lineage (NCBI taxonomy): Bacteria > Bacillati > Actinomycetota > Actinomycetes > Streptosporangiales > Nocardiopsidaceae > Nocardiopsis > Nocardiopsis sp. NPDC049922. The sequence goes on along the minus strand of NZ_JBFAME010000001.1, from coordinate 849,725 downwards.
CGCGACGCCCTCGTCGCCGAGCAGCGCCGCTTCCGCGACACCTGCCCCGACCCCGCCGCCGTCCTCCTGTCGGCGACCGGCCCGCGCTCGCGCCTGTGGGAGCGGCGCCAGACCGACGACGACTTCACCCAGCTGCGCGTGGGCACCGGGAGCATCCCCTCCCAGGTGGTGCTCACCGACCCGACCAAGGACGAGCACCGCAGGGACGTCACGTGGGACATGCGCGACGTGCCCGTGAGCGTGTCGGTGAAGGACAACGGCGTCGTCGGCGTGGCCGGCGGCGGCGAGGGCGCCCAGGCCCTGGAGCGCTGGCTCGTCGCCCAGCTCACCGCCCTGCACAGCCCGGCCGAGCTGCACCTGTACCTGCTGTCCATGGAGGGCGACCACAACCGCTGGCGGTGGACCCGCTACCTGCCGCACCTGCGCTCGGAGACGCCGCAGCTCTCCCTGAGCCGGATGGGCATCGACGCCACCACCTGCGCCCGCCGCATCTCCGAACTCCTCGTCATCCTGGAGTCGCGCAGCAAGGCGCGCCGCGACGGGGCGGGGGACGATCCCGCGATCGTGGTCGTGCTCGACGGCGCCCGCCGCATCCGCTCCCTCCCGGGCGTGGTGCAGCTGCTGCGCGAGGGGCCCGAGGTCGGGATCTACGTGCTGTGCCTGGACGCCGACGAGCGCCTGCTGCCCGAGGAGTGCCAGGCGGTCGTCAGCATCACCCCGCACGGCATGCGGCTGCGCCGGACCTCCTACGACAACGTCGAGGACGTGCGCCCCGACGTCCCCTCCGCCGCGTGGGCCGACCGCCTGGGCCGCGCCCTGGCCCCCATGCGCGACAGCAGTGTCGGCGAGGGCGGCGGCTCCCTGCCGCGCAGCGCCCGGCTGCTCGACGTCATCGGCCTGGAGCCGCCGACCGGCGAGGCCATCGCCGCGCACTGGACGGGCGGCGGCCGCAGCACCGTCGCCACCCTCGGCCTGGGCCTGGACGGCCCCTTCGCCGTGGACGTCCGCCGCGACGGCCCGCACGCGCTCATCGCCGGTACCACCGGTTCCGGTAAATCCGAGCTGCTCCAGACCCTCGTGGCCTCGCTGGCGGCGGTCAACCGCCCCGAGTCGATGTCCTTCGTGCTCGTCGACTACAAGGGCGGCAGCGCGTTCAAGGACTGCGTCGACCTGCCGCACACCGTCGGCATGGTCACCGACCTGGACACCCACCTGGTCGGTCGGGCGCTCGTCTCCCTCGGCGCCGAACTGCACCGCCGCGAGCACATCCTGGCCAAGGCCGGGGCCAAGGACATCGAGGACTACCTCGAACTGCTCGACCGCGACCCGCGCATGCCGCAGATGCCCCGGCTGATGCTGGTCATCGACGAGTTCGCGTCCATGGCGCGCGAGCTGCCCGACTTCGTCAAGGGTCTGGTCAACATCGCCCAGCGGGGCCGCTCGCTCGGCATCCACCTGGTGCTGGCCACCCAGCGCCCCGGCGGCGTGGTCACCAACGACATCCGCGCCAACACCAACCTGCGCATCGCCCTGCGGATGACCGACGAGAGCGAGAGCCGCGACGTCATCGACGCCCAGGAGTCCGCGCACATCGGCATCGACACGCCCGGCCGCGCCTACGCGCGGCTCGGGCACGCCTCCCTGCTGCCGTTCCAGTCCGGGCGGGTCGGCGGCCGCCGCGTCGTGGCCGCCGCCGACGCCTCCGACCCGGTCGTCCATCCGGTCAAGTGGTCGGACCTGGCCCTGCCCGCGCCGACCGTGGCCGAGGCCAAGACCGAGACCGGCGACGTCGAGGTCACCGACCTGACCGTCCTGGTCTCCGCCGTGAAGGAGGCCGCCGAGCGGATGGGGGCGCGCCGCCAGCCCAGCCCGTGGCTGCCCGCGCTGCCCACCGGGCTCACCCTGTCCGACCTGCTCCGCGGCCGCCCGCCCGCGGCCGAGCCCGGCCGGATCCGGCCCGCGCCGGTCGGACTGATCGACGTCCCCTCCCAGCAGCGCCAGTTCCCGTACACGCTCGACCTGGCCAAGACCGGCCACCTGCACGTCATGGGCTCCGGTCGCTCCGGCCGCTCGCAGACCCTGCGGACGATCGCCGCCTCCCTCGCCCTGGCCCACCACCCCGCCGACGTGCACATGTACGGCCTGGACTGCGGCAACGGCGCCCTGCTGCCGCTGGAGCGGCTGCCGCACTGCGGGGCCGTCGCCCAGCGCACCCAGAACGAGCGGGTCGTGCGCCTGCTGGGTCTGATCGGTGAGGAACTCGACCGCAGGCAGAAGCTGCTGGCCGCGCACGGGGCCGCCGACCTGGAAGAGCTGCGCGCGGCCCTGCCCGCCGCCGAGCGCCCGGCCCACATCGTGCTGTTCATCGACCGCCTGGACGCCTTCGAGCAGGCCTTCGGCGAGTACAACTACGGCGCCCTCGTGGAGGACGTCACCACCCTCATGCGCGACGGCGCGGGCGTGGGCCTGCACGTCGTCGCCACCGGCGACCGGGTCCTCACCCGGACCAAGTACTCCTCCACCACCGAGGAACTGCTGGTCCTGCGCTGCAACGACCGCGGCGACTACGGCGCGGCGGGGATCAACCACCGGGACCTGCCCGAGGAGATCCCGGACGGCCGGGCCTTCCGCGCGGGCGACTCCATGGAGGTGCAGATCGCGCTCCTGACCAGGAACCTCCAGGGCGCCGCGCAGGCGGCGGAGGTGGGGCGCATCGCCGACTACGTGGCCCGCCGCCCCCAGGCCGCGGCCGGGCCGCGGCCCTTCCGCGTGGACGTCCTGCCCGACCGGATCGGCTACGCGGACACGGCCCGGTACCGCACCGAGCCCGCCCGGCCGCTCTCCGCGCTGCTAGGCGTGGGCGGCAACGAGCTGTCCGCGGTCAGCGCCGACCTCTCGCGCGTCCCCACCTTCCTGATCAGCGGACCGCCGCAGTCGGGCCGCTCCAGCATGCTCACCACCATGGCCATGTCCCTGCTGGCGGCCGGGACGGAGCTGCTGCTCGTCACCCCGCGCGGGTCGCGGCTGACGGACCTGCGCACCCACCCGGGCGTGCGGGCCGTCATCGACGCGGCCGAGCCGAAGCTGTCGCAGCTGCACGAGGCGCTGGGCAGGTTCCAGGCGGACACGGCGGTGGTGGTGGTCGACGACGCGGACCTGCTGCTCAGCAGCGACCTGGGCAAGGAGTTCACGCGCATCGCCCGCGGCATGGTCGGCCCGGGATGGGGCATCGTCGCCGCGGGCACCAACGAGACGCTCCAGGGCGGGTTCAACGGCTGGCACGTGCACCTCAAACGCAACCGCGTGGGGGCGCTGCTGTCGCCGCAGAGCCAGGCCGACGGCGAGGTGCTGGGCCTGCGGCTGCCCAAGGGCGTGTCCAGTCCCCGGCTGACTCCCGGCACCGCCTACCTGCACCTCGGTGACGGCCGCATCCAGCAGGTCAAGGTGCCCCACCCGTGACCGGCCGACCCTCCCGGACCGGCGCCGGTCCGGAACGCCCTACGATCCGAATACCGGCACGACCCTCCCGGCGCACCCCTGCCCCGGGTGCCGTTTCCCTCTCCACTCGCCTCATCCGAACCAGGACCCGTCCCCAGTGAGCGCAACTCCCTCGTCCGTCAACCTGCCCACGACGGCCAGCGACCTGACGCCCTCCGACCCGGCCCGGATCGGCCCCTACCGGCTGGTCTCCCGCCTGGGGTCGGGCGGTATGGGCGTCGTGTACGCCGCGCAGGACCAGCTCGGCGAGCTGGTCGCCGTCAAGCTCATCCACGCCGAGTACGCCGCCGACTCCGAGTTCCGTGCCCGCTTCAGGCGTGAGGTCGACCTGCTGCGCCAGGTCGGCGGCGCCTGCGCCGTGCCGCTGCTCGCGGCCGACACCGACGCCGAACGCCCCTGGCTGGTCACCCCGCTCGTGCGGGGCCTCACCCTCAGCGCCTACATGCGCAAACACGGGGCCCTGGACGAACGGCTCCTCCTCGGGCTGGCCGCCGGTGTCGCCGAGGCCCTCGCGCAGATCCACGCCGCCGGGGTGATCCACCGCGACCTCAAGCCCGCCAACATCGTCCTCTCGCCCGAGGGGCCCCGGGTCCTGGACTTCGGTGTGGCCCGCGCGGTCGACCAGACGGCGCTCACCCGCACCGGCGCCGTCATGGGGTCGCCCGGGTGGATCAGCCCCGACCACTACCAGGGCAGGCCCGCCAGCACCGCCGACGACGTCTTCGCCTGGGGCGCGCTCGTCTCCTACGCCGCGACCGGCCGTCCTCCGTTCGGCTCGGGCGACCCCGCCGCCGTGGCGCACCGGGTGATCAGCGGCGAGCCCGACACCGCCGGGTTCACCGGCCCCCTCGCCGAGCTGGCAGCCCGCGCCCTGAGCAAGGAGGCGGAGGACCGCCCGACCGCGATGGACCTGGTCAACGGTGTGATCGCGGTCGCCAACCCCGGGCGCGCGATCGCCCCCCTCCCCGACGCCTCGGCGGCGGGCGGAGCGATGGCCGCCCTGGTCGACGACAACTGGACCGGGGTGCGGACCGCCCCCGAGCGCGCGTTCACCGTGACGCCGGAGAAGGGTTCGGGAGCCGGGCGCCGCGTCCTCCGCCTCGTCGGCGCCGGAGTCGCGGCGCTCGTGGTCCTCGCGGGCCTGGGCTTCGGCGGCGTGGCCGTGGCGCGGAACTGGGACTCGCTGCCCGTCGCCGCCTGGTTCGAGGGGGACCCCGACCAGCCGACCGGCGGGGACGGGGCCGGGGAGGACGGCGACACCCGCCGCCCCGGTCCGGTGGGCGAGGAGCCCTCCGAGGACGCCTCGCCCTCCGAGGACCCGTCGGCCTCCCCGTCCGACGACCCCTCCGAGGGTGAGGAGGACGAGGCCGAGGACTCCGGCGGCGGCGGGGAGACGACCACCGCGACGGCCACGGTCGGCTCCGGGGTGAGCGCCGGCGGCGAGCGCCCCTCCGGCGACCACGTGGTCGCCTTCCAGCCGGAGGGCGGTTCCGCCCGGTACGCCGTGCTCGACGGGGCCGACGTGACGTGCGCCTGGAGCTTCTGCCAGAGCCAGGGCGGAGAGGTCGCCGACGGGGCCTCCGGGACGGTCTCCTCCAGCCCCCAGGCGCTGACCGGCTACGTCAACAGCGGTGGCCGCACCATCGAGGCGCAGGTCACCTACACCACGGCCGACGACGGCACGATCACCATCACCCGCCTGGTCGAGCGGCACCGCGCCAGCGGCTCCGGGACCCCGCCGTGGTAGGCGGGGGAGCGCGCACGGACGGGACCGACAGAACGGACAGGAGAGCAATGCACAGGACCCTCATGCGCGGGGCCGCCGCCGGGCTGGCCCTCGCCGCGACCGCGGCGGTCGCCGCCCCGGCCCCCGCCTCCGCCGCGAGCTACGGCGGCCGGTGCGGGAGCGGATACGGCGTGGTGAACCAGGCGGCCGTCCCGGGCGGCACCGTCTTCCTCACCTACAACGACGCGAACGGCCAGAACTGCGTGGTCACCGTCCGGGACCGGACGGGCAGCGCGATCTCCATGGACGCCGCGCTCAAGACCAGCGACGGCACGTCCTGGCAGACCGACGCGGGGCAGTGGCAGACCTACGCCGGGCCGGTCTACGTGTCCGCCGCCGGGCAGTGCGTCGACTGGGGCGGTGCGATCCAGAACGAATGGGTCGTCCGGACCGGTACGAACTGCAGCTAGGGCGTGTGCCGCGGACACATACCCCGCTCGCGACGGGCGGCATCCACGGCACACACACCCTAGACCGACGGGTCGCGCTCGTAGAGCTTCCTGGCCCAGAGGTAGGAGACCAGGGCGATGCCGACGCACCAGGCGACCGCCGCGACCCCGCTGTCGCCGATCCCGGTCCCCGTCAGCAGCCCGCGCAGGGTGTCGATGACGGGCGTGAACGGCTGGAACTCGGCGAACCAGCGCAGGCCGGTCGGCAGCGTCTCGGTCGGCACGAAGCCGCTGCCCAGGAAGGGCAGGAACACCAGGGGCATGGGCAGGTTGCTGGCCGACTCGACGGTCTTGGCGACCAGGCCCAGCGCCACCGACAGCCAGGTGAGGGCGAACGAGACCAGCGCCAGCAGGCCGGCGGTCGCCAGCCACTCCGCCGGGCCCGCGCTGGGCCGGAACCCGATGAGCAGGGCGACCGCGACGACCAGGCCCGCGCACAGCATCGCCTGGATCAGGCTCCCGACGACGTGCCCGGTCAGGACCGAGACCCGGGCGATGTCCATGGTGCGGAACCGGGCGACGACGCCCTCGGTCATGTCCATGGCCACCGAGATGGCCGTCCCCTGGGCCGCGCTCGTCACCGCGATCAGCACGATGCCGGGCGCGATGTAGTCGAGGTAGTCGGCGCGGCTGGCGGCGGCGCCGTCCGTTCCGGGGCCCATGGCGCCCCCGAAGACGTACACGAACAGCAGGAGGAAGAAGATCGGCATCCCGGCCAGGAGCAGCGTCATGGACGGGTAGCGCAGCATGTGACGGAGCTGGCGGGCCACCATCGTGGCCGAGTCGCCGACGGCGTGGGCAAGGGTGGTCATCGGTTCGCCTTCCGTGCGTGGTCGTCCGTGCTCCGGTGGCCCGTGAGCGCGAGAAAGACGTCGTCGAGGGCCGGGGTGTGCACCGACAGCTCCTCGGGGGTGATCGACGCGGTGTCGAGGCGGTCCAGGAGTTCGCGCAGCGAGGCGATCCCGTCCCCGCCGGGCACGTCGAGCACCAGCGCGTCGGGGTCGGCCTCGCCGCCCAGGGCCCGGGCCGCCGACTCCAGCGCGTGGGCCTCGGTGAAGCGCAGGCGGACGTGGCCGCCGGGGACGCGCCGCTTGAGTTCGGCGGCGGTGCCCTCGGCCACGATCGTGCCGTGGTCCAGGACCGCGATCCGGTCGGCGAGCTGGTCGGCCTCCTCCAGGTACTGCGTGGTGAGGAAGACGGTGACGCCTCCGGCCACGAGTTCGCGGATGATCTGCCACATGTCCCGGCGGCTGCGCGGGTCCAGGCCGGTGGTCGGCTCGTCCAGGAAGATCAGCCGCGGCTCGCCCACCAGGGTCATCGCCAGGTCGAGCCGACGGCGCATGCCCCCGGAGTAGGTGGAGGCGGGCTTGGCCGCCGCGTCGACCAGGTCGAACCGCTCCAGCAGCTCGGCGGTGCGGCGGCGGGCGCGGGCCCGGCCCAGGCGGTGCAGCTTCGCCATGAGCATCAGGTTCTCCCGGCCGGTGAGCAGGCCGTCCACCGCCGAGTACTGCCCGGTGACGCCGATCGCGGCGCGCACCGCGTCGGGTTCCGTCGCCAGGTCGTGCCCGAGGACCCGGGCCCGGCCGCCGTCGGCGCCGATCAGGGTGGAGAGGATCTTGACGACGGTGGTCTTGCCGGCGCCGTTGGGGCCGAGGAGCGAGAAGATCGTTCCGGCGGGGATGTCCAGGTCGACGCCGTCCAACACGGTGTGGTCGCCGTAGGACTTGCGCAGTCCGGTGACCGTGACGGCCGCGCGGGGGGTGGGCTGGGTCATGTCTGCCTCTCTGTGTTCTGTGGTCAGGACCGGTGGATCAGGACGTCGCCGTGGACGCTGCGGGCACGGATCTCGACGGTCTCGTCGGCGGGGGCGGGGCCCTCGGCGGCCTCCAGGGAGCTGCGCACGACGCCCTTCTTGGACACCGCGTCCAACCAGGCGGCGGTGCCCTCGCGGACGCCGATCTCCAGTGCGCCGAAGGAGGTCTGCACATCGACGCCGCCGCGGACCACCTGGCCGAGCCGGATGCTGCCGTGGGTGGTGCGCGCGGTGACGGAGGTCTGGGCCCGGTCGACGGTGATGTCGCCGTGCGCGGAGTTCGCCCGCAGCTCCCCGGTCACCGTGCCGAGGGTGAGGGCTCCGCCGGTGGACTTGACGACGGCGGAGCCGCCGATCTCCCCCGCCCGGATCCAGCCGTACCCCGTGGTGAGCTCGGCGTCGCCGGTGACGCGGTCCACGGCGATGTTGCCGTGGGAGAGCGCGATCTCGGACGCGCCCAGGCGTCCCTCGCAGCGGAGGTCGCCGAAGCCGCCCGTGGCCTGGACACGCGAGCCCGCGGGCAGTTCGACGGTGACGTCGACCATGCCCTTGCGCCCGATCACGCGGCCCAGGCCCGTGGGCTGGGGGTCCCGCACCTCGAGGCGGCCGCCGGCGTAGGCGACCTCGACCTGTGCGGCGGCCCGCACGTCGCTGTCCTTGTCGGTGTCGCGCGGGCGGACCTCGACGGTGGTCTCCGCGCGGTCTCCGGCGGTGATCTGGACGGTTCCGGTCACCAGGGTGAGGGCCGCGGTGATCGGTTCGGGGGTGTCGAAAGTTGGCATGGCTGTCTCCCTGACATGGCGTTGGTGGGCGTCTCCGCTGGTGGGAGACGTGGTGGTGGGGTGGGCGGGTCCGGTCAGCGGATCCAGCCGGTGTAGCCGCGGCCGATCTGGCGTGCCCGGCCGCCGGTCCGGCGCCCGCCGTCGTCGAGCGCCGCTCCCACGGCGCGCACGAGCCAGGCGTTGACCGACAGCCCCTCGGCGCGGGCGGCCTCCTCGACGCGCGGCTTGAGGCGGTCGGGCAGGCGGAGGGTGATCCGCGACGTTCCGCCGTCCTCGGCCTCGGCCGGGAGCTGCCCCGCGGACGTCCGACGGTCCTCCCCGGTGTCGCCCTGGTGGGGTTGCGGCAGCGGGAGGCTCTCCTCGTCGACGTCCTCGAAGTCGGGTGACGTCACGATGAAGTCAGTCTGGCGTCCGCGCAGCCGAACCTCGACCGAGCCGGGGGCGAGATCCCGGGTGATCTCGTCCGCGGCGGCGGACAGGGCGTCCAGGAGGGTCAACCGCGCAGCGGCTTCGAGCGCCGCGCTGAGGCGCTCGGCGGTGGCCCGGGTCTCCTCGTCCCCGGCTTCGGCGGCCACCAGGAGTTGGCGGCGGAGTTCGTCGACGTACGGCATCAGATCCATGATGTCATCATGACGCCATGGATGACGTCATGTCAAGCACCGCCGAGGGGAGTGGCGCCGCCGATCCCTCGCGCGCGGACATCCGGTCACCGATTCCGGACGGTTGTGCGACTCGCCGTAATGGGATGATTGCCCGGAGTGGTGGGTGCGACTAGCGTCGGGCAGGTGCGTGCGACGAGGCACGTCAGGCGCGTCGGCGCCGGAGCCGGCCTCCACGTCGCCTCCGCGCCGCGGACACGGCCGGTGGGAGGTGTGGACAGATGCCGAATCCGCCCGAAGGGGCACCTGAGGCGATTCCGCGCGGCCGCACCCGATGGCGCAGGTTCGCCCTCCTCGCCCTCCCCGGCTTCGCGGCGGCCGGACTGCTCGGCGTGATGACCGCTCAGGGGCTGATCGCCGCGGCCTTCGCCGTGTCCGGGGACCGGATCAAGGTCTCCGCCGACGTCCTCGACGCGCAGGGGTTCACCCAGTTCGGCTCCTTCGACCACACCATCGACGGCACCAGCATCCCGGTCGCCGTCACCACCATGCAGCGGGCCGAACTGGTCAACCTGTGCCAGTCGACGCTGCTCGACACGCCGCTCGGCCCGGTCGTGGTCCGCGTCACCGCCGGTCACCACGAGCCGGTCGTGGGCCACTCGGTGGTGTTCGACGTCGAGGAGTTCACCGCCGACGTCGAGTTCACCGACGTGGAGATCGGCCGGGACGCCAGCACCCTGGACAAGGCCGCGGGCGGACAGGGGCCGCCCGGCGGCTTCGGCCAGCAGGCCGACACCCTGCGCCTCATCGACCTCCGGGCGCGCGTCCTGGCGATCACGGCCGCGGACCTGCGGCTGCCCGATACCCGTTTCACCGTCGGCTTCGACGAGCCGGAGTGCTTCTGACCATGCTCCGCCCGATCGCCGCCTCGCGGGCCGCCGCACGAGGGTTCCGCCACTGGCGCTGGAGCCGTCCCTTCTGGGGCGGCCTGCTCCTCGTCGTCGCGGGGGCCGAGGTCCTGGCCGTGCCCACCGCGCGGTCCCTGGTGCTCCCGCCGGACCTGCTCGTCGTCGCGGGGCTCGCCGGTTCCTCGCACTACCTCATCGGCGCCCTGCTGGTCGTCAACGGGTTGATGAGCTGGGCACAACCCGCGCACCACGCCTTTCACGGCGTGGTCGGGGTCCTCCTCGCCCTGGCCGCGTTCACGGCCTCGAACTTCGGCGGCTTCGTCCTCGGAACGCTGGTCGGCGTCACCGGAGGGGCGATGGTCTTCGCCTGGTCGGCGTCCCCGGGCCGTGGCGGCGCCGACGCGCCGACCGGTCGGGCGGGCGGCCGGTTCGCGTGGCTCAGGCCAACCGCTCGTCGAGCCAGTCGAGGACCCGCTGCTCGAACACGGCGCGGCCCATCGGCTCGCAGTGCAGGTCGGCGCCCTCGTCGGCGGTGAACCGCACGAGCTCCCGGGGCCCGCGCAGCGCGTCGTACAGCTGCTGGGACTGCCCGGGCCAGAAGCCCTCGCCCTCGGGATCGGTGATCAGCAGCGGCGTGGTGACGCGGTCCACGACGGGGGAGAGCGTGTACCGGGCGAGCTCCGTGAACAGGTCGAACGGGGCGAAGTGGCCGTACGGCTTGGCCCGCCACCGCCAGGTCGCGCGGGCGACCGGGTCGTCGTCGCCCTCCAGGACGTACCGGTCGAAGGCGTCCCGCTCACCCGCCTCCCACAGGTCGCGCATCTCCCGGGGGAAGTGCCGCCACCACGAGGCCGACACGTCCATCACGCCCGGGTCCGCGACGGCGGCGGCGATCCGGTGCTCGAACGCCAGCGCCCGGGGCACCCAGTATCCGGCCTGGCTGATGCCGAGCAGGGCGATCCGCTCCGGGTCGACGTCGGGGCGGCCGTGCAGGAAGTCGACGATGGGCGTGACGACGTTCTCCCAGTCGTGGCGGAACGGCACCCCGCGCAGGAACAGCATCGACTGCTGCCCCGGTCCGTCGAACAGCAGCACGCGGTACCCGCGCGCCACGGCGCCCGCGCCCGCGAGCGACCACACGTCGGTGAGCGCGCCGTCGCTGCCGTTGTTGACGATGAGCGTCGGCAGCGGGCCGGAGCGGCCGGGCGGGCCGAACAGGAACCCCGGCAGCGCGTCGCCCTCGTAGGGGATGTCGACGCGCTCGGCGGGCGGCTCCACGGCGGCGGCGAAGCGGTCGAAGCAGTCCCGGTGCTCGCGGAAGACCGGGACGAGCCGCTCCGGATCCTCCGTGGCGTCGACGCTGACCAGCGCGGTGGCGAAGTACCGGGCGGCGCGGAGAAGGCCCTCCCCGGCGCTGACCCGGTGCCCCCGGCCGGCGGAGAGCTCGGCCCGCGCGCGCACCCGGCGGGCCAGATCGGTCCACGCGGTGAACCACGCCTCGGCGTCACCGCCCGGGGTGATCCGCTCGGCCGTCGCCAGGATCTCACCGACGTCCGCCGCGCGGTGGTAGACCGCCCCCAGCGCGAGCCGCGTCTCGTAGTCGAACTGGTCGTCGTCGAAGAACCGAAGTCCCATCCGCCCACCCGTGGTCGGTACCGGCGCCACCGGCCTGGTCGCCGGGCGTTCCCCCTGGTCAGGCTAGTCCGGGCCGCGTGCCGACCACGGCACGGCACGCCGCCCGGAGCCAGCGGCCACCGGGGCTCGTGCGACCCGTGTCCTACAGTGGGTGGCGCGGGGTCGGGATCGCCTGGGATACGGCTCATGTGCGCCGCACCACACCCCGACGCCGCCGGACCGAACGCGATTCTCTACCATCTCGGAGTATGGACGTCCCTGAGAGAGGGGCTGGCGATCCCAGCACCCCCAACCTGGCCGAAGGGTTCCCGGAAGCCACCCGCGACCGGTGGCGCGAACTCGTCGCCGGGGTGCTGCGCAAGAGCGGCGTCGCGGAGGAACGGCTCGCCGACGCCCCCGAGGCGGTACTCGCCACCCGCACCTACGACGGCTTCGACATCGACCCGCTCTACACCGGCGACCCCGCCGCGGCCGACCCGGGCTTCCCCGGGCAGCCGCCGTTCACCCGGGGCTACCGGCCCGAGGGGGCGGCCACGGGCGGGTGGGACATCCGCGCCCGCCACACCGACACCGACCCGGACACCCTCCGGCGGCGTCTGCACACCGACCTGATGAACGGCGTCGCCTCCCTGTGGATCAGCGTCGGCGGGAACGCGCTGCCCACCGGCTCCCTCTGCGCGGCCCTCACCGACGTCTACCTCGACCTGGCGCCCGTCGTCCTGGACCCCGGTCCCGACTACGCCGACGCCTCCCGCGCCCTGCTGCGGGCCCACGGCGACGCCGGGGTGCCGGACGGCCGGATCATCGCCCACCTGGGCATCGACCCGCTGACCACCGCCGCCCGCGCGGGCGAGCGTCCCGACCTGACCGACCCCGTCCGCCTCGCCGTCGAACTCGCCGCCGACCGCCCCGGCCTCGGCCTGCTCGTCGCCGACGGCACGCTCGTGCACGAGGCGGGCGGCTCCGAGGCCCAGGAGCTCGGCGCCGCGATCGCCGCGGGCACCGCCTACCTGCGCGCCCTGCACGAGGCCGGACTGGACCTGGCCGACGCCGCGCGCCGGATCGAGTTCCGCCTGGCCGCCAACGCCGACCAGTTCTCGGTCATCGCCAAGCTCAGGGCCGTGCGCGCGATGTGGAACCAGGTCCTGGCCGCCTGCGGACTCGGTCCCGACCAGCGCGCCATGCGCCTGCACGCGACCACCTCGGAGGCGATGACCACCCGCCGCGACCCGCACGTGAACATGCTGCGCACCACCGTGGCGTGCTTCGCCGCCGGGGTCGGCGGCGCCGACGCGGTCACCGTCGCCCCCTTCGACTCGGCCGTGGGCCTGCCCGACGACTTCGCGCGCCGGATCGCCCGCAACACCCAGTCGCTGCTCATCGAGGAGTCCCACCTCGCCCAGGTCATCGATCCGGCGGGCGGCTCCTTCCACGTCGAGGCCCTCACCCGCGACCTCTACCGCGCCGCCTGGTCCTTCTTCCAGGAGTTGGAGGGCGCGGGCGGCGCCGCCGAGGCCCTGGCCGGAGGACTGCTGCGCGAGCGCGTCGACGAGGTGTGGGAGCGCCGCCGGACCGACATCGCGCACCGCCGCGCGCCCCTCACCGGCGTCAGCGAGTTCCCCAACCTCGACGAGGCCCCGCTGGTCAGACCCCCCGACCTCGCCCGGACCCGTGCCCCCGGCGGCTTCCCCGTCCGCCGCCACGCCCAGGACTTCGAGGACCTGCGCGACCGCGGTGACGCCCAGACCGGCGACACCGGCCGCCGGCCCGCGGCCTTCCTGGCCACACTCGGCCCGGTCGCCGCGCACACCGCCCGCGCCTCCTTCACCGCCAACCTGCTGGCGGCGGGCGGGATCGCGGTCGAACAGCCCGGCCCGCTCGACGACGCCCACGACGCCGCGCACGCCTTCGCCGCCTCCGGCTGCCGGGTCGCCGTCATCTGCTCCTCGGACAAGGTCTACGCCGAGCACGCCGAGACCACCGCCCGCGCGCTCAGGGCGGCGGGCGCCCGCCGCGTCCTCCTCGCCGGACCACCGCGCGACTCCTACCGGGAGGCCGGGGTGGACGTGTTCGCCCACCAGGGCTGTGACGCGGTCGCGCTGCTCACCGACCTGATGGACGTCCTGCTCACCGACCCCCCGGCCCGACCGGACGCCTCCGACGCGCCCCGGTCCGCCGACTCCCGGGAGGAGATCGCATGATTCCCGACTTCTCCACCGTGGCCCCCGAGCCGCCCGAGTTCACCGGCGACGGCGCCGCCGCCTGGCGCGAGGCCGTCCAGGAGCGCAGCGGCAAGGCCGTCGACGCCCTGGAGTGGGAGACCCCCGAGGGCATCTCCGTCAAGCCGCTGTACACCCCCGCCGACCGCGCGGGCCTCGACTTCGTGCACGGCCTTCCGGGCATCCCCCCGTACCTGCGCGGGCCGTACCCGACCATGTACGTCAACCAGCCCTGGACCATCCGCCAGTACGCGGGCTTCTCCACCGCCGAGGCGTCCAACGCGTTCTACCGGCGCAACCTGGCGGCGGGGCAGAAGGGCCTGTCCGTCGCCTTCGACCTGGCCACCCACCGCGGCTACGACTCCGACCACCCGCGCGTGGCCGGCGACGTCGGCATGGCCGGGGTGGCGATCGACTCCATCTACGACATGCGCCAGCTCTTCGACGGCATCCCGTTGGACCGCATGAGCGTGTCGATGACCATGAACGGCGCGGTGCTGCCCGTCCTGGCGCTGTACATCGTCGCCGCCGAGGAGCAGGGGGTGACCCCGGAGCAGCTGTCGGGGACCATCCAGAACGACATCCTCAAGGAGTTCATGGTCCGCAACACCTACATCTATCCGCCCCAGCCGTCGATGCGGATCATCTCCGACATCTTCGCCTACACCTCGCAGCGGATGCCGCGGTTCAACTCCATCTCGATCTCCGGCTACCACATGCAGGAGGCCGGGGCCACGGCCGACCTCGAACTGGCCTACACGCTCGCCGACGGCGTGGAGTACATCCGCGCCGGTCAGCGCTCCGGACTGGACGTCGACCGGTTCGCGCCCCGGCTGTCGTTCTTCTGGGCGATCGGGATGAACTTCTTCATGGAGGTCGCCAAGCTCCGCGCCGCCCGCCTGCTGTGGGCGCGCCTGGTCAGGGACCTGGGCGCGGTCAAGGACAAGTCGCTGAGCCTGCGCACCCACTCCCAGACCTCGGGGTGGTCGCTGACCGCGCAGGACGTGTTCAACAACGTCGCCCGCACCTGCGTGGAGGCGATGGCCGCGACCCAGGGGCACACCCAGTCGCTGCACACCAACGCCCTCGACGAGGCGCTCGCCCTGCCCACCGACTTCTCCGCGCGCATCGCCCGTAACACCCAGCTCCTCCTGCAACAGGAGTCGGGCACCACGCGGGTGGTCGACCCGTGGGGCGGGAGCTACTACGTCGAGCGGCTCACCCAGGAGCTGGCGGCCAAGGCCTGGGGGCACATCCAGGAGGTCGAGAAGGCGGGCGGCATGGCGGCGGCGATCGACGCCGGTCTGCCCAAGATGCGCATCGAGGAGGCCGCGGCCCGGACCCAGGCGCGCATCGACTCGGGGCGCCAGCCGGTGATCGGCGTCAACAAGTACCGGCCCGACACCCACGACGAGATCGAGGTCCTCAAGGTCGACAACGCCGAGGTGCGCGCCCAGCAGCTGGAGAAGCTGCGCCGCCTGCGCGAGGAGCGCGACGAGGACGCCGTGCGCTCCGCACTGGACGCGCTCACCGAGGCCGCCGGGCGCGAGTCGGTCGCGGACGAGGCGCTCACGAACAACCTCCTGGCCGCCGCCGTGGACGCGGCCCGCGCCAAGGCCACCGTCGGGGAGATCTCCGACGCGATGGAGAAGGTGTTCAGCCGCCACTCCGGACAGATCCGTACCATCCAGGGTGTGTACAGGGACGAGGCGGCGGGCAGCGAGGACGCGGCGGGGCTCATGGAGCGCGTGAGCGCCCGCGTGGACGAGTTCACCGAGGCGGAGGGGCGGCGCCCCCGCATCCTGGTCGCCAAGATGGGCCAGGACGGGCACGACCGGGGGCAGAAGGTCATCGCGACCGCCTTCGCCGACCTGGGCTTCGACGTCGACGTCGGCCCGCTGTTCCAGACCCCCGCCGAGGTGGCGATCCAGGCCGTGGAGGCGGACGTCCACGTGGTCGGGGTGTCCTCCCTCGCGGCCGGGCACCTCACGCTGGTCCCCGCGCTGCGCGAGGAGCTGGCCAGGCTCGACCGCGAGGACATCATGATCGTCGTCGGCGGCGTGATCCCCCCGGCGGACTTCGAGCCGCTGCGGGAGGCGGGCGCGGCCGCGATCTTCCCGCCGGGGACGGTGATCGCCGAGGCCGCGATCGGGCTGCTCGACCAACTGGAGGAACGCCTGGACCACCCCGAGCGGGAAGGGGAGTGAGCGTGGCCGACGAGGGCTCGGCTCCGAGGACGCGCGGCCGGGGGCGGCCCCCGGTGGACGTGGACGCCCTCGCCGAGGGGGTGCTGGCCGGGCACCGGCCGACCCTGGCGCGGGCGATCACCCTCGTGGAGTCCCGCCGCCCCGACCACGCGCGGGCCGCCCAGGAACTGCTGGTGCGGCTGCTCCCGCACACGGGCAAGGCGCGGCGGGTCGGGATCACCGGCGTCCCCGGTGTCGGCAAGTCGACCTTCATCGACGCGCTCGGCGGTCGGCTCACCGCGTCCGGGCACCGGGTGGCGGTCCTGGCGGTCGACCCCTCCTCCACGCGCACCGGCGGCAGCATCCTCGGTGACAAGACCCGGATGGCGCACCTGTCCGTGGACCCCAACGCGTTCATCCGCCCCTCGCCGACGGCGGGCACGCTGGGCGGGGTCGCCCGGGCGACGCGCGAGACGATGCTGCTCATGGAGGCCGCGGGGCACGACGTGGTGCTCGTGGAGACGGTGGGCGTCGGCCAGTCCGAGGTCACCGTGGCCGCGATGGTCGACTGCTTCCTCTTCCTCACCCTCGCGCGCACGGGCGACCAGTTGCAGGGGATCAAGAAGGGCGTCCTGGAGCTGGTCGACGTGGTCGCGGTGAACAAGGCCGACGGGCCGCACGCCGACGACGCGCGTCGCGCCGCCCGGGAGCTGTCCCGGGCGCTGCGCCTGCTCCAGCCGGTGCACCCCGACTGGCGTCCGCCCGTGCTGACGTGCAGCGCCCTGACGGGGGACGGGCTGGACGAGGTGTGGGAGACCGTGGTCGAGCACCGCGCCGTGCTGGAACGCGGCGGCGGGCTGGCCGAGCGCCGGAGCCGCCAGCGGGTCAGCTGGATGTGGGATCAGGTGCGCGACCAGGTGATGGACACGTTCCTGCGCGACCCGGAGGTGAGCGCGCTCATCCCCGGGCTGGAGGAGGAGGTGCGGTCCGGGGAGACCACCGCGACCCTCGCGGCGCGCGGACTCCTCGACGCGTTCACGCGAACGATCACACGGAGTGATCGAACCTCGGACGAGTGAACCGAAAGTGACGATGGGTAGTGTGACGCCGACCACGTGCGACAGGTGGGCGATTTTACCGCCTCCCATGTCGTGAAATCACACGGTGTCAGCGGGCGAAAACAGGCACCTCGGAGCCGGTTCGTGCCCAGGAGACGAAAATTTCTTCCGTGATGGCATTCCCGAACGGGCCGTTCGCCTATACCGTGTGTGTCCAACGACTTACCAGACCGCGGGTGCGCCAGCTTCGTCCCCTCGGTGGTTCGGCTCTGTGGGAGTGGTGCCGGATCCCGACGGCGCGGCCCGCCATTCTGCGTATGGTTCAGCGAAGGGACCCCCGCCATCTCAACGTGGGGCCGGGAGGAGTGATCGTGCACAGGCTTGGACTGAGCACGCGGACAGACAGCCGCAGCGTCATCGTCGCGATCGAGGGTGAGCTCGACATCGCGACCGCCGCCGACCTCCAGGAGCACATCGAGTCCGCGATCGAGGCCCACGGGCCGTTCCTGATCCTGGACCTGTCCGCTCTGGACTTCATGGACTCCAGCGGACTCAACGTCATCATCAACGCCTACCGAACCGTCCGTGAGCAGGGCGGTTCCCTCGCGCTCGCCGCTCTGAACGAGCGCGTCACCAAGGTCGTCCGCCTGGTCGGCCTGCACCGCCAGGTCCCGGTCCACCAGACCGTGGCCACCGCCGTCGCCGCCATGGACGCCCTGGAGGCCAAGCGGCAGGCCGGGTAGTCTCCGGGCGCATGACCCGAGTACTGCCCCCCAGTCCCATCGATCTCTCGTGGGACCACAACAGCCACTACCACGGACACCTTCTCCGCCAGGTGCCCTCCGGCCGGAGCCGCGCCCTCGACGTGGGGTGCGGCGACGGACGGTTCGCCCGGGTGGTGGCCCAGCACGGCCTGACCGTGGACGCGGTGGACGCGTCCGCGGAGATGGTCGCGCTCGCTCGCCGGCGGACCCCGGCGCGGCTACCCGTGCGCTACCAGCACGCCCGTCTGGAGGAGGCCGAACTCGCGCCGGAGGGGTACGGCTTCGTCAGCGCGATCGCCAGCGTCCACCACATGCCGTTCGGCCCGACCCTCGAACGGTTGGCCGCCCTGCTCGAACCCGGCGGGACCCTTGCCGTCCTCGGGCTGTACCGCGAGGAGGGGTGGGAGGACCTGGCCGCCAGTCTGGTCGCGCTCGGGCCGCAGTGGGCGATCGGCCTGGGGTTGCGCGCGGCGCGGCTCGCGACGGGCACGCCCGACCTGGCGCGGATGTCCGGGCACGTGGACATGCCCGTGCGCGACCCGGAGATGAGCCCGCGGGAGATCGCGGTGGCCGCCGCCCAGCACCTGCCCGGGGCCCGGCTGCGCCGCCTGCTCATGTGGCGGTACTCGCTGGTGTACACGCGTCCGGAGCAGGGGCACGCGGCCCCGGAGCCGTGCGGATCGTCGGTCCCCGCCGCTACGGTGACCGTGACCGGCCACCCCCACCGAGAGGACGACGACCGTGTTCATCATCGCCGGAAGCATCAGCGTGGATCCCTCGGACCGGGACGCGTACCTGCGGGGCTGCTCCGCGATCGTGGAGCAGGCCCGTTCCGCGCCCGGCTGCCTGGACTTCGCGCTCTCGGCGGACCCGCTGGACCCGGCGAGGATCAACGTCTACGAGCGGTGGGAGTCCGAGGCCGACCTGGAGCGCTTCCGGGGGTCCGGTCCCTCCGAGGACCAGGAGGGGCAGATCGTGTCGGCCTCGATGGCCCGGTACGTGATCTCCTCCGTCCAGGCCCCCTGACCGCGGCCGGAGCGGGCCGGGACGCCTCGCTCCGGCCAGGCGGGCGACGCGGTCGGCTCGGGAGCCGGACCCCGGTGCCGGGTCAGACCTCCCAGAGCCGGTGGTCCCGCTTGAGGTTGTCCGCGATCCAGACGACGTAGTTGTCGAGCTTGGTGTTCACGTCCGGGTAATTCGGTTGGGCGCACCCGTACCCCCAGGAGACCACGCCGATCAGGCGCGGAGTCGCCCGCCGGGACCCGTCGGGGTTGAGGAAGGACCCCACAGGACCCCCGGCGTCACCCTGACAGGTGCCGACCCCAGGGGCGGAGGCGCAGAACATGTTGCCCGTGAGGTCGGCGCCGTAGTTGCTCGATGCCCGGCAGTCCTCCGTGTTGAGTGCGCCCATGCGCCCCACCAGTGGAATGTCCGATGCCTCGCCGCCCTGCGACGTCGTCCCCCAGCCGATCGCGTAGACCGGGGCGTTGAGCCGAAGGGCGGCGTCCTCGTCCGATGCGACTGATGTGGCCAGAGGGGCTGGGCGGACGGCGCGGTTGAACTCGACCGGATCGGCCAGCTCGATGAGCGCGATGTCGTTGTCCACCGTCTCGGAGTCGTAGCGGGGGTGCGCGGTGATCGACGCGATGTCCACCACGACCCGGTAGGGCGTTTCGCTGTTGGAGTTCAGGTCGTGGTCTCCGACGGAGACCCGTAGGTCATCCGGGCTCGCACCGTCGACGCATTGTGCGGCGGTGACCACGTTGACGGAGTTGAGCAGCGTCCCCCCGCAGAGGTGCTCCCCGTTCCTCCCTTGCACGGATACCAGGAAGGGGTGCTCGTACACGCCTACGTCCTCGCCGCCGACGACGGCGTGCGCCGGCACGGGGATCAAGGCCGTCGTCGCGGCGACCGCGCTCGCCGCGATCGCGCTGAGAATCGTCCGTTTTGTTCGCATTATGCCCTTTCAGCGTCCACGCTCTGCCCGCCGATGAACGGGCTCGGAATGCTCTTTACCCAGCGTGAACCCCGTGTGACCATGCGAGAGGCGGGGCCGGACAGAACCGGCGGACGGATTCCGGGCGTGTCGGCACGAGGAATCCCGGCGGGCGGGCCGGGGCGTCCGCCCGGAGGCTCAGTCGGCTCGGTCGGCCGGTTCCGGGTCGTGGTCGGTCACCCGTCCGTTCACCCGCTCGGCGCGGGCGCGGTCGAGTTCGGCGCGCAGTTCGACGACGACCTCCCGGAGCTCGCGCAGTTCGGCGCTGGTGAGCGCCTTCTCCGCGTCCGCCTTCTCGCCCTCGATGGACTTGACGAACCAGGAGGCCAGGACGCCGGTGATGACACCGAGCAGGGCGATCCCCACCAGGAACAGACAGATCGCGATCAGCCGCCCCATGTCCGTCACCGGGTAGTGGTCGCCGTAGCCGACCGTGGAGATCGTGACCAGCGTCCACCAGGACGCGTCCCCGATCGTGGTGATGTTGGCCCCCGGGGCGTCGCGCTCGGCGCGCAGGACCGCGAGGGAGGCCACGAACAGGATGATCACGGTGAGCACGGCCGTGTAGAGCAGGACGTTCCCGCGCGCTGACACCGACAGTTTCCGGTGCAGGATGGACACCACGCTCAGCAGCCGCACCAGGCGCAGGGGACGCAGCATCGGCAGCAGGCAGATCGCCAGGTCGAGGAGGTTCGCGCGGACGAACGCCCACCGGTCCGGGGCCAGGTACAGCCGGACCAGGTAGTCCACGGTGAAGGCGAACCACACCACCCACGCGGCGGCGGCGCAGACGTCCTGCCACTGCTCGGACAGGTCGGGGTCGAGGATCGGCCACGCGTAGGCGACCAGGAAACCCACGGCCAGGGCGAGCAGGGGCCATTCGGTGGCCTGCTGCCACTGGTTGAGGCGCTCGGGGCTGCGGGCGTCGGTGCGTGTCTGGGGGTCGTCCACGGCCATGATTCGATCAGCCTTCGGGGGAGTCGGCGTAACGTGCGGGTCGCGATGGGGTTGCGGCTACCGCTGTTCCGGTTGGGGGCCCTGGGGAGCCTGCGGGGGCTGGGGAGGCTGCTGGGGGCCTGAGGGGTACTGGGCCTGGTGTGCTTGGGGAACACCCGGGGCCTGCTGGGGGTACGGCTGTCCTGACGGGCCCGGGTACCACGGCGCGGCGTGGTGGCCTGGAGCGGGCTGGTATCCCGGGTGGCCGTGTGGCGTCGGCGCGCCCGTGTTCGGCTGAACCGTGCCGCGCGCGCTCGGCACGGCGCACAGGAGCAGGGCGACCGCGACGGCGACCAGCACGGCGTGCGCGACGTTGTAGGCGTCGAGCACCAGTGGGTCGATCAGGGGGGCGCCGTGGTCGAAGGACACGAGGAGGTGGAACCAGACCTGCCACCCGATCTCCACGAGGCCGGACAGGGTCAGCAGTCCGCCGCCCGCGAAGACCAACCCCTTGCCGCTGGGGGCCCCGAAGGCGCGGATGAGCGCGATGACGCCCGGCACGAGGAAGACCACGAGCGCGAGGAGGACGTTGAGGATGAAGAAGAACAAGGTCGGCTCCGCGACTATCGGGGCTGGCTCGGGGCGATGGGGCCAGGCCCGTACGGGCCCTGCGGCGGGTGCGGGGCACTCGGCACGGGGTGGACGGCGGGCTTGGGGGCACGGCGCGTCGCGGCGAACGCCAGGACGATGAGTCCGGCTCCGGCCAGGGCGTACGTGACGTAGAAGACGGAGTTGATCACGGTGTAGGCGGTCGGCCCGCCGAAGACGTTCCAGAGGACATCGTTGATGGGGGTGCTGGCCAGCCACATGACCAGGTCGACGAACCCGCTGACCAGGAGGAGCGCACCCGCGGTCACGGAGAGGGCCCTGCGGCCGGCCGGAGCGGTCCGACCGAGGACGATGCCGCCGATCCCCAGGAGCACGAACAGGGCCGGGCTGACCAGGAGCGGTATCGGGAGGTCGTGCACGGTCATGGTCATGGGGCTCCTCAGGGGACGGCGGAACGGGGCGGCACGTGGTCGGGGCGCGCACACGAGCGTAACGGGCATCCCTGGCCAGGGTCGAAGGTCGGACCGGATGCGGCCATGCGGCGGTGCGGGGTCGCGCTCGTCCTAGTCGAAGACCTCGATCGGGCATCGGGCCGCACCGCTGCGGGCTATGCGGGCATCGCTGGTGACCAGCGTGCCTCCCAGGGATTCGGCCAGTGCCACAGAGGTGGCGTCGTAGGCGGACAGGTTGGCGCGGAGCACCTTGACACGGGGCCACGGTGCACGGGGTGGTCCGTCCCCGGGGCCCGCCGCCGCTCAGCGGGTGAAGACGAACGGGCGCAGCCCCTCCGGGGCTGTGTCGCGCTCGACCGCGAACCTCGCCCAGACGTGGGTGCCCAGGTCGCCCCACGGGGCCAGTCGAAAGTATCCCCAGGCTGTGGACAAGTTCTCGACCAGCGCCAGCCCGCGCTGGCCCTCCGCCCACTCCCACTCGTCCTCGCTCCGCTCCACGGGGATGCGCGGGACGCCGCCCCGGCCGCCCCAGTCGCTGAGGAAGACCCGCAGCTCCCCCTCATCGGGCATGGACAGGCCCCGGATGACCTCGCCGCCAGCCTGTCCCGAGTCCGTGTACTTGACACAGTTGGCGAAGAGTTCGCTGGTCACGAGCTCCACGGTCGCCACCAGGTCCGGATCGAACCCGGTCAGGTCGGTCGCGAGGTCCGCGCGGACCTCGCTCAGCCGCTCCAGGCGACCGGGGTAGGCGCGGTGCTCCCAGAAGACGAGCGGGCGGGGTTCCTCGGTGTGCTTCGGCATCAGACCGTCACCTCCGTCCGGTCCGCGCGGCCGTCCAGGGTCATGACGGTCTCCGGGATCGGTGCGAGGAGGTCGCCCGGCGGGACCGGCCTGGGCTGGGGGACGCGCACCGGAGCGGTCGAGGGCTTCGCGGTCCAGCGGTCGAGGCGCGCGCGGGCCTCGGCCTGGCGGTGCTCCCTCTCGCGTTCGAAGGCCAGGTAGTAGCCGCGCACCAGGGCGACGTCCTCGGCCGGGATCGGGGCGGGCGGAGGGGCCAACGTCGGCGCGGGACGCGGTGCCGGGGCGACGGCCTGCTCCGGAGCGGGCGGCGGCGCGTAGCGGCGGACCCGGGTGGAGCGGCGGCGGACGGCGGCGGAGTGGCGTCCGCGCGCGGGGGAGAGGAGGGTCCGGAGGGTGTGCAGGGTTTCGCGCAGGAGGGCGCGGATAGAATAGCCCATGTCGGCAATCCTTTGGTTAAAAAGTGTGAGTTGCTGGCCACGGCCCCGGACGCGTTCAAACGTCGCGGGGTCTTTTGGGTGTGCGGTTGTGTTGGGGGAAATACTAGGGGGGTGGGGGTGGGAGGGCGAACGGTTCTGGGGGAAAAGTCGGTGGGGAGAACCAGGTTGTTAGTCGTGGCAGTTCAGGGTGGGTGTGGGAAAGAACCAGGATGGTTTGTCGCCATTGCTTGAATGGCTACGTTTGCCCGAATTGGGGTCTCTTTCCGAGGGGGCTGCTCGGAGGACGCGGCGAAGGAATGCCTCCGTCCCCAACGGGAACACGGCTGTTCGCGTGGCTTCCTGGAGCGGGGTTCACCTTTCGCCCCTGTGGCCCGGAGCGCCCCCGTGGTTCGGTCTCGCGGTCGGGGATGCCCGATCAGCTGATGAGGCGGCTGTCGAAACCCGCTGCGATCAGCGTGCTGTACGCGTCCCGAACGTCATCGGGCACGTCCTGGGGGATGGCGAACCCCAGCGCCGGGTACTCGATCACGCGTTGGAGGTCGCCCACAAGCATGTCGATGACGAGCTTGTCGTCACCGATGTTCTCCCGATAGCCCGCCAGGTCCAGTGGTTCGGACGCACACACCACCTCGACCTCCGGCCAGACCTTGCTGGCCGTCGCGAAGGCACGCCGCTCCATGTAGGGCTTGGAGACGACCAGGACGCGTGCGGGGCGGATGCCGGAGGCGGCGAGGAGATCGCGGCTGAAGGTGAAGTTCTGCCCGGTGTTGCCCGCTGCCGACTCCACGAGGATGGCGGCGTCCGGAACCCCGAGCTCCACGGCGCGCTCGCGGTAGTGGACGGCTTCACCTCGCGGGAAGCGCTTCCTGGTGGTGGGGCTGTTGCCTCCGGTAAACACGAGATGCGGGAAGAGTTCCTTGTGGTACAGCTGGGCGGCGAAGGTGGCAACGCCCAGGTCATGGCTGCCCAGACCGATGGCGACGTCAGCCGATCGGAGCTCGTGGCGCATCTGGTGGTAGTCCCAGATCAGTTCGGCAAGGCCCCAGTGCTCGCTGGTCATCGTCACCCGTCGTCTCCCGCACAGAAATTCGTGGCCGTCGTGTGTGCGTGTCTTCGGAGGTCAGGGGCGTGCAACGGCAGACCAGGGCGACGATGCCGCGCCAACCTCCACTGTCAGGACACTTTGTCACAGGCGACGCGGTCGAGTGGGAGAACTCTACGAAGGCGCCGCCTCCCATGCCGCCGCTCATCGCCTGGACCGACGCCCGCTCCGAGAGGGGTGCCAGACGACCGCGCCCCGTCGAACGAGAGGCGTTTCGCCTGGAGACCCTGCCCAGATACACGGTTCCCGAGGAAAGAGGAGGAACTGCGCCGTTTTCTCGTTGGGGAGACCCGGCCGGTTGAGGAATTGCACACCGACAGTTACCTGATCCGGGTGCGAGGCCACATCGAAGCAGGGCGTCGGATGCGGCGCGTCCACACCCTGACGAGCCCCATCGGCGACCGTCTGCGGTTCCAGTTCGAGTGGGCGCACGCCTGGTGGACCGCCAACGGCGAGCCGGACTGGAGCCGCTTCGGTGCCACGGTGACCCCCGAGTCGCAGTGGGTCTGGCACGAGTCGCCGTCCAGCGGACGCACGTGGCTGCTGCCGGTCACCGCGGAGTAGAAGAGTCGCGACCCGCGCTGCCACGCGGGCCGCGACCCTCGACGGAACCGTGGTCAGAGCGAACTGCCCACGGTGAGCAGGTCCTCCAGACCGACGCGGCGCAGGAAGTCGGCCCGGACGCGGTCGGCGACCGCCGAGACGACCTCGCTGCCGTCCCGGCCCGGGCCGACGTGGGTGCGCAGCGGCCGGGTTCCCGGGGCCATGGCCGACTGCTGGGACGCGCCCATCAGATGATCCCTCCGTTGGCGCGGACGACCTGGCCGTTGACCCAGTGCCCGCCGGGCGAGGCGAGGAACGAGACGACCTCGGCGATGTCGGTCGGCGTCCCCAGCCGCTCCAGCGGGGGCAGGGCGGCCAGGCGCGCGATCGTCTCCTCGTCCTTGCCCTGGAGGAACAGGTCGGTGGCGGTGGGACCGGGGGCCACGCTGTTGGCGGTGATCCCGCGTCCGCGCAGCTCCCGGGCCAGGATCAGGGTGAGGGCCTCCACGGCCCCCTTGCTGGCGCTGTACGCGCCGTAGCCGGGGAAGGCGAGACCGACCACCGAGGAGGAGAAGGTGATGACGGCCCCCTCGTCGCGTACGCGCCGGGCCGCCTGCTGGGCGATCACGATCGTTCCACGGATGTTGGTGCGGTGCATGGCGTCCAGGTCCGCCAGGTTGAGTTCGGCGATCGGCGTGAGCACCATTCGGCCCGCCGCGTGGACGACCACGTCGACGCCGCCGAACTCGGACTCGGCCGCGTCGAAGAGCGCCGCTGCCGCCGTCTCGTCGGCCACGTCGGCCTGAACGGCGATCGCCCGGCCGCCCGCGTCGACGATCGCGTCGACGACGGACTCGGCGGCCTCCTCGCCGTTGGCGTAGTTCACGACGACCGCGAATCCGTCGCGGGCGAGGCGGGTCCCGGTCTCGCGGCCGATACCGCGCGATCCGCCGGTGACCACGGCGACCCGGCCGGTGGTCGCGTCGCCGTCGTGGCGGGTGGTGGAGGAAGAGGACACGGGTGGCTCCTTCGTGCGCGGGCGGGCCCGCACGGGTGTCGTCAGCGCCGTCCTGGCCCTGGTCGGGTCCGGCGGCTCCTCCTCACCATCGGTCCGGAGCCGCGGGGCAGCCAGATGGGCGCTCACCCTGGGGTCGGCGCCCCCTGTCTCGGCGGCGGCTCACGCGCGAGAATGGACCGCATGGACCTCGTGGAACTCGGTGCCTTCCTGAAGTCCCGACGCGACCGGATCCGACCCGCCGACGTCGGGCTGACCCCCGGCCCCCGTCGTCGCGTGCCCGGACTGCGCCGCGACGAGGTGGCGCTGCTCGCCGGTGCGTCGGTCGACTACTACACGGAGCTGGAACGGGGCCGAGGGGCCCAGCCGTCCGCGCAGATGCTCGCGGCGCTGGCCCGAGCCCTGCGCCTGACCCACGACGAGCGCGACTACGCCTTCCGCCTCGCGGGTCGCCCCGTGCCCGCCGAACACGGGTCCGCCGCGCACGTGGAGCCGGCCATGCTGCGCCTGCTGGACCGGCTGGAGTCCACGCCCGCCATGGTCATCACGGATCTGCATGAGGTTCTCGTGCAGAACCGGTTGGCGAAGGCCCTCCTCGGTGCGGCTCCCGTCGGGCACGGCCCGAAGGCCGGTTTGGCCTACCGCTGGTTCACCGACCCCGGCAGCCGGGGGATCTACCCGGAGGCCGACCACCCCCACCACTCCCAGGTGTTCGTCGCCGACCTGCGCGCGGCGGCCGCCCGACACGGCCGGGACCCGGAGACGACGCGGATGATCGCGTCGCTACGCCGACGCAGCGAGGAGTTCGCGGCCCTGTGGGACACCGGGGACGTGGCCGTGCGGCGGTTGGACCGCAAGCGGATCGTGCACCCGACCCTCGGCGTGATCGCGCTGGACTGCCAGAACCTGCAGAGCGAGGACGGGCGTCAGCGGCTCCTGTGGTTCAGCGCCGAGCCGGGGACTGAGGCGGTCGACCAGCTGGAGTTGCTGTCCGTTATCGGGGTGCAGGAGTTCACCGCCGAGGGCACGGCGGAAGGGGCGGATCTCCGGTTGAGCCGCCCCTCGCGCCGCGAAGGCTAACCGTGTGACTTGAGGGTGTCGACGAGGGAGGTCCACTCCGTGCCGGGGAAGGCCAGGTGGCCCAGATCCCTGTGCTGGGTGTCCCGGACCAGGATGGCCTGAGGGGTCTCGTTGACCTCCACGCAGCTCTGCTCACGAGCGCTGTAGCCCGACTTGTGCCAACCGGGTGCGGTCAGCAGGGTCTCGACGCAGTTGGACTCCGCGATGCTGTAGCTACTCTTGCGCCACATACCTTGGGTCATCACTCGACTTCTCCTTGTGCTTTCCTGATCAGTGCTCGTGACTGATCCGGGGGAAGGGCGAACCCGCGCAGATCCCCCATGCGGGAGATGTGTTCGTCGATGATCTGCCTCTCGACGAGCACTCCTCCGAACGATCCGGTCTCCAGGTAGAGGAATGTCCCCGCGTCGGGGACCTTCAACAGCATGAAGGCGTGATCGAGCCCCGGATGGTCCCACGTATCTGCTGGAATGATCTGAATCTGGACATGGCTCTCGGTGGAGACACGTTCGAGGTGTTCAAGCTGTTCCCTCATGGTGTCAGTGCTGCCGAGGCGGCGGTACATCACCGTCTCATCCAGGACGACTGAGAAGAACGGCGGGTCATCTCGCTTCAGAAGCTCCTGTCGCTCTGTGCGTTCCTTGATCTTCGCGTCCACTGCTGCTTGGGACATCGTCCTCGACCCAGCTCTGATCGAGGCGCGCATGTAGTCGCGTGTCTGGAGCAGTCCGGGAACCAGCAACGGGTGGTACTGCTGGATCTCCGTGGCACGTGGCTCCAAGGCTGGGAGCTTCCGATACCACTCCGGTGCCTCGTAGACGTCGTACTGGACCTCCCACGTCGCGATGATCCGACCCTCGCTGTTAAGCACCGCGTCGATTCGTTCGGCCATGCCTTTTTTGCACCGGGTCTTGCCCAGTTCAAGATCACTTATCGACGCCTGCGACGCCGGTATCAGGTTCGCCAACTTGGTCTGCGAAAGCCCAGCGTGCTCCCGCTGCCTGCGAACTTCCGCGCCGAACTTCCGAGCGGCGGGGTCCACTCCGTTCGCCATGTACCGATTCCTATCAGGTGTCTACCGGTCACCAACAGTGGTTACGGGGTAATTCCGCTGTTCCCAGCGATCGGTGGAACTCGGGCTCACCCTGATGGCACGGTGACCGGGAGCGCAGAAAGGCCCGGCGGCTGAGTTCGCAGGCAGCCCCGGGCCGCGGTTCGCACCCGTCTCTTCTAGCACACCAGGCACAAACATGAACGAACATACCTTTCCAGGGCCTTCTCCGGGAGGAATATCGGCACCTCGCGGAACACTCGTCCCCCCGCCTCGGCGGCTGCGGTTCGACGATTCCCACCTGTGCGGGATCGTGCTCGGCTCAGACCCGGGCCATGTCCGCCTCGCCCGTGTCTGGGCTCATCAGATCGCCCGTACCACGCCGAACGCGGCCTTCCCGCTGGTCACCGTGGTCAGCGAGCTCGTGACCAACGCCCAGCGGCACACGCGATCCGGTGATCCCGGCGGCACCACGACGGTCGTGGTCGAGCGTCGTCCGTACGCCTTCGTCCTGACCGTCGCCGAAAACGGCCCTCGCCCCGGCCCGACCATCCCGGTGCCGCGTATCGAGGAAGGCGCCGACCTGCTGAGGGTCGGCGGTTTCGGGCTCCGTCTCGTCGACACCCTCGCCGCCTACTGGGACTGGAGCGGTTCGGCGGGCGGCCCCCTGACCGTCCGCGCCCTCATCGAGCGCGACACCGCCCCCCGGCTCCCGCTCGCCGGATAGGCCGCTGTCCGCCCCCACCGGGGGGAGGGGCGGACGGCGTCTCACTCCATCCGGGCTGTGGTCGTCGGCGGTGCCTCAAGGACGAAGAAGAGGAAGCCGATCTGGGTCGACAGGGCGTGGAAGTCGTCGGGGAACAGTTCACGGGCGGCCGGGTCGGGCTGCGGCTCACTGATGACGGAAAGGCGGAAACCGGCGGCGGTGAAGGCATCGGTCATCGCGTGCAACGGCCTGCGCCAGAACTTCAGCGTGGCGGACTGCCCGTTGAACGTGAACTCGTCGGAATAGCTGGTGGTCGCGGAATAGTCGGGCCGGGGGTTCTCGAGCACGTAGTCCGCGAACGGGTGCTGCACCGACGCGATCAGCCGTCCGCCGGGCCTGAGCACGCGCCGCATCTCGGCCAGCGTCGGCCCCCAGTCCTCCAGGTAGTGCAGCACCAGCGACGCGACCACGTCGTCGAACGCACCGTCGGCGAACGGGAGGGGGTCGCTCAGGTCGACCACGTGCAGGTCCGCGTCGTCGCCGAGCCGCCGCCTGGCCAACGCCAGCATCCCGGCGCTGGCGTCGATGCCGGTGACGTCGGCACCGCGGTCGCGCAGTGCGGCGGACAGGGGGCCCGCGCCGCAGCCCGCGTCCAGGATCCGGCGGCCGGTCACGTCCCCCGCGAGGGCCAGCATCGCGGGCCGCTCGTAGTACGCGTTCTGGATGTTGGTCTCGTTGTCCGCCGCGTACGCCTCGGCGAAGCTGTCGTAGTCGTTCCCTTGGGCCGGATCCGCGGGCTGGGCGAGAGTTTCGGGCGTGTCGGTCACTCGGTCCACAGCCGGAGCCTAGCGTTCACACGATCCGCCGGACAGGCCCCCGTCACGCTCATCCTCGGCCGGAGGGGTGTGCCGGAGCCGGGCAAATCCCGGCTGCACATCGACGTCAACGCCACCGACCGCGACAGGGGAGGCGGATCTGACCACCGAGGAGCACACAGCGGCCGTCATGGCCCACCACGACGCCCAAGCCCGTTGACGGCACCCCGCGTCGAAGGAGGCCCCCGTCCGCCCCTGCCGGGGGGCGGACTGACGGCACG
The DNA here is from genome assembly GCF_040660275.1 of Nocardiopsis sp. NPDC049922. Lineage (NCBI taxonomy): Bacteria > Bacillati > Actinomycetota > Actinomycetes > Streptosporangiales > Nocardiopsidaceae > Nocardiopsis > Nocardiopsis sp. NPDC049922. The sequence continues at coordinate 820,204 of NZ_JBFAME010000001.1, read as the reverse complement.
CTTGCGCATAATGACCGGATGAGCGAACACGCGGGCCTACCCGCAGCAGTCGACGCGAACGCACTCCTCGCCCTGGCCGAGGGCCACCACGAACGCGACGTCCACCCCCTGGACTGCCGGGAGATCAGCGGACACCTCGTCAAGGTCTACGCCCTGGAGGCACCCGGGCGCACCGTGACCGAGCAGGACGAGGCCGAGGCGGTGCGGATCGCGGAGGGCCACCTGGCCCTCGGCGCCGCTCGCGGATCCCTGGGGCTGGCCGTCCTCATCGTGCACGCGGGCGGCGACGGCGACTACGTCCTCGTCCACAGCTGGATCGAGGGCCACATGTCCGACCTCGGGATCTTCACCGGCCCCGCCGAACGTCCCGACCTCCTCCGACCGGCGCGCGCGGGACTGGCCCCCTGCGTATGGGAGGCCGAGATCCTGGCGCACGAGCGCGACGTGTTCGCGTGGCACGTCCTGGACGGCGACGGGGACCTGTCCGACCGGGTCACCGCGTGGGCCGACGACGTCTTCGAGGGCGCGTCGCGCTGAGCCGGACCCGGGTCCGGGGCGCTCGCCCCGGGCCCGGCCCCTCACGGCACTGGGCGTCGATGTACGCCTGGAAATCCGGGAACTCCGCGCGGGCCCGGCGACAGATCTCCTCCGGGTCGCGCGGGGCCTCCGGGGCGTGCCGCTCGGCGATCCGCACCGCGTTCGGGTCGGCGCCCCGGGGCTCCTCGTGGCCGACGGCCTCAGGCCACCAGGCCGTGCAGAGGCTCGGGGTCGAAGCCGGGCTCGTTGGAGTCATCAATGTAGGACACCACCGCTCCGGGTACAGCCAGGACACGGTGTTCGACCGGGGTCTGCCAGGCCTCGGTGAGTTCCGGTAGGAGTTCACCGCCGAGATCGATCCCCTCCCATCGGCCCTGTTCACCGTCGAGGGACACCAGTGCCAGTTCCCTGCTCGCACGGCCGTCCGCGTTGTGGGAGGTGTAGGGCGTCACCACCGCCCCGTCCAGCACGGCGGCGTGGGCCAGGTCCCACCAGAACCGCATGTCGCGGTCGACCCGCGTGCGGCCGAGGACCACGCCCTCGGCGTCGGTGCGCAGGAGCGTAGCGGGGTCGTCGTCACCGTATTCGCGCACCACGACCGCATGGGCGGTGTCGAGGTCCAAGACGTGATCGTCGGCCTCGGCCGCCGCGTCGGGGCCGGACGTGACGGGCTCGCCGTCGGCCACGGCGAACGTTCCACCCGACGTGATGACCACCGCGGCCCCAGCACTCCCCGCCGCAGGAGCGCTCACGACGGGTGGATCACCCAGACGAAGGTCCTCAGGAGCCCAATCGCGGCGCCACACCTGCTGCCCGGTGCCGCTGTCCAAGGCGATCACGCTCTCGACCGCATCGTCGGGCACGTTCTCTATCGCGGTCAGGGTGTCCTCCACACTGCTACCCGGAACGTCCGGTTCGTCCAGGCACAGGCGGGCGATCAGCACACGGTCCGCGTACCCACGGATTCCATCGTTTCGGGCCCACAGACACACGCGCCCCTGGGGGGTGTCGGCCAGAGGGAACTCCCACAGGCGTTCGGTTGAGCGTGTGGAGTGGGCGACCACCAGCTGTTCGCCGTCCTCGTTCAGGACGGAGACGCGGACCTCGGGGGTGAGGTAGCGCCTCTGCGGCTGGTCCTCATCTCCCAGCGGGGGCAGGAGAGCCTCGCGCACGATCCGGCCGTTGGCGGTGTTCAGCACGACCATCGACTGTGTTTCTGGCTCTGGCCCGGGTTCGGCCACGTGCAGCAGGTAGGCGTACTCCGACGAGCCCACGAAGAGACCGGTCCGCACCTGACGGGCGTGCGGGCGGCGGTAGGTCCACAGTTCCTCGCCTGTGGCTCCGTCCAGTGCGACGAACCCGTCAGCGTAGCGAACGATCGGCCCGAGTGGGCCGCGTTCCACGCCCATGACTGGATGTTCGGGCTGCCAACTCCACCCCACCCGTGTCACTGTGGCGGGTACCGGGGCGGGCTCGCCCGCAGCGTCGGCGACGGTGTGCTCGACCATCAGGGTGTACCTGATCGTGGGGGTGAGCCCCACGATCAGGGCCAGGGCCGTCGCGCCAGCCACGACGCCCATCAGCGGGCGGCCGCGGAGCCTCCACGACAGGGATCTGGGAGAGAACAGCAGCAGCGCCAGGCCAAGGGCGATGGCGCAAACACCGATCCACAGTTCGGTGACCTGCTCGGGGAACAGGCGGTAGCGGTCGTTGACGACCGTGACCCCCAGGTGTCGGGCAGGGAAGGTGAACCACGCCAGGGCGAGTCCACCGAGGACGGCCGCTACGCGCACCAGCACATCGCCCGTTCCCAGGCGGTTCGTGCCAGGGTCGGAGGCCGACCGCGTGCCCGTGAAGATCAGCATCACCAAGGCCAGGAGCACAGACGCCCATACCAGAGGCGACAGGTCCTGGCTGACGGACTCGGTCTCCCACAGGAAGACGAGGAAGCGGGGCGCCGTGACGATCAGCGCTCCCAACAGCACCGCCACCCCAGCCCCACCAAGTACTTCCGTGAGTCGTTCTCGCACCGTCCCCGCCTCCTGTCCGTGCTTGTTCGTGGCCGACGGCTGCGGCCCGGGGACATCGCTTTCGCGGGGGTGTGCACGGTCCACGTCAGCTCACCAGTCCGTAGACGGCCGCAGGCTCGGAGTCGCGCACGTAGGCGATGACCGCGCCGGGGACGGGGAGCAGTCGGGCGCGGTCCTCCCAGAAGTCCTCAGCGAAATCGGTGTCGGTGTGTTCCTGGGCGAGCTCGATCCACACGGTTTCGCCCACCTCGTTACCGAAGCCGACGACCGCGGCGGACAACGCCCGCTCATCTTGGGCTTCGTCGCGGGGTTTGCGGGTCAGGACGGCCACCGCGTCGCCGAGCATCACGGCCGTCTCCACGTCGTCGGAATAGACGGTCTCCTCCTGGAGCAGGGCGGTGCCGATGACCTCCCCGTCGGGCGAGGCGCGGACGAACTCCCAGGGTGGTCGTCCCGGCCCCTCCCAGCCGTCGTCGTCCTGGGTCAGCAGGACGGTGCCGGTCGAGTCGGCGTGCACCAGTCCCTCGAACCCCTCGGCCATGCCTGTACCGGAGGCCGTCAGCTCCGGCGGCACCTCATTAACCAGGGTGCCGTCGCGCGGGTCCAGGACCCGGGGTAGCCCCCGCCCGTGGTCACTGTCGACCACGACCACCGGACCCACGTCACTGCCCGGCTGAGGATGGTGGGTGGCCAGGTCGTAGTCGTTCTCTCCGGCGGCCTCCCATTCGTGTTTCCAGACGACCTCGCCGGAGGCGGTGTCCAGCGCGGCCGTGGTCACGGTGAACGACGCGTCGGGGTCTGCGGCCACATCCCACAGGAACCGGTTGTCCTCCAGTTGGTCGGCGTCCGCGCAGCCGTACAGGACGACCAGGAGGTCGTGCACCAACAGGACGTTCTCTCCCGCCCGCCATCCGTAGTCGGCCGCGCAGGCACGGTCGCCCTCGTTCGGCAGCGTGAACGCCCAGGCCTCCTCACTCGACCGGGCGTCGCGGGCGCTGATCCGGTACGGCTCGCCGGGCTCGCTCCACTCGTAGAGTCGCAGGTCCGCTGTGGCCGCCAAGAACGAAAGTCGCAGTTCCTCTCCCTCGGACCTGAGCGACGGCACGGCGGACTCGCGGGTGATCCGGCCGGTGGCGGTGTCGATCTCGGTGACCCGCCGGTCGTCGTACTGGTCCGCCGACGGCTGGCGGGTGATGACGGCCCTGGCGCCGTCGGCGACCACCCTGGCCGACACCTGGCTGTAGGGGTGGCGGTAGCTCCACAGCTGGTCTCCGGACGCGCCGTCCAGGGCGACGACGCCGTCGTCAAGCAGGAGCAGGGGGCCGAGCGGGCCGGGCTCCACTGCCTGCACCGCCACGCCCTCAGGCGGTTCCCAGGTCCACCCCACCTCGCCGACATCGGTCGGCACCGGTGCCGGAGCGTCCGGGAAGGCGTCGGCGACCGTGTGTTCGGTGGGCTGGTACAGGGTCGCGGCGCGCAGAGCGACCTCGAACAGCACCACCAGGACCAGCCCGGCGGCGAAGAACGGCATGGAGCGGTCGGCGGGCAGGAGCCTGGGCCGGTACCCGGCGGCCACGGTCAGCACCAGACCCAGGGAGACGGTCAGGGGAACCGCCCACAGCGACACCCCCACCGGGTCGGGGCCGTAGTTCCGGGGCTCCTGCGCCAAGGCGACGAACGGTTCAGGGGAGAAGGAGGTGACGGTCACACCCACCGACAGTGCGCTGACCACCAGCAGGAACACCGTGCGGCCCCAGCCGTGGCGTTCGGCGGGCCCGGGGTCGGGATCCCTCAGGCCACGCCGCACCACGGGCACGAGGACGAACGCGCCCAGGAGGACGGCCACCCACCACCAGGGGGTGTTGTTCGCGGTCTCCAGGTCCTCCCCCTCGACGGAGAAGCGCACCGCATCGACCAGGGCGAGCAATATCCCGCCCCCGATCAGACCCAACCCGATCCAGCTCACCGCCTCTGGCCGGATCCGGCCGCCGATCCGTGCCGCGTTCTTCACCCGTGTCCTCGTTCCTCACTGCGGTCCTGATCCGGCCACCGTGCCCGGAAACGGGTGGTACGCCGGATTCGCGGTCGACAAGATAACAGCGCGTGGGAACGTGTGGTGAACGTGTGACCGGGTTCGGACACGGCGGTGCCGGGTGATCGGGTGCCCGCTATCGTCTCCTGCGGACGGAGCTGTGCAAACCGTGTGGAAGTGGGACATGGCGGAGCAGACGGACACCTAAAGTGAGCGGGTGGCCCCTCCCGCTTCTGAGGAGTCGGACGGTCACCTTCACTGGACGATCCACGTGCACACGCTCGCGGTCGTGGCGCTTCCCCTGCTTCCCTGGGCGATGGCCGCGGTCGCGTACGGGTGCGGTGAGCAGGCGGTGGAGAGGGGCGAGGCGCCGCCAGATCGCTGGGCGGGGGTGTCAGTCGTCGCCAGGACGGGGGCCGCGGGCCGCGGCTGAAATCCTCTCCCCGGCCCCGCCGTTCGCGAACACCCAGCGCTCCGAGCGCATCGGAGCATCAGATGCCTCCCCGCCGGGATGGCGAACGACCCAGGGAGTGACCATGGCCCATTCCGGTGCCGCCCCGAAGAGGGGCTGCCTGCGCTGGTTCGTCGGGTGCCTCGTCGCACCCGTCTGCGTAGTGCTCGTGTTCATTCTCGTCATGAGCGTCCGCAGCGGGATCCGCGAAGGACACATCGTGTTCTCCCCGGAGGTTTGGGGGTCCTTGCGGTGGTCGGTCGAAGGACCGGCGGGGGAGGTCGCCGGGGGCTGGCGAACCGACGACGCCATGGTCTACGGAGCCGAGGGTGGCGTCACGTCCGTGGACATCGGCAACGGCGATGAGCGCTGGCGGCTGGAACCGGCGGAGACCGTGTGCGGGATGAGCGACGAGGCGCGGGACGGCTTCGGTGTGGTCCTCCTCGAAGGGGACACCGAGGAGGAGCCCGAGGACCCCGATGACGAGGAGGGTGCCCGCGCCCCCGACCCGGACGAGAGCCCGGCGCTCTCCTGCGACACCGCCCTGCTGGTGGACACCGACAGCGGGGAGGAGGTCTGGCGGACCGGTCCGCTGGCCGACGAGGACTTCGAGGAGCCCGACCTGCTCTTCTCACGCGGCTCGGGTGTCGCGCAGGTCGGCGATCAGGTCCTCGTACGCGCGGGCGGCGAACTCGTGGGGCTGGACGCCGCCTCGGGCGAGGAGCTGTGGCGGCGCGGCCCGCTCAATGCCGACGAGGCCTCCTGCCCGGCCGCCGACTTCCTGGCACGCGACGCCTCGGAGGTCGTCATCGTGGCGGACTGCGGTATCGACGAGTCCATCACGGTGCACGTGGCCGACCCCGCGACGGGCGAGGACATCAGCGCCTTCGAGTTTCCCCGGGGCCAGTCCAGCCCCAACACGGACTCTGTCAGGCAGACGTTCCTGGTCGCCACGGACCCGATCCACGTCCGCGTCGACCTAGGGCACAGGGACGGGGCGGGCAGCGAAGGCTACGACCCGGACCAGGACAACGGCGCTTCTCAGGAGCCGGAACCGGTCCTGGCCTTCGACGACGACGGGCGCCTGCGGAACGAGCTCGACGTCAGCGGCTCGCTCGTAGGGACCGCAGGGCAGGAGAGGCCGTACGTCGTGGAGGACGGCCGGATCTACACGAGCACCGACGACTCCAGTTGTTCGAACGACATCCGCGCCCACGACCTGGACACCGGCGATCTGGTCTGGGAGACGGCCATCAGCGACCCCGGGACGTCGGTGATCGACGTGCGTGACGGCAGGCTGCTGGTGATGCTGGACGGCGACGGATCGTTCGGCGAGTGCCACATGCTGGGCCGCGCCTGGGACTGGCAGCTGTACACGCTGGACACCGCCACGGGTGAGGACAGCCCGATGAGCGGTCCGCTCTCCAGCGTCAGGCAGCCGCAAGCCTCGGACCTGTGGTGGGCCGACGACCGGATCGTCCAGGTGGACCGTGCCGTTTCCGGTCGGCCCAACAGCCTGATCTCCTATCGGTGAGCGCGCGGGGTGCTGCGGGCACCGTCTTTCACCTCCCCCGAAAGAAGCAGGAGTGATGAGCGAAGACCTGAAGAGGGAAGAGCTGCCGAACGACGAACTGCGGTTCGGCGCCGTGGTCGTACTCAAGGGCTTGGGTGCTGTCGTGGCGGTGGGAGCGTGGGTGCTCGCCGCGCTGTGGATGCTCGTGCCCGTCGCGTACAACGGGGCCTCCCCCGCAGGCTCGATCCTGCCTGTCGGGTACGTGGTGTGCGCCCCGCCCGCCTGGGAGGTCGATGAGCGTCAGGAGTGGCCGGGGTGTCTGGAACGGCGGGAGCAGGCTCCCACACGAGCCTTGACAGCTGTGGTGATCGCGCTGCCCGCGACCTGGCTGTGGCTGGGGCTGCGTGTGCCATCCACCCCCGCGCGCCCGCCGGGTGACCGACGTGCTGCCTGACGTCAGGCGGGGGTCGCGCCCGGATCGCTCTGGTGCAGGCACATCGCGTCCACGCGCTCCTGGAAGTGGGGGAACTCCTCCTTCAGGCCGATCCGAGGGCGCCCCGGGCGCTGCTCATGGGCGCGGGCTGGGTGATCAACCTCGTCGTGGCCGAGTGGATCATCCGCCGGGGGGCGCGGGGGAAAACCGGTTGGCCGGGGACGCACCCCGTGGTTGGATCCGGGCATGGTGCCCTGCGACGTCTTCCGCGACCAGCCCGTCCTCACCGGTGACCGGGTCCGACTCGAACCGGTCGACGCGCGGACGGGGGAACTCCTCGTCCGCGCCGTCGTCGACCTGGACCCCGAGGTGCGGCGCCTGACCGGCACCCACCAGAGCTTCACCGAGGAGCAGGTCCGCGCGTGGGCCGCCTCCCGCCCCGACCACGACGACCGCGCCGACTGGGTGATCCTCCGGAACGAGGACGACGTCTGCGTCGGTGACTGCGCGCTCCTCGACCTCGACGCGGACAACGGCGGCGCGGACTACCGCGTCGCCCTCAACGACATGGCGTTCACCGGTCGGGGCTACGGCACGGAGGCCACCGACCTCGTCCTGGAGTACGCCTTCACCGTCGCGGGCCTGCACCGGGTGGCGCTCCAGGTCTTCGACTTCAACGGCAACGCCCAGAAGTCCTACGAACGGTCCGGGTTCGTCCGCGAGGGCGTGTGGCGCGACCACCTGTACTGGGACGGCGCGTGGCACGACGCCGTCCTCATGTCGATCCTCGCCCACGAGTACGCCGACCTCCGCGCGTCCCGGAGCTGATCGCGGCGACCCCGTCACCGTGGGTGAGAGTGACCAAGGCCACACGGCACGCCCGCCGCGCCCGGTCGATGCCGACATCGTCGCTGGTCGGTGGCCGACAGTGGCCGCCTCGGAACCTCGTCGGTGGAACGGACATCCCCTAGGCTGAGATAAACAGCCGACACGAGTGAGAACAGCCATGGTCGGGAGAGGGCGTGCGCGCCTCTCCCTACTATTCAGTAACAGAAGCGATGTGCGTTTTCCCGGGAAATGCGCGTTCCACGGGGCGTCGGAAACCTCCGCCCCCTTCGTGAGCCGTGTGCACCACGGCGGGGAACGCGAAAACCCCTCGCATCCGCGCCCCTGCTCCCGGCCCGAGACCGCGCGGTCAGGCAGAACCGACGGCGCGAACCGGTCATCCCAATGCCTGGATGAAGAAGCGTCCTCTGACGACAGGTCCCCAGCGGCACGTTCACTGAATGGACAACTCGCCCTGTGCATGACATAAGCCAGACGCTCGACGGGAACCCACGGAGTGTTCTCCCGGAGTTCACGGAAAATTCTCCCGCCGATTCACTGAGCCGCGGAATCGGCGCCATCGTCGCACGCCTCTGGGAGCGCCTCACCGAGGCGTGCAACCCCCTGGGCACCGACCCCCAGGTGTGGCCGCACACCGCCGACTGGGCCGCGTCCGTGGTCCTGGAGTGCGCCTGGAGCCTCCAGCACGCCCGCCCGAGCGTCCGTGTCACCCGCATGACCGAGACCTACTGGGCCGAGGTCGAGGAGCAGCCCTGGAGCTGGGAGCCCCGGCACACGGGTGAGGCGGGCCGGATCCTCTTCGAGGAGATCGCGGACGCGCTGCCGCCCGGCTGCTCGTCCGAGCAGACCCGGTCCGCGCTCCAGACCGCCAACAGCGTCGTCACCCTGCGGATGGAGGCCACCCAGACCCGCGCCAGCGCCCGGTTCCTCAGCGACGAGCACGCGGCCAACCAGGACTTCCGGCGTTTCCTGGCACGGGAGCTGCACGACCGGATCGGCAGCGCGGTCAGCCTGGCCAACCGTCAGCTCGAACTCTACGAACTGCTGGCCGACCAGCAGGCCCACGGTGACGCGGGCGGTCGGCTCCGCGCGCTCAAGAGCGCCCTGTTCGAACTGAACCAGCACCTGCGCCAGCTCATCTCCGAGCAGCGCCGCAGTGAGCGCGGCGGCTCCCTGCACACCGCCCTGCAGGCCTACGTCACCGCCCTGGACCTGACCCTGCCACGGGTGCGGATCGAGATCTGCGGCGAGGAGTCGTTCGCCCCGCCGCACCACCTCGACGAGCTGTTCATCGTGCTCCGCGAGTGCGTGCGCAACTCGGTGCGCCACGCCCGCGCCGAGACCGTGCTGATCGCCGTGCGCTTCGAGCACGGCGAGATCCGGGCGATCGCCTCCGACGACGGCGTGGGCTTCGACGTCGGGGCCCGCACGGCGGCGGGCCCCGGTCCCTCCACCGGTCTGACCTCCCTGACGGAGCGCGTCGAGGCGCTCGGCGGACGGGTGCGCCTGCTCAGCGCGCCCGGCGAGGGAACGCGCACGATGATCCTCATCCCCATCGCCACGTCCTCGAACGAAGGTGAGTCAAGCTGATGATCCGCATCGCCGTCGTCGACGACCACCACCTGCTGCGCGAGGCGTTGTGCGACCTGCTGCGCGTGTACCCGGACCTGGAGGTGGTCGCGAGCGTGGGCTCCGTGCGCACCCTGGTCCCCACCGTGGTGGAGACCCGCCCCGACGTGGTCCTGCTCGACCTGGAGATGCCCGGCCACGACCCCCGGCACACGGTCGGCGAACTGCTCCGGCTCGCCCCGAGCACCCACGTGGTCATCCTGAGCATGCACGACGACGCCGACCTCGTGAACGACCTGCTCGCGCTCGGCGTGCGCGGCTACCTGCACAAGAGCGTGGACTCCGTGACGCTGGTGGCCGCCATCAAGGGCCTGCGCGATCCGGACCGCACGACGGTCGTGGTCTCCTCGCCGAACTGGCGGCAGCCCTCCGCGTCGGCCCCCCAGCTCACCAGACGCGAGATCGAGGTCCTGCGGCTGGTCGCCGAGGCGATGAGCAACCGCGAGATCGCCCGGAGCCTGGACATCACCGAGGGGACCGTGAAGCGCCACATGCGCAACATCTTCGAGAAGCTGGAGGCGGTGTCGCGCATCGACGCCGTCAACAAGGCGACCGAGTGCGGCGCCCTCGCCCCGCATCGGAAGAGGACCGCCCCCCGCTTCTGACTCCGCGTGTCACCTTCGAGGCAGAGGGATGGCCACTTACGGGCAAACCGCTTGGCGCCGACGGTCCCCCGCCCTAGGTTCGTCGACATGACCACTGGTCAGATCACCCAGCCCCCGGACAGGAGCGAGGAGAAGAGCGTGCTCCACTTCAGGGTCCTCGGTCCCCTCGCCCTGGAGGCGGACGGGGGCGACGACTTCCGCTGCGGCCCCAAGATCGCCCGGCTCCTCTCCCTCCTCCTCGTCCGCGCCAACCGGATCGTGGACGTCGGGACCCTGATGGAGGAGCTGTGGGACGGCGACCCGCCGGCCACGGGCCTGAAGACCGTGCGCACGCACGTCTACCACCTCAGGGGCGCGCTGGAGCGCGTGTGCGGGGCCGCCGCCGCCCGGCGCGTCCTGCTCACCAGGGGGTCCGGCTACCTCCTGGAACTGGCCCCGGACGAGCTCGACCTGTTCGCCTTCGAGCAGCTGGTCGGCCAGGCGCAGGTGCTGTGGACGGAGGGCCGCCACGACGAGGTCGTGGACCGCGCCAACCGGGCCCTCGCCCTGTGGCGCGGACCGGTGCTGACCGACGTGCGCCCGGGCCGGATCCTGACCGGGCACGTGTCACAGGTGCAGGAGACCTACACCCGGGCCCGGGAGCTGCGCGTGGAGGCCTCCCTGCGCCTGGGCCGCCACCACGAGGTCCTGCCCGAACTGCGCGACCTGGTCAGCGAGTACCCCCTGCACGAGGGGTTCCACGCCCAGCTGGTCGACGCCCTGCACCGGTCGGGACGGCGGGGGGAGGCGCTCAGCGCGTTCCGCGCCGCCCGCGACACCATGCACGACCAACTGGGTCTGGACCCGTCGGAGGAGTTGTGCCGCCTCCAACGGGCCATCCTCGCCGGGGCCAGAGCCGGGAGCTGAGGTCCGGGTCCGGTCATGGGATCGGCCCACGGCAATACCTCCTTCGTGGTATTCCTCCCGGGGCCGCTTCCTGGTTGAGTGACCGGTGCGTCTCAGGGGACCCCCCCGATCTCCGGTCGATCACCCCCCGCACTCACGGCATCACCAGTGGAAACCATCGGACCTTCCCCCGCTCGCCGTGGCCGGCACGCCCTGACACCCGCGTCGGATCCCACGGATCGGAAAGCGAGCCATACGTGCGCATCTCGGAGCTGTGCGATCGGGCCTCGGTGCCCGTCGCGACAGTCGAGTACTACCAGCGTGAACACCTCATCGACCTCCCCTCCGAGAAGCACGGGTACCGTCCCGAGGACGTCCGCCGCGTGCGCCTGGTCCGCGCCCTGATCGAGGTCGGCGGCCTGGGCCCGGCCGAGGTGCGGACCCTGCTCGACGACATGTCCGGCTCGGGCCGGACCCCGCACAAGACCTTCAGCCTGGTCCTGCGCGCCCTGAACGGGGACACGGGCGGCGAGCCCGCGTCCGAACCCGCCGCCGAACCGGTGGACGACCGCGCGTCCACGCTCGCCAGGCGCCTGGCCGATCGCCACGGCTGGCGGATGGAACCCCGGGCGGAGCACTGGGAGAGCCTGCTCAAGGTGCTGCGCATGGTGCTGTGGCTGGACGACGCCAACGCCGAGTTCGTCGTGGAGGCGTACGCGGCGGCGGTGGAGCAGGTGACGGCCGCCGAACTCCAGGTCATGGGCTGGTACGCGGACGAGGACGCCCTGGTCGAACGCGTGGTCCTGTGGACGGTGCTCGGCGACCGCCTGTTGGCGTCCCTGCGCCAGATCTCCCGGAAGAACGGGTCGCGGCAGGTCTTCGACCAGGACCTCTCCCCGGCGGACCGGGGCTCAGCGCGCTGAGAGCAGCACGCACGAGGGGCTGGCGACCGGCACCGGGGCGCCCACGGGGGCGATCCGGCCGTCGTCGGCCACCCGGTGCGCCGTGACGCACTGGCCCGCCTGGTTCGCGGCGTACAGGTAGCGGCCCGAGGGGTCGAGGGCGATGTCGCGCGGCCAGCGCGTGCCCGGCCCCTTCGTGGTCACGGGCTCCTGCTCCACCAGGTCCAGGGACGCGCCGCCGTCGGCGACGGCGTAGGAGACCAGCGAGTCGATGCCGCGGTCGGCGGTGTACACGAAGCGCCCCTCGGGATCGACCAGCACGCCCGAGGGCGCGTTGCGGGGGTCGGCGCCCGGCGCGGCGGCCGAGACCGACGCGCCGACCCGCAGGGCGCCCTCCCGGGGGTCGTACTCACAGACCGTCACCGTGGAGCCGAGTTCGTTGGACACGTAGACGTGGCGCCCGGAGGGGTGGAACACCGCGTGGCGGGGGCCGGCGCCCTCGGCGACCAGGACCCGGGAGCGCTCGGTCAGCGTTCCGCCGTCCGGGTCCAGCGCGTACACGTACACGTGGTCGTTGCCCTTGTCGGGGACGACGACGTCGCGCCCGCCCGGGGCGAACAGCGCCATGTGCGGGTGCGGCGCGGCCTGCTCCTCGGGGTGCGGCCCCGAGCCCTCGTGCTCGACCAGGTCGGTGAGCTCCCCGATCGAGCCGTCCTCGGCCAGCGCGTGCACGGCGACGGTCGCCGAGTCGTAGTTGACCGTCACGAGGTGGCGGCCGTCCGGATGGACCGCGAGGTGGACGGGGTTGACGCCCCGGGTGGGGGCGGCGTTGACCGGTTCGGGCCATCCGTCGTCGCCGATCCGGAACGCGTGGACGTGGCCGTCGTCGGTCTGGCTGACCGCGTACAGCAGGTCGCCGCGGGGGCCGAGGGTGAGGTAGGAGGGGTTCTCGATCCCCTCCCGGTAGCCGTCGATCCGCGGGACCCCGTCCGCCCCGACGGTCGCCACCCCGATCCCGGGCAGCCCAGGCAACCCGTACTCGCCGACGGTGAACCCGCCGACGTAGGCGCGCCGGGCCGTCGGGGGCGGCGGTGACGAGGCGCCGGCGGACCGCGCGGTGAGCCAGGTGAGGCCGCCGAGTCCGACCGCCGCGGCGGCCCCCACGAAGGTGCGTCTGCTGATGTCGGCCATCGTCTGTCCTCGGGTCGGGGTGGTCAGGGTGGGGGGCGGGTCACACGTCGGAGCCGACGACCAGCCCGGACAGGAGCGTGACCGCGAGTCCCGCCGCGCCGGTCGCGAGGAGCGCGTGCGTCCACACCGGCCACGCGCGGATCCGGGGCGCCACGCGCAGGAACGCGGCTGTGGCCACGGCCGCCGCCCAGCAGGGCACGGCCAGGCGCACGCCGATCTCCCCGTTGAGGAGGAGCTCGTCCACGGGCGAGGCGCACGCCAGCGGCGAGCAGTCCGCCGGGTCGGCCGTGTCGAGCAGGGCCGTCCCGGCCGCCAGCGCGGCCAGCGGGCCCAGGAGCAGCAGCGCCGTGAGGACGGCGTACGGGGACCGGCGGTGGGGGGACCCGTCGAGGGAGCCGCGCCGGGAGGAGAACCGCGCGGCGACCGCGACGGCCGCGGCCGTCGGCGCTCCGTGGAGCAGACCGAACAGACCGCCGTGGCCAGTCTGCGCGAGCAGGTGCCAGAGCGTCTCCGCAGCGCCGCCCACCGATCCGCCGACCGCCAGCCCGGCGACCGCACCGGCCAGGGCCCCCAGGGCGAAGGCCGTGACCGGCACCGACCAGGACCGGAGGAGCAGCCGTGGTGTTCCCAGCGCGCCGGACGGCGCCGCGGGCGGTCGCCACACGGCGTGCAGCGCCGCCGCGCAGACCGCGACGAGCACCACCAGGTCGGCCGAGGGCGAGGTGACCCGGCCCGGCAGGGGGAAGCCCCACCCGACGGTTGCCCGGGCGAGCGGCCCGGTGTAGGAGTCCCAGTCGGCGAACAGCCCCGCCGTGAGGGCGACCGCGACCGCCCCGGCCAGCGCCGTCCACACGGACGGCCCCGGACCCGTGCGGCCGGGCCGGGCGCCCTCCGCCGTGGTCGTCTCGGGCACGCGCGCCGCCTCCGCCGCCCGCGTCACGCGACCGGGCTCTCGGACTCGGCGGCGGCCACGCGCGCCTCGGACACGGCGCCGGCCGGGCCGCGCTCGGCGCGGGGCCCGGGCGCGTCGTCCTCACGGAACCCGAACCGCTCCCACCACCGGGCCAGCGGCGCCGGAGCCCACCAGGCCCAGCGGCCCAGGAGCCTCATGGTGGCCGGGACGAGCAGCCCGCGGACGATCGTCGCGTCCACGGCGATCGCGATGACCAGGCCGATGCCGATCATCTTCATGAAGACGATCGACGAGGTGACGAAGCCCGACACCACGATGACCATCAGCAGCGCGACGCCCGTGATGATCCCCGCCGTGCGCTGGAGCCCGACGGCGACGGCCTCGGCCTCCCCGACGCCCCGAGCCCACTGCTCACGGACCCGTGACAGCAGGAACACCTCGTAGTCCATGGCCAGGCCGAAGGCGATGGCCACGATGAGCACCGGGAAGTTGGCGTCGACCACCCCCACCGCCTCGAAGCCGAACAGCTCCGCCAGGTAGCCGTGCTGGAAGATCAGGGTGATCGCGCCGAAGGCCGCCGACAGCGACAGCATGTTCATCACGATCGACTTGAGCGGCAGCAGGACGGACCCGAACGCCATGAACAGCACCAGGTAGGACACCGCGGCGACGAACAGCAGCATCGCCGGAGCCCGCTCGCCGATCATGTCCACGATGTCCACACGCGACGCGGGCATCCCCGTGAACAGGGACTCCGCGTCCTCCGGCGGGTCGAGGGCGCGCAGCTCCTCGACCATCGTCCGGGCCTCGGGCGACATCGGGTCCACGTCGTAGGTCAGGGTCACCCGCGCGGCGTCGCCCGCCGTGCCGCTCACGCTCGCCGAGGACACCCCCTCCACGTCCGTCATGCGCGCGGCGTACGCGTCGAGCGCGTCCCCGGCGGCGTCGGCCGGTCCGGGCAGCGTGACGACCGCCGTCATGATCCTGGTGGGGTCGGCGTCGAAGCGCTCCTCCAGTTCCGTCGCGACGACACGGGCGTCCGCGTCGGCGGGCAGGACCCAGTCGCCGGGGCGCGCCCAGTTCGCGGTGGCGAACGGAGCGCCCAGGCCGAGCAGCAGGGCCGTGATGAGGACCGTGACGGCCACCGGCCGCCGCATGACGGCGTGCGCGACGCGGTACCACCGGCCCCGGTCGTCCGTCCCGGCCCGCCGTCGCGGCCACGGGATGCGCCACGCGTCGACCCGGCGGCCCATGAGGAACAGCAGCGTGGGCAGCAGGGTGACCGAGCTCAGGA
Source organism: Nocardiopsis sp. NPDC049922 (assembly GCF_040660275.1). Classification (NCBI taxonomy): domain Bacteria; kingdom Bacillati; phylum Actinomycetota; class Actinomycetes; order Streptosporangiales; family Nocardiopsidaceae; genus Nocardiopsis; species Nocardiopsis sp. NPDC049922. The sequence continues at coordinate 804,943 of NZ_JBFAME010000001.1, read as the reverse complement.
CCGCGAAGGCGACCACGGCCACGCCCGCGTACCCCATGGAGCTGAGGAAGCGCGCGGGGAAGAGGGTGAGGCCGACGAAGCAGATGGCCAGCGCGACGCCGGAGAAGACGATGGTGCGCCCCGCCGTCGCGGTGGCGCGCTGGACGGCCCCGGTCACGTCGGCGCCCGCGCCCAACTCCTCGCGGAACCTGCTGACCATGAAGAGGGCGTAGTCGATGGCCAGGCCGAGCCCCAGGATCGTGATCACGTTGATCACCGACCCGGCGATGTCCACGGAGTAGCTGAGCACCCGCAGCACCACGAACGAGCCGAGCGCGGTGACGACGCCGACGGCCAGGGGCAGCAGCGCCGCGACGGGGCTGCGGAAGACCAGCACCATCACGACCAGCAGAACCGGCAGCGACAGCATCTCGGCGCGCGCGATGTCGGCCCCGGTCAGCGCGTTGACCTGCTCGGTCATGGCGGTGACGCCGCCGAAGGTCACGTCGAGCCCGTCCACCTCGAAGGCGTCGGCGACCTCCTGCAGCAGCGCGACCCCCTCCTGGTCGTCGGAGGTCGCGAACTGGACCGTGGCGTAGGTGGCGTGCCGGTCCTGGGACACGAACGCCTCGGAGCCGGTGGTGGAGTGGGAGTCGAGCCGTTCGATCCCCTCCCTCGGCACCTGGGCGAGGGTCCGCGCGACCGCGTCGCCGAACCCGGGGTCGTCCACGGTCAGGTCGTCGCTCTCGTAGAGCACGACGACGTCGACGGCCTCGCGCCCCAACGCGCCGGCGAGGACGGCGTCGGCCCGCGCCGACTCGCTCTCGGGGTCGTCGAAGCCCGCGCCGCCGGTCAGGGCGCTGAGGGCCCCGGTTCCCCACACGCCGCCGAACACGGCGAGCACGATCGCGGCGGTGACCACCCACCACCGGCGGCGCACCGCGAACGTGCCGATCCTTGTGAACAACGCTGTCTCCTCGCTACGACGTCGGATGCGGGTGGGAGCGGCCCCGCCGGTCCCGGCGGCGGTTCACGGCGCGACGCCCGAGGCGACGCGGACCCGCGCGGGCGCCTCGTCCTCGCTCGTGGCGCCGACCGCCTCCGCCAGGGCGGGGATCTGGTCGGGGACGGCGACCGAGGCGCGGGCGGCGCCCCGGGTGATGCGTTTGGCGAACCCAGTCAGGACCCGGCCCGGACCGAGCTCGACCAGGAGGTCGGCGCCCAGGTCGCCGGTGAGCGTGCGGACGGTGTCGAGCCAGAGCACCGGGCTGGTGAGCTGGTCGAGCATGAGGTCCGGCCAGCGGTCGGGGTCGTCGTGGGCGCGGCCGTCGACGTTGGCGACCACGGGCGCGTGCGCGGGGCGGAACGCGGTCCCCGCCAGGGCTTCGGCGAGCCGGGGGCGGGCGGGCTCCATCAGGGGGCTGTGGAACGCGCCGCCGACGGGGATGTCCACCACGCGGGTGGCGCCCTCGGCGAGGGCGGCCTCGCCGCAGCGGGCGACGCCCTCGGGGGCGCCCGACAGCACGGCCTGCTGGGGCGAGTTGAGGTTGGCGACCCACACGTCCGCGCCCTCCCGTACGCGCAGCCGGTCGGCCAGCGCGCGGACCTCGTCGACGTCCAGGCCCAGGACGACGCCCATGGTGCCGGGCGCCGCCGCGCAGGCCTCGCGCATCGCCTCGCCCCGGGCGGCGACCAGGCGGACGCCGTCCTCGTAGCCGAGGGCGCCGGAGGCGACGAGCGCGGTGTACTCGCCCAGGCTGTGCCCGGCGACCGCGACGGGGCGGACGTCGGGCAGGGCCGCGCGCACCTCGGCGTGCGCGACGCAGGCCAGGACGAACGTGGCGAGCTGGGCGTTGTCGGTGCGTCGGAGCGTGTCGGCGTCGGCGTGGAGCAGCAGTTCGGCGACGTCGCGGCCGCTCACCCGGGACGCGCGGTCGACCAGGGTCCAGGAGGGCGTGTGCGCCCAGGGGGCGCCCATACCCGGCTCCTGCGAGCCCTGGCCCGGGAACACGAAGGCGGTCTGGGACACGGTGGGACCTCTTCCTCACGGAGACGTGGGGTCGGGGACGCGGGGACCGGATCCGGCCGCCGCGTCCCCGACCCCGGAGGGGGAGCGGGGAGGGGTGCTCAGGAGGTGACGGGCTGCTGGTCGGGGGTGAAGGGGCGCAGGTCGAGTTCGACGGCGCCGATCTGGAGCATGAGGAACAGGTCCTGGCGGCAGCCCCAGTGCTCGACGACCTTGCCGTCCGCCACGCGGTAGATGTGCATGTGCTCGAAGGCGACGTCGTTGCCGGTGGCCTCGATGCCGAGGAAGTCCTTGACGTGGCGGCCGGTGAAGCGCACGTGGATGATGGCCTTGTCGCCCGAGGCGAAGCTGTCGATGCGGTCCCACCGGGCGTCGGCGAAGACCTGGTTCATCCACGTGGCGGTGCCCAGGTAGCCGTCGGGGCCGCCGGGGGTGCCGGGGGGCGCCTCGTGGTCGACGAAGTCCGGGGCGACGAACTCGTGGGCCACCTCGGCGTTGAGGTCGTTGAAGATGTCGCCCATCCTGTGGGCGATGTCCAGCGTGATCTCGGTCTGGGACTTCTCGGACATGCGTGCTCCTGTCGGTTCGGTGCGGGAAGGTTCCGGCGGGGTGTCAGCCGACGTCGGCTCCGCCGGTGACGGGGATGTTGGCGCAGGTGACGTAGGACGCGTCCGCCTGGGCGAGGAAGCGCACCGCGGCGGCGACCTCCTCGGCGGTGCCCGTGCGGTGCAGCGGGGTGCGGGCGAGGATCTCCTCGCGCCGGGGGGCGGGCAGGTCGGCGATCATGTCGGTCTCGATCAGGCCGGGGGAGACGACGTTGGCGGTGATGCCGCGCTTGGCGACCTCCCGGCCGACCGACCTGGCCAGGCCGAACAGCCCCGCCTTGGACGCCGCGTAGTTGGCCTGGCCGGGGGCCCCGGCCATGCCGGCCAGGGAGGACACGTAGATCAGCCGCCCCCAGCGGGCCCGCACCATGTCGGGCAGGACGGCGCGGGTGACCCTCATGGCGCCGACGAGGTTGGTGTCCAGGACGTCGACGAACTCCTGGTCGCTCATGCCGAGGAGGAGCCCGTCGCTGGTGACGCCCGCGTTGGACACCAGGACCTCGATCGGCCCGTGCTCGCGGCGCACGTGCTCGACCGCCGCCTCCACCGACTCCGGGTCGCCGACGTCGCAGCGCACCCCGGCCAGCCCCTCGGGCGGCTCCGTCCCGCGGTGGGTGACCACGACCTCGTACCCGGCCCCGGCGAAGGAGCGGGCGACGGCCAGGCCGATGCCCCGGTTGCCGCCGGTGACCAGGACGCGGCGGCTCACGGGGTGACCTCGGCGGGCGCGTCGACGAGCCGGGCCAGCTCGGCGGAGGCCTGGTCGGTGTCGCGGAAGTGGACGGCGTGCCACCCGGCGGCGCGGGCGCCCTCGCAGTTGCGCTCGATGTCGTCCACGAGCAGGCACCGACCCGGGTCGACCCCCGCGCGGCGGGCGGCCAGCTCGAACATGGCGGCCTGGGGCTTGCGGGCGCCGACCTCGAAGGACAGGACCACGTCGTCGAAGAGGGCGGTCACGTCGACCATGCGGCGCCAGTGGGCGTCCCACGTGGGGACCATGTTGGAGAGCATGCCGACGAACAGGCCCCGGGAACGCAGCCCCTCCAGGCGTTCGACCCAGGCGTGGTTGGTCTCGCGGTCCTTGAACCAGTCGTCCGCCAGCGTGGTGAGGCGCCGGTCGATGCCGTGGCGCTCTCGCAGGAGGACGCCGATGCGGGCGAGCCACTCGGCCTCGGTGACGATCGGGGTGTCGATGGGCTCCATGTAGTCGTCGGTGCCGAAACTCTCGGTCACCTCGCCGATCACCGTCAGCAGGGCGTGCGCGTCGATGCCGGTGCGCTGGCAGAAGTTCCGCATCGTCTCGGCGATGGGCGGGGTCAGGACCCCGCCGAAGTCCGTCCACACGGCCGTGACCGGGGATGTGCTCATCGTGGGGTCTCCTCCGTGGCGAGGTGGGTCGTGTCGGCGACCGTCAGGGTGATGTCGGCGATGCGCGCGCCCGCCTGCTCGACACGGACCCGCCGCTCCCCGACCGGGGGCGCGTCCGCGGGCGTGGCGGCCCGCACCGGGGAGGTCAGTTCGGCGAAGCCGGTGAAGTCCGCTCTCACCCCGGTCACGTGCCGTGCCGGGGCGCCGGGGCCGTCGGCGTCCGGGGCGGCCAGGACGAGCTGGCGCGCGGCCTCGGTGATGACGGCGGCGGGGAGGTGGTCGTAGGCGTGGTCGAACAGGGACGGGTTGTCCCAGCGGGGCCGGATCTCGGCCGAGACGCCGTCGGGGCCGGTCGCGAGGGGACCGATGACCACGTTGCGCGGGTCGGTGCGGCGGACGGTCGCGGGGTCGGTCGGGTTGGGCGCGTTCACCTGGTCGGTGGTCCACGGCACGCGGCCGTCCAGTTGGGCGCGGCGGACCGCCTCGTACTCGCCGGGGGTGAGGAGGACGACGTCCATGGTGTGCGTCCCCGCGCGGACCCCGTCGACGTGGAAGGTCTGCTCGACCCGTCCGGCGCGGACCCGGTTCCGGCGCGTGCGCACGACGCTGAAGTGGTTGTCGATGACCAGCTCGCCGGGGCGGTCGGCGCACAGCAGGGCGGCCGGGTCGGTCGCGATGGCGAACCGGTCCACGATCATCTGCGTGCCCTCGCGGGCCCCCATGCGGGCGTGCGTCCCGGCGATGGCCGCCTGTCGGCCGGCCTCCAGGACCAGCAGCACGTCGAAGAGCGCCGGGCGCTGGGTGTGGTCGCTGAAGTAGGCGTGGTTCAGCGGCAGCTGCGCCGCCGCCACGGCGTCCGTGTCGGCCTGCGGGCGCAGGTCGGTGAGGAAGACCTCCGACACGGCGCGCCGGTGGACCAGTGTCCGGTCGAGGGTGGACGTGAAACAGAGGTCGGCCCTCGCGGCGTCTTTTTCCACGACCGAGGTCATGGCACCGCCTCTCGTTTAATCGATGACCTTCGCAGCCATCGTCGCAGTGCGCCATAGAAAGGCGATCAATTCTCGATAAAAGCCGCCCGACTACAACTTTCGATGAGGGGGGAGCAGTACAAAGACGCAGATCTGTTGCGGCCTCCACCAGCGGCGGACAAGGTGAGGGAGGACAGGCCCGAACGGCGGGCCGAGAATCCGAAAGGGGCGAGGATGAGCGACACCGGAACCGCCGCGGGAGCCGACGTGGATATGGAGAAGCTGCGCGGAATCGTCATCCAGGAACTGGAGCTGGAGGACGGCGAACTCACCGCCACGGGGCATTTCGTGGAGGACTACGAGGGGGATTCGCTCTCCCTCATCACCGTGGTCGCCCGGATCGAGAAGGAGATGGGCGTCGTCATCCCCAAGTCCGAGCTGCCCGAGCTGCTGAACTTCGAGCAGCTCGCGGCCGCGGTCCACGCGTACGCCGAGGTGGCGCATGCGTGAGACCAGACGCGTCGCGATCACCGGGCTCGGCGCCGTGAGCAGTGTCGGCATCGGCGCCGACGCGTTCGCGGCGGCGATCCGGGACGGGCGCACCGGGACCGGGGAGATCACGTCGTTCGACGCCTCCGGCTTCCCCTTCCGCGTCGCCGGAGAGGTGCGCGACTTCGTCCCCGAGGACATCCTGCGCCGGATCCGGGCCGACCGGTGGGGCCGCAGCGGGCTCCTGGCCGCGGCCGCCTCCCGCCTGGCCCTGGAGGACTCCGGCCTGGACCCCGACGCCGCGTCGCGGGGCCGGTCCGGCGTCATCATGGGCACGACCAGCGGCGAGGCCACGGTGTCCTCGGTGCTGGGCGAGCAGTGGGTCGCCGGGCGGGCGAAGGAGTTCGAGCCCCGCGTGGTCGCCCAGGCCCCGGCCAGCCAGATCTCCGCCGCGGTCAGCACCGAGCTCGCCCTGAGCGGCGACACCCAGACCATTCCCACCGCCTGCTCCGCCAGCAACTACGCGCTGGGGCACGCCTTCGACCTCGTGCGCACCGGTGAGGCGGACCTGATGTTCGCGGGCGGCGCGGACGCGGTGAACCGCTTCACCCACGCCGGGTTCCACGCCCTGGGCGCGCTCGCCCCGGACGTGTGCCGCCCCTTCGACAGGAACCGGGCGGGCATCCTCACCGGCGAGGGAGGCGTGTCCCTGATGCTGGAGCCCCTGGACGCGGCCGTGGCGCGCGGCGCCCGCGTGTACGCCGAGGTGCTGGGCTACGGCGTCAACTGCGACGCCCGGCACATGGTCCACCCCGACCCGGAGAGCATCTCCGCGTGCATCCGCGAGGCCCACGCCTCCGCCGGCATCACCCCCGACCAGGTGGACTACGTGTGCGCGCACGGCACCGGCACCCCCACCAACGACGCCACGGAGGTCCAGGCGGTCCGGGAGGTCTTCGGCGCGAACCCGCCCCCGATCAGCTCGATCAAGTCGATGATCGGCCACACCATGGGCGCGGCCAGCGGCTTCGGCGCCGTGGTCTGCTGCAAGGCCCTGCACGACGGCTTCCTGCCGCCCACGGCCAACGTCACCGAGCTGGACCCGGCCCTGGGCCCCGGCCTGGACGTGATCCCCGGGCACGGGCGCGAGGCCCGGCCGCGGATCGTGCAGAACCACGGGTTCGCCTTCGGCGGCAACAACGTCATCACCATCCTCGGGAGGCCTGAGTGACCACCGTGACGACCGGCGCCCCGGTGTCGGCTCCCCCCGCCGAACCGCTCGCCATCACCTCCGCCGGTGTCGTGACCGCCGCCGGGTACGGTCTGGGGCCGCTGGCCGAGCTGATCGCCTCGGGCGAGCCCGGCCACGCGCTGCCGGAGGGAGCCGACGCCGCCGAGTACCCGCAGGTCAACGTCCGTTCGGTGGCGGGGTTCCGGCTCCGGGACCATGTCGGCCGCAAGGGGACGCGCAACCTGGACCGGCTCACCGGGCTGGGCATGGTCGCGACCAAGCTCGCCCTGGAGGCCGCCCCGGAGGAGGCCGACGGCGACCCCGCCCGCACCGGGGTGGTGGTCGCCACCAGCACCGGCAGCACCCAGAGCCTCACCGACCTGGCGGGCGACACCCTGCTCCAGGACCGGCCCTACCTCGTCAACCCGTCCCGCTTCCCCAACACGGTCCTCAACTGCTGCGCCGGTCAGATCGCCATCTGGAACGGGCTGCGCGGCGCCAACGTCACCCTCGCCGCCGGGCAGGCGTCCGGCCTCAACTCCTTCCGCCACGCCCGGATGATCCTGGCGCTCGGCCGGGCCGACCGCCTCGTCGTGGGCGGGGTCGAGGAGCTGAGCGCGGCGCTGGCCTGGGGCTGGCACGCCGCCGGAGTGCTGTCGGGCGACACCGCGATCGGCGAGGGCGGGGCCGCGTTCCTGCTCAGCACCTCGGAGTCCGCGCGCGCCCGGGGAGCGGCCGTCGAGGCGGAGGTCCTGGGCGTCGAGGTGGGCTTCCACCCCGCCGCGCGCGGCGGTCGCGCCCACGCCCTGGCCGAGCGCGTCGGCCTGGCCCTGGCCCGCAGCGGGCTGGGCCCCGAGGACGTCACCGAGGTCTCGCCCGGCACGACCGGACTGGTCGGCCTGGAACACGCCGAACGCCGCGGCGTCGAGATCGCCCTGGGCGGCGCGCGTCCGGTCCACGACGTGACCCGCGCCGTCGGCCAGTGCTACAGCGCGGCGGGCGCCATGCAGGTCGCCGGGCTGCTGGCCGCGTGGCGGCGCGAGCCGTCCGAGCGGCCCCGGACCGCCCTGGTCACCGCCATGGGCCACGACGGCAACACCGGCGCCCTGGTGCTGCGCGAGGGCGGTGGCTCCTGATGGCCCTGGACCCGATACTGGTCGGCCGCGTGTACCGGTCGGAGGAGACCTACGAGGTCGGCCGCGAGAAGATCCGCGAGTTCCGGGCCGCCGTGGGCGCCCCGGACGGGACGGACGCGCCCCCCACGTTCCCCATCGTGCTCGCCATGAGGGCGCAGGAGGCCGCGGTGCTGGACCCGGCCCTGGGGTTCGACTTCTCCCGCGTCATCCACCGTGACCAGTCCTTCCGCCACACCCGTCCGGTCCGCGCGGGCGACGTGCTGACCACCGAGGTGCGCCTCACCCGGGTGGAGACGCTGGGCGCCAACGACCTCGTGGCGCTGCGCAGCGACATCCGCACCACCTCGGGCGAGGACGTGTGCACCGCCACCACCACCCTCATCACCTGGGCGGCCCCCTCATGACCACGACCACCGCCGACACCGCTCCCGACACACCGTCCCCGGCCCCCCTGGACACGGCCGAGCCGGGACTGGTCCTGCCCGAGCGCCGCTTCACCCTCACCCGGAGCGACCTCGTGCGCTACGCGGGCGCCTCGGGCGACCTCAACCCCATCCACTTCGACGAGCGCTCCGCCGACGCGGTCGGCCTGCCCGGGGTCATCGCCCACGGGATGCTCACGATGGGCCTGGCCGCGACCGCCGTCACCGACTGGTGCGGACCGACCGCGCGCGTCGCCGAGTACGAGAGCCGGTTCGCCCGTCCCGTCGTCGTCCCCCCGGGCGAGGGCGTCGAACTGGTCGTGTCCGGGCGCGTGGACGCCGTCCTGCCGGAGGGCGTGCGCCTCGTGCTCACCGCCACGTGCGGCGGCGAGCGCGTCCTGGCCCGGACCCGAGCCCTGGTGGTGGCGGAGCGATGAGCGTACCGGCCGTTCCCCAGACCTCTCCCCTCGTCCGTACCAGGAGGGTCGACGAGCCGGTCTTCCGGCTGGTCCTGCTGCACCACGCGGGCGGCGCGCACACCGCCTTCCGCGGGTGGGCGCGCCGACTCCCCGCGGACTGGGACGTGTGCGCCGTGGAGACGCCGGGGCGCGGCCGACTCGCGCGTGAGCCGTTCGCGTCCGGGATGGCTCCGCTGGTGGACCGGCTGGCGCGGGCGGTCGCCCCGCTGGCCGACGTGCCCCTCGGGGTGTTCGGGCACAGCATGGGCGCGGCCGTCGGATACGAGCTGACGCGTGTCCTGGCCGAGGGCGGCACGGCGCCGCCCACCTGGTTGGGGATGTCCGGATACCCGGCGCCGGACGCGGCCCGCTCCGAGGACGTCTCGCGGATGTCCTCCCGCGCACTGCGCGCACGGGTCGGCGGCCTGAGCGGCGTGCCCGCCGAGGTCCTGGCCGACGACGAGCTGTGGGCCCTGTTCGAGCCCCGCCTGCGCGCCGACCTGGAGCTGGTGCGGGCGTGGCGCGACGCGGGACCGCCCGGGGAGCTGCCGGTCCCCCTGACGGTGTTCGCGGGTGAGTCCGACGCGGTCGCGGGTCCGGCGGAGGCGTCGGGTTGGGCCGCGCTGGCGCCGCGCTTCCAGGGGCTGCGGTGCTTCCCGGGGGCGCACTTCTACCTGAACGACCAGCGTGACGCGGTGCTCCGGGCGATCACCGAGGAGATCGCCCTCGCCTCGGCCGTCCACGACCCGAGAGGCGGAATCCCCCGATGACCCGTTCGACCGGAGGCGTCGCGGCGATCGTCGCCACGGCCCTGCCGATGTTCATGGTCGCCCTGGACAACCTCATCGTCACACACGCGCTCCCGCAGATCCGCGCGGAGTTCGGGGGCGGGCAGTCCCAGCTCCAGTGGGTGGTCAACGCCTACGTGCTGGCCTTCGCGGGTCTGCTCATGGCCGGTTCGGCGCTGGGCGACCGGTTCGGCCGCCGCGGGGTGTTCGCCGTCGCGCTGACCGTGTTCACCCTGGCCTCCGTCTGGTGCGCCACGGCCTCGTCCCTGGGAGAGCTGATGCTCGCCCGGGCCCTCCAGGGCGCGGGGGCCGCCGCCGTGCTGCCGCTGTCGCTGACGCTGGCGGCCGCCGCGGTGGACCTCCGGCACCGCAACGCGGCCATCGGCGCGTGGGGCGGGATCAACGGGCTGGGCATCGCCCTGGGCCCGCTGGTGGGCGGGGTGTTCACCGAGACGCTGGGCTGGCAGTGGGTCTTCTGGATCAACGTGCCGGTCGGCCTGCTGGCGCTGCCCGCGGTGCTGTGGTTCGTCGCGGAGAGCCGGGGCGGAGCCGCCGTCTTCGACGTCCCCGGCACCGGACTGGTGACCGGCGCCCTGGTCGCGGCGGTCTGGGGCGTGGTGCGCGCCGCCGAGTCGGGGTGGTCGTCGGCGACCACCCTGGGAGCGCTCGCGACGGCGGCCGTCCTGCTGGCGGCGTTCGTGGCCTGGGAGCGGCGCACGCCGACGCCGCTCGTCCCGCTGGAACTGTTCCGGAGGGGCCCGTTCGGGCTGAGCGTGCTGGTGTCCCTGGCGATGTACTTCGGTGTCTTCGGCTCGGTGTTCCTGCTGGCGCAGTTCATGCAGGGACCGATGGGCTACGCGCCGTTCGAGGCCGGGCTGCGGACGCTGCCGTGGACGGCGGCGCCCATGCTCGTGGTCCCGGTGGCGACCGTGCTCGTCGACAGGGTCGGCGGCGGTCGGATGCAGGCGCTGGGCTGCGCGCTCCAGGCCGGAGCGCTCGGCTGGCTGGCACTGGCGGCCACGACGGAGATGTCCTACGCCTCGATGCTCCCGGCCCTGGTGGCCGCGGGAGTCGGCATGGGACTGGTCTTCGCCGCCAACCCCGTGGTCGTCATCGCGTCCGTGCCCGAGGACCGGCACGGCACCGCCTCCGGCGTCAACAACACCGTCCGCGAGTTCGGCGGGTCCCTGGGCATCGCCGTGATCAGCACGGTCTTCGTCCTCTTCCACCCCTCCGGCGCCGAGACCGACGCGGGTTTCGTCGCCGGACTCCGACCGGCGGTCCTGGTCGGCGCCCTGGTCACGGCGGCGGCCGCGGTCGCCGCCCTGTTCATCGCCCACCCCGCCCGCCACCCTTCGCAGTCCCCCCTTCCGACACAGGAGAGCGAGGTCCGCAGATGACGGACAGACCCGTAGCGATCGTCACCGGAGGGTCCCGCGGCATCGGGCGCGCCGTCGCCCTGCGGCTGGCCTCCGACGGCCACGACATCGCGTTCTGCTACCAGAGCGCCGGAGACGCCGCGGCGACCACCGCCGAGAAGGTCCGCGCCACCGGAGCGGCGTGTTTCAGCGCCGCCTGCGACGTGTCCGACCTGGCCGCCGCGCAGGAGTTCGTCGCCGCCGCCAAGGCGGAGCTCGGCGACCCCGAGGTCCTGGTGAACTCGGCGGGCATCCTGCGCGACGCCCCCGTCGCGATGATGGACGGCGCCGACTGGAACGCGGTCATCGACACCAACCTGACCGGTACGTTCAACCTCTGCCGGGCGACGGTGTTCGACTTCATCAAGAACAGGCGCGGCAGCGTCGTCAACATCTCCTCCGTCATGGGGGTGCACGGCAACGCGGGCCAGGCCAACTACTCCGCCGCCAAGGCCGGGATCAACGGCATGAGCAAGGCGCTGGCCAAGGAGACCGCGCGGTACGGCGTGCGCGTCAACGTGGTCGCGCCCGGCTTCATCGAGACCGACATGACCCGCTCGCTGCCCGAGAAGGTGCGCGCCAGCGCCCTGGACAAGGTGGCCCTGCGCCGCCTGGGCACCCCCGAGGACGTCGCCGACCTCGTCGCGTTCCTCGCCTCCGACCAGGCCTCCTACATCACCGGCCAGGTCGTGCAGGTCGACGGCGGCGTGGTCATCTGACCCGCGCCGCGATCCCCGCCCCCCATCCCCTTCCCCTTCCCCACCACCACCCGAGGAGACACCCCATGTCCGAGACCGGCACCGCCCTCATCGACCAGCTGCGCGAGATCGTCGCCGACGTCCTGGAGGTCGAGCCCGAGGAGATCACCCCCGACGGCCTCTTCTCCGAGGAGCACGAGGCCGACTCGCTCCAGGCCATCGAGGTCCTGGCCCGCATCGAGAAGGACCTGAAGGTCACCGTGCCGCAGACCGAGCTGCCCAACATGGGCAGCCTCAACGGAGTCCACGGCGTCGTCGCCCAGTACACGGGGGCGAACGCCTGATGCGCCGGGTCGTCGTGACGGGCCTGGGGCCCGTGTCCAGTGTGGGAACGGGGGTGGAGCCGTTCGGCGCGTCGGTGCGCGCCGGACGGTCGGGGGTCTCCCCGATCTCCTCCTTCGACGCCTCCGGGTTCCCGCACCGCAACGCGGGCGAGGTCAAGGGCTTCGCCCCCGCGGAACTGCTGGAACGGCTCGACCCCGCCGAGTGGGGACGGTCCAGCCTGTTCGCGGCGGCGGCCGCGCGGCTGGCCGTCGCCGACGCGGGGCTGGAGCCGGGGGAGCTGGCCCGCGCCGGGGCCGGGTCCGTCCTGGGCACCACCAGCGGAGAGTCGCAGATCATCGAGCGGTTGACCGAGCAGGAGGTGGAGCACGGCTGGGAGAACCAGGACGCGGGTCTGTACGGCCGGATCCCCGCGTCCCGGCTGGCCTACGCGGTCAACCGGGAACTGTCCCTGACCGGTGAGGCGATGACGCTGGCGACTGCCTGCTCGGCGGGCAACTACGCCATCGGCTACGCCTACGACCTCGTCCGCCTCGGGGACGCCGACATCATGCTGGCGGGCGGCGCGGACTCGGTGCTGCGCTGGGCGCACGCCGGGTTCCACCGCCTCGGCGCCGTCGCCGAGGACGTCAGCTCGCCGTTCGACCGCGACCGCTCCGGCATCATCACCGCCGAGGGCGGGGCGGTCCTGGTGCTGGAGACGCTGGAGAGCGCCCGTGCCCGCGGCGCGCACGTGTACGCCGAGGTCCTGGGGTACGGGCTCAACTGCGACGCCGACCACATGGTCTCCCCCAACCCCGCCGGGATCGCCGAGTGCATGCGCCGCGCGCACGCCAACGCGGGCGTCAAGCCGGAGGACGTCGACTACGTGTGCGCCCACGGCACCGGCACCCCGGCCAACGACCTGGCCGAGGCGACGGCGCTGCTGGAGGTCTTCGGCCCGCACGCGCCGCCGATCAGCTCGGTCAAGTCGATGCTCGGCCACACCATGGGCGCCTCCAGCGCGTTCGGCGCGATCGCGTCGCTGATCGGGATGCGGGACGGGTTCCTGCCGCCCACGATCAACTTCACCCACCACGACCCGGCGCTCGGCGGGATCGACCCGGTCCCGAACGAGGCGCGGCCGGCCGACCTGAACGTGGTGCAGAACAACGGGTTCGCGTTCGGCGGCAACAACGCCATCACCGTCTTCGGGAGGGTTTCATGAGCGAGACGCGGACGGCCCGCCCCGCGCTGGCGGTCACCGGATGGTCCGCGGTGTCGCCGATCGGCACGGGTGCGGACGAGTTCAGCGAGGCGGTCCGCCTGGGCCGCTCCGGGGAGGCGGACGTCGCGGACGTCGCGGCGATGTTCGACGCGCCGCTGCCGCCCCTGCGGGCGCACGCCATCCCGGGTTTCCGGGCCGCCGACCACGTGGGCCGCAAGGGCACCCGCCACCTGGACCGCAGCACCGCGCTGGCGGTGGTCGCGACCAAGCTGGCCTTGGACGCGACCGACGCGGTCGTGGACGAGGAGACCGACGCCCGCGTGGGGATCGTGCTGGGCACGACGGCGGGCAGCGTCCGCACCACGAGCGAGTTCAGCCGGGACACCCTCGTCCAGGAGCGGCCGTACCTGGTCAACCCGGTGATGTTCCCCAGCGCGACGATCAACTGCCCCGCCGGGCGCAGCGCGATCTGGCACGGGCTGCGGGGCGTCAACGCCACGGTGGCGGGCGGCCAGCTGTCCGGGCTCAACGTGCTGCGCTACGGCTCCGTCCTCATCGCGGGCGGGCACGCCGACGTGCTGCTGGCCGGGGCGGTGGAGGAGTTCAGCCCGCACACGGCCTGGGGGCACCGGGCCCGCACCGCCGGGCACGACGTGCCGGTGGGCGAGGGTTCGGCGGTGTTCGCGGTGGAGGACGCCGAGCGCGTCCGCGCCCAGGGCCGGACCCCGGAGGCGGAGGTCCTGGCCTCGGCGTTCGGCACGGGCGCGCCCGAGGACGCCGCGCGCACCCTGGAGTCGTGCCTGAACCGCGCGCTGCGTTCGGCGGGCGTGCGGCCGGACGAGGTCTGGGGCGCGGCGACGGGCGAGCACGGTGTCGAGGCGCTCGACGCGGCCGAGGACGCGGGCGTGCGCGCGGTGCTCGGGGACGGGCCCGCCCGGATCCGGATCAAGCCGCTGGTCGGCGAGTGCGAGAGCGCCTCGGGCCCGTTCCAGCTGGCGGCGCTGCTGGCGCACCACCGCGCCGACCCGTCCCTGGACGGGCGCGTGGGCGTGCTCACCTCGGTCTCCGCCGAGGGGGCCGTGGGCGCGGCGGTCGTGCGCGGCCACCGCACCGCCCGGGGAGGCGCGGAGTGAGGAAGCCGCCCCGCCTGTACTTCGCGTTCCGCAGCCCGTTCTCCTGGATGGCGCTGCGCCGCCTGGAGGAGCTGTACCCGGAGTCGGCCGAGACCGTCGAGTTCCACCCGTGGTGGGAGCCGGACGAGGACCTGCTCGCGCGGCTGCGCGCCGAGGGCGGCGAGTTCCCCTACACGCCGATGAGCAGGGCCAAGCACCTGTACATCCTCTACGACACCAAGCGGCTGGCCGCCCGGTTCGGCTACCCGATGTCCTGGCCCGTGGACGTCGACCCGTGGTGGGAGGTCCCCCACCTGGCGTGGCTGTACGCGCGCCGGGAGGGCAGGGAGCGCGCGTTCTACCGCGCCGTCACCGAGGCCCGGTGGGAGCGCGGCGAGGACATCTGCGACCCGGCGCTGGTCAAGGACCTGGCGGCCGGGGTGGGGTTGGACGGCGAGGCCGCCGCCACCGCCGCCTCCGACCCGGACCTGCGCGAGGAGGGCCTGCGGGCCCTGCTCGACCTGTACCGGGACGACGCGTTCGGCGTCCCCTACTTCCGGGTCGGCCGCCACCGCTTCTGGGGGCTGGACCGGCTGCACGGGTTCGTCGACGCGATGGGCGGGAGCACCCCCGACACGCCCGTGGCGGACCTTCCCGTCCCGGAGACCGCCCTGGACACGGACACCGCGGGCGGCTGCGGCTAGGGACGCCCGCCCCGCGCCCAGCCCCCCAGAGACCAGGAGGACGACGTGACCACGACCAGGACCGACCCCCGGACCGACCCGGGCGGGGAGACGCGGTGGTCGCTGTGCCCGGACTGCGGCTGCTACCTGTACCTGCCCAAACTGCGCCGCGACCTCGGCGTGTGCCAGGAGTGCTCGCACCACCTGCGGCTGGGCGCGGCCGAGCGGATCGAGCTGCTGCTGGACCCGGGCGGCTTCGAGCCGCGCGACACCGACCTCACGGCCGGTGACCCGCTCGGGTTCACCGACAGCAAGCCCTACCCCGAACGGCTGGCCTCGGCGCGGCGCGGGACCGGCCGCGCCGAGGCCGCCGTGTGGGGCACGGGCGCCGTCGGCGGCTGGCCCGTGGTGCTGGCCTGCCTGGACTTCGCGTTCATGGGCGGGAGCGTGGGCGGCGCCACCGGGGAGCTGATCGCCCGGGCCGCCCGGCACGCGGTGGCCACGCGCACGCCCCTGGTGCTGGTCTCGGCCTCGGGCGGGGCGCGGATGCAGGAGGGCGCCCTGTCGCTGATGCAGCTGGCCAAGACGGCGCAGGAACTGGGGCGGCTGCGCGAGCACGGGGTGCTCAGCGTCAACGTCAACACCGACCCCACCTACGGCGGGGCCACCGCGTCCTTCTCCGTGCTGGGCGACGTGGTCATCGCCGAACCCGGGGCACGGGTGGGGTTCGCCGGACCGCAGGTGATCCGGCAGACCATCCGCCAGGACCTGCCGCCCGGGTTCCAGACCGCCGAGTTCCTCCGGGACAACGGGCTGGTGGACCTGGTGGTGCCCCGGCACGAGCTGCGGTCCACCCTGACCCGCGTGCTGGCCCTGCACGCGGGCCGGGAGCCCGAACCCGCCGGCGCGGACGCCCCGGTCGTGGCGGCCCCCGCGCCGGAGGCCCGGGGCGTGCCCGAACGCGCTCCGTCGCGGATCGTGGCGATGGCCCGCGACATCGGCCGCCCCACCGCCCTGGACTACTGCGGACTGGTCTTCGACGACTTCGTGGAGCTGCACGGCGACCGCGCCACCGGCGACGACCCGGCCGTCGTGGCGGGGGTGGCCACCCTGGACGGCCGCTCCGTCGTGGTCCTGGGCCACCAGAAGGGCCACGACACCGCGGAGCTGGTCCGCCGCAACTTCGGCATGCCGCAGCCGTCCGGGTACCACAAGGCCCGGCGGCTGATGGACCACGCCGAACGGCACCGCATGCCCGTGGTCACGTTCGTGGACACCCCCGGCGCCCATCCGGGGATCGAGGCGGAGGAGCGCGGCCAGGGCGTGGCCATCGCCGAGTGCATCCTGCGCATGTCCCGGCTGACCGTGCCCACGGTGGCCGTGGTGACCGGCGAGGGCGGCAGCGGGGGCGCCCTCGCCCTCGGGGTGGGCAACCGGGTGCTGATGCTGGAGAACGCCTTCTACTCGGTGATCAGCCCCGAGGGGTGCTCCACGATCCTCTTCGGCTCCGCCGCCGAGTCGGGGCGGGCCGCCGAGGCGCTGCGGATCAGCGCCCCCGAACTGCTCCGGCTCGGCGTCGTGGACGGCGTCGTCCCCGAGCCCGCCGAGGGCGCCCACACCGACCGGGTCGCGACCGCCGACCACGTCGGGGCCGCCCTGCGCTCCTCCCTGACCGAACTCAGCCACATGACCGCCGAGGACCTGCTCGACCAGCGGTACGACCGGTTCTCCCGCTTCGGAATCCCGACGGAGGCAACGCGATGACGACCGACCGCGACGGCGCCCGTGACCCGGGCCGCACCCTGACCGCGGCGCTGCCGCCCGACCCCGAGTTCACCTACGCCCAGCTGACCCTGGGGGAGCTGCGCGAGGAGGCCGAGCGGCTCATCGCCGGGATGGGGCGCCCGGTGCGCAGGGTCCGCCTGCACACGGGCGTCAGCTCGGTGGAGGTCGACTGGGACGTGCCCGCCGACGCCCCGGTCGCCGCGCCCGCGGCGCCGGCGCCTTCGGTGGGCGCACCGCCCGAGGCGTCCGAGACGCCCGCGGCCGAGGCCGCGTCCACCGCGCACACCGTGCGAGCGCCGCTCGTGGGGACGGTCTACCTGGCCCCCGAACCCGGCGCCGCGCCGTTCGTCTCGGTCGGCGACCGCGTCCGCGAGGGCCAGCAGCTCGCCATCGTCGAGGCGATGAAGCTCATGAACCCGATCGTCGCCGACCGGGACGGCGTCCTCACCCGGGTCGTCGCGGTCGACGCCGAGATGGTGGAGTTCGACGCCGTCCTCTTCGAGCTGGGCGAGGGGTGACCGTGTTCCGCACGATCCTGGTGGCCAACCGCGGGGAGATCGCCCTGCGCGTGATCCGCGCCTGCCGCGAACTGGGGATCCGGTCGGTGGCGGTGTACTCGCGCGCCGACGCGGACTCCGCCCACGTGCGGGCCGCCGACGAGGCCGTGTGCGTCGGCCCCGCCGCCCCCGCCCGCAGCTACCTGCACATCCCCAACATCGTCGGGGCCGCCCTCAAGACCGGTGCGGACGCCGTCCACCCCGGCTACGGTTTCCTGTCCGAGAACCCCGACTTCGCGCGCGTGTGCGCCGAGGAGGGGCTCGCGTTCATCGGCCCTCCGCCCGACGTCATGGCGGCGCTCGGCGACAAGTCGAGCGCGCGGCGCCTGATCGGCGCGGCCGGGCTGCCCCTGCTTCCCGGCACGGTCGAGCCGGTCGCCTCGGCCGAGGAGGCGGCGGCCGTCGCGGATCGGATCGGGTACCCGGTGATCCTCAAGGCGGTCGCGGGTGGCGGCGGTCGCGGCATCACGGTCGTGCGCGACCCCGCCGACCTCCCCCGTGCGCTGCGCACCACCCGGGCCGACGCCCAGGCCCTGTTCCGCGACCCGTCGGTCTACCTGGAGCGCTATCTGGAGGGGGCCCGCCACATCGAGGTCCAGGTGGTGTGCGACGACCACGGGAACGCCGTCCACCTGGGCGAGCGCGACTGCTCGGTCCAGCGGCGCAACCAGAAGCTGGTGGAGGAGTCGCCCTCGCCCGCCGTGGACGACGCGCTGCGCGAGCGGATCGGACAGGAGGCCGTGCGCGCCTGCCGGGAGGTCGGCTACCGGGGCGTCGGGACCATGGAGTTCCTCCTGGACGCCGAGGGCCGCCACTGGTTCATGGAGATGAACACGCGCATCCAGGTGGAGCACCCGGTCACGGAGATGGTCACCGACATCGACCTGGTCGCGGAGCAGATCAGGGTGGCCGCCGGCGCTCCGCTGTCCTTCGCCCAGGACGACGTCCGGCTGCGCGGGCACGCGATCGAGTGCCGGATCAACGCCGAGGACCCCGACCGCGGGTTCGCCCCCGCACCCGGTCGCCTGGACCGGTTCGAGCCGCCCGGCGGGCCGTGGGTCCGCGTCGACACGCACTGCGTCGCGGGGAGCGAGGTGCCCCCGTACTACGATTCGATGATCGCCAAGGTGATCGTGTGGGGCGAGGACCGGGACGCCGCCGCCGACCGGATGCGCCGGGCGCTGGAGGAGTTCCGCGCGGAGGGGCCGGGGACGCGCACCACCCTGGGGTTCCACCTGCGGCTCATCGACCACGCGGAGTTCCGCCGGGGCCGGGTCACGACGGACTTCCTGGCCCGCCACACCGTGTGAACCGGGATAGGCTGCGGACCATGCCGGTCCCGGACTTCATCGTGGAACTGCGCCGACACGTCGGCCACGGCCTGCTCCCCCTCACCGGGGTGACGGCCGTGGTCCTCGGCGACGACGACGACGTGCTCCTGCACCAGCGCCCCGACGACGGGCGGTGGTGCACCCCCGGCGGCATCCTGGAACCCGGCGAACAGCCCGCCGTGACCGCCGTCCGGGAGGTGTGGGAGGAGACCGGGCTGACCGTCGAGGTCGAGCGGCTGACCAGTGTCGTCGCCCAGGAGCCCTACACCTACCCCAACGGCGACGTCGTGCAGATGCTCGACATCGCCTTCCGCTGCCGCTACGTCAGCGGCGAACCGGACGTCTCCGGGGACGAGACCCTGGACGTGCGGTGGTTCCCCGTGGACGGCCTGCCGGAGATGCCGCGCCGCATCCTGGACCGGATCGCCTGGGCCCGCGAGGACCGGACCGAGCCCTACTTCCACCTGGCGGCCTCCCTGCCCTGAGGGCCGGGCCCGCGGGTCGGCCCGGTCGGCCGCCGCCCACCGCGCAACACGCGACCGCCCCTCCCCCGGACGGCGGGAGGGGCGGTCGCGACGGGGTTGCGCTGCCCCGGTCTCAGTGCCAGTGGCGACGCATCGTCCAGTGGTCGGAGGAGGCGTCGCGGGTGATGTCGATGATGCTGGGCTCGCCGGCCTCCGACTCCGCCGAGACGCGCAGGAGGTGCGTCTGCGTGGCGGGCGCGCCGGGCGTCTCGGGGCGCGCGGGCCAGTCGCCGATGATCCTGCGCACCCGGTAGGTGTGGCCCCGCCACGTGAACCTGGCGGGGTGATCACCGCTCGTGGAGCGGACGTCGATCCGTTCGTTCAGAAGACTCACACGTACAGTTTATCGAACGTGTGTTCGATCCCGTCAAGTCCTTTCGGACACCGACCATCGGTCTCGGAGTCAGAGGAACACCCGGCCGCGCCGTGTGCGGTCGCGCAGCGCCGCCATCCGCCGGGTGTTGCTCGGCCGTCGGCTGAGCAGGTGGTACAGCAGCAGCGACCCCCCGCGGTCGGTGCGCGCCCGGTCCGCCATCTCGCCCATGTTCACCCGCGTGTACAGCTCCGGACCCCCGGCGAAGAGCCGCACCGCGTGCGCCCCCTCCGGATGATGGGCGTAGGCGTGGTTGTCGGCGGTGTACTCGGCCACGCGCGACAGCGCCGAGCCCAGCCCCGGCACCAGCTCCGCGCCGAGCGTGGCCACCCGTCGCCAGAACGACGTGTGCCCCGCGGCCACGTGCCCGATCTGGTGCGCCACGAGGAAGGCCAGCGCGTCCGGATCCCGGGGCCGCCCGTCGGGGCCGAACAGCTCGTGGGACAGCACGAGGTACCGTCGCAGCCGGTGGGCGGCGGCGTCCGCGGCCGCGCGGGCGCGGGTCGGTCGGACGTAGGCCTCCGGGGGGCGGGGCAGCCCCATCGCGGCGGACAGCGTCACCACCGCCCGGTAGGCCTCGGGGAACTGCGTGGGCGAGATCTTGACCGACTCCGCGCGCTCGCGGGCGTACCGCAGGCCCCGCGCCGTCCAGCACACGGCGGGCGGGCAGGCCGCCGCGACCGCCGGGCAGGCCCACGACCCCGTCACCGTCCACACCGTGTGGACGAGCGCCGCCGCCACCAGCGCCCCCACCAGCACGCACACGATCAGGAGCGGCGTCTCCCACGGGTGCGCCGGGGCCGGGACGAGCTCCTCGTCCGCCTCCCCGGCCGCGATCTCGCACGCGCCCACCGGTGGGGCGCCGTCCACGCGTGCGCGCGCGAGGCCCGGTCTGACGGTCGGTGAACAGTACGGCGGTCCGTGCGCCGTCCGGGCGCGCGCGCCGCCGCCCGGGGGCGTCGCGTGTGGCATCCTGCCTCCCCTCGGGCCGCGGTCCGTGTACAGTGGAAGCTCGCTACTCCCTGTAACGGAATATTACTTTTCGCTGCCCTGGGTATGGGGTTGCCTGGGGACGGCGTGTCCGCGGGCGGTTCAGGAGCCCTCCCCGCCCCCCTCGTACCGCCGGAGCTCCTCGGCCAGCACGTCCAGGAACCGGTCCACCTGCGCCGGGTCGTACCCGGGCCGCGCCCGGGTGGTGGCGAACTGGACCCGTTCGACCTCGGCGGCGGTGAGCGTCGCACGCTCCGGACGGCCCTGCTGGAGGGCGTCGATCGTGTACTCGGCCCGGTCCAGGAAGTCGTCGACCTCCTGCTCGTTGTAGCCCGTGGTCAGACGGGTCGTGGCGAACTGCTGCTCCCTGACGGCCGCCGCCGTGAGCCGGGGCCGCCGCCCGGCGTCGCGCCCGTACGCCCGCGCCTGGGGACCGGCGGTCGGGTAGCCGCCCCGTCCGTGGGCGGCGCCGGGGGAGGGGTGGCTCGGCAGCGGCGGCGGACCGGAGGGGCCGCCGAGTCCGCGCCCCGCGAGATCCGCGGCGACGATGTCGAGGAAGTCGTCCACCTCGTCCTCCCGGTAGCCGGGGCTGAACCGGGTGGTCCGGAACCGCGAGTTGCGCACGTCGTCGGCGGTGAGCAGCGGGCCGGTCCGGGAACCGCCCTCCAGGGCCACCAGCGTGGCCTCGACCTGGTCGAGGAGGGCGTCGACGTCCTCCTCGTTGTAGCCCGGGCGCAGACGCACCGTGTGGAACTTCTTGTTGCGGATGTCCGCCGCTGTCAGAGACATGGTCCCCATTGTGCAGTTCAGGAGGTTCTCAGGGGCCTATTGCTGACCATTCCGTGATTCGGCCGCCGCGAGGTGGCCTTCGAGGGAGTTGAGGAGGCCCTCCACCTGGGCGCGGTCGTAGCCGCGGAGGACGACGTCGATGCGGGCCGCGCGCAGCTCCCGGGCGGTGATCGGGTCGGCCCCGTCCAACCGGAGAAGGGGGTCCAGGGCGAACGTCCGCGTCGGGAGGGTCCCGTCGAGGAGGGTCGCGTACGCCCGCGAGACGAGCGCGTCCACCTGGGCGCGGTCGTAGCCGCGCAGCAGGACGTCGAAGAAGGGCGGGGGGAAGGGCACGGGGTCGGGGGAGCTCATGCCGCGATTATGCCGATCCGCCCGTCGCACGCGCCACATCCCGCACAGATGTGGCCGGGTGCGGACGCGGCCCGGTCAGCTCCGCAGGAGGTACACGGCCACGCCGCGGGCGATCGCGTCCGCGGCGCGCTCCCGCCACCCCGGGTCGGTCAGCAGCGCGGCGTCCTCGGGGTTGCGCAGGTTCCCGGCCTCCAGGAAGACCTTGGGGACGTCGGACATGTTCAGCCCGCCCAGGTCCGTGCGCTCGTCGAGGCCCTCGTCGGCGAGGTAGTCGGCGTAGGGCACGCCGGTCCCCTCCCGGTACTCGCGGCGCAGGTCCCCGGCCAGCAGACGGGAGGGCTCCACGATGTCGTCGGTGAAGCCGGGGACGTCGCCGGGCGTGATCACGTGGAACCCGCGGCCGGACTCGGGACCGCCGTCGGCGTGGATGGACACGGCGGCGTCCGCGTCGGCCTCGTTGCCGATCCGCGCCCGGTCGTCGATGCAGGGGCCCACGCCCTCGTCGTCGCTCCGGGTGAGGACGACCGTGGCGCCGTCCGCCTCCAGCCGGTCGCGGACGAGCAGGGACAGCTCCCAGTTGAACTCGTGCTCCGCGTAGCCGTCGGCGGTCTCCGCCCCGACGGTGTCGCAGGCCTTCTCCCCGGGGCCCGCGGGCACCATCGCGTTGATCTCGTCGGGGGCGTCCGCGTTGCCGCCGTTGTGTCCGGGGTCGATGACCACGACCCGGTCGCTCAGGGGGCCGTCGGGCACGTCGTCGGAGGGCCCGTCGCCGGAGCCGGAGGATCCGGTACCGGAGGCCTCACCCGAACCGCCGTCCCCGTCGTCGGGGGCGGGCAGCGGGGGAGCGGCGGTGGGGTTGTCCGAGGCGTTGGAGGGGGTGGTGCAGGCGGGGGTCAGCAGCAGGGCCAGTGCGGTCAGGGACAGCGCGACGCGCCGGCGTCCGACGGGCCCCGGCGGTGCGGGGGCGTGCATGCCCACAACGTAGCGGTTCGCGGGGGCGGGAGAGGCCGGACGAGGGGCCCGGAACCGGTGGGAAAGGGATTCGCGGGCGACGCGTTCACTGGTGAGGACGCGCGTCTCGGCGTCAGGTTTACACATTCCACAAAATATCTGGAAAAACATCTGGAATGGTTGCCTAGGGTGACGGAGTTTCTAATGTGACTATTTCGTGATGCATATTCCGGTGAATCAGACTATTCGGTCGAAGTATGATCCTCGTAAGGAATCGGGACGTGGTCCCCGTCCGGGTGGTGTGTGTCCGCGCACGTCGGAGCCACCGCCGCGACCCCCTGTTTCCCTGTGGAGACGGTCATGAGGCCCTGTCTCCCTCCCCCATCAGCCCCTGGCTCGTGCCCCGCGTTCCCATGCGTTCCGCCCTCGCGGGCGGCGGTCCGCACGACCAGGCCAGCCCGACAGTGCGGGTTGGGACGATCCGAATGAGGATTGACTTGAACGACACTGCCCGTTTCGCGGCTCGACGCATCATCCAGGGCGGCGCCACCTTCGCCGCCCTCGGTGCGCTCACCATCGCCACGGCCGTTCCCGCGAACGCCGACGTCTACCGGTACGGCTGGGCCTACGCCGACATCGCCGGTGGCTACGGTGAGGCGTCCACGTCCATCGCCACGGAGGACTCCGCCGGCAACACCTTCTCCGGCGCCGTCGACGAGTTCCTGACGGTCGACGCCGAGACCTCCGCCCGGATCGACGCGGACGGCGTCGAGGCCCTGACCATGGTGGAGAGCGCCCGCATCCAGGTCACCGCCGGTGACCTCGACGGCTTCCTCGACGAGTTCGAGGATGGGGACGACGCCGAGGAGGACTCCGAGGACGAGGAGACCGGCGAGGAATCCGACGCCGAGGAGACCCCGGAGAGCAGCGAGGCCCCCGCGGACCCCGAGGCCACCGAGGGTGACTCCGAGGAGCCCGCCGAGGACGACGCCCCGGCTGAGCCGGCCGAGCCGACCACGCAGCCGACCGAGGAGCCCGCCGTCGAGGCGGAGCAGACCCCGGAGCCCGCCGCCGCGAACACCGGCGCGGAGAACCCGGTCGTCGAGCTCGACGAGGAGAACTCCGAGCTCACCAGCGGCGAGGACGAGATCGTCCTGGACGTCACGATCAGCGGCACGATGATCAGCACGATCCAGTCCTGGGACGGCGAGGTCGTCCACTCGGTCGTTCCCGGCAACATCGCCTACAACGTCAACGAGGTCGACGCCTCGGTCGTCGTCAACGAGTACTCGGACGTCTGGGAGGTCGAGGAGGCGGGCTTCGCCTGGACCGACGCCTACACCGCCGGTGTGCTCGAACTCTCGGTGCCCGACCAGTTCGTGGTCACCCACCCGCTGGGCGAGACCATCGCCAGCGTCACCGAGGAGCTGCACGACGGTGACAACGGTGACGGCGACGGTGGCGACGACGACTCCCAGGGCGACGACCGCAACCCGCCCGCCGAGCGCGAGGAGCCCGAGGCCAAGCCCGAGCAGCGCAGCGCCGAGTCGCTCGCCCAGACCGGTTCCCCGGTCGTCGGCCTGATCGCCGCCGGTGCCGCGATCGCCGCCGGCGGTGGCCTCGCCGCCTTCTTCGCCCGCCGCAAGAAGAACGCTCCCGCCGCCGACGAGTCCAGCGAGGGCTGAGTCGACCAGCGAGAGCTGACGAGGCGTCGGGACGACTGATCCACGCCTGAGGACCCCGGGGCGACGCCCCGGGGTCCTTCGCGTTACCGTCGGCCGAGGAACTTCCCGCGCCCGTCCGCCGTTGTCCGGTCGTCGAGGAAGCGAGGACGACCCCATGCCGTATCCGGGGCGGTGGACAGGACACGCGACCGGGCCCACCGACAGCGCGGCCCCGGCGTCGCGGCCGGTCCTGGAGCCCCTCCCGAACCCGTGCGCCCCCGGCCCGGCCACCCCCCGTTCCACGCTCCCTCTCCCCGGCCGACCGGCCACCGCCGACCCCCGCCGCGGCGGCGGGCCCCGGCGGGAACCGGGCCCGGCATCCCCCTGATACGACAGGAGTGTCGTGGTGACTCCCCCCACGTTGACCGCTCGTCGGCTCCTCGGAGCCGGTGCCCTGTTCACCGCTCTCGGCGCGTTCGGAGCCGCGTTCGCGGCCCCCGCGGTCGCGGACGAACTCGTGTGGGGCACCGCCCAGGCGAGGGTGGCCGACGGCGACCTCCTCGCCGCCCACGCCACGGCCACCAGCTTCGGCGACGACGTCGAGGACACCGCCGCGACCGGGGTCCTCCTCGGCCCGCTCGCCCCCTACGCGACGGTCAGCGGAGAGGCCGGCGCGTCGATCGACGCCGAGGGCGCGCACGCGACGACCACCCTGGAGACGGCGACCGTCCGCCTTGGCGCGGCCGACCTCGTCGACCTCGGCCTGGTCGAACCCCCGGAGGGCTGGGCGCCGGTGACCACCGCCGCCGCGCCGGACGAGGGGGCGGGCGACGGCGCTCCGGACGCCACCGCCTCACCGTCGGCCACGGAGTCCCCGAGCGCCCCGGACGCCGCGCCGACCGCCGCCGAGACCGAGCCCGCCGAGCCCGCCGAGCCCGCCGAGCCCGCCGACCCCGGCGCATCGGCCGGGGAGCCGGGCGAGGAGCCCACCGGCGACGGGGACCCGCTCGACGGCGCGACCGCCACGCCGAGCACCGGGCCGGAGCCGACCGCGAGCCCCTCCTCGGGCGTCGCCGACGACGTGCTGTTCCTGGACGGCGACGTGGCCGCGACCGTGGCGGGCGACGCCGACACGGTCGGGTTCACCCTCTCCGACGTCGTGTCGACCGCCTCCGCCGGATACGACGGCCGCACGGAGGCGTCGCTGGAGTACGGGGAGGTGACCGCGTTCGGCGTCGACGTGGAGTCCGTGGAGGACAGCGACACCGGATACGTGGTGGACGACCGCGTCGCCTTCCTGGACGACGAGGGGGAGGTGATCGAGGAGTTCCGGGTCAGCGTGGGTTTCGCGGTCAACGAGTCCGCGTTCGAGGACGGGGACGAGGCCTGGGACGGACAGGGCGTGCGGTCGTGGCTGACCGTGTGGGTGCAGGTCGGCGACGAGGACTCCGCGGACGCCGGTCGGCTGGTCGTGGAGTTCGCGGAGGCTCGGGCGCTGGGTTCGACCCACGAGCCGGGCGCCACCGGCGGCCCGGGCGACGGCGACCGTTCGCCGGGCCCGTCCCCCACCCCGACGTCCAGCCCCACGTCCACCGCGACGCCGAGCCCGGACCCGACCCGTGCCCCCTCGGAGCACCGGCTGGCGACGACGGGCGGCTCGCTCGCCGCGCTCGTGGTCGCGGCGGTGGTCGCCGTCGGCGGTGGAACCGCCGCGACCCTCCTCGCGCGCGAACGGACCACGGCCCTGGACGACCGGATCGAGGACTGACGGCACACGGTCGGACGGGCGCCCACGACCCCGCGGGAGCGTGGTCCACGAGCCCCGCGACGATCAGGTCCGGGCGCCCCCGGACGGGGGCTCCGGGGGCCGGGACTCGATCCGCTCCGGGCGCACGCCGATGCCGACGAGGCGACCCGTGACCCGGCTCAGGGGCGGGAACCACCGGAACAGGCGCACGAACGAGGGGACGCGGGCCCCGTCGCCGTCCCGGTGCGCCCGCTGGGGGAAGAGCCGGTGCCCGATCGCGACCTGCAACGTCTGGGTGACCCGGGTCGGCCACATCCGCCGTGCCTGCACGCTGGCGAGGTCGCTCTCGGCCAGCGTGCCCGACACCAGCCGGGGACCGACGATGTTGGCGGTGGCGACGGCGTCCTGGACCGCCAGGTTGATCCCCACGCCTCCGGCGGGGGACATGGCGTGCGCGCTGTCCCCGATGCACAGCAGGCCCGGCCGGTGCCAGCGGCGCAGCCGGTCGACGCGGACCGCGAGGTGGTGCACGTCGTCCCAACCGGCGATCTCCTCCACCCGGTCCGCCAGGTCGGGGGCGAGCTGGGCGATCCCCTCCCGCAGCGCGGTGAGCCCCTCGCGGCGCAGGTCGTCGAAGGTTCCGGGGCGGATCAGGTAGGCCAGCTGCCAGTAGTCGCCCCGGTTGATCGCGACCAGGGCCCGGCCGCTCGCGTTGAGGAAGGGCAGGGAGTCGGTGGGCCTGCGGGACACGCGCAGCCACAGGACGTCCACGGGCGGCCGGAAGGACTCCGGGACGAGCCGGGCCTGCTCGCGGCTGGACGAGTGCCGTCCGTCGGCCGCGACCACGAGGTCCGCGTCGATCCTCAGATCGCCGTCGGCGTCCTCGGCGCGCACGCCGGTCACCCGACCATCGGTCACCACGAGTTCGGTCATGGGAGTGGACATCAGGAGCCGGAAGGACGGGAACTCCCGACCCTTCGCGGCCAGGAAGTCCAGGAAGTCCCACTGGGGCATGAACGCGACGTAGGGGTGGTGCACGGGGAGGCGCCGGAAGTCGGCGAAGGTGACCGGTCTGCCCTGGAGCTCGATCGTGATCCGCTCCACCCGGGCGTGCGGGAGGCGGTGGAACTCCTCGTCCCAGCCGAGCTGGTGGATCAGCTCCTGGGTGGAGGGGTGGATGGTGTCGCCCCGGAAGTCCCGCAGGAAGTCGGCGTGCTTCTCCAGGACGACGACGTCCACGCCCTGCCGGGCCAGCAGGAGCCCGAGGGTCATCCCGGCCGGGCCGCCGCCGACGACGCAGCATTGGGTGCTCAGTTCGCGCATGACAGCCTCTCCTCGTCTGGGAGATACCCGTCGTCGGGCCGGGGGAAGAGCCCGGTGAGGACGGCGTCCGCGCTGGCCCCGCCGTCGACGTCGTCCGTCGGGGCGGGGGAGGGCGGCCCGAGCGCGCCGGGGGAAGACTGGCGGGCGGGCCCGTTCCCCGGAAGCCCGCCCGCCATCGTGTCAGCATCAGAAGCCGGAGCCTGTCCGGCCGTTCCCCCCGGAATCGGCACAGACCGGGGAGATCACTCCGTACGCTGGTTGGGGATTCCGGCCAGCAGGGCGCGGACCTCAGTCTCGCGGTAGCGACGGTGTCCGCCCAAGGTGCGGATCGAGGTCAGCTTGCCCGCCTTGGCCCAGCGTGTGACGGTCTTGGGGTCCACGCGGAACATGGTGGCAACCTCGGCGGGGGTCAACAGGGGCTCCGCCTCGGGCGTGCGAGTTGACATGTGTACGGCCTCTCCTCCTGGATCTGTGTGCCGATCCTTGAGCCTTATTCCTGGCGCTTGGCCCGGATGTCCAATATTTCCACTGGGTCCATATTGGCATCACCCGAGGTGATAGTGCGACCACTCCAAGCAACTTTGCACGTGGGAGGCCAAGAAAGCCGCCCGTGGCCGCGTCACGCTAAGTGATTCTAGCGACACGTTTAGTGGCATGTGGCGTATTCGGTCAAAACTTCGTTCTCGGGCCTCGTTTTTCTCGATCCGGAGCGTCCGAAGTGCTAGGCGGTCGTGACCGAAACCCGGGGGCAGGGCTGGGGGAGGTGGGCTGACTTCCCTGGTCAGTCGCTGTGTCGAGGTGGTCGGACCGTGGGGGGCGGAGGGTGTCTCCGGCGGTCGCGGCCGGGGGCGGGCCGCGTGGATCCCCCGTGTGGCAAGGGTTTCGTCGTTACTCAGAGTGCGTTCTGTGATGGACTCGCTACAGTCTACGCCGATCCCTAACGGGCGTTATGCCCAGTTTCACCGGTCTTGGTGTCGTGCGGGGATGACGTCCGGGCTCGCACCGTTGTCACGTGCGGAAAGGTGATCCACCATCGAGAAGAAACCTGGCGTACCAGGTTGGCGCACGGCGTGGCGTGTCGCGGATCACTCTCTCCGATGGCGACAGACGCGGGTTCGTGTCCACGAAAACTTGGGGAACCCGTGACCGTCAGTTGGCGTGCTCCAGGGCGCGCACCGACTTCCAGCGCCGTGTGATCCGCTCGCGCAGCTCCATCACGCGAGCGGTGTCGCCGACCGAGAGCGCCTCCACCGCCTCCGACACCTCCCCCACCGACCGGTCCTCGGTCAGGTGGTCGTCGCTCAGCAGGTGCGGCAGGCCCCCGTAGTCCAGTTCGAGCAGCGCCTCCGGGTGCGCGGTCAGCGTGAGCCAGTCCACCAGCTGCTCGGTCGAGGTGGACACCGCGTGCTCGCCGATCCGTTCGCGCAGCACCGCGACCGTGCGGTCCAGCCGCCGCCGCGCCTGGGACACACGGGTGAGGTACAGCAGGGCGCGCGTGGTGTCCGTCGACAGGACCTGACAGCGCTCCCGCTCCTCGAAGGGCACGAACCACGGGACCGGGATCGTCCAGTTGCTCGACAGGATGCCCGGCCGCACCCCGGCCCCCGACTCGCGCCACTCCCGGTACCCCTCCTCGGCCCGGTTCGCCTCGCACTCGGGGACGAACGCCCCGCTCACCAGCACCGGGGTCGCGTTCGTGAACTCGGTGAACCCCCGCCACGAACGCAGCCGCGTCTGCCACGGGCACACGTACAGCCGCTCGTCCACCCGGCGCAGGTAGGCGTCGCGGCTCTCCTCGGTCGGGGCCACCACCGGGGGCGTGGTGATGAGCCGGCCCAGGCTCTCGG
This sequence comes from Nocardiopsis sp. NPDC049922, assembly GCF_040660275.1. Lineage (NCBI taxonomy): Bacteria > Bacillati > Actinomycetota > Actinomycetes > Streptosporangiales > Nocardiopsidaceae > Nocardiopsis > Nocardiopsis sp. NPDC049922. The sequence goes on along the minus strand of NZ_JBFAME010000001.1, from coordinate 775,781 downwards.
CGTGCTCGGCCGCCAGGGCGTTGATCCGGCGGGGTCTGTCCGGCGAGCCGGCGTACTCCTCCCAGTACCGTCGGTCACGCGGAGCGAACGCGTCGATCGGCTGGTAGACCCGGAGGTAAGCGGTGTAGGGCAGCACGATCGCATCGTGGCACACATCAACGCGGGCGGCACCCACCCCATGAACCCCTGTGGAGAGGGCGTTCGGGCGCGGACCACACCCGTCACACCCGGGTGGCGTAGGCAGGGTGGGGTGCGACCAGGTACGGTTGTACGTGTACGTACGCTGACGCTGGTCGTCAGTCGCGTTTGACGGCCGTCAGCCCGTTACCGCGGGTTAGTAAGTGATCTGGGGTTCGTCGGAACCCAATCGTTGAGGGGGTCGAGCCAATGGGGCGCGGCCGAGCCAAGGCCAAGCAGCAGAAGGTCGCCCGGAAGCTCAAGTACAGCACCGGCGGGACCGATCTTGATCGGCTGCGGTCGGAGCTGGGTGTCGCTGAGGACGAGGGGTCTCCCTCCGGATCGTCGGGTCCGGACGACCCCTACGCGGATCCTCACGACGAGCTGGTCGACCGTTACGCGGATCTCGCCGAGAAGTACTCGGACTCCGACAAGTAGTCGTTGCCGGGACTGTCAGGTCGCTCGGACAGCAACAGCAGGCCTGTACCACCCACCGGTCCCCCAGGCGGGGGCCCCGGTGGACAGGTGGATATAGCCGGTGCGAACCACGCGGGTGGTTCGCACCGGCTATGTTCGTGTGCTTTCTCACGCGGTCCGGTACGCACCGGACAGGCGGGCCCGACCCGATCCGGCCGTGACCTCGCCCAGCCGCCAGGCCGGGACGCCGCGGTCGGCCAGGACACCGAGGGCGCGTTCGGCGTCCTGCGCGGCGACGACCGCCACCATGCCCACGCCCATGTTGAACGTGGCCTCCATGTCGTCCCGCGCCACGTCCCCCTTGTCGGCCAGGTAGCCGAACACGGGCGCGGGGGCCCAGGTGGAGCGGTCCAGCTCCGCGTCCAGGTGGTCGGGCAGGGACCGCGACAGGTTCGCGGCCAGTCCGCCGCCGGTGATGTGCGAGTACGCGTGCACCTCGACGGCCCCGGTCAGGGCGACGCAGTCCTTGGCGTACACGCGGGTCGGGGTCAGTAGGACCTCGCCCAGCACGCCGTCCAGCTCCGGCACGTGCGCGTGCAGGTCGAGACCGGCCCGCTCCACGATGCCGCGGACCAGTGAGTACCCGTTGGAGTGCGGTCCGGACGAGGCCATCGCGATGACGACGTCGCCCTCGCGGACCCGGTCCGGGCCCAGGATGGCGTCACCCTCGACCACGCCCGTGCCCGCGCCCGCCAGGTCGTACTCGTCGGGTTCCATCGCGCCGGGGTGCTCGGCGGTCTCCCCGCCGATCAGCGCGCACCCGGCCTGGTGGCAGCCCTCGGCGATGCCGCCGACGATCTCGGCGATCCGCTCGGGGACCACCGTGCCGCAGGCGACGTAGTCGGTCATGAACAGCGGCTCGGCGCCGCTGACCACCAGATCGTCCACGACCATCGCCACCAGGTCGATGCCGATGGTGTCGTGCTTGTCGAGCTTCTGGGCGAGCATCACCTTGGTGCCCACGCCGTCGGTGGAGGTCGCCAGGACCGGGTCCTTGTACTTGGCCGTGTCCAGGCGGAACAGGCCCGCGAAGCCGCTCGCGTCGGTGACCTGCTCGGGTCGGCGGGTCCTCGCCACGTGCCTCTTCATCAGGTCGACGGCGCGCTCACCCGCGGCGATGTCGACGCCCGCGGCCGCGTACGCGCCCGTCGCCCCTGTGCTGTCGGCTGCCACGCGAGATCTCCTCGTGCTGTGTTCGGTGGTGGTGCGGGCACGGCGGACCCGTTCGGGGCACGCCGGAACCCGGGCACGGCGAACCCCCCGTCCGCCGTGCCGCGGCTAGGTGTCGCTCGTGGCGACCTCGGGCGTCCCGCAGGACTTCTCCAGCAGGTACTTGCCACGGGCGTCGTCGGCGACCTCGATGGGGTACACGCCGTCGAAGCAGGCTCGGCACAGCTGGTTCTTGGGCACCTCGGAGGCGGCGACGAGCTCGTCGAGGTCGACGTAGGCGAGGGAGTCGGCGCCGACCGACTCGGCGATCTCGTCCACGGAGAGGTTGGCGGCGATGAGTTCGGCGCGTGTGGCGAAGTCGACACCGTAGTAGCACGGCCACAGCACGGGCGGGCTGGAGATGCGCACGTGCACCTCGGCGGCGCCCGCGTCGCGCAGCATCCGGACCAGGGCGCGCTGGGTGTTGCCGCGGACGATGGAGTCGTCCACGACCACGAGGCGGCGGCCCTCGATGACCTCGCGCAGCGGGTTGAGCTTGAGGCGGATGCCGAGCTGGCGCAGGGTCTGGCTGGGCTGGATGAAGGTGCGCCCGACGTAGGAGTTCTTCACCAGGCCCTGGGCGAAGGGGATGCCGCTGGCCTCGGCGTACCCCACCGCGGCGGGGGTGCCGGACTCGGGCACCGGGATGACCAGGTCGGCCTCGACCGGGTGCTCCTTGGCCAGGCGGCGGCCCACCTCGACACGGGTCGAGTTGACGTTGCGCCCGGCGATGACGGTGTCGGGGCGGGCGAGGTAGACGTACTCGAACAGGCAGCCCTTGCGGCGGGCGGGCGCGAAGCGGCGGGAACGGACGCCGCGCTCGTCGATGGTGAGCAGCTCACCGGGTTCGATCTCGCGGACCAGGGTGGCGCCGACGATGTCCAGCGCGGCGGTCTCGCTCGCCACGACCCAGCCCCCGGCGTTGGAGGACTCGCCCAGGCGGCCGAGCACGAACGGGCGGATGCCCTGCGGGTCGCGCGCCGCGTAGAGGGTGTTCTCGTCCATGAACACCAGGGAGAACGCGCCCCGCACCTTGGGCAGGAGGTCCAGCGCCGCGTCCTCCATCGTGCGCTCGGCGTCGGCCCTGGCGTGGTCGGCCAACAGGTTGGTGAGCACCTCGGTGTCGGTGGTGGCGCCCCGCCGGGAGTCCGGCAGCATCGCCGCCAGCTCCGGGGTGTTGATGAGGTTGCCGTTGTGACCGAGGGCGAGTCCGCCCTCACGCGCCGAGTAGAACGTCGGCTGCGCGTTCTCCCACACCGGGGAGCCGGTGGTGGAGTAGCGGCAGTGCCCGATCGCGAGGTGGCCCCTGAGGGATTCGAGCGTCGCCTCGTTGAAGACCTGGGAGACGAGCCCCATGTCCTTGTAGACGACGATCCGCTCCCCGTCGCTCAGCGCGATGCCCGCGGATTCCTGTCCGCGGTGCTGCAGAGCGTAGAGACCGAAGTAGGTGAGCTTGCTGACTTCTTCGCCTGGCGCCCAGACCCCGAAGACACCGCAGGCGTCCTGCGGGCCGCGTTCGAGCGGATCGAGGTCCATGGAGAGCCGGCCGTCGGAGTACGACACACCCCCAGCTTAGTGCCTGCCCGTCCGGTCGGCACCACCCGGGGGATGGTCGGACCACAGGGGGAGCCACGGGGACAGGTCGGCCCGGGCGCCGCTGGCCTGGACGCCGTGGTCCGCGACGGCTTGGTCCCAGGGGATCCGGCCGGTCGCGAGACGGAGCCAGGTGAGCGGATCGGTCTCCACGACGCCGGGCGGGGTGCCTCGGGTGTGCCGGGGGCCCTCGACGGCCTGGACGGCCCCGTACGGGGGGACGCGGACCTCCAGGCTGTTGCCCGGGGCGCGGTCGGCCAACACGGCCAGGGTGGCCCGGACGGCGGCTTTCACCGCCGCTCGCTGAGGTTCGTCGGCGCGCAGGACGGCGCGGGCGCACGCCGCGGCGGCCTCCTCGTCGGAGCCCGCGAAGGGCGGGTCCCCCAGGGCGCGGAGTTGGTCGTCCAGGGCCGTGCGGAGCCGCCGGAGGGCGCTCGCGGTCAGAGCGGAAGGCATACAGCGCAGCCTAGAGCGGCGGAAGGGAACAGGCTGGTATCGGATCGGTGAAGTGGAGGGAGACTTGCCATGGCGGGCAAATGGACCGATGGTGGACATCGGAGAACTTCGGTGGACTCGTCCACCGGTCTCCACACGCTTGGGTGATTCCTGTCTCAGCGCACCGCTGGCCAGAGGGGGCCTGACACGGTAGCGTCCCGAACCGTCCCGATGTCACTGAGTCTGGGAGGAATGCGATGGAACCCCCGTGCCACGGAGTTCCGCGCACCGACACCGCAGAGATGAACGAAGGGTGAACCGGTCCGGAGACGTCCCCGCCCGCCGGTTCCCGGGCCCCTCCGCGCGGGGTCGCCGCGCCGAGCGGCTGGCCAGCACACTTACCATCCACGAAGGACGACCACCGCACCATCGGGAGAACGACGTGCGCCTGCGCTTGCGCCCGCGTGATGACAGCTACTACGAGATGTTCACCGATTCGGCGAACAACCTGGTCATCGCGGCTCGCCTGCTGGTGGAGCTGATGAGTGACGGGGCCGACCGCGAGGCCATCACCGAGAAGATGCGCGCCTGCGAGCACGCGGGCGATGACGCCACGCACGCGATCATGCGGCGGCTCAACAAGAGCTCGGCGACGCCGATCCACCGGGAGGACATCTACCGGTTGGCGTCGAACCTCGACGACGTGATGGATTCGATGGAGGCCGCCGTCGACCTGATCGGGCTGTACGGCCTGGAGCGGCTGCCCAAGGGGATCATCGACCAGATCGAGGTCCTGGAGCGCGCCGCGGAGCTGACCGCGGAGGCGATGCCGCGCCTGCGGACGTTGGAGGACCTGACCCGGTACTGGATCGAGATCAACCAGCTGGAGAACCAGGCGGACCGGATCTACCGCAAGCTCCTCGCCCACCTGTTCAGCGGCGAGTACGACGCGCTGACGGTGCTCAAGCTCAAGGACGTGATCGAGGAGCTGGAGACCGCGGCGGACGCCTTCGAGCACGTGGCGAACACCGTCGAGACGATCGTCGTCAAGAACGGCTGAGCCCTGTCCCGGGGCGCCACGAGGCGCTCCGGGACGTCGTGTGGCGTCCCCTAGACGCCGCTGAGGTCCCGTGACTGTGCCTCGGGGCGATCCATGCGCACATGCAGGACCAAACCCAGAGCATCGGCCAGTCGCTCCAGGGTGGGAAGCGTGGGCTGGGTGCCGCCGTGCTCGAAGCGGGCGATGCTGGACTGCGGCATGCCCGCCCGGCGTCCGAGTTCCGACTGGGACCAGCCGAGTTCCTCACGGCGGAGCCGGACCGCTTCGGCCAGTTCGAAACGCAGACGGGTGAGTTCGTAGGCCTCCCGTACGGCCGGGCGGCCGAACCGTTCGGACGACTTCAGATCGGCCAGGGTTCTCCTCGGGGCAGCGCTCATGGTGACTCCTCCTCCACCGTGTGGCCAGCGTTGACGCAGTCATGCATCGCCCGTAGCGCGCGTCGGACCTCGGCTGACTCCCGAGCCCGGGTCTTGTGGAACACGGTCAGCATGATGATCCGCCGTCCGTTCGCGATGTAGTAGGTGACGCGTACCTGGCGCCCTCCACAGTAGAACCGAAGTTCCCGAAGTTTGCCATCCAGCTGGCTGGTGTAGGGGAACCCCAGGCCGACGCCACGGGACTCGAGCAGGTCCAAGTGGAACACGGCCTGCGCCCATTCCTCGTCAGACAGCCCTCCCAGCCATCGCTCCACCTCTGGTTCAAGTTCGATCGTACCCCAGCTCATAGCATCGATGCTATAGGAGTCAGTGCGTCGCTGAGCGTGACGTCGGAAGAACCCGGATCACCCGGCGCGGCTGATCTCCCGGGCCGGGGCGGTCGGGGTGGCCAGGACGCCGCTGAGGTAGGAGAAGAAGCCCTCGGCGTCGATCTCCTCGATCACCGTGGCGTTCGGCTCCAGGCCGTGCACGCCCCAGGACATGGCCGAGTACCCGCGGGTCAGCTCGCCCGCCGTCTCCACGTCCACGTGGTAGCGCGCGGACCGGCGGACCAGCTCCGGGCGGAGCAGGACGGCGGCGGTGAGCGAGTCCGGGTGCGTGGTGCCGTCGATCCCCACGCTGCGGTCGAACTCCAGCGTCGCCGCGCACACGTCCGTGAAGAAACCCGACAGCGGCGTCCCGAGCGCCGCGACGCGGTCCAGCCGCTCCTGCCCGAACACGGCCTGCCGCAGCGTCAGCGGGTCCCACGGGACGACGGTGACCTCGAACCCGGCCGCGAACACCGCCTTGGCCGCCTCGGGGTCCACGTAGAAGTTGAACTCGGCCGCCGCCGTGATGTTGCCGCGCCCGTTGTTGGACCCGCCCATGACGTAGAGCGCGCCGACGTTGCGCGCGAAGTCGGGGTCCTTGGCCACGGCCATCGCGATGTTGGTCAGCGGACCGATCGCCACGATCGACAGCTCACCCGGGTGTTCGGCGGCCAGCCGGATCAGCGCGTCCACCGCGTGCTCGGACTCCGGCTCCAGACCGGTCTGGTCCATGCTCAGTCCGCCGGAGCCGTCGCCGTGCACGTTCTCGGCGCTGATCCACGCGCGGGTCAGCGGCGCCCGGCAGCCCAGGTGGACGGGCACCTCGCCGAGCCGTCCGGCGACGTTGAGCGTCAGGAAGGCGTTGCGCACCTGCTGGTCGAAGCCGACGTTGCCCGCGACCATCGTGATCGCGCGCAGGTCGGCGGCCGGGTCGAGCAGCCCCACGAGGAGGGCGACGCAGTCGTCCTGCGCCGTGTCGGTGTCGATCACCAGAGGAGCGGGCACGGGGCCTCCCTTGTCCGAGGTCAGAGCGGCAATCTACCCGAACCGGCCCCCAGTCGATCACCGGCCCCGGAGGAGTGTGCGCGCCCCGATCACCCGAACCGGCCGGTGATGTAGTTTTCCGTCTCCTTCTTCTCCGGCCGGGTGAACATCTGGTTGGTGTCGCCCATCTCGATGAGCTTGCCGGGCTTGCCCGGACCGGCCAGGTTGAAGAACGCGGTGCGGTCGGACACGCGCGCCGCCTGCTGCATGTTGTGGGTGACGATCACGATCGTGTAGTCCTCCTTCAGCTTGTGAATGAGGTCCTCGATCGCCAGCGTCGAGATCGGGTCCAGCGCGGAGCACGGCTCGTCCATGAGCAGCACCGACGGCTTGACCGCCGTGGCCCGGGCGATGCACAGCCGCTGCTGCTGACCGCCGGAGAGGCCCGAACCGGGCTTGTGCAGCCGGTCCTTGACCTCCTCCCACAGGTTGGCGCCGCGCAGCGACTCCTCCACCAGGTCGTCGGCCTGCGAGCGGCTCATCCGCTTGTTGTTGAGCCTGGCGCCCGCGATGACGTTGTCGTAGATCGACATCGTCGGGAACGGGTTGGCCTTCTGGAAGACCATGCCGACCTCGCTGCGGACGAGGACGGGGTCCACGTCGGGGCCGTAGATGTCCAGGTCGTCCAGGAGCACCTTGCCCCGCGCGTAGGCGCCCGGGGTCACCTCGTGCATCCGGTTGAGGGTGCGCAGGAAGGTGGACTTGCCGCAGCCGGACGAGCCGATGAACGCCGTCACCGACCGCGGCTCGATGGTCATGGACACGTCCTCCACGGCGAGGAAGTCGCCGTAGTAGACGTGGAGTCCGGAGACGTCGATTCGTTTGGCCACTGGATGTACCTCGTGAGTGAGCTCGACGCGCGGTGCGCGGGGCGGTTGACAGGGGTCAGCGGGTGGACTTCGGCGCGAACGCGCGGCCGATCATCCGGGCCAGGAAGAACAGCAGCATCACCGTGAGGATCAGCGTCAGCGCCGCGGCCCAGGCCCTCTCGTAGTTGACGGCACCGCCCATGCGGACCTGCGAGTAGATGAAGACCGGCAGGCTCATCATCTGGCCGTCGAACACGTTCCAGTTGATCGAGACCGCCGAGGAGCCCGCCGTGAGGATCAGCGGCGCCGTCTCACCGATGACGCGCGCGATGGCGAGCATGATGCCGGTGGTCAGACCGGCCGCCGAGGTCGGCAGGACCACCTTGGTGATCGTCCGCCACTTGGGCACCCCCAGCGCGTAGGAGGCCTCGCGCAGGTCGCGGGGGACCAGGCGCAGCATCTCCTCGCTGGAGCGGACGACGACGGGGATCATCAGCACGGCGAGGGAGATCGCACCGGCGGCGCCGTTGGTGTGGCCGGGGCCGAACAGCACGATCCACAGGGCCACCACGAACAGACCGGCGACGATGGACGGGATGCCCGTCATGACGTCGACGAAGAAGGTGATGACGCGCTTGATCCGGCCCCTGGCGTACTCCACCAGGTAGACGGCGGTCATGACGCCGATCGGCACGGAGATGAGCGTGGCCATCCCGGTGATCGCCAGCGTGCCGACGATCGCGTGGTAGACGCCGCCCGCGTCCATGCTCGGCAGGACGCCGTTCATCGACACCGACAGGAAGTAGCCGTCGAACCGGGCGAAGCCGTTCTGGAGCACCGTCCACAGCACCGACACCAGCGGCACCAGCGCGAGCAGGAAGCACCCGTACACCAGCGACGTGACGAACCGGTCCATCGCCTTGCGGCCGCCCTCGACGCGCGCGGCGGCGGTCACGGTGATGACCACGTACGACACGGCGGTGAGCAGCGCCCACAGGACGACGCCGAACGAGGAGAAGGCCAGCAGGACACCGGCCACCACGGCGGCGGAGCACGCGAGCAGCGCGGCCGGGAAGTAACGGGGCAGGGACGCGTGCCGGAGCGCGGCCCCGGTGGTCTCCGGTCCGGAGGGCTGCGTCGTCGTCGTGCTCATCAGGCCTCCTTGCTGCCGCGCGCCACGATGTAGCGGGCGCCCATGTTGACGGCGAGGGTGATCGCGAACAGCACCAGGCCCGCGGCGATCAGCGCGGACACGCCGTACCCGGTGGCCTCCGGGTACTGGAGCGCGATGTGCGCGGCGATGGTCTGGTTGCCGCTCTGGAGCAGATCGAAGGAGATCACGAGCGACGGGGACAGGATCATGGCGACGGCCATCGTCTCGCCCAGGGCGCGGCCCAGGCCGAGCATCGCGCCGCCGACGACGCCGGAGCGGCCGAACGGCAGCACGGCCAGCCGGATCATCTCCCAGCGCGTGGCGCCCATGGCGAGCGCGGCCTCGCGGTGGCCCTGCGGCACCTGCGTGAACACGTCGCGCGACATCGCGGTGATGATCGGCAGGATCATGACGGCGAGGACGACCGAGGCGGTGAGGATGGTCCGGCCGGAGGTGGAGGCGGGACCGGAGAACAGCGGGAACCAGCCCAGGTACTCCGTCAGGCCGCCGAAGACGGGGACGAGCTGCGGAGCCAGGAACCCGATGCCCCACAGGCCGTAGACGACGCTGGGGATGGCGGCGAGCAGGTCCACCAGGTAGCCGAGCACGGAGGCGAGTCGGCGGGGCGCGTAGTAGACGATGAACAGCGCGATCCCGACCGCCACGGGCGTGGCCAGCAGCAGCGCGATGGCGGCGGCGAGGACGGTGCCGAACGCGAGGGCCGCGACACCGAACGCCGGGGCCTCACGGACGTTGGCCTCCCACTCCGTGGTGGTGAGGAAGTTGACCGTGTTGGCCGAGAGCGAAGGCCAGGCCTGGATGACCAGGAAGGCGGCGACGCCGGCGAGGATCACCAGGATGAGGAGGCCTGAGCCCCGGGCGAGCCCGGCGAAGACGGCGTCGCCGATCCGGGGCCTTCCCGTTGGCGGCGGTGCCGCCTGGGGCGCGTCCGTGGTCGTCATGGATTGGCTCCGGTTCGGAAGGGGTGTCGGTGCTGGTCGTCTGGGCCGTGCCGGATCGGCGCGCGTGGTTCGCGCGGCGGCTCCGGGTGTCGTGGGTCCGGGTCGGCGGCGTTCGCCAGGGGATGTCCCCGAGGGAGTCCGCCACGACTCAGAGGTAGCCGGTCGGCGGCCGTGTTGTCACGGTCACCACGCGCGGTGTGGCCCTTCCGCGCCGAGTGCGAAGGTAGGCGCGGCAGGTGACCAGTTATCCCAGAGAAGGTGAACGGGAGATGAACGACATGTCGCACTCCCGTGGCCTCAAGGGGTTCAGGTGGTGAATGTGATGTGCCGCACCTCAGGAGGCCCCGGGGCCGACGGCCTCCGACGACGGCGCGTACATCACGTCCGTGTCCCACACCTCGAACCCGAGGGAGGTGTAGAGCCGCACGGCGGCCTCGTTGTCGCCGTCCACGTACAGGTGCACCCACGGCAGCCCGGCGTCGCGCAGGTGGTGCAGGCCCGTCAGGGTGAGCGTGCGGCCCAGCCCCGTCCCCTGCCACTCGGGGTCCACGCCCACGACGTAGACCTCACCGACCGGTTCGCCGTCGGTGAGCCCGGCCCCGTCGGCGTGCGTCTTGGTCCAGTGGAACGCGGCGACCGAACCGTCGGTGGCGGTCGCGAGGAAGAAGCCGTGGGGGTCGAACCAGTCCTCGACCTCGCGCTGGAGCAGGTCGTCGAGGGTCAGCTGGCCCTGTTCGGGGTGGTCGGCGAAGGCGCGGGCGTTGGCGCGCAGCCACGCCTCCTCGTCCTGGCCGACGACGAACGCGCGCACGCGGACCCGGTCGGCGATGTCGGGCCTGAGCTCGGCCCCGGGCAGGTCGGGCGCGGTGCGGGGGCCGCCCGGCGCGTCGGCCGGGATGTCGTTCAGCGGCATCCGCATCTTGTGCAGCTCGCGGACGGCGTGCCAGCCGTCGCCCTCGGCCACGGCCACCGCCTGCGGGGTGCGACCGTGCGCCCACACGCGCACGCCGTCGGGTCCGGCGTCGTCGCGGACCGAGCGCAGGAGCGCGGTGCCGGTCCCCCGCCCCCGGTGGGCCGGGTCGACCACGAGCTCGCCGGAGTCGGGTTCGCCCTCGACGCGCTCGACGAACGCGAAGCCCACGACCCGGCCGTCCCGGGTGACCACGTGGAACCGGCTGCTGCCCGTGGGGGCGCCGTGGCGGACGCGGAGGACGGTGTGTTCCGACAGGGGGGCGACGCCATCCTGTCGGCGGGCGGCCTCGGCGAGGGCCAGGATCTGGTCGGCCAGGTCCGCGCCGAGGTCGTCGGTGACGTGCGGGGTGCTCATGCCGAAAGCCTACGACGCCTCGGACGCGTGGCCGAGTCCGGCGTATCGGGTACGAGACGTGCCGTTCAGGTACGCCTGCGCCTTCCCTGGTACCCGCTTCCGGTCCGCACCCGGCGCGCCGGGGCGAGCGGCGTGACGAGCAGCAGGGCCAGCAGGACGGCGGCCAGGAGGACCGACGGCGCTATCGACGGGCGGAGGTCGGTGTGGTCGGCGGCGACCTCGGTCTCGCCCACGTCGCCGTCGCTCGGCGTGACGAGCGGCAGCTCGGCGAGGTCCTGGCCGCCGGGGGAGAGGTCGGGCAGGTCGGCCGTGTCGTCGGGGATGGTCGGGACGTCGCCGCCGCTGGTCGGCGGCGAGTTCACGCCGGGCCGGGGCGTCTGGGGCGAGGACGTGTCGCGGGAGGTGGGGCTGTTCGTCGGGTCCGGGCTGTCGGGGGAGTCCGTGCGTCGGCCGCCGTCGGAGCCGCCGGTCGAGTCCTCGTCCGTCCGGGTGGGGGTCGGCGAGGGGCTCTCCGACCCGGGGTCACCGGGGTCGTCGGTGGGCTTCGGGGTCGGCGAGGGCCGCACCGGCGGGCTCGGGGTGGGGCTGGGCTTCTCGGTGGGGCTGGGGCTCTCGGTGGGGTCCGGAGTGGGGGAGGGGGGCTCCGTCGGGTCGGGGCTCGGGGACGGAGGTTCCGTGGGGTCCGGCGAGGGGGAGCCCGTGGGCCGGGGGGCGATCACGGTGATCGACCACGTCCCGGTCACGGCGCTGGTCTGGGTCCCGGGGGTGGTGCACTCGCCCTGGTCGTCGGCGGCGGCGTAGGTGAGGACGGCGACGACGTCGACCGACTCCCGGGGCGCGCCGTCGACCAGACCGACGGGCACGCGCCCGCCGGGGTCGAGGCGCTGGGGCTCGAAGCCGCCGACCCGGAAGTCCGGGGCCTCCACGGCCAGGTCGACGAGGCAGACGGCCAGGTCGCCCGTGTTGACGGCGGTGACGGGGTTGGAGGGCGCGTCCGAGCCGAGGTCCACCTCGCTGGCGGGGTGCTGGAACGCGACGGCGACCGACGGGGGGTCGGCGGTGGGCTCGTCGGACGGTGAGGGCGGCGAGGGTGCGGCGTAGGCGGGGGCCACCACGGCGATGAGCGTGGACCCGACGAACGTGGTGCCGAGAGCGAGGCGCAGGGGCCGGGGCCGGGTGTGCGCGGGGAGCGGGGGTCTCGCGGCGGGGGTGGACATCGGTGCGATTCACTCCTACGGTGGCGCGCCGGAACGGTGGGCGTACGACCCGGCCAGGGGAGTGTCACCGCGCCCGCTCTCACCCGACTCGGGGTACGACACGAATCCTAGGGCGTTCGGCCGCCGAAGACGAGTGCCTTGCGCACCCGATTTCGCACGGGCGGTCACGCTGGGTGAACGGAGTACCGGATGTGAGCGGGTTCCACGCCGCCTCCCCGGGCGGACCCGACACCGCGCGAGGTCGGCGACCGGGACCCCGTCGGTCCCGGTCACGCCGATCGCGCACCCCGTGGTCGTCCTCGGTCGTCCGCACGCCCGGCGCCGCCGCCTCGGGCGGTCCGCCGCGGCCTCCCGCTACTTCCCGGTCGTCTCCGGAGTCCGGGCGGCGGGCAGCGACTCCGCGCCCCCGTCCTTGGCCGACGCCGACTTGGCGACCGGGTCCGGGACGAAGCGGTAGCCCACGTTGCGCACGGTGCCGATGAGCGACTCGTACTCCGCGCCGAGCTTGGCGCGCAGGCGCCGCACGTGGACGTCGATGGTGCGGGTGCCGCCGAAGTAGTCGTAGCCCCACACCTCCTGGAGCAGCTGCGCCCGCGTGAACACGCGGCCGGGGTGCTGGGCCAGGAACTTGAGGAGTTCGAACTCCTTGAAGGTCAGGTCGAGGATCCGCCCGCGCAGCCGCGCGATGTAGGTCGCCTCGTCGATCACCAGGTCGCCCCGGCGGATCTCGTCCGGGTCGTCGGAACCCGCGTCGGCCGACCCCACGGCCAGGCGCAGCCGGGCCTCGACCTCCGCCGGTCCGGCGGTGACGAGGATGAAGTCGTCGGCCTGCCAGTCCGGGGTGAGGGCCGCGACGCCGCCCTCGGTCAGGATGACCAGCAGCGGGCAGTCCAGCCCCGTGGTGTCGAGCAGGCGGCAGAAGTTCCGGGCGGCTGCCAGGTCGGTTCGCGCATCGACCAGAATGGCGTCGACGGGAGCGCTGGAGCTTCCGTTGGCACCGGAGGCCAGGAGCGCACCGGCTTCCGCGGGCGCCACCCGCACCGAGTGCAGGAGGAGTCCGAGAGCGGGCAGCACGTGGTCGGACGGTTCGTTCGAGTTCGTCAGTAGCAGCAGATGGCTCATGCGTCTCTTCTCGTCAACCCCGCGCGATGCGGACGAACGAAGGCGCCATTGCCCCCGGTGAAGATTTGTCGAATACGTCGCCTCCGAGCAACACCAAGGATAATCAACAGATGGCGAAGTGCACTATCAGGTACTGGGCCGCGGCCAAGGAAGCGGCCGGAACCGCCGAGGAACGGGTCGAGGCGGAGACGCTCGGAGACGCCCTGGACGCGGCCTCCCGGCTGCATCCGGACGACCGTTTCCAGCGTGTTCTCGGGGCTTCGTCCCTTCTGGTGGACGAACGGCCGGTCGGTCGTCGGCCGCACCGCGAGGTCCCCGTCACGGACGGCACTGTGATCGAGGTCCTACCGCCCTTCGCGGGCGGGTGAGGGTCGCTTGAACGGTTCGGAACACGGAGGAGACATGGGCGGAACACCGGATTGGGCGCGGCGGGCGCGCGTGGTCGTGCTCGGAAAGCCGGAATGCCATCTGTGCGAGGAGGCGTGGTCGGTCGTCGAGCGCGTCACCGACGACCTCGGCGTGACGCGGGCCGAGGTGCGGCTGGACGAGGTCGGCGAGACGGACCGCGAGGAGTACTGGGACAAGATCCCGGTGACCTTCGTGGACGGGCGTCGGCACGACTTCTGGCGGGTCGCCGAGGACCGGCTGCGCTCCGCGATCGGCGCGTGAGGCCGGCCGGACGCGGGATCCGCGCCGGGTGGCGCCCGTCGGTTCGCGGGTCCCGCCGTGGGGGGCGCGCGTGCCGTGCCCGTGCGTGGGATCGGCGTCGGTAGATCGCGCACACACCGCTTCGCGCGTTCTGCGGTGTGTCCACATGTCGCCTTTGCGATGTTATGAGGTGGGAGAGCGCGCGAGAATTCGCGCGATTCTGCACAAATCTTCTCACCGGATTCCTTCCGGCGGCCCGGAATGGGCACCTCGGCCATACCGCTTCTCCGGCATGCGGGGGCCTTCCGTTGGGGGGACGGGGAGAGCGGCCGGCGACCGGAATCCGCCTCCCCGTACCACCGGACGCCGCCGTGACCTCGCGCGGAGGAACGCGGAGCGGCTCCGGCCGCGCCGCGCGGCCCCCGCGCCCCCGATTCGTGGGAACTTATGAACGCCGTGTCACACCCGACCCCACTTTGTGCGTGCTTTCACAAGCACGTAATCTGGAGCACAGACCAGTCGGGGAAGGACGACGCACCGGCCCCCACGGCGCGCCGCTCACGGCCCGCACCCCGTCCGCACCACAGCCGCTCAGGAGCGCCCGCCTGTGACCAGTCGTCCACCTCGGCCCCGGGAGAGGGGAATCCCCGAAGCCACCGTCGCCCGGTTGCCGGTCTACCTCCGCGCACTCCAGGCGCTCCAGGACCGCGGGATCCTCACCGTCTCCTCCGAGGCGCTCGCGACGGCCGCGGGGGTGAACTCCGCCAAACTCCGCAAGGACCTGTCCCACCTGGGCTCCTACGGGACGCGCGGGGTGGGCTACGAGGTCGAGTACCTCGTGTACCAGATCTCGCGTGAGCTTGGTCTCACCCAGGACTGGTCCGTGGCCATCGTCGGCATCGGCAACCTGGGCCGCGCACTGGCCAACTACGGGGGCTTCGGGTCGCGCGGGTTCCGTATCGCGGCCCTGCTCGACGCCGACCCGTCGGTGGTCGGACGCAGTGTGGCCTCCCTCGACGTGCGGCATATTGACAGCCTGGAGGAGGTTGTGCGTTCCAAGGGCGTGTCCATCGGGGTCATCGCGACACCGGCGGCGTCCGCCCAGGGCGTGGCGAGCCGGTTCGTCGAGGCCGGGGTGACCAGCATCCTCAACTTCGCCCCCGTGGTGCTCAATGTGCCGGACGGGGTCGATGTGCGTAAGGTCGACTTGTCCATCGAACTCCAGATCCTGGCCTTCCACGCGCAGCGCAGGGCCGACGGCGACGGCCGCGAGGCGCGGCGGGCGGGACTGGAGCTGACGTGAGACCGACACCGGGGCCGTGAGGCCCGCACACGCGGCGGCGATGAGCGAGCGTGCGCCGCGTCTCGGGAGGGGCCGCATACGGGGCTGGCGAACCGTACCCGAGTATGGATGAAGCTGTGTAGGGCCCGCATAGGAGAGTTCGGATGAGTGTCCTGGCCGTGGGGTTGAGCCACCGGAGTTCACCGGTGGCGCTGCTCGAACGCGTCGCGCTGAACGGGGAGACGCGGACCAGGGCGGTCGGCGACATGCTCGGCTCCGACTCCGTGAACGAGGTCATGGTGGTCTCCACCTGCAACCGGACGGAGATCTACGCCGACGTCGCGACCTTCCACGGCGGCGTCGCGGCCATCACCGAACTCCTCTGCTGGCACACCGGCGTGCCCCTGGGCGAGCTCTCCGAGCACCTCTACGTGCACTACGAGGACCGCGCCGTGCAGCACCTCTTCTCCGTCACCTGCGGCCTGGACTCCATGGTCGTCGGCGAGGGCCAGATCCTCGGCCAGGTCCGCGACGCCCTCAAGGAGGGCCAGGACAACGCCACCGTCGGCCGCGTCCTCAACGACCTCGGCCAGCGCGCCCTGCGCGTGGGCAAGCGCGCCCACACCGAGACCCACCTCGACCACGCCGGGGCCGACATGGTCAGCTTCGGCCTCACCGAGGCCCTCCGCCACCTGGGCGCCCCGGCGGACGCCGCCGACGTCACCGTCGCCCGCACCACCCCCGCCGACGGCGTGGCGGCCCCTGCGGGCTGCCCCATGTCCGGTGCCACCGCCCCCGCCGGAACCACCGCCTCCACCGCCTCCACCGTCCCCGCCGACACCCCCGCCGCCGACGCCGAGGTCGCCCGGCCCGCGCCCGGCTGCCTGGCCGGGATCCGCGTCCTCATCCTGGGCGCCGGGTCCATGAGCGCCCTGTCCGCCAACACCGTCGCCCGCCAGGGAGCGAGCGGCGTGGTCGTCGCCAACCGCACCCAGGAGCGGGCCGCCCGCCTCGCCGAGTGCCTCACCGAGGCCTACGACACCGTCGCCGCGCACGCCGTGCCCTTCGAGACCGCCGCCGACGCCCTCGCCGACGTCGACCTCGTCATCTCCTGCACCGGCGCCCAGGGCCTCGTGCTCACCGCCGACGCCGTCGCCCCGGCCGCCGAGGGACGTGACAGACCCCTGGTCTTCCTCGACCTCGCGCTGCCCCGCGACATCGACCCCGCCGTCCGCGACCTGCCCGGCGCGCGCCTGGTCGACATCGAGGACCTGCGCCAGGCCGCCGCCACCGGTTCGGGGAGCGGCGGCGACCGCTCCGGCTCCCTCACCCTGGTCCGCGGGATCGTCGAGGAGGAGGTCGCCGAGTTCGGCGCCGTGCGCCGCGCCAACCAGGTGACGCCCACCGTGGTCGCCCTGCGCGCCCAGGCGCAGGACGTCGTCGAGGCCGAACTCACCCGCCTCCACGGCCGCCTGCCCGACGACCTCGGCGCCAAGGCCCGCGAGGAGATCACGCGCGCCATGCGCCGCGTCGCCGACAAGCTCCTGCACCGGCCCACCGTGCGCGTCAAGGAGCTGGCCAAGGCGCCGGACGGCGAGTCCTACGAGGCGGCCCTCAGAGAACTGTTCGACCTCGACCCCCAGGCGCCCGGGGCGCTCACCGCCCCGACGGCCCCGACCCACGCGGAGCCCTCCGCTCAGGAGCAGTCATGACCGGCACCACCGCCAGGCTCGGCACCCGCCGCAGCACCATGGCGACCACCCAGTCCCAGATGGTCGCGGACGCGATCACCGAGCGCACCGGACAGGCGATCGAGCTCGTGCTCATCACCAGCTTCGGCGACGTCACCAAGGCGCACCTGACCCAGCTCGGTGGCACCGGCGTGTTCGTCAACGCCCTGCGCGACGAACTCGAGGCCGGGAACATCGACTTCGCGGTCCACTCGCTCAAGGACCTGCCCACGGCCCCCGTCGAGGGCCTCACCCTCGTGGCCGTCCCCGAGCGCGACGACCCGCGCGACGCCCTGTGCGCCCGCGACGGCCTCAAGCTCGCCGACCTGCCCTCGGGCGCGCGCGTGGGCACCGGGTCCCCGCGCCGCGCCGCCCAGCTCGCCGCGCTCCGCCCCGACCTCACCTTCGTGCCCATCCGCGGCAACGCCGAGACCCGCCTGGGCAAGGTCGCCTCCGGCGAGGTCGACGCCGTGGTCCTGGCCTACGCCGGGCTGGGCCGCGTCGGCCGCCTCGACGACGTCACCGAGGTCTTCGAGCCCGAACAGGTCCTGCCCGCGCCCGGCCAGGGCGCCCTCGCCGTCGAGTGCGCCACCGAACGCGCCGAGGGCGACCTCGCCCACCTCGCCTCCGTCGACCACGCGCCCACCCGCGCCGAGGTCGTCGCGGAGCGGACCGTGCTGGCCGAGCTGGAGGCCGGATGCGCCGCGCCCGTCGGCGCCTACGCCCAGTACGGGCGGGGCCGGCTCCGCCTGCGCGCCGCCGTCGTCGCCACCGACGGCGCCGAGGCCGTGCGCCGGGAGCGCGAGATCGGGCTGGAGGATCCCGGGGACCTGGCGGCCGCCGCCGACCTGGGGCGGGACCTGGCACGGCGGATGATCGCCGAGGGCGCCGACCGCATCGTCGCCGCGGCCTTCACCGAGAGGGACGAGACACCGTAGGAGCCGGTCGGCGGGCCGCCGCACAACCCGCCCGCCGCATCGCCACCGTCCCGGAACCCGCGCCCCGGGAACAGGCGAACCACACACGAGGAGCCAGTACGTGAACGCCAACGCCAACCCCCAGCCCGACGAGTCGCGCGCCGCATCGCGGACCGGACACGTGGCGCTGGTCGGTTCCGGCCCCGGCAGCGCCGACCTGTTGACCCTGCGCGGCGCCGACATGCTGCGCCGCGCCGACGTGGTCATCACCCTCCGCGAACCGGCCGGGCAGGAGCTCGCCGGTTTCCGTGAGGGGCTCCTCGAACACTGCTCCGAGGACGTGTCCGTCATCGAGGCCGACGAGTGCGGCGGCGACATCAACGCCCTCGCCGTCGCGCGCGCCCGCGAGGGGCAGCGCGTGGTGCGGCTGTTCTCGGGCGACCCGTTCTTCGGGTGCCGGGGCGGCGACCTGGTCGCGTCCTGCCACCAGGCCGGGATCGACGTCGACGTGGTTCCGGGGGTCTCCTCGGTGACCTCCGTGCCGACCTTCGCGGGCATCCCGCTCCTGGGCGACGGCAACCCCGAGGTCCGGCTGCTGCACGCGCGTGCGCACGGCGGCGCCGAGGTCGACTGGCACGAGGCCGCCGCCAGCGACGCCACGCTGGTCGTCCTGGGCGCTGACGCCCCTCCCGGTGAGCCGCCCGCGCACCAGGGCCCCGGGATCGACGTGCTGTGCAAGACCCTCATCGCGGGCGGACGTCCGCCGACGACGCCCGTGGCCGTCGTGCGCGCGGGCGGCACCACCCGGCAGACCACGGTCACCTCGACGCTGAACCGCCTGGTCGCCGAGCTCAAGGCCAAGGACGCCAAGGGACACCACCTCACCGCGCCCGCGCTGATGGTCGTCGGGACGCCCGTGAGTCGCCAGCCGGAGCTGTCCTGGTACGAGACCCAGTCGCTGTTCGGCTGGCGGGTGCTCGTGCCGCGCACCAAGGAGCAGGCCGCCGCGCTGTCCGAGCGCTTGCGCGCGCACGGGGCC
This sequence comes from Nocardiopsis sp. NPDC049922, assembly GCF_040660275.1. Classification (NCBI taxonomy): domain Bacteria; kingdom Bacillati; phylum Actinomycetota; class Actinomycetes; order Streptosporangiales; family Nocardiopsidaceae; genus Nocardiopsis; species Nocardiopsis sp. NPDC049922. The sequence goes on along the minus strand of NZ_JBFAME010000001.1, from coordinate 756,835 downwards.
GTCCCCGAGGAGGTCCCCACGATCTCCGTGGAGCCGCCGCGCACCCCGCAGCAGATGGAGCGCGCCGTCCGCGGCCTGGTCACCGGCCGGTACCAGTGGGTGGCGTTCACCTCCGTCAACGCGGTCCGGGCGATCCGCGAGCGGCTGGAGTCCTACGGGCTCGACGCGCGCGCCTTCGCCGGGGTGAAGGTCGCCGCCGTCGGGGAGGCCACCGCGCGGGCCGTGCGCGACTTCGGGATCCAGCCCGACCTGCTGCCGCCCGACGACGTGCAGTCCAGCGCCGGACTCGTGTCGGTGTGGCCGCCCTACGACGCCGAGATCGACCCCATCGAGCGGGTGCTGCTGCCCCGCGCGGACATCGCCACCGAGACCCTCTCGGCCGGGCTGACCGACCTGGGCTGGGAGGTCGACGACGTCACGGCCTACCGCACCGTGCGCGCCGCCCCGCCGCCCGCTCCCGTCCGAGAGGCGATCAAGGGCGGTGGCTTCGACGCCGTGCTGTTCACGTCCTCCTCCACGGTGCGCAACCTGGTGGGGATCGCGGGCAAGCCGCACAACACGACGGTGATCGCCGTCATCGGCCCCGAGACCGAGAAGACCGCGATCGAGTTCGGGCTGCGCGTGGACGTCGTGGCCCCCAAAGCCTCCGTTCCGGCCCTCGTGGACGCGCTTTCGGAGTACGGTGCCGCCAAGCGGCGTGAGGCGATCGAGGCCGGCAAGCCCGTCCTGAAGCCGAGCCAGAAGCGCCGCGGCCGCCGCCGCAAGCTCTGAGCCCGCCCACATCCGACGACCACCCGGGAGCCCCGACATGACCGCCTCCAGCCACGACGCCGCGTTCCCCGCCGTCCGGCCGCGCCGACTGCGCCGCGGCGCGGCGATGCGCCGCCTCGTCGCCGAGACGCGGGTGCTCCCGGAGAACCTCGTCCTGCCGATGTTCGTCAAGGAGGGGCTCACCGAACCGGTGGCGATCTCCTCCATGCCCGGCCAGGTGCAGCACACCCGCGACAGCCTGCGCAAGGCGGCCGTCGAGGCCGCCGCGGCGGGGGTCGGGGGACTGATGCTCTTCGGCATCCCCGCGCACAAGGACGAGCGCGGCTCGGGGGCCGACGACCCGGACGGCGTCGTGCAGGCGGCCCTGCGCGACCTGTCGGCCGAGGTCGGGGAGGACATCGTGGTGATGGCGGACCTGTGCCTGTGCGAGTACACCTCGCACGGCCACTGCGGTCCGCTGACGACCGACGGGAACGTGGACAACGACCTCACCCTGGAGCGGTACGCGTCGATCGCGGCGGCCCAGGCGGAGGCGGGCGCCGCCGTCGTCGCGCCGAGCGGGATGATGGACGGCCAGGTCGCGGCGATCCGGGCCGGGCTCGACGGCGCCGGGCACACCGGGGTGCCGATCCTCGCCTACGCCGCCAAGTACGCGTCCGCCTTCTACGGGCCGTTCCGCGAGGCCGCGGAGGGCGCGCCCCGGTTCGGCGACCGCTCCGGCTACCAGCAGGACCCGGCCAACGCCCGCGAGGCGCTGCGCGAGGTCGCGCTGGACGTGGCCGAGGGCGCGGACATGGTCATGGTCAAGCCGGGCCTGGCCTACCTCGACATCGTCGCGAAGGTCGCCGAGTCCTCTCCCGTGCCCGTGTCGGCCTACCAGGTGAGCGGTGAGTACGCGATGATCGAGGCGGCGGCGGAGCGCGGCTGGCTCGACCGCGAGCGGGCCATCGTCGAGACGCTGACGTCCTACCGCAGGGCGGGGGCCGAGCAGATCCTCACGTACTGGGCGACCGAGGCGGCGCGTCTGCTCCGGTGAGGGCGCCGGGCCTTCCGCACCGGTCGCGGTCGCCGGGCGTGGGGCCGCCAGCCGCCGGCCGCGTCTCGATCACGAACGACCACCGGGGGGCTCGATGGCAGAGGTGCTCTATCGACGGAAACGGCGCCACACGACCGACAGCATGATGGAGTCCGCGCTCCGGTACGCACGGCTCGGCTGGCCGGTGGTACGCGGGGCCGCGCCCGGTGAGGACCGGGCGTGTACGTGCGACCGGATGGGCTGTCCGGACCCCGCCGCTCATCCGGTCACCATGGCCTGGGGCGTGGAGGCGAGCACCGACACCGACACCATCCGCCGGTGGTGGACCGCCTCCCCCCACGCGAACGTGATCCTGCCGACCGGCCGGGTCTTCGACGTGTTCGACGTGCCCCGTGAGGCCGGTGTGATGGCCCTGGCGCGGATGGGCCGCGCGGGCGTCCCGGCGGGGCCGGTCGCGGCGGTCGAGTCCACGCGCTACCTGTTCTTCGTGGCGACGCGCTCGCCGGTGGACGAGGACGAATGGTGGTCGTGCCACCTGGACTGCGTCCCCGAGACGGTCGAGGAGACGCCGGGTCTGCGGTGGCACTGCCGGGACAGCTTCGTGCTCGGCGCGCCGTCGGTGCTGCCGTCCGGTGGCCGGGTCACGTGGATCCGGGCGCCCTACGACGAGGGCGGATCGGTTCCGCTGCCCGATCCGATCGCGGTGCTCGACATCCTCTCCGACGCGAGCGAGGAGTTCGCCGGGGACGGACGCTGACCGGTTCCGGACGGAGGGGGTCCGACACGGGGTGCGATGACGTAGTTTCGTCCGGGTGAACGCATCGACCCCGCCCCCACCCCCGTACGCGCGACCGCCCCGCCCGGGGTCCGAAGCGCCGCCCCACGGCCGTTCGCCCGAGGGAGCGCCGCCGCGCCCGCGTCCCCGGCCTCGACGCCGGATGCCCGTGTGGCTCGTCGTCCTGGGAGCCGTGGTCCTGCTCGCCGCGGCGATCGGCGGTGGCTTCACGCTCGGCGCGGTCCGGGCCGGGGCGGACCTGGCGGCGGCCCCGGAGGACCCGGCCGGGGACTCCGGCGACGGCGGGGGCACGGACGGGGGCGGTGCCCCCGGCTCGACCGACGCGGAGGAGTCCGCCGGGGAGACCGGTGGCCCCGAGGGCGCTCCCGGCGGGGGAGCCATGGGGATCGCGGGCGGCCAGGATCTCTCCGGGTACGGGATCTCCTATCAGGCGCCGGGCGGGTGGGAACCGACGGACGAGCTGCCCGCCCCGATGTCGCTGGAGATGGACGGCCCCGAGATCGTCCACGCCCTGACGCGTGACGACGGGACGGTCGTCGCCTTCACGAGCCTGACCTACGTGAACTCGCGGGCGGGTGGGGCCCAGGGAGTGACCACCGCCGACACGGCGACGTACCTGCGGACGTTCGTCGGCCCGTTGAACGAGGGTTTCCGGGACGGCGGCAGCCGCCCCCACGAGGTCGAGGGGAGCACCGACGCGACCCGCGTGGACATGGGGTTCGGCGAGGTGAGCGTGGTGAGTCTGATCGTGGACACGGGCACCGCGGACTTCGCGGTGCTGTCGGTCGGACACAACCAGGCGGCGTCGCCCACCCCCGAGGAGTTCCACCCCCTTCTCCTCGACGCGATCCCCGCCACGGTGACGGTTCTCTAGGAGTTCCGGCGACTACACGCGCTCGGCGTTGACGACGATCCCGTCCTCGTCGCTGTACAGCCACTCGCCGGGCACGAAGGTGACGTCCCCGAAGGTGACCGGAGCGTCCAGCCGTCCCGCGGCGTCCTTGGCGGACTTGCGGGGGTTGGAGCCCAGGGCCTTGACGCCCAGGTCGAGTCCGCCCAGGGCGACGGTGTCGCGGACGGCGCCGTGGATCACCACGCCCGCCCAGCCGTTGCGCACGGCGGACTCGGCGATCATGTCGCCCATCAGGGCCGAGCGCAGGGAGCCGCCGCCGTCCACGACCAGGACCGCGCCTTCCCCGGGAGTGTTGAGCACCTGCTTGACCAGGCCGTTGTCCTCGTGGCACGCGACCGTCCGGATGGGGCCGAAGAAGCGGTCCCGGCCGCCGAACCGCAGGAACTGGGTGGAACAGCTGCGCAGCGTGTCGCCGTGGTCGTCGATGAGGTCCGCGGTGGTGAAGTTCGTCGCCATGCTGACTCCGGTCGGTGGAGAAAGGTGTACCCGACCAAAGTTACTCACTGGTAGAGGACCGGCCTCGGCCGGGACCGACCTCCCGCGCCCGCCGCCGCGCGCCGAGGCGGAGCCGCGCGTACGGGGACGATCCGCGCGACAGGACCCTTGCGGGCGTGTGCCCCCCGCCACCGACCACCGACGACACCGCGACCGGTACGGGGCGGGTCACGGTCACCGAACCGGACACAGCTGACACACTGGTGACGTGGGTATTCAACAGACTTCCGCAGAGCTCTTCCAGCGGGCCACCGCCGTCGTCCCCGGCGGCGTGAACTCGCCCGTGCGCGCCTTCGGCGCCGTCGGCGGCACCCCGCCCTTCTTCGTCAAGGGCGAAGGCCCCTACCTCACCGACACCGAGGGCCGGCAGTACGTCGACCTCGTCTGCTCCTGGGGGCCGCTCGTCCTCGGCCACGCCGCTCCGCCCGTCGTGCGGGCCCTCCACGACGCGGTCGCGGCAGGCACCTCCTACGGCGCGCCCACCCCCGGCGAGGTCGAGCTCGCCGAGCTCATCGTCGAGCGCACCCCCGTGGAGAAGGTCCGCCTCGTCAACTCCGGCACCGAGGCCACCATGTCCGCGATCCGCCTCGCGCGCGGCTTCACCGGGCGCGGCAAGATCGTCAAGTTCGCGGGCAACTACCACGGCCACGTGGACGCCCTCCTGGCCGCCGCCGGATCGGGCCTGGCCACCTTCGCCCTTCCCGACTCCCCGGGCGTGACCGGCGCCAGCGCCGCCGACACCCTCGTCCTGCCCTACAACGACCTCGAGGCGGTCGAGCGCGCCTTCGCCGAGCACGGCGACGACATCGCCTGCGTCATCGCCGAGGCCTGCCCCGCCAACATGGGCGTCGTCCCGCCCAAGGCCGGGTTCAACGCCCGCCTGAAGGAGATCGCGCACGCTCACGGCGCCCTCCTCATCCTCGACGAGGTCCTCACCGGTTTCCGCGTCAGCGCCTCCGGCTGGTACGGCCTGGAGGGCGTCGCCCCCGACCTCATGACCTTCGGCAAGGTCATGGGCGGCGGCCTGCCCGCCGCGGCGTTCGGCGGTCGCGCCGACGTCATGGACCGCCTCGCCCCCGAGGGCCCGGTCTACCAGGCCGGCACCCTCTCCGGGAACCCACTGGCCACCGCGGCCGGGATCGCCACGCTGCGCGGCGCCACCCCGGAGGTCTACGCCCACATCGACCGCGTCTCCGCCCAGGTCGAGTCCGAGGTCTCCAAGGCGCTCAGCGAGGCCGGTGTGCCGCACCGCGTCCAGGGCGGCGGCAACCTCTTCACGGTGTTCTTCACCGACCAGGACGTCCACGACTTCGACACCGCGCGCACCACCGACACCTCCGCGTTCGCGGCGTTCTTCCACGCCATGCTCGACCAGGGCGTCTACCTGCCGCCCGCGGCCTTCGAGGCGTGGTTCTTCTCCGCCGCCCACGACGACGCCGCCATCGACCGCGTGGTCGAGGCGCTACCCCGCGCCGCGCGAGCCGCGGCGGAGGCCCAGGGCTAGGCGCGCCCGCGATTCGGATCAAGAGGACGACCACGATGACGACGACCACCGTCGTGCACCTGCTGCGTCACGGCGAGGTGTACAACCCCGACAGGGTCCTGTACGGCAGACTGCCCGACTTCCACCTCAGCGACCGGGGCCAGCAGATGGCCGAGATGACCGCGGAGTGGTTCGAGGGCCACGACGTCGCCGCCCTGTTCTCCTCCCCCCTGGACCGCACCCAGGAGACGGCGGTCCCGCTCCAGAAGCGGCTCGACCTGCCCGTCACCCTGGACGACCGGCTCATCGAGGCGGCCAACCGGTTCCAGGGCATGTCGCTGTCGGCCCGGTCGGCGCGCGACCCCCGGGTGCTGAGACGCCTGTACAACCCGTTCCGCCCGTCCTGGGGGGAGCCCTACACCCAGATCGTCGCCCGCATGGTCGACGCCGTCAAGGACGCCCGCCGCGCCGCGTGGGGCCGCGAGGCGGTGTGCGTGAGCCACCAGCTCCCGATCTGGATGGCGCGCCGCGCGGCCGAGCACAAGCGCCTGTGGCACCGACCGGACCGGCGGGAGTGCAACCTGGCGAGCGTCACGTCGCTGACCTTCGTCGACGAGCGGCTGGCCAGCGTGAGCTACGCCGAACCGGCGGCGGAGCTGTACACCGACGCGATGGGTCTTCCGGGGGCATGACCCTGACCGCGTGCCCGTACCGGTAAGCTGGGGCTTCGGGTGCGGTGGGCGTACGCCTCCGTCGGCGGCCTCACCGGGGTCCGCCCCGGCCGCACGGGCCACCCCGCGCCCGGCACCGGTCGGTGCCCCGCGGGCACGGCGACCGTATCCGAGCTCCATGCCGGTAAGGCACCGCCCACTGGTGCGGCATGTCCGGCACTCCAGTCAGCGAGAGGGTGATCCCATGGGTTCCGTCATCAAGAAGCGCCGCAAGCGGATGGCGAAGAAGAAGCACCGCAAGCTGCTCAAGCGCACGCGTGTGGCGCGTCGCAACAAGAAGTAGGAAGTCGCGGCGAACGTCGTCTCTCCGCGGGCGTGGGCGGGCCCTGGGCGCGCCTTCGGACGCGGAGACACCACCCCCTCCCCGCGTGGTACCGAGCACCGCGCAGGAATTTTCCGGGTGAGTCGCTGTTGTGGTTCACGAGTCGCGGACACACTCTTCACCTTCCGGTGAACGTCCGCTGACCTCCCGGAATCTCGGCTCCCGTCTTCCAAGGAACGTCTCGCCATGGCTCGTGTCGTACTCGTCACCGGGGTCTCCAGCCCCATGGCAGCCAGGGTCGCGCAGACCCTGAGGGAGGCGCCCGACGTGCGTCGGGTCGTCGGAGTGGACTCCGCGCCGCCCTCGGGTGAGGGCTGGGCGACCTACGCCCCGGAGGCGTCCGGCGACGGCGCCCCGGCCGCCCCGACCCTGGAGTACGCCCACGTCGACCTGCACGACGAGAGCCTGCCCCAGATCGTCGCCGACTCCGGCGCCGACCTCGTCCTCCACCTGGGCCTCGACGCCGACCGCGGTCCCCACCGCGAGGACCACCTCCTGGGCGCGATGCGGGCCCTGACCGCGGCCCAGCGATCGGCGTCCGTACGGCGGATCGTGGTGCGCTCCAGCGCCACCCTGGACGCCGACGACGCGGCCGAGGTCGAACGACACGCCCGCGGACTCCAGCGACGCAGACCCGACGTCTCCGTGGCGGTCCTGCGGTTCGCCAACCTCATCGGCCCCTCCACGGACACCCCCCTCACCCGATATCTCGACTCCCGTGTCGTGCCCACCGTGCTCGGCCGCGACCCGCGGGTGCGCTTCCTCCACGAGGACGACGCCGCCGAGGTGCTGGTGCGGATGGCGTTGAGCGAGGAGACGGGCTCCTTCGACGTCGCAGCCAAGGACTCCGTGCCCCTGTCGCACTGCCTGCGCCGGATCGGCGGCCAGCGGCTTCCGGTTCCCGCCTCGGGACTGCGCGTCCTCCGCGGCCTGGCCCGCCACGGTCGGATCGCCTACGCGAGCGCCAGCGCCGCGCGTTCGGTGCGTGCGACCCTGGACGCCGCCCGCTGGGACACCGCCCCCCTGGAGCGCGTCCTGCACTGGTCGCCGTCCTACACCTCGGCCCAGGCCTTCGAGTCCTACGCCGGCAGCCGCGCCTGCGCCCAGCCGCCGCGCGGCCCCGGACTGCGCCCCATCCACGTGCTGGCGCTCTTCCGGGCGACCCTGGGCCGCTGAGCCTCCGTCCGCCTCCGTTCCGGAACCCCGGTGGCGCCCGAAGGGCGAACCCCGTGGTGACCGCTCCGGGAGAGGGGTTAGGCCCGGCGGCGGTGACGGAGCGCCCGTACCGCCATCCCCCCCGCCACGGCGCCCGCCACGGCCGCGGGCACGGCCACCTTCAGCGCCTTTCTGTGTCTGCGGAAGTCGTGCACCGGCCACGCGTGCGCACGCGCGTACCTGCGCAGGTCCCCGTCGGGGTTGACCGCGTGCGGGTCGCCCACGATCGACAGCAGCGGCAGGTCGTTGGAGGAGTCGCTGTAGGCAGAGCAGGCCGTCAGGTCCCAGCCCTCCTTCCGCGCCAACGCGCGCACCGCCACGGCCTTCGCGGGGCCGTGCAGCAGGTCGCCGTTGAGTCGGCCCGTGTACACGCCGTCGATACTCTCGGCCTCGGTGCCCAGCGCCCCGGTCAGTCCCAGGCGCCTGCGGATGATCTGCGCGAGCTCCACGGGGGTGGCCGTCACGAGCCACACGGGCTGCCCGGCGTCCAGATGGCGCTGGACGAGCCGCCGGGTGCCCTCCCAGATGCGGTCGGCCATGGAGTCGTCGTAGATCTCCTCGCACAGCGTGACCAGGTCGGCCACGTCGTGCCCGGCGACGAACGCCAGCGCCGCCTCGCGCGCGGCGTTGATGTGGTCGGGCTGCTCCGCGCCCGTCACGCGGAAGACGGTCTGCCCCCACGCGAACCGCATCAGGTCGCGCGTCGTGAACAGGTCGCGGGACGCCAGGCCCCGTGCGAAGTGGTAGATCGACGCGCCCCGCATCAGGGTGTTGTCCACGTCGAAGAAGGCGGCTCCCGGCCCCCCAGAGGGCGGGCGCGGCGCGTCGTACGGCACGGTTCTCTCCTGGCTCGGCTGGGGGAGGCGGCCCTCCATGTCCGGGGTGACGCTCCCCGCTGGTCTCGAGCCTACGGCCACCGGTGAGTCTCGTGGGATCACTGGGTCCCCGGTGCAATTCTGGTGATGAAGGTCACAATGCATCGGGTGGGTTGTGCCCCCACTCTGCGGGATCTTCCCCCAGACTGTCCCCACCCGCTGCTATGACGTGCACATCCACCCGTCGATGTGCAGCATCATTGTCGGGATGGTGACGGTAGGACTGGCATTCACAAGCGCGTTGGTGGCCTGGAGCGCCACCGCGGCGCTCGCCGCGTACGCCCAGCGTCGCCCCAGCGCCGCCGCGGTCGGTTGGCTGGTCGCCGCATTCGGCATCGCCGCGGGGCTCAGCGCCGCGGTGGTCGGCGCGATCCTCGGTTTCGGCGACGTCACCTTCCGGCTCCACCAGATCGGTGTCAGCCTCCTGGGCCCGCTCTACATGGCGTGGGGCGCGGTCGAGTACGGCGTCCGATCCCCGCGCGGCCGGTTCACCTCGCGCCTGTTCCTCAGCGCCTTCACCATCGTTCCGCTGGTGGTGCTGTTCGTCGACCGGCTGAGCGGCGGCTTCGACCGCGCCTTCCCGGCCTTCGCCGACCACTACGACATCATCCCCCGCTGGCTCATCGGCGCCGCGCACCTCGTGGTCGCCGTCTTCCTCGTCTGCGCGCTCGTCGCGGTCCTGCGTCGACGCGGCGGCGGACGCGACCGGGGCGCGGACCTGTCGGTGCTGGGCCTGGTCGCCCTGGCCGCCCTGCTCTGCGTCGTCGTCGGCCGCATGGGCCTCGGCGTCCTGGGGCCGCTGCTGGCGCTGGGCGCCGTCGCGGCCCTGTGGGGCGCCTCCGCGATGGTCGCGCGCCCCCGGCACCGGGACCGGTACGAGGACGACGACCCCTACGACGACGAGGATCCCTACGACGAGGGTCGCCACGACGACCGCTACGACGGTGACGACGACGCCGACGAGCCCTTCGAGTCCTACGACGAGCCCCAGGAGGAACCCGTGCGCCGCAGGCGTCGCAACCCCGAGCCCGACCGCCACGACGCCCCACCGGCGCGTCGGGCCCCGTCCAAGCTGCGCGGTGTGATCACGATCTACACCCTCGCCGAGGGCCAGGAGGACGGCTTCGACCAGATCGCCGACGCCGTCGTCGACCAGGTCGCCCACCACGAGCCGGACACGCTGCTGTTCGCCTGCCACACGGTGCCCAACGGGCCCCTCCAGCGCATCGTCTACGCGATCTACCGCGACGAGCTGGCCCGCGAGGAGCACGAGCGGCAGCCGCACACACTGGAGTTCGCCCGTCGTTCCTCGTCCCAGGTGGTGGCCACGAACGTCATCGAGCTCTCCCTGTCGGGCGCCTCGGCCAGCGACGGCCTCGCCGCCATGCTGATGCCCCACTGAACGCGTCCCCGACGCCGCGCGACGCGACGCCCGCAGCGAAAGGTCTCGAACCGGTGTCTTTCGCGCAGGTGGGAAACCTCACCGAGGCACACCTCGTCGCAATCCGGGTGAAGTACCCTTCCCTACAGGTTTTTCATGACCGGCCCCATCAGGTGCCGACGGCGTGTGACCTAGACCGGCGGGACGAACCGGCCGACAGGCGCGCCTGAGCGAAAGAAAGTGTGCTGGGACTCATGCGTAAGTTCCTCGTCGTCCTGTTGTTCCTCATCGGAGTCGTCGCGGTGGTCGCCGACGTGGCTCTGCGCGGCGTCGCGGAGGGCACGGTCTCGGAGCGGATGGCGCAGCAGTTGGACATGACCGAGAACCCGGACGTGGCCATCGAGGGCTGGGCCTTCCTGCCCCAGGTCGTCAGCGGCGAGTACTCGCGGATCACCATCAGCGCCGACAGCGCCGCCATGGCCGGGGTGACCGTCGAGCAGATCGAGGCGGCGGCGAGCGATGTCGAGGCGCCCCTGTCCGACCTGCTCGAACAGCCCTCCGTCGTCGCGGGGACGATCGACGGCTCCTTCGTGGTGCCCTACTCCTACTTCAGCTCCCACCTGCCCGAGGGCATGACCGTCACGACGGAGGGCGGGGAGCCGCGCATCACCGGCGAGCTGGCCATCCCCGAGCTGGGTCTGAGCACCTCCGTGTCGGCGGGCGGCGAGTTCACCGTCGAGGGCGACACCGTGCGGCTCACCCCCGTCGACGTGCAGCTGGGCAACACACCGGTCGACGTCACGTCCATGGTCGAGGGCATGCTCAGCTTCAGCGTGCAGGCGCCCGCACTGCCCTTCGGCCTGACCGTCACCGACATGGAGGCCGCGTCCAACGGACTGCGGATCACCGGGGTGGGCCAGGACGTCCCGCTCATGGGCGCCGAGGCGGCCTGACCGGCTCTCAGGGAGGATCCGTGACCGCGTACGAGACCCGCGGGGGAGACCGGGACCGGGCCGCGCGTCCCTGGGACGGTCAGCTGCTCGGCCGTGAGGACCTGGGCGCCGACCTGGGGGAGCGGGCCACGCTCGTGCAGTTCTCCACGGCGTTCTGCCAGCCCTGCCGTGCCACCCGGCGCGTCCTCGACGACGTCGCGGGCATGGTCGGGGGCGTCGCGCACGTGGAGGTGGACGCCGAGTCCCGACTCGACCTCGTGCGCCGCCTGGGCCTGCTCGGCACCCCCACCGTGCTCGTCCTGGACGCCTCCGGGCGGGTCGTGCGCGGCGGCGGAGGACAGCCCCGCAAGGCCGACGTGATCGCCGCGCTCGGCGCCGCCCTCCCCTGAACCGGCCCCGCGCACCCTCCCCACCGGCGCTGACGCACCCAGCTGTGATCCAGCCCACCCGTGACAAACACCTCGACCGGCCTGTAGCGTCTAGGACGTGACTTCCTTGACGAGCGCGTATCTGACGAAGCGACGGGCAGTGGACTTCTGCCGCGTCGCCGCCGCGCTCTGTCTGTGTCCCTAGGGCGGACGGGCTTCCCAGCCCACGTCCCCTCCGTGCGACCGGTCCGTTTCCGAGCACGAGGTCGGGGACTCCACGCCATGCGGGTCGGCCCTCGCGGGCGGCGTCGCGCCGTCTCGGCACCCTTCCCTTCCGTGATCCACGGCTCCTCCGTCGTGCCCGGCGCCCGCCGGGCCCCGGAGACGGGTCGGGCGGGAGCGGATCGGGAGTACGGGCCCGCCGCATCGCGTACCACCGTCCCCGCGAGGCCGTGCCGATCCTGGACGCCGCGTCCGCCCGCACCCTGATCGCCTGACCCCCGACCCCCGGGCTCCGCATGCCCGGAGGGCACCGACCAGCACACGCGACACCGCACCATGAATCACAGGAGGTTCCCCATGAGCCGCTCCGACGTCCTTGTGGACGCCGACTGGGTGGAGGCTCACCTGGACGATGAGCACGTGGTCCTCGTCGAGGTCGACGAGGACACGTCCGCCTACGACGGGGGGCACATCCGCGGCGCCGTCAGGATCGACTGGAAGAAGGACCTCCAGGACCCGGTCCGCCGCGACTTCGTCGACCGCACCGGGTTCGAGAAGCTGCTGTCCGCCAAGGGCATCGCCAACGACGACCAGGTGATCCTGTACGGCGGCAACAACAACTGGTTCGCCGCCTACGCCTACTGGTACTTCAAGCTCTACGGCCACGACAACGTCCGTCTCCTGGACGGCGGCCGCAAGAAGTGGGAGCTGGACTCCCGCGAGCTCGTCAAGGAGGTCCCCGAGCGGGCCGCCACCTCGTACACGGCCAAGGAGCAGGACCACGGCATCCGCGCCTTCCGTGACGAGGTCGTCGCCGCCATCGGCGCCAAGGACCTGGTCGACGTCCGCTCGCCCGACGAGTTCACCGGCAAGCTGCTGGCTCCGGCGCACCTGCCGCAGGAGACCTCGCAGCGTCCCGGCCACATCCCGACCGCGCGCAACATCCCGTGGGCGAAGACCGCCAACGAGGACGGCACGTTCAAGACGGCCGACGAGCTGCGGGAGCTCTACACCGAGGCCGGTGTGGACCTCGACAAGGAGATCATCGCCTACTGCCGCATCGGCGAGCGCTCCTCGCACACCTGGTTCGCCCTGCACGAGATCATCGGGCTGGACAACGTGAAGAACTACGACGGTTCCTGGACCGAGTACGGCTCCCTCGTGGGCGTTCCGGTCGAGCTCGGAGAGGCGGAGGCCAAGTGAGCGACAGCTGCGGAGCTCCGGTCGGGGGCGTGGCCCTCGCCGACGTGGACGCGGGTGACCAGGCGGTCATCCAGGGCACGGTGACCCGGGACGGCGCGCCGCTGCGCGGCGCCTACGCCCGGCTCCTGAACGAGAACGACGACTTCGTGGGCGAGGTGGCCACCGGAGACGAGGGCACCTTCCGCTTCTTCGCGGCCGACGGGTCGTGGAAGGTGCGGGTCCTCGCCTCCCAGGGCTTCACCGGGGAGTACACGGTGAACGCCGAGGTCGGCAAGGTCATCGACCTCCAGGTGCAGGCCTGACGCTCGGGTACCGGACCGGCGCGTGAGCGCGGGACCGGCCAGCGCGTGTGCGGGGCGCCGGTGTCGACGGGACGACCGTCGGCACCGGCGCCGTGCCGTGTCCGGGCCTCGCGCGGTGACGGCGGGAGCGGGTGCGCGGGGCGCCGGTTGTCCACAGGCGGGGGAGAGAGGCTGGCAGCCCGTGGCCTGGCCTGCTTGACTTGGTTCGGCGGGCTGGTGACGGCCTCATGCCCCACTCCGGGCGCGCCCGGAGCCCTCACCGAGGCCGGTCAGGAGGTGTTCGGACGGTGCCCCACCCACGGACAGACGGTTCACCCCGAGGCGAGGCCGGACGGACCTACCTCGGTTGGCGGCACGCCGTGCTCCTGCCGCATCCGGGTCCGGCCCCGCGCCGTCCGGCGCCCGACGACGCGCGGACCCTCAGCGAGGAGTGGATCGCGGGCCAGCGCGACAGCGAGGCCCAGACCAACCGTCCGCTCCACGTCGCCCTGGTCGGGCTGACCCTGTTCGCCGTCCTGTTCGTCCTGCTGTGGTCACAGCGGATCCTGCCCGCCGCCCTCGCCGTGGGCGGCGTGTTCGCCTGCGCGGCCATCGCCGCGCCGGTCGGGTTCGCGCTGGTGCAGAGCCGACAGGTCATCGCCCAACGCCTGGCCAGAGCCGAGGAGCGGCTGGCGGCCGAGCGGGAGGAGCGCGACCGCGCCCTGCGCGACCGCCAACGCGACCACGCCCGCAGACACACGGAGTGGCGGGCGGCCAGCCGTGCCTACGAGGCCCAGCCGCACTGGTACGGGGTCACCGTGCCGGCCGACCGCGAGGCGGTCGTCGTGGTCGGCGGCACCGACGCCGGGTGGTCCGCCCTGCTCACCACGGTCGGAGTCTCGCGGTTGCGCGGCGGCGGCGACCTCACCGTCGTCGATCTCACCGGCCGGTCGGTCGCCCGGGAGCTGGTCCGGCTGGCGCGCCGGTGCGCCGTCGCCCCGCGCCGCTGGGTGCTCCCCGCCGACCTGCCCCGGATGACCCTCGGGACCAACCTGGACGCGGGCCAGCGGGCCCGGGTCCTGTCCGCGGTCGCCGCGGCGTCCGGCTCGGCGGAGGACGTCGACGCCGACGAGACCCTCCTGCTGCGGTTGTTGGAGGTGCTCGGCCCCCGCGCCGGGATCGCGGAGCTCATCGGCGGCCTGCGCGCGCTGTGCACACCGGAGGGCGACGCGGCCGAGGACGACCCGGCGCTGGTGCGGCTCACCGCGGACCAGCGTGCCCGGGTGCGTCGGCGCTGTGCCGACACCCCCGGGGTCTGGGAACGGGCCTGGGAGCTGGAACGGCGGCTGAGCCCCTTCGAGACGGTCGGCACCCGCGTCGAGGACGGCGCCTACGCGCAGATCAAGATCATCTCCACCGACCGGGCCTCCGGTGAGGTCGCCGCCCGGATGTACGGGACCTACACGGTGGCGGCGCTGAGCGAGCTGTTGGAGGACGGCCCGCGCGAGGGGCCGGAGCGGGCCGCGGCGCGACGGCCGCGGCCGCGCCCCGAGCGCACCCGCACGGTCGTGGTCTGCGGGGCGGAGAGCCTGCCGGACGGGGAGGTGGACCAGGTGCTGCGCGCCGCCGCCGACGGGGGCGTGGAGGTGGTGCTCATGTTCCGCGCCCCGACCCCGGCCGCCCTGGCCAGATTCTCCGACCCCGCCTGCCTGCCGGTGGTCATGCGCCAGCGTGGTGGGTCCGCGGACACGGTCGAGCGCGCCGTGGCCTCGATACCGGGTGTGAGCGGACGTGGGGGTGCGTCCGCGCCGGAGGCGGGCGGGTGTGGGGAACCGGCCGCGTCCGGCGCGGGCGGGCGGGGCGCCGGAGGACTCACGGTGCACCGGCTGACCGAGGTGATCGGTGAGGCGGTGGGCGCGACGGTCACCGAACCCGATCCGGACCCGGAGGCCGAGGCGGAGGCGGACGACCGGTTCTTCCCCTCCCCGCACACCGAGTCGGGGGCGATGATCCGCAACGCGGCCGCCGGGATCGCGCCCCTCGACCTCGTCCGCCATGTGAGATCGGCCACCGCCTGGGGGCGGGCCACCGCCCAGGCCGAGGAGATCGACGCGCCCGCCGCGCCCGGTGCGGAGGGCGAGGGGCCGTCGCGGCCGATCGGCCTGGACGCCGGGTCGCTGCGGCGGCTGCCGTGCACGGCGGCGCTGCTCCTGGGCGACGACGGGCCTGTCCTCACCGACACCAACCCGGGTATCCTCAGCCTGTCCACAGCCACCCTGGCCACGGTGGAGGACGCCCGTGCCACCGGACACGGTGCCGACCCGGCGTCCGAGGGGGACGGGCGGACCTCCGCGCCGGGGAGCCGCGCCGACGGAGCACGGCCACGGAGCGCGCTCCCCGACCCGCCTCCCGCCGAGGAGGGCGCGGCGCCGGCGCCGACGCCGTCCGGGGCTCCCGACGGCGCCGAGGTGCCCGACCGGGTGCCGCCCAACCTGGGACCGCCCCCCGAGCGCCTGGACTGGCGGGTGTGACCCGAGGTGGACACTAGGCTTGGCCCCAACACGTCACCCGCGACCGCCACGTGGTGGCGCGGGCGATCCAGCGACCTGGAGAGTAGATGAGCGAGCTTCCCCTGCGCGCCCAACTGGCATCGGTACTGGGTAGGAGCGCAGCCAGTCTGTCGCGCGCGACCGGACGCGGAGACGGCTCCGTGATCGGTGGCCGGGTCGCGCTCAAGGTCGAGCCCGACCTGCTCGCCAAACTCGCCCAGGGACGCCGCCTGGCCCTGGTCAGCGCCACCAACGGCAAGACGACCACCACCAAGCTCATCACGCAGGCCCTGCGCGAGCTCGGTGACGTCGCCACCAACGAGTTCGGTGCGAACATGCCCACCGGGCACATCACGGCGCTGTCCAGCACCTCCGCCGTCAACGGCGTGCTGGAGGTCGACGAGAAGTACCTTCCGCAGGTCCTGCGCGCCACCCGCCCGGCGTTCGTCGTGCTGATGAACCTGAGCCGCGACCAGATGGACCGCGCCTCGGAGATCAACCTGCTCGCCAAGAAGTGGCGCACCGCGCTCGCCGAGACCGACACGCACGTCATCGCCAACGCCGACGACCCCCTCGTCGCGTGGGCGGGGCTGGGTGCGCCGAACGCCACCTGGGTCTCGGCCGGTCAGCGCTGGAAGGAGGACTCCTGGTGCTGCCCCGAGTGCGGCGGCCACCTCAAGCGCGACGTCGACCCGTACTGGGAGTGCCCCGAGTGCGGACTGGCCCGGCCCCAGACGACCTGGGGGGTGGACAACGACACCGACTCCCTGGTCTGCCCCGACGGCCAGCGCGTGCGGCTCCAGCTCAACCTTCCCGGTGACGCCAACCGGTCCAACGCCGCCATCGCCGCCGCCACCGCCGCCGGGTACGGCATCCACCCGGTGCGCGCCGTCGAGCGGCTACGCGAGATCACCTCCGTCGCCGGACGGTACACCTCCGTGGTGACCATGGGCGTGGAGGTGCGCCTGCTGCTCGCCAAGAACCCGGCCGGATGGCTGGAGTCCTTCGCGGTCCTCGACCCGCCGCGGGTCCCGGTCATCCTCTCCGTCAACGCGCAGATCCCCGACGGCAAGGACACGTCCTGGCTCTGGGACGTGGACTACACCGTGCTGCGCGGGCGCCGCGTGTTCGTCATGGGTGAGCGCCGCACCGACCTGGCCCTGCGGCTGGAGACCGACGGGGTGGCCTTCGAGGTCGCCGACCGGGTCGACCAGGTCCTGCAGCGGCTCAAGGCGGAGCAGCCCGACATCACCAAGGTCGACGTCATCGCCAACTACACCGCGTTCCAGCAGATCCGCACGGCCTACGGCCGCGTCCAGTAGGGGAGAGACTCATGACGGACACCAGCAGCGCCCTGCGGATCGTGTGGATCTACCCCGACCTGCTGAGCACCTACGGCGACCAGGGCAACGTCCTCATCCTGCGTCGACGCGCCGAACTGCGCGGGATCCCCACCGAGATCGTGCACGTCCACTCCAGCGACTCCGTGCCCGAGCAGGGCGACATCTACCTGCTCGGCGGCGGTGAGGACCGCCCGCAGATACTCGCGGCCGAGCGCCTGCGCGCCGACGGCGGCCTCGCCCGTGCCGCCGCGCGGGGCGCCTGCGTGTTCGCCGTGTGCGCCGGGTACCAGATCATCGGCGAGAGCTACGGCGACGACGAGGCCAACCCGCTGCCCGGCGTGGGCATCCTCGACATCCGCAGCGGACGCGGCCAGACCCGGGCCGTCGGCGAGATCGTCGCCGACGTCGATCCCTCCCTGGGGGTGGGCCGCATCACCGGCTTCGAGAACCACCAGGGCCGCACGGCGATCGGCCCGTCCGCCCGCCCGCTGTCCACCACGGTGCACGGCATCGGCAACGACGACCGCACCGAGGGCGCCTACCAGGGCCAGATCCTGGGGACCTACCTGCACGGCCCGGCGCTGCCGCGCAACCCGGCGCTGGCCGACCTCCTGCTGCGCTGGCGCGTGGGCCAGCTGCCCCCGCTCGCCCCGTCCTGGGGTGAGCGCCTGCACGAGGAGCGCCTCGCCGCGGTCCTGAGCAGCTGACGCTTCCGCACGCAGGGGGCTCGTCCGCACGCGGTGGACGGGCCCCCGGCGTGCGCCGCGGCGACCCGGCCGCTACCTCGGGCGGCGGCGCAGGTCGATCTGGGCGTTGGCGCCCGTGTCCGGGTCCACGACGACCTCCTGGCTCGCCGCGATCCCCTCGACCACGAGGTCGGCGTCGGTGGGCGCGGCCCGCTTCACCACGCCCAGCGCGATCGGGCCCAGCTCGTGGTGGCGCGCGGACGACCCGACCCGGCCCACGGCGCGGCCCTCCAGCTCGATCGCGGCGCCCACCTCCGGCAGCCGCTCGGCGGTCCCGTCCAGGTGCAGCAGCACCAGACGGCGCGGCGGCCGACCCAGGTTGTGCACCCGCGCGACCGTCTCCTGCCCCGGGTAGCAGCCCTTGTCCAGGTGCACCGCGCGGCCCACCCAGTCGACCTCGTGCGGGATCGTGCGGTCGTCGGTGTCCACGCCGGGACGGACCCGGTGCTCGGCGATCCGGTGCGCCTCGTAGGCCCACATGCCCGCCGGGCGGGCCCCCGCCTCCGTCAGCGCCCGCGCGGCCTCCGCCAGGCGCTCCGCGGGCAGGAACAGGTCGGTCTCTCCCTCGGCGGCGCGTACGGGGACGTCGTCGATCCGCTCGGTCACCGCGGCGACCGCCGCCGCGCGGTGCGGTCCGAGCACCGTCAGCACCGCGCGCGACGTGCTCAGGTCCTCGACCTCGACCCGCAGCATGAACCGCATCGAGTCCAGGAACGCGGCCAGCCCCGGCCCGTCGCCGGGTTCGGTGTGGATCCACGCGGCCTCGCCGTCGTCCACCAGCGACAGGTGGTGCCGCAGGTGGCCCCGCGTGTCCAGGACCAGCGCCTCGGTCGCGGTTCCGGGCGGCAGGTCGCGCGTGAGCTGGCTCGTCAGGTCGTTGAGCCAACCCAGGCGGTCGGGCCCGCTCACCCGC
This sequence comes from Nocardiopsis sp. NPDC049922, assembly GCF_040660275.1. NCBI lineage: Bacteria > Bacillati > Actinomycetota > Actinomycetes > Streptosporangiales > Nocardiopsidaceae > Nocardiopsis > Nocardiopsis sp. NPDC049922. Next base: position 738,239 of record NZ_JBFAME010000001.1, on the reverse strand, counting down.
ACCACGCCCCGGTTGCTCCGGTCCACCCACGCGCTGGAGCGTTCGATGGCGCGGCCCTCGTGGGCGGGGTCGCCGTAGTGCGCGGCGACGCCCGTGTCGATCGACTCGGCGGTCACGGCGCCCGGTGTGGTCAGCAGCGGCGATGTCATACCGCCGAGAGTAGCCGCAGTGGCGGGCGCACCGAAAACACGTCTTTGACCTGTGGTTATGTCCCCAGGAAAAACATTTGCCCCAGGGGTCGGGGGCGACGTACTGTCGTGGCACGCAAGAAAGGAGGTGGTCCGAGAAATGGTTGATTCTAGGACTGGCGAGGTGGCCGTCCGCTAGGGCGACGCAACGCGTTCGCGCGACGTCGTTCGCGGCGAATCCCAGACGGACACCCGGACCCCGGGCTGCCGGACCTCGTCCGACCGGCCCCGCCCCCTCGGCGGGAGACAGCCCGGGGTCCGCCCATGCGTGAGCACGGACGGACCCCGGCCGCGCTCCGCGCTAGTCGTTCCGGTCGGTCCGCTTCATCTGCGCCGACATGTACGAGCGAAGGTCGTGGCCCCGCGCCGCCAGGTCCCACGCGTACCCCAGGGTCTCCCTGTCCTCGCCGAACAGGCCGTAGAGCCGGTGCGACGCGGTCACCTCCAGGCCGGTGATGGTGTGCATCACCGCGTTGGTGGCCATCTCCACCCGGTTCGCGAACACGTTGCCCAGGTACGACTCGATGAAGCCCTCGTTGTGGGCGATGAGCACCTCGAGGTGGATGACGTTCTCGCCGTCGTCCTTGGCGTACCGCGCCGTGTCCTCCTCCGACAGCGCACGCCAGTACCCGGACTCCTCGGTGATGAGCTCGCCGAGCGTTCCCTCGGGGGTCATCCGCCAGGCCCTGCCGCGGTAGTCCAGGTAGGGCAGACCGTCCCTCTGCGCGAACTCGATCTCCTGGCCGAACTGGAACTCTTCCTCGTCGGCGTATCCGGCGACGCCGACGCCCTCCCAGCGACCGATCAGGAAGGACAGTTTCGCCAGATCGGGGTGTACATCAGCGTCCATGGTCCCTGAGCGTAGCCGCGTCCGGAGGGTGACGGTGACAGCCCGCTCCGGCCATCCCCGTGCACGGCTCCGGTCATGCCCAATTGGCCCCGCTTTCCCGGAGAGCTGGTAAAGATGGTCACCGACGCGGTGTGGCCACGGGGTGTCGCGCCCGCCGCCGTCCTCGACCTCCAACGCACTTTCCGAAGGGGCGGCCTGTGTTACTGCTGATCGGTTCGGTGCTGCTCGTCGCCGCGGTGGTCCTCCTCCCGCTGACCTTCCTCGCCGTGCGGCGCTGGCTGCGTCAGCGGGGCCTGGCCCGCCTGCGCCCGGGAGCGCTGGCCGCGCGCGGCGGTCAGCGGGTCACCCTGACCGGTGTCGCCGCCCCCGGGCCCGCCGGGACCATCGGCTCCGGCCTGGCCGGGGCGGAGTGCGTGTGGCACGGCCACGAGGTGCTGCGGCACTACTGGCCGCTCAACCGCGACCGGGGGGACGGCGCGGTCCGCGAACGGGCCTGCGACCCCATCGCCGAGTTCGGCTCCGAGGAGCTGTTCGGTCTGGTCGCGGAGGGTGCGACCGACGAGGGCGACCGCGTCTTCGTCGACCCGACCGGCGGTGAGCCCCGTGGCGCCGAACTGTGCCTGCAACGCGTGGTGGGGCGCCCCCAGCCGGGTGTGGCGGCCGCCGCCGACGACCTCCTGCCGCGCGTGCGCGGGCGGATCTCGGGTGTCTTCCGCGGCGAGACCATCGAGTTCGAGTACCGCGAATGGGTGATCCGGCGGGGCGCCCGCGTGCGCGTCTCCGGTGAGGTCCGGATCCGGGACGGGCGCGTGGTGATCGCGGCCCCCGAGGGCGGCGGCCTGACCATCGAGCACGGCGTCGACGCGCAGCCGGTGCGGCTGTCCCCCCGGCGCCGTGAGGCGGTGGCCTTCTCGACCGCCCTCGCGGTCTGCGCGATCGCCGGGACCGTTCTGATCCTCCTCGGAATCTGAGTAGGCTGGCGACCATGTCTCGATCGATGGTGATCAAGGTCACCGCGGGGGAGGACGCCCCCGAGCGGTGCAACCAGGCGTTCACGGTCGCCGCCGCGGCCCTGGCCAGCGGCGTCGAGGTCTCGCTGTGGCTGACCGGGGAGTCGGCGTGGTTCGCCGTCCCCGGACGCGCGGAGGACTTCGCACTCCCGCACGCCGCCCCCCTGGCCGAACTCCTCGCCGCCGTGCTCACGGCGGGCCGGGTGACGGTGTGCACGCAGTGCGCCGCGCGCCGGGACCTGACGCAGGAGGACCTCATCGAGGGCGTGCGCATCGCCGGGGCCCCCACGTTCGTCGAGGAGACCCTGCGCGAGGGCGCCCAGGCCCTCGTCTACTGAGTCCGGCCCAGGACACGGCCGTGCCCGCGCCACCGGGGGCGGCACGGGCACGGAACGCGTGGGTCGGGCCTACTTCTTGCCCTGGTTGGCGACGGCCTGGATGGCGGCCGCGGCGGCCTCCGGGTCCAGGTAGGTGCCGCCCGGGTTGGTCGGCTTGAACTGGTCGTCGAGGTCGTACCGCAGCGGGATGCCGGTCGGGATGTTCAGCCCCGCGATGTCGGCGTCGCTGACCCCGTCCAGGTGCTTGACCAGCGCGCGCAGCGAGTTGCCGTGCGCGGCGACGAGCACCGTCCGGCCCGCGGCCAGGTCGGGGACGATGGCGTCGTACCAGTACGGCAGGGCGCGGTCCAGCACGTCCTTGAGGCACTCGGTGCGCGGCAGCAGCTCCGGCGGCAGACCGGCGTAGCGGGCGTCGCCCGCCTGGGAGTAGGGGTCGTCGTCGGCGATCGGCGGCGGCGGGGTGTCGTACGAGCGGCGCCAGATCATGAACTGCTCGTCGCCGTACTCGTCGCGCGTCTGCGCCTTGTCCTTGCCCTGGAGGGCGCCGTAGTGGCGCTCGTTCAGGCGCCAGGTGCGCTGGACCGGCAGCCAGTGCAGGTCAGCGGTCTCCAGCGCGAGGTTGGCCGTGCGGATGGCGCGCTTGAGGAGGGAGGTGTGGACGATGTCCGGGGTGATCCCGGCGGCCCTGAGCAGTTCCCCGCCGCGGCGGGCCTCGTCCTCGCCCGTGGCGGACAGGTCCACGTCCACCCACCCGGTGAACAGGCCCTTCGCGTTCCAGACACTCTCACCGTGTCGCAGCAGTACCAGAGTTCCCATGGCACCAAGCGTATCCACCCCGCTCACCCGCTCCGGGAGCGACCCCGGCCCCCGCTACTCGTGGTGGGTGGGTTCGGCCAGGTGCGCGAAGGCCTTCAGGTTGCGCATGTCGTGGCCGCGTTCGGCCCGCCAGTGCCACTCCTTGCGGATCGCCGACGCGAACCCGCGCTCCAGCGCGGCGTTGAAGTTCTCGTCCGTGTAGGTGAGGGCGCACCCCAGCAGCCGGTCGACCTCGCCCGGGGTGATCCCCTCCAGCGGCAGACGGCCGCGCAGGTACACGTCGCCGACGTCGTCGGCCGCGAACGCCATTCCGTACATGTCGGAGTTCCGGCGCATCAGCCACTGGTAGAAGGCGGCGTGGTTCTCGTCCGGACGGCGGCAGAAGAACGACGTCAGCGTCAGGCTGTGCGGCCCGACCTCCAGCCACACCAGCGTCTTGAGCTTGGCCGTTCCCGGCAGGGTGACGAGGAAGGAGCCCTCACGCGGTCGTTCCGTCTCCAGTCCGGCCTCGGCCACCGCCTCCGCGATCGCCTGGGCCGCGGCCTCGCGCGCCGTATCCGTTCCCACGTCCGTTCCTTCCCCTCGATCCGTCACCGGCACGCGGCCATCGGCAGCGGGCGCGGGGCGGTGCTCGCCCGGTACACGTCCAGCAGCTCGTCCACCGTCCGCGACCAGCCCAGGGTCGCCGCGTGCCGTGGGGCCGCCATCGCGAGTCTGGCATGCCACGCCGGCTGGGTGATCAGCCGGTGCAGCACGGCCGCGTAGTCGTCGGGGTCGTGCCCCTCCACCAGCACCCCGGAGGTTCCGTCCGCCACCGCCGTGGTCAGGCCGCCCACCCGCGAGGCCACCACCGGTGTTCCGCAGGCCTGCGACTCCACCGCGACCAGACCGAACGACTCGGAGTAGGAGGGCACGACCGTCGCCGTGGCCGCCCGGTAGTAGTCGGCCAGCCGCACGCGGTCCTGCGGAGGTTCGATCCGGACCACGTCGGCCACGCCCAGGGAGCGCGCCAGGTCGGCCAGCAGTCCCGGCTCGCGCGTGCCGCCGCCGGACAGGCCGCCGACCACGCCGACCACCAGACGCGAGCGCAGGGAGGGGTCGCGGTCGAGCAGGCGCGCGGCGGCGCGGATGAGGATGTCGGGCGCCTTGAGCCGCTGCACGCGACCGACGAACAGCAGGAGCTCGGTGCCGGGCGCCAGCCCGATCCGGCGCAGCGCCTCGTCGCGCGCGCCGGGCGTGAAGACCTCCAGGTCGACGCCGGGCGGGATGGTGCTGATCCGCTCGTCGCGCGCGCCGTAGAACTCGCGCAGCTGGCGGGCCTCGTCGTCGGTGTTGGCGATGAGCATGTCGGCCTGCCGCACGAGCTGGTCCTCGCCGCGAACCCGCGCCTCCGGCTCCGGGGCGTCGCCCTCGGCGAGGGAGGCGTTCTTGACCCGCGCCATCGTGTGCATCGACTGCACGAGCGGTACACCCCACCGGCGCGCGGCCACGACACCGGCCCTGCCGGACAGCCAGTAGTGGCCGTGGACCAGGTCGTAGTGGCCGGGCTCGCCCTGGGCCTCGGCACGGAGCATGCCGAAGATGAACGGACACAGGTGGTCGTTGAGCGCGTGCTTGTCCAGGCGCCCGTAGGGACCGGCGGGCACGTGCCGCACGTTCACGCCGGGCGCGAGTTCGACGATCGGAGGAAGGTCGGCGCTGGTGGCCCTGGTGAACACGTCCACGGCCACGCCCCGCTCGGCCATGCGCCGCGCCACCTCGACGACGTACACGTTGAGTCCACCGGCGTCGCCCGTGCCGGGCTGGTCGAGCGGAGAGGTGTGCAGACTGACGGTCGCGACCCGGGAGGGGACCGCCGTCTGTTCGCCCTCAGGCACGTTTGCGGACACCGGTGGTCCCTTCCGATCGTGTATACGGCCGCTGTCGTCAACAGCGACGAAGGTACACACTGTTCCCACCCGGACTGTCCGAGGGTCCTGGTATTGACGGCGCGTCGACTCAGGGCGTCGCTGACCAGCCCGACACCAGGAAGTCGACCGTTTCGGGGAAACTCCGCGTCCAGGTCCGGAAGTCGTGGCCGCCGCGCGGGCTGAGCGTGGCGACCGTCATACCCGCCTCGGTGAGCAGACCGGCGAAGCGCTCCGCCTCGCCGTGGATGCTGCCCTCCTGGAGCGGTGTGTGGTCCTCCTCGCCCTCGACCAGCACGAACCGGAGGTCGCGCGCCTCCGGGGAGTCGAGCAGCCGATCGGGGGAGCGGTCCTCGGCGTCGTCGCCGAAGATCCCGTCCGGGTCGTCCACCCGGAAGTACCCGCCCCAGCTCACCACCTGCCCGTACAGTTCGGGGTTGCGCAGGGAGACGGCCGCCGCGCCGTAGCCGCCCATGGAGAAGCCGCCGATCGCGCGCAACCCCCGTGGCCGGACGTGGTCGCCCTCCACCGCGCGGACCGCCGGGCCGGTGAGGAACGACTCCAACGCGAAGGAGCCGTCCGCCGCGTCCCCCCACTCGGTGGTCGCCCCCGACTCCACCTGCCCGTAGGGGGCGGCGATGACGAACTCGACCCCGGCGCGGCACATCTGCTCGTCCAGCCGTTCCCCGATCCGCTCGTCCGTCAGCGTGCGGTGCGTGGAGGCCGATCCGTGCAGCAGGTACAGCACGGGCAGGTCGGCGCTGTCGGGGCCGGGCGGGCGGCGGATCCACAGCGGACGGCCGCCCTCGGGCGCGCCGAGGTCGGGGAGCGTGACCACCTCGTCCCGTCCCGCCTCGTCGCAGACGGCGACCTGGCCCGGCTGCGGGATCGGCGCGGGGGTGGTCTCGCCCTGGACGGGCGGGAAGCGGACCTCGCCCGTGCTGACCTCGGGACCGGTGCCGAGCAGGCGCTCACCGAGCCGTCCGGGGAGCCCTCCGGGCGGGGTGGTGGCCAGGACCGCCGCGGCGACGACGACCGTGCACGAGGAGACGAGCACGACGGCCCGTCGGGAGAATGTCGCGAACACACCGAAACCTCAGGGTCGGGGTTGACCGGTATCCGCTCCCGGAGAGGCGGAGCGGTACGGAATGTGACTTACTGTAGTCGACCGAGGGCTTTGTGTGTGGAGGTTGTCGCTCCCGGACTCATACCACCAGGGCGTGCCGCAGACGCAGCTCGTCCGGGTAGGGCCGCAGGTAGGTCTGCTCGCGCGCCCACGCGACGTCCTCCGCCGCGCAGTGGTGCCGCAGGAGGGTGACCGGGACGCTCAGCGGCAGCAGCTCCGTGCGGTAGTCCTCGATCGCCGTCAGCAGATCGTGCCTGCGCGTGTCGTCCAGCAGCGGACTGAGCAGCCCGAACGCGTGCTGCAGCGTGTTGGCGTGCTTGCCCCGGGTGGTCCGGACCGCCATCGCCTGATGGAACGCGGTCCGGTAGGCGGCGGCGGTCTCGTCCCGGTCGGCCGATCCGGCCCGGGCCACGATCCTGCCCGTCCTCCGGTACCCCTCCGGCGAGTGCGACATCAGCTGGAGCTTGTGGCGCGTGTGGAAGTCCACGAGGTCGCGCGGTCGCCAGTCCGACTCCAGGAGCGCGCGCAGGCGGGCGTGCGCGAAGACGCGCTGGACGAAGTGCTCCCGAAGGGCGGCGTCGGACAGGCGGCCGGACTCCTCGACCGGCAGGTGCGGGAGGAGCCGGGTCAACCGCTCGGCGAAGGCGCCCCGGCCCTTGCCGTCGACGCGGTTCCCGTCGGGTGAGAACACCGGCAGGGCGAGCAGTCCGCAGCTGGGCGACCTGTTCTTGAGGATGTAGCCGTCCGCCCGGCGCAACTGGAGGACGTGGTGGTCGGCGACGGCCGCGAGTTCGTCGGTGCGGTCGGCGCCGTCCTTGCTGGAGATCACCCGATCCGCGCCGTCGTGCCTCTGGAGCCGCAGCGTCGGACGGGGCACGCCCAGACCGATCTCCGCCTCCGGGCACACCGGAATCCAGTCCACGTGGCGGTCGAGCTCGTCGGTGAGGAAGCGCGAGCGGGAGTGGCCCCCGTTGTAGCGGACGGGCGCGCCGAGCAGGCAGCTCGACACCCCCACCCGGGGTCGGACGGCGGCAGTCGGCTCGTGTACTGCGTCCATGTCGTTACCCCTACCCGGGATCCAGGCGGATCGACCCCGCAGTCACCGCTACTCTCGGATGGTGATGCGTCGCCTTCAGTGAGGGGGATGGGTGTCGCCGACCATCGTGCTGTTCACCCAGGACCTGCGGGTCCACGACCACCCGGCCCTGACCGCCGCCGTCGACGCCGCCGGGACCGTGCTGCCCCTGTTCGTGGTCGATCCGCGGATCGTGGAGCGCTCCGCCCGCAACCGGTGCGGCTACCTGTCCGAGGCGCTCGCCGACCTGCGCGCCGCGTTGCGGGCGCGCGGCGGTGACCTGGTCGTCCGGGAGGGCGACACGATCGGGCACGTCCGCGCCCTGGCGGAGGAGACCGGGGCGGACACCGTGTTCGTGAGCGCCGGTGTCTCCCGGTTCGCGGCCCGGCGGGAGGAGTCGCTGCGGCGGACGGGCCTGAGCGTGCGCCCGTTCCCCGGACTGACGGTGGTTCCCCCGGGCGGGGTCACCCCCGCGAGCGGCGACCACTACAAGGTCTTCACCCCCTACTGGCGCGCCTGGGCGGAGTACGGCCGCAGGGCCGTCCTGCCAGCCCCGGACGGGGTCCGCCTCCCGGAGGGGGTCGACCCCGGCGCCGTCCCGGACGGGCTGGCGGAGGCGGGGATCGCAACGGCGGCGCCCGACCGCCTCAGCGGCGGGGAGGAGGCGGCGCGTGCGCGGCTGGCCTCCTGGCTGGACCGGGGCCTGGCCCGGTACGCGGAGGAGCGCGACCACCTGCCCGGCGCGGCCACCTCGCACCTGTCGGCCGACCTCCGGTTCGGCTGCCTGTCCGCGCTGGAGGTCGCCGAGGCGGCCGAGGCCGCGCGGGCGGGGGAGGGGGCCGAGGAGTTCGTCCGCCAGCTCGCCTGGAGGGACTTCCACCACCAGGTCACGCGCGCCTTTCCCGCGCTGCCCGCGCGCGACTACCGGCCCAGGGACCGCGAGTGGCGCGAGGACCCGGACGCCTTCGACGCCTGGCGGCGGGGCGTGACCGGGGTGCCGATCGTGGACGCGGGCATGCGCCAGCTCCTGCGGGAGGGGTTCATGCACAACCGGGCGCGCATGATCACCGCGGCCTTCCTCACCCGGACCCTGCACGTGCACTGGAAGGCGGGCGCCGACCACTTCCACGCCCACCTCGTGGACGGGGACGTCGCCGACAACTACGGGAACTGGCAGTGGGTCGCCGGGACCGGGAACGACACCAGGCCCAACCGCGCGTTCAACCCCCTGCGCCAGGCCCGGCGGTTCGACCCCGAGGGCGACTACGTCCGCCGCCACGTGCCGGAACTGCGGGGCCTGCCGGGCAGGCGGGCGCTCACGCCGTGGCGGGAGCCGGAGGCGCCGGACGGCTACCCGCCGCCGATCGCCGACCCGGGCCGGTGAGAGAGGCGGGTGCGACCGCCGACGCGTCAGGCCGTGTCGAAGGCCCGCCGGAAGGCGGCCAGCGCGCGGTCGTCGAACAGGACGAGCCGGATCTCCGGCACCCGAACCTCCGCCCCGTGGATCGCCTCCGCCGCGATCCGAGCCGCGTCGTCGACGGGCCACCGGAAGACGCCCGTGGAGATCGCGGGGAAGGCCACCGACTCCGCGCCGAGCTCGTGCGCCACCCGGAGCGACTCAGTGAAGCACGACGCGAGCAGCGCGCTCCGGTCCTCCGACGCGCTGTACACCGGGCCGACCGTGTGGATCACCCAACGCGCGGGCAGGAGACCCGCGGTCGTGGCCACCGCCCGGCCGGTCGGCAGACCGCCCCCGTAGTGGGAGGCGCGCAGCCGTCGGCACTCCTCCAGGATGGCCTCGCCGCCCCTGCGGTGGATGGCGCCGTCGACGCCGCCCCCGCCCAACAGCGAGCTGTTGGCCGCGTTGACGATCGCGTCGACCCGCTGCTCAGTGATGTCGCCCCTGATGACGGTGAGGCGTGTGCCCCGTGTGCGGTCCATGTTCCCTTCCTTCCCGCTCCCGTCGGGCGGCTGGAACCCCCTTGCCCTCGGGTGACCAGGATTTAACGTGGGGGTACGACAGTCTGTAGTACTAGGGTCGGTAGACTCGACGCTATGACTCGGCTAGGCGAACTCGAACGCGCGGTGATGGATGTACTGTGGGCGCAGAACGAACCGATGACGGTTCGCGAGGTGGGCAAGGCCCTCGCCGAGCGCGACCTCGCACACACGACCGTCATGACCGTGCTCGACCGACTGGCCAAGAAGAAGGTCGTCACCCGGGCACGTGAGGGTCGTGCGTGGCGGTACCGTCCGGCAGCCAGCCGTGAGGCGTACGTGTCCGAGCTGATGTTCGACGCGCTCGGGCAGACGGGAGACCGTGACGCCGCCCTGGCCGCCTTCGTCCAGTCCATGGACGGCCAGGAGGCTGAAGCGCTCCGGCGCGCACTCGCGGAAATCGAGCAGCCAAGGAACTAGTCCGAATGGTCAGTGCCGCCCTCCTCTCCCTCGTCGCGGTCGGCTGCGTGCTCGCCATGGAGGCCCTGCACCGGGCGGAGTGGCCGTCGCGCGGTCCCTACACGGCCGTGATCACCTGGCAGGCACTCGGCCTGGCATGGGGCGTGTCCACCATCGGCGCGCTGCTCGCCTACGGGCTGTCCACCTACGAACTCGGCGCCGCGGCGGGCCTGGTCGCGCTGGTCACCGACGTCGTCACCGGTGAACTCCTGCTCACCGAACTCTCCCGCGGCCTGGAGGGCGTCAGCCGCATCGCGGCCGTGGTCCTGGCGATCGCCCTCACCCTCGTCCTCTTCTACGGACTGGTCTCCTCCTTCGTGCACGTCGTGCGTGTGCGCCGCCGCCACCACGACCTCCTCGAACTCGTGGCCAGCGAACACCCCGACGTCCCCGGCGCCCGCGTGGTCGACCACCCGGCCGCCGCCGCGTACTGCCTGCCCGGCGTGCTGCGGTCCCAGGTCGTCATCAGCGCCGGCGCCCTCGCGGTCCTCGACAACCGCGAACTGGCCGCCGTCCTGGCCCACGAGCACGCCCACCTGCGCCAGCGCCACGACCTCGTGCTGCTGCCCTTCTCCTCGCTCAAGCGCGCCTTCCCGCGCGCCCCCCTGATCCGGACGTACTACGAGAGCGTCGCCCTGCTCATCGAGATGTGCGCCGACGACCAGGCCCGCCGCACGAGCTCCTCGCGCGAGCTCGCCATGGCCCTCCTGCGGTTCGGTGCCGCCGGACCCGCGCCCGTGCCCGCCGGGGCGATGGCCGCCCTGGAGGCGACCACCCCCGGGGTGGTGCGTCGCGTCAACCGCCTCCTGCGCCCCGACACCGAACTCCCGTACCACGCGGGCGCGTTCATCATGGGCGGTTCCGCGTTCCTCCTCGCGGCGGTCACCTGTCTCTGGCACATCCCGGTGTGACCTGTCGGGCGCACGCCTGTGACGCCCGACTCCCCCGGGCACGATCGGCGGCCCCGGTGCGTTTACCGTGGAGAGCGGGCGGGACCCCGCCGGAACGCGTCGTCGGGAGTGTGTTGTGTTCTACCTGATCTGGCAGGCCATCTACCTGGTCACCTTCGTGGCCAGTCTCTACGCGCTGATCGAGGCGATCCGCACACCGGCGCAGGCGTTCGAGCTGATGGACAAGCAGAGCAAGAAGCTCTGGCTCATCCTCACCGGCGCGGCCACGGGCCTGTCCCTCCTGGCGGTGTTCTCCGGCACCGGCATGTTCGTCATCCTCGGTCTGGTCGCGACCCTCGTCTTCCTCCTCGACGTGCGCCCGGCCGTCAAGGGCGCGGGCGGCGGTCGCAACAACGGCCCCTACGGTCCCTGGTAGACCGTCCGACCACGCCCTCACGGCGGGGCGGGGCTCAGGAGCGGTGGTCGCCCCCGTCGTTCAGCACCTTCCACAGGGACTCCGCGTAGGCGGGGTCGTCCGTGTAACGGTTGTGCCCCAGGATCTCCGGGCGCAGGGCCTCGCCGGGCGGCGGGTCGTAGGCGCGGGGGTCGGGCAGCGGCTCGGCCGGAGCGATCACCCCGGGGACCTCCGGGCCGTCGCCGGAGCGCTCCCTCGTGCGCACCGGGTCGGCGAAGGCGTCGGTGACCCGCCACAGGTTCCGCCAGCCCGACACCCGGCTCCGCAGGTCGGCGAAGGCGTACGGGCCGAAGTAGGCGGGGAAGTAGCGGGCGTAGAGCCGGTCGAGCGGTGACCCGTGGGTCACGAGCGCGACCCGACCCGCGCAGTCCTCCGGCAGCTGCCAGATCGTGGCGGCGGCGAGCACCGACCCCTGCGAGTGGCCCGACAGCGCCACGTCGGCGCCCTCGCGCGCCATCCGCGCCACCCGGGCGGCCAGCTGCGGCACCGCGCGCTCGGCGTAGGAGGGCGGCGCCAGCGGGTGCGCCACGCGCGGCCAGAACGTGCCCACGTCCCACAGCGCGCCGACCGCCTGCCGCGTCGGGCGGTCCCGGTAGGCGCTCCGGCCGATCCAGGCCACGCCCAGCAGCGCCGCGCCGCCCAGGACCGACCCGACGCTGACCATCAGCGCCACCGTCTCCCGGGCGAGCCCCTCGATCCCGCCGGACACCGCGGTGTCCGCGGGCCGCGGACTCGTGATCACGTCGCCGGACAGGGACGAGTAGAGCACGAGCACCACCAACGGCGCCACCGGGGCCAGGAAGGCCGTCAGGACGGCGGGCAGTGCCTCGGTCATCCGCCCCACGGCCCGGGCGCGGGCGATCTCCCACGTGCGCCGGTCGCGCACGCTGCGCGCGTACTGCTCGGTGACGGCCGGCAGGTGGGCGCGGGTGGCGCGGCGCAGCGCGACCGCGATCGCGGCCACGACGACCAGCGCGATCACCGCCTCCAGGGTGAACGCGAGCTGGAGCCACGAGTACGCGGTCGGCGGGGCCAGCTCCAGACAGGCGGGTCCGCCCGGCGTCAGGGCGTCGCACCCGCTCAGCCACAGCGACCCCTGGTAGACGAGCGCGGCGGAGAAGCCGCCCCCGAGCAGGGCGCCCAACGCGGCGGTCGCCGGTCCCGCCATGCCCCGCATCGCCGACCGGTCGTGGGCGCGGTCCGACACGTACAGCACCACCGAGGCCACCAACAACACCAGCACCAGGAGTCCCTGGGCGGTGAACAGCGCGTTGAGCGTCGCGCCCGCGCCCGGCAGGCGCCCCGACGGCGTCCAGGACGGGCGCGGCCACGCGGTGTACGCGGCCACCCCCACGGCGACCGTGACCGTCGCGTCCCGCAGCATCCGGCAGACGCGGTCCACGCGCCCGTTCCGCCGCGGGTCCGCGTCGGGCACCACGACACTCCCGGCGCTCGCGGTCATCACCGTCCCCAGGAGCACCGCCAGAACCATCCCGAACCCCGACAGCCCGGACAGGGCGCTCCCGCCCCCGGAGAGGTCGTGTCGCAGGGCCGGAACGAGGAGCAGGACGGCCACCGTTCCCAGGGCCACCGCGATGTGCGCGGACCGCAGCCGCGCCAGGATCTCGCCGTTGTGCCAGAAGTCGGGGCGGCTGAGCGGGGCGGCGTCGGTGGTCACCGGGGGGACCGGGCCCCGGACCACCTCGTACTCGCGCTCGGTCCGCCGCGACAGGCACCAGAGCACCACGACCACCGTCACCGGCAGCAGGGCGCCCAGCGGCAGGGCGGTCCCCGGCGCCGACAGGGGAGAGGAGGCGGAGGCCAGGAAGGTCAGCCACGGGCGGGCGCGCACGCACGCCTCCGCCTGGGCGGTGCACTGCCACGCGACCAGGTCCATCCCGATCCCGGCGGCCGCCAGGGTGATGAGCACGGTCAGGGAGAGCGCGAGGAGGCGGACGGAGCCGTCGTAGACGTGGTCGGCCGCCCGGCGCGCGCCGCCCGGGTTCCGGTCGACGCGGCCCGGCCGCGTCCAGTACGCCAGGTTGAGCAGCATGAACGGGAGCAGCAGCAGCCACAGAGCACGTGAGGAACTGCCCGAGTTCAGGTTCCCCCACGCGAAGATCTCTCGACGCACACCGGGAACGGTCTCGGTGTCGTCCCGGCCGCGCCAGCGGAAGAAGCCCGAGAGGCCGTCACCGGCCACCCGCATGGCCGGTTCGACGTCGAGGAGCTCCTCGGCCGTGCCGCCCGCCACGCCGTGCACGCGCAGCTCCACGCGGTCGGGTCCGGGGTCCGGTCGGTCGGAGGCGACGGGGGGTTCGGGGGGTGTGGCGGGGGCCGACATATCCAGCATCCTGCCACGCTGGGTGAGCGCGCGACAGCGTTACTGGACGAGTGACTCGTCGGTGACGTCCCACGTGTTGCACGCGCCGGGGGTCTGCTCCTCCCACCCCCGCCGGGTCCACCACACGCCGTTGTCCGCCGACCCGTGGGTGCGTTCCTCCTCGTCACCGTCCTCGCGGTCGGCGGTGGCGGCGGCGTCGTCGAGGAGCGCCGCGAGGTCGTCCCCGTCCAACGGGTAGCCGAGGCGGATCGAGCCGAGGAACGCGCCCGCCAGACAGTTCGCCTGGAGTTCGCTCCGCCGCGTCCAGGCGTTGCGCTCCAGGACGTCGACCTCCAGCCGGCGCTGCTCGTGGTAGTACTCCAGCAGGCCGGACTCGCCCTGCACGTGATGCCCGTACTCGTGCGCGAGCAGGGACGCGTACACCACGCTGTCGGTGGCGCCGTTCCACTTCTCCACCACGTCGGCCGTGCCGATGTAGATGCTCCGGCTGGCCCGGCAGTAGAAGGCGCCGGCGGCGGAGGGGTAGGCACGGCACGGGCTCACCCCGGGCTCGTCCCAGAACACGCGTGCCGGCGGCTCGAACGGGATCCCCGCCCGCGCGAACTGGGTGCTCCACGCGTCGTCCAGGCAGTCCGCGATCTCGTGGAGGAAGTCCTCCATCGCGTCGGGATCGTCGACGTCCGGCTCGGGCACCGGGCACGGGAGCGGACTGAGGCGGCCGGTGTCGTAGAGCGGGTTGGCCACCAGCGCGGTGCGACCGGACGGGCGTCCCCGCTGTTCGGGGCGGTGGGCGAGATCCGCCGCGCCCCCCTCGGCGGAGCCGCCGGGGAGGGAGCGGTCGGTGTCGGCGCCGGTCGCCTCGGCCGCGGACCCGGGGGCGGCGCCCTGGCCGTCGTCGGCCGTGGACCACGAGAGCACGGCCAGCGCCATGAGCAGTGACAGCAGGGCGGCCACCGTGCCGAGCACACGGCGGTTGGCCTGGCGGGCCCGGTGGCTGACCGGGTCCGTCACGCCTCTCACCGCACCAGCTCCCCGTCGGCCTTCCAGGTGTTGCACGCGGCCGGATCCCTCCGGTCCATGCCGTGCTCGGTCCACAGACGGCCGCTGGACGCCTGCCCGTGCGTGCGCTCGGCTCCGTGGTCGCCGCGCCGGGCGACGTCGTCGAGGATGTTCGCCCGCTCCTGCGCGCCGAGGTCGAGGGAGGCCCCGGACGCGCCGAGGAACACCCCGCCGAGGCAGTCGGCCTGGAGTTCGTTGCGGCGGGTCAGTTCGTCCGCGGTCTCGGGGTCGGCCGCCGCGCGGTCGGTGCGGAACTCCGCGAGCATGCGGGACTGGCCCTGGACGTGGTGCCCGTACTCGTGGCTGAGCAGGAAGGTGTACGCCTCGGGCCGGTCGGTGCCCGCCGAGGCCGCGACGATGTCCTCCACCCCCAGGTACAGGCCCTGGTTGGCCTGGCAGTAGAAGGCCGCCGTGTCCTCCTCGGGGAAGGGGCCGCACGGGCTGTGCCCCTCGGCATACCAGTACACGCGGTTGGGGGAGGCGAACTCCAGCCCGGCCTCCGCGAAGTACGCGCTCCAGGCCTGGTCGAGGCAGTCGGCGATGGCGTGCGCGAACGCCTCCATCGACGCGGGGTCGTCCGCGTCCAGCTCCGGGACGCCGCAGGTGACCTCGCCCAGCTCGCCGACCTCGTACAGGGCGTTGTCGAGCAGCGGGTCGCCGCCGGAGTCGGTCAGCGGGGCCTCGGCGGTCGTCGGTTCGGGGGCCTGGCCCGCCGCGCCGATCGGGTGGGAACCGGACCAGGAGGCCTCCGCGGGGGCGAGCATCTCCGACGTCGCGAGGAATCCGGTGAACCCGACCGCGGCCAGCCCGACGCACAGCGTGAACGAGGCGGACAGCCCGAGCCGCTGGACGAATCCGGGCCGTTCCGACCAGAACCCGGTACCCGCGCCGCGGGGCGGGGTCACCATGGGACCACCCGGCGGCGACGGTGGGCGCGACCCCGGGGAAGGGGCGTCAGTGCACGGGGGGAGCGGGGGGACCGGATAGGCTCTCGCGTCATGTGGTGGGTCGGCTCCAGGTGCCCGGCCGTCGCGTCCGCGGCGGCCGTTCTCGTGTTCTCCTCGCTGTTCACGGTGGTCACCGTCGTCGGGCCCGTGGGGGCGGTCCATGCCGTGACGGCGGCGGCACCGGCAACCACAGTACAAGGGCTCCCCGACGCGGTCGTCGGTCGGAGTTCGACCGGCGAGACGGTCATCACCAACGACATCCGGCTCCACCTCGAGGAGGACGGCGTCCTGCTCGGCGAGGAGACGCTCACCTTCGAGGGCGGGGCTCCGACCACCTTCACCCGGGCGCTCACCGAGACGATGCTCTACGACACCGAGCACGACCGCGTCTTCGAGGTGTACGGGATCGGCGCCGCCGACGGCGCGGGCGAGGAGCTGGCGGTCGAGACGGAGAAGGCGGGCGGCACGCTGTACGCGCACGTCTCCACCGGCGGCGCCGAGACCGTGGTGCTCCGCTACCGGGTGCGCGGGGCCGTCAGCCAGGTCGCCCAGGGGGTCCAACTGGAGTGGCGGGCGGTGGGCGCCTACAGCCACACCGTCCAGTCCACCGACGTGACCGTCACCGCCCCGATGCCCCCGGAGGGCCTGTCGTGCCTCGCGGGCGAGCCGCGCAGCGCCCTGTACTGCACGGCCTCCGACCTGGGGACCGACATGGCCGTCGCGCACTTCCTCCAGGCCGACATGCGCCCCAGCGACCGTCTCGACATCGCCGTCACCTATCCGCCCGGCACGGCCGAGGGTGAGCCGATCCTCGACCGCCGTTGGTCGCTGGCCTCGGCCTTCCAGGTCACCCCGTGGACGGCCGGGGTGTTCGGCCTACTGCTGGCGGTCCTGGTGGGCGGCCTGGTGCTGTTGATCCGCGTGCGCGGACGGGACGAGCGCGCGCTGCGCGAGGAGGCGGCCCGCGGCGACCAGGCGCCCGTCACCACCGGGGAGCACGGGAGGGCGCGCTTCGAACCGCCGGACGGCGTGCACCCCGGCCAGATCGGCACGCTCTTCAACGAGACGGTCGACATCACCGACCTGACCGGCGCGGTCGTGGACCTGGCGGTGCGCGGCTACATCCGGTTGGAGGAGCTGCCGCACGAGCACTTCACGTCGGTCGACTGGCGGCTCGTGCGCCTGGACGGGCCGCCGGGGGAGAGCCTGCGGCCCTACGAGTGGCTCCTGCTGGACGCGCTGTTCGCCGAACGCCGGACCGTCCGCCTGTCCCAGGTGGGCACGGCGCGCGTGTGCTCGGACTTCCCCGCCCGGATGGACCGGGTCCGGGAGGAGCTGTACCGGGACATGGTGCGGCTGAAGTGGTTCGCGCGCTCCCCGAACCAGGTGCGCGGGCGCTGGAGCACCATGGGCATGGCGATCACCGCCCTCGGCGTGCTCCTGACCGTGCTGCTGGCCATGTTCACCACGACGGCGTTCACCGGGCTCGCGGTCGTCATCGCCGGAGCCGCCATCACGGTCGCCGCCCAGTACATGCCCGCCAAGACCCGGCTGGGCAGCTCGGTCCTCGCGCACACCATCGGCTTCCGCGACTACCTGCTCAGCCAGCGGTCGGCGACGGAGCGGCCGGGGGAGCGCGTGGAGATCTACTCGCGCTACCTGCCGTACGCGGTCATCTTCGACGACGTCGACCGCTGGGCGAACATCCTGGCCTCCGCCGCGCTGACCGACCTGACGGACGAGGAGCTGACCGGCGACGGGTTGGCCTGGTACACCGGGCCCAAGGAGTGGCGGATCGAGGACTTCTCCGACTCCATCCGCACGTTCGCGGTCACCCTCACCGGCATCATCACCAACGCGCGCCGGATGCGGCTGGTCAACCAGTTCCAGCGCAGGCGCTGAGGCCGGGTCGGGGGCGTCGTCCGACGGTCCGGGCGCCCCCGCGCCTGCCGTATCGTCGGGGCTGTCCGTCGGCGGGGACCGGCCCGCGGCGGTGGCGGCCACGAGGAGGGAACATGCGCGCGGTCGTGCAGCGGGTGTCGCACGCGTCGGTGACGGTGGACGGCGAGGTGGTCGGCGCGATCACCGATCCCGGGCTGATGGCGTTGGTGGGGGCCACCCACACCGACACCGAGGCGGAGGCGCGCAAGCTCGCGAGGAAGCTGTGGACGCTGCGGATCCTCGCGGACGAGCGGTCCTGCTCCGACATCGGCGCTCCGCTCCTGGTGGTCAGCCAGTTCACGCTGTACGGAGACGCGCGCAAGGGCCGCCGCCCCACGTGGCAGGCGGCCGCCCCCGGTCCGGTCGCCGAGCCCCTGGTCGACGCCGTGGTCAAGGAGTTGCGCGACCTGGGCGCCGAGGTGGCCACGGGGCGGTTCGGGGCGATGATGTCGGTGGCGCTGACCAACGAGGGCCCGTTCACCGTGATCGTCGAGGTCTGAGCGGGACGGCGAACGCGCGTATTTCGCCCAGGTCACGACTGTTTTTCGGGAAAAGTGCGAAAAAGGTTTCAGTGCGCCATTGACGGTTGCGGAGGGTGTCCGTACAGTTGCGTTGTGAATCGCCCTCAGATTGTGGGAGTCGCCGTTTGTGATCCGGTTTCCGGTTTCCTGTTGAGATAGCGTTCCGGATGGCGAATCCCACGCCCGTGGGAGCGGTTTGGCCGGCGTTCGCCGGCGCCCTCGCGGCGCTCCCGTTCGCTGTGCGCACGGGGGTTCGGAGCAGGGCCGATCGAACGCGACGGCGTTCGTGCATTCCCTCCTTCCCGGCGTCGCCGGCGCACGGGGAAACGCACGTGCACGCGACGGCGAACACCGTGCACCGAGGCTGTCCGGAACGGATCGGGAAACCCACGGAAAATCGGCCGACGGCCCACGGAAAGGTGATGAGAAAAGTGCACGGCCCATCCGTGTGGCATGCCGTTCTGAACATCGACGCGGGTGTCGCGCCACTCCTCCTCGGAACGTTCGCCATTCCCGCCCTCCCCCTGGCCTGGCTCGGGCTGGTCCGACCGCGCGCCGCCGGCGCCCTGGGCGCCCTCGGCATCGCCGCCGTCCTGTTCGCCTACGCCGCCCTCGTCGTGGACCCGGGCGGCGACTGGTCGGCGGCGGGGCGCGCCCACGACGTTCCGCTGCCGTCCGACGACTTCGCGGCGGGCGTGGCGGTCGTCGACCCCGCCCCCGCCGAGCCGCCGACGCCGCTCCTCGACGGACTCCTCGCCCAGGCCGTGCTCTTCGCCCCCCTCGGGCTGGTGACCTACCCGGTCCTGACCTCGCCGTGGGCCCGCGCCGCCGTCGGCCCGATCGTGTCCGCCACCGTCGAGGGCCTCCAGTTCACGCTCGCGCCGGGGCGGGGAGCGGACCTCACCGACCTGTGCGCCAACACCGTCGGCCACCTGGTGGGCCTGGGGATGATGGGCTGCGCGAGCGTCGTGCTCGGCTGCCGGGTGGGCCACCCCGGACACGAGTCGGTCCCGGACGGCGGCGTGGCCGCGGTCCGGGACCGGTGACTCGACAGGGGAGGGCTCGGCGGTCCCGGAGGACCCCACACCGCGGGGGCGCGAGGGGTCACGGGACCGGGAGCCGCGACGGGCGTCCCTACTCCACGCTCGCGGTCACCGGCTCGAACTTGTAGCCGAGACCGCGCACGGTCACGATGTACCGCGGGCTGCCCGGATCCTCCTCGATCTTGGCGCGCAGGCGCTTGACGTGCACGTCGAGCGTCTTGGTGTCGCCGACGTAGTCCGCGCCCCACACCCGGTCGATGAGCTGCATCCGGGTGAGCACCCGCCCGGCGTTGCGCAGGAGCACCTCCAGGAGCTCGAACTCCTTGAGCGGGAGCTGCACGTTCGTGCCGCGCACGGTCACCACGTGCCGCTCGACGTCCATGCGCACGGGCCCGGCCTCCAGCGCCGCGGGCAGCGGCTCGGCGCCGTCGCCCTCGCCCCGGCGCCGCAGCACGGCCCGGATGCGCGCGACGAGCTCACGGGAGGAGAAGGGCTTGGTCACGTAGTCGTCGGCGCCCAGTTCCAGGCCGACGACCTTGTCGATCTCGGAGTCCTTGGCGGTCAGCATGATCACGGGGACGTTCGACTTCTGCCGCAGCGTCCGGCACACCTCGGTGCCCGACAGCCCCGGCAGCATCAGGTCCAGCAGCACCAGGTCGGCGCCAGTGCGGTCGAAGGTCTCCAGGGCGACTGTCCCCGTGGGTGCCACGGCCACCTCGAAACCCTCCTTGCGCAACATGTACGAGAGGGCGTCGCTGTAGGATTCCTCGTCCTCGACAACGAGTACGCGCGTCACTGTGCCGCCTCCTGACGGTCGCTGTTACCGGCGGGTTCGGTCCCCCGGCTCTCGGGTCTGGGCAGACGCAGAGTGAACGTCGACCCCGACCCCTCCTTGCTCCACACGGTCACTTCTCCACGGTGGTGGGTCATGATGTGCTTGACGATGGCCAGGCCGAGACCGGTACCCCCGGTCGCCCGGCTCCGAGCGGCGTCCACACGGTAGAACCGCTCGAAGATCCTCTCCAGGTCCTGCTGGGGGATGCCGATGCCCTGGTCGGCGACGCTGATGTCCACGCTCGACCGGGACACCCCGACCGAGACCGCCACCCGCGTGTTCTTGGGACTGTAGGCGACGGCGTTGGCGACCAGGTTGCGCAGCGCGGTGCCGAGCAGCCCCTCGTCGCCCAGCACGGTGACCCCCTCCGCGCCGCTGCCGACCAGCTCGATCCCCTTGACGTCGGCGGGCATGCGCACCGCGTCGAGCGCCTCGTCCACGACGTAGCCCAGGTCCACCCGTGTGGGTTCGGCCATGGGCTCGGCGCCCTGGATACGGGAGAGCGTGATGAGGTCCTGGATGACCGCCGTCAGCCGGGCGGCCTCCTGCTGCATGCGATCGGTGAACCGGCGGACGGCCTCGGGGTCGTCGCTCGCGTCCTGTACGGTTTCGGCCAGTAGTGACAGGGCGCCGACCGGAGTCTTCAGCTCGTGCGAGATGTTGGCGACGAAGTCCCGGCGCACGGCCTCGACGCGGCGGTGCTCGGTCTGGTCCTCGGCCAGCACCAGGACCAGACCGGTGCCGCCCAGGGGTGCCACGCGTACGGCGAAGGAGGTGGCGTCGGGGCCGAACTTGCGGACGGCCACCTCGATGTCGGTCTCGCGGATGACCCCGTCCCGCCGCACCTGCCGGGCCAGGGCCAGGAGCTCGCCTATCACCAGCTCCTCGCCCCGCACGATCCCGAAGGCCCGGGCGGCGGACGAGGCGCGCAGGACCCGGTCGGCCGAGTCCAGGACGACGGCCGACGAAGGGAGCGCGGACAGGACCTCGGCGATGCCGGGCGGGAGGGTCGCGCCGTCGCGCCGCTCGGGCGCCGGAGACCGACGCTCAGGCGAGTTGGTACGGAGGTAGAGACCGGCGAGGACGCCGACGACGACGCCCGTCACGAGTCCGAAGATGCCGGTCACGGCGGCGAGAAGTTCCCCTTGCACGATTCGATCGTAAACGGGCGGACCGGATCTTTACCCGGCCGGGGCGGGTGGCACAACCGAGCTTCTCGCACCGTTCACCAACCCTTGGCCGACTCTTCAACAAACCACTGGGAGCATTGACGACATGCGGGATACCTACCACGAGGACCTCGACAGCCTGGGCGAACGCCTCGTCGAGATGACGCGCCTGGCCAGACACGCGGTCGCGCGGGCCACCACCGCGCTGCTGGACAGCGACCTGGCGGCGGCACAGGAGGTGATCTCCGGTGACGAGGCGATCAACCGGCTGGACCAGGAGATCGAGGACACCGCCTTCAGCCTGATGGCGCGGCAGCAGCCGGTCGCCTCCGACCTGCGGACCATCATCACGTCGCTGTACATGCGCGGTGACCTGGAGCGGATGGGCGACCACGCCGTCCACCTGGCCAAGATCGCGCGGCGGCGGCACCCGGACTCGGCCATCCCCAAGCCCGTCCGGTCGATCGTGCTGGAGATGGGCCACCAGGCCGAGCTGCTCGTCACCAAGGCGGGCGAGGTGATCAGCGAGCGCGACCCCGACACCGCGCTGGAGCTGGACAAGGACGACGACCGGATGGACCGGCTGCGCCGCAAGCTGCTGCAGCGCATCCTCGCGCCGGGCTGGGAGTACGGCGTGGAGGCCACCATGGACGTCACCCTGGTGGGCCGCTTCTACGAACGGTTCGGTGACCACGCGGTGCACGTCGCCGACAATCTCGTCTACATGGTGACCGGCGAGAAGCGCGAGGACTACGACCCCGAGGCGTGACCCTGGGTGACGGCGCCGCGGTGACCCGGAGCGTCGAAGGGTGTCGGAAACGTGACATCCGTCGCTCCGGCGTCGGCGGTCGGGCCCGGGGAGGGGCCGCCGGTCCCTCCCCGATCCCCTCTCCCGGAGGCGGCGGTTTCGCTGGCCAGCAGGGGTTCGCGCCCGCCCGGGGGCGCTCCGACCAGGGCCTCGGCAGGCCTCGGGTAGACTTTGTCAAGCCCTGAAAAGTGTGGCTTGACCTGCGTGTTCGCAAACCTAATAGGTACGTTAAGTCACAGATTCGTGGTATCCTCATGGTAGCGGAAGGGGTACCTGTCACATGGCTTTCAAGGTCGGCGACACTGTTGTCTACCCCCATCATGGGGCTGCTCGTATTGAAGCGATCGAGACTCGCACCATTAAGGGCGAGGACAGAACCTACCTCGTTCTGAGGGTCGACAAGGGCGATCTGACGGTGCGTGTGCCGGCTGAGAACGCCGAGGACGTCGGCGTTCGTGACGTGGTGGGACAGGAAGGCCTGGACAAGGTCTTCGAGGTGCTGCGCGCGCCGCACACCGAAGAGCCCACGAACTGGTCCAGGCGCTACAAGGCGAACCTCGAGAAGTTGGCGTCCGGTGACGTCAACAAGGTCGCCGAGGTGGTCCGGGACCTGTGGCGTCGGGACAAGGAGCGCGGGCTGTCCGCCGGTGAGAAGCGGATGCTCGCCAAGGCCCGTCAGATTCTCGTCAGCGAACTCGCGCTCGCCGAAAAGACCAACGAGGACAAGGCCGAAGCGCTCCTCGACGAGGTTCTGACGAACTGATACGGGTCGAAGAAGCACCTCATTCATGACGAATATGCCTCGGGTGGGCGTCGGAACGGACGTCCACCCGTTTTCTCCTGGAAGAACACTTTTCCTCGCCGGTTTGGAATGGCCGGGGGAAGACGGTGTGAGCGGTCATTCGGACGGTGACGTCGCCGCGCACGCGGCCTGTGACGCGCTGCTCTCGGCCTGCGGCCTCGGGGACCTCGGCTCCAACTTCGGCACGTCCGACCCCCGGTGGCGCGGCGCCTCCGGGGCGGCCCTGCTGACCGAGACCGTCGCCCGCGTGCACGCCGCCGGGTTCGAGATCGGCAACGTGGCCGTCCAGATCATCAGCAACCGCCCCAGGTTCGCGCCGCGGCGCGAGGAGGCGGAGAAGACGTTGTCCGAGGTGGTGGGGGCTCCGGTGAGCATCTCCGCCACCACGACCGACGGCCTGGGGCTGACCGGGCGCGGCGAGGGCATCGCCGCCGTGGCCACCGCCCTCTGCGTGCCCCGCGACTGAACGACCGCCGTCCGGCCCGCGCCCCGCACCGGGGCGCGGGCCTTCGTCGTACGCGGGGACGGCTGACCGCCCGTGCGCGGGCACTCCCGAGCCGCGGGTAGTCTCCAGAGCCGTGCCGCCGACACCGGTGGCCCATCCCCCAGGCAGCGCCGCGCGAGGGACCGCGCGACGACGGACGAGGGAGGGCCATGACGGACATCGACGACCGGACGGGACCGCTCGGGACGCCGACCGGGAGACGGGACGGGGAAACGGGCCGCGAGCCGCACCGGGGGGAGGGCGGATCCCGGTGGCGGCGCGTCCTCCGGGACGTTCCCGAGGTCTGGCGGCGCGGCCGGGTCCTCGCCGGGGTCACCGCCGTGCTGGCCCTGCTCCTGGCCGTACCGGCCCTGGTGCCCAACGTCCCCGGGCACGTGGGCAGTCTGTTCGAGACCGGCCTGCCGTGGCTCGGTCTGGCGGTCCCCGTGACCGCCGTCGCCGCCGTGCTCCGGCGCTCCGCACCGGCCGGGCTGGCCGTCCTGCTCCTGGCCGCCGTGTGGGCGGGTGTGTTCGGCCGCCTCCACCTGCCGACCTCACCGGACGTCGAACCCAACCTCACCGTGGTCACGCACAACGTCGGCGCGGCCAACGGCGACCCGGCGGGCACCGTCGCGGAGGTGCTCGCCGCCGACCCCGACCTGGTCGCGCTCCAGGAGGTCACCTGGGAGGCGAACGCGTCGTACGACGCCGCTCTCGGGTCCGAGCTGGAACACGCGGAGTGGTGGGGCACGGTCGGGCTGTGGAGCCGGTACCCGATCACGGAGTCGCGGTCGCTCGACCTCGGGCTGGGCTGGAACCGGGCGATGCGCGCCGAGATCGACGGGCCCGACGGGGAGTTCGCCGTGTACGTCGTGCACCTGGCCTCGGTCCGGGTGGGCGGTTCCGGTTTCGACACCGCGCTGCGGGACCGGGGCGTCGAGGCGCTCGGCGCCGCGATCGAGGCGGAGCCCCTGGAGCGGGTCGTGCTCATGGGCGACCTCAACGGGAGCACCGACGATCGCGCCATGGATCCGCTCACCTCGCGGTTGGCCGCGGTGCGGGGGGCCGGCGGCGACGGGCTGGGAATGACCTGGCCCGCCGCGTTCCCGATGGTGCGGATCGACCACGTCCTGGTGCGCGGGGCGACGGCGACCGAGACGTGGACGCTGCCCAGGACGGACAGCGACCACCTGCCGCTCGCGGCGCGCCTGCGGGTCTGACGCGGGGCGGCGCGGGCGCGCGTCAGTCTCGCGGGGGCAACGGTTCGCTGCGGACCCGCCCGGACGGCGGCCCGGGGGTGGGGTCCGGCATCGGCGGGCGGCGCGGCTTGAGGACCATCGGGCGCTTCTCCAACGGCGGGCGGCGGTCGGCGTCGGCGGTCCCAGGGCGCGCGGCGGCCGGTCGGGACGGGGGCTCGTGGGGGGCGTCCGGTTCCGGAGCGGGGTCCTCTCCGGGCGGCGGCTCGGTGTTCTGGACAGGCTCGGTGTCGTCGTCCTCGACGTCACGGTCGTGGAATCGGTCCGTCGGGCCGGGTTCCGGTTCCTGGTACCGGTCCTCCGGTTCGGGGCCGGGGGCGGCGGCGCCCGGAGGAACCGACCCGATCCCGAAGGCGGCCCGGACCTCGGGGCCGGTGTCGTGGTCGAGCACGGGGGTCGGCGCCTCGTCGGCCTCCGGCGCGTCCGCCACGGCCAGGGCCTCGGGATCCTCGTCCTCCGGCGGAGTCCACACCGGTGGGACGTAGTCGGCGAGCGCCGCCTCGGCGGGGGTGTCGGCGGGGGGCTCCCACAGGGCGGTGTCCGGGATGGGGGAGTCCTCGGGCTCGGCGGAGGGCTCGGGAGCGTCGAAGGCCCGGGTGTCCTGCTCCGGGGGCGCGGGCGCGACGGGGTCGGGCTCCGGCTCCGGTTCGCGCGGTTCCCCGGCGACGGGTGCGGTCGGGGCGTCGGCCTCGTCGGTGGCGGGGTCCCCGGGCAGCGGCTCGTCCTCGAACCCGTCCTCGACGTCGCCCGCGAGGCCGTCGTCGTCCGCCTCGTCCCCGGGCGGGTCCACCGGCGCGGCGGCGCCGGGCACGACCGGGACGTCCGTGCTCGCGCGCTTGATCGGGTTGGCGCCGGTGCGGGTGCGCCTGGGTAGCGGCGCCGTGACGGACGCGGTCGTGCTCTCCGGTCGGCTGGCGACGGGGGTCACCGAGACCACCTCGGAGCCCTCGTCGTCGTCGGCCTCGGGCTCGTCGCGCCACAGCGGGCGCGTGGCCGTGTCGGGCGCGAACGGGTCCTCGGGCGCGTCCGCGCCGTGGCCGCGCCGGACCGGGGCGGGGCCGAAGTCCAGCAGCCGGGTCGTCAGGTGGTGGTCGTCGTCCAGCTCCGACGGCGCCACCGCGCGGCCGTGCAGCACGGTCGCCCGGTCGGCCGAGGGCCGGGGCCGCACGGGCGCGCCACGGCGGCGACGGCGGATGTGCGCGCGGACGGTCATCCACAGCAGGAAGGCGACGAGCAGCGCCGCGAGCGGCGCCACGGCCACGATGACGTTGGCGACCCCCTGGTGGACCGACTCCACCAGCCCCAGGTTGCTGAGCACCATGGCGCCCGCGGCGACCGCGATGAGCACCGGGATGAGCGCGAGGTCCACCCACGCGCGGTCCCGGGGATGGGCCTCGCGCAGGACGTAGCTCACCCAGAACGCCATGAGCAGCAGCAGGGTGTAGGTCACCGGGAACACGTGCGCCAGCGGGCTGCCCTCGTGTCCGCCGTACTCGGCGAAGCGGAAGACGCCGGCGTAGGAGATGACGAGGGCGCACACGGCGATGACGCCGACGAACAGCGCGCCACCGACGAGAGCACCGGCTCCCGGGCCGCGGCTCGCCGGTCGGCCGTTCCGTGTTCCTGTCTCGGGGGCTTTGTCGTAAGGGGCCATCGCCATCGCAGCGTAGTCGAGGAGGCCGCGCCAACACGAGATTCCGGCCGATCACGACCGCCGCGCGGCGGCGACCGACCCGGAACGGACGCGGCGGGGGCCCTGATCGCCGTGGGGGACGGGCTTCCGTGCCCGGAAATCTCACACCAGGTCACCCGTAATACGGCTCACCACATATGTGCTCTCGGGTCTGTCCGGGAGTCGGGCGAAGGCGACGGTGATTGGTGGTTTGTGACCCGCGTGTGAGGGGGAAGCGGTTACGCTTGACAACGTGAGTCTGCGCTTCTATGACACCAGTGCCCGACAGGTCCGAGAGTTCGTCCCCCTGCGCGAGGGGTGTGCCTCCCTGTACCTGTGTGGTGCCACGGTGCAGGCGCCACCGCACATCGGCCACATCCGCTCCGGCGTCAACTTCGACATCCTGCGTCGGTGGCTGACCCACCTCGGCTACGACGTCACGTTCTGCCGCAACGTCACCGACATCGACGACAAGATCATCAACGTCGCCGCCGCGGAGGGCGTCCACTGGTGGAAGGTCAGTGAGCGCAACCAGCGGGCGTTCACCGAGGCCTACGACGTCCTGGGCTGCCTGCCGCCCACGGTCGAACCGCGGGCGACCGGCCACGTGCCGGAGATGATCGAGCTCATGCGCCGCCTGATCGACGTCGGCCACGCGTACGCGGCCGAGGACGGCTCCGGCGACGTCTACTTCGACGTGGGCTCCTACGGGGCCTACGGCGAGCTGTCCAACCAGCGGCCGGACCAGATGGAGGACAGCGCGGAGCGGGGCCGGGACAAGCGCGACCCGCGCGACTTCGCCCTGTGGAAGGGCGCCAAGCCGGGCGAGCCGAGCTGGGAGACGCCGTGGGGCCGGGGGCGGCCGGGCTGGCACCTGGAGTGCTCGGCGATGGCCACCAAGTACCTCGGGCCGAGCTTCGACATCCACGGGGGCGGGCTGGACCTGGTCTTCCCGCACCACGAGAACGAGCTCGCCCAGTCCCGCGCCGCCGGGGACGGGTTCGCGCGCTACTGGCTGCACAACGGGCTGCTGAGCGTCGGCGGCGAGAAGATGAGCAAGTCGCTCGGCAACTCGATGCTCATCCCGCAGATGATCCAGAAGGTCCGCCCGGTGGAGCTGCGCTACTACCTCGGCCAGGCGCACTACCGGTCGACCATCGACTACTCCGAGGCCGCGCTCCAGGAGGCGGCCGCCGCCTACCAGCGGATCGAGGGCTTCCTCACGCGCGCCGTCGAGGTGCTCGGCGAGGTCGTCCCCGCCGCCACCGTCCCCGCCGACTTCGCGTCCGCGATGAACGACGACCTCGGGGTGTCCCAGGCGCTGGCCGTCGTGCACGGACACGTACGCGAGGGCAACACGGCGCTGGCCGCCGGGGACAAGGACAGGGCCGCCGAGCTCGCCGGTGAACTCCGCGCGATGCTGGCGATCCTCGGCCTGGACCCGCTCGGCGAGCAGTGGGCGGGCGGGGGCGCGGGGCTGCGCGAGGTCGTCGACGCCCTCGTCGCGGTGGCCCTGGAGCAGCGGCAGGCGGCGCGGGCCCGGAAGGACTACGCGGCGGCGGACGCGATCCGCGACCAGCTCGCCGAGGCGGGCGTCATCGTCGAGGACACGCCGCAGGGACCCCGCTGGGACCTGAGGCACGGGTGACACGGGTGGTGGCGCGTCGGCGTTAGGCTGGACGTTTGCCACCGCCCTCTGGTGGCGGATCCGCCGGACGCCCCTGTGCTTCCGGCATGCTCGCGAGACGTACGGGGAGGCGGCGGACATGCCGGCGAAGAAGAGCAAGAAGGGCCCGACCAAGGGCAGCGGCGGCAAGGGCCGACGTTCGCTCGAGGGCAAGAGCGGGACGCTGCCCGCCGAGCAGCGGCACTGGTACGAGGGCAAGCAGCGGGCCCGCGCGGCCAAGCGGCCCCGCCCGGCCGGTGAGGCCCCGGCGCGGCAGCAGCGCCGTGCGGCCGACTCCGACCTGCTGGTGGGCCGCAACCCGGTCGTGGAGGCGCTGCGCGCGGGGATGCCCGCCAGCCGCCTGTTCCTGGCCAACAGCCTGGACCCGGACGAGCGGGTGACCGAGGCGGCACGCGTCGCGGGCGACCGCGGCATCGAGGTCGTCGAGGTGACCCGGGCCGAGCTGGACCGGCGGTGCGAGAGCAACGGCCAGCCGGGCGCCGCCCACCAGGGCCTGGCGCTCCAGGTGCGCCCGTACCGGTACTGGGCGGTGGAGGACCTGCTGGACCGGGCCCTGGAGTCGGACACGGCGCCGCTGATCGTCGCGCTCGACGGGGTGACCGACCCGCACAACCTGGGCGCGGTGGCGCGCTCGGCGGCGGCGTTCGACGCGCACGGCCTGGTGATCCCGGAGCGGCGCTCGGCGAGCGTGAACATGACCGCGTGGAAGACCTCGGCGGGCACCCTGGCCCGGCTCCCGGTCGCACAGGCCACCAACCTGACCCGCGCGCTGGAGGCCTACAAGAAGGCGGGGCTGTTCGTCGTCGGCCTGGACGCCGGTGGCGACACGAGCCTGCCGGAGCTGGAGTTGGCGACGGGGCCGCTGGTGATCGTCGTGGGTTCCGAGGGCAAGGGCCTGTCCCGGCTCGTGCGCGAGTCGTGCGACGTGGTGGCGAGCATCCCGATCGGCGGCGCTGAGTCGCTGAACGCCTCCGTGGCGGCGGGCGTGGCCCTCTACGAGGTCGCCCGCAGGCGCGGGACCGAATCCGAGTAGGCCACGCGGTCCAGGAACCGGTACCATTCGGAAGGACGCTCCGAGGTCGGACGGCCCCGGACGCCCGCCAGCGTAGCTCAATTGGCAGAGCAATCGCCTTGTAAGCGATAGGTTAGGGGTTCAAGTCCCCTCGCTGGCTCTCACTATGTCTGACCTGGGACATCTTCAGGCGGAGTCACTCCGCTGACAGCCTCACCGCCTGGAGAGCAATCGCCTATGGGCACCAAGCGCGTACGCCGGGGACCGCGCAACCTTGCTGCTGGACCCCTGAAGCCCCACGTCGACTCCTTCGTCCTGACTCTGCGCGCCGCCGGTCGCAGCGAGCGCACCGCCACCATGTACAGCGAGGCGGTGCGGTGGTTCGCCGCCGAGCACCTGCTGGCGGGAGGACGCGCCAACGCCATCGACCAGCGGTACGACACCACCGCTGACAAGAGCGCTGACATGGTCACGTTCGAGCCTGTGCGCGACTGGGAGCTTGTGGCCCGTGTGCACATCCGGTCGTGGCTGGTGCGGTTGCGCCGTCGCGGCCACAAGGACTCCTACCTCAACAACCAGTTCCGCTGCTTGCAGCAGTTCTTCAAGTGGCTGGCCGAAGAGGAAGAGGTCCCGAACCCGATGCGCAAGCTCAAGCCGCCCACGGTGGTGCCCGAGCCGGTGCCGGTGTTCGAGAAGGACGCCACGAAGCGGATCCTGGAGATGTCGGGGACCCGTGGTGCGCGGGGGAAGACGTGCAAGGTGCGGGACACCGCGATCATCATGCTTCTGCGTGACACCGGGATGCGCCGCCAGGAGCTGGCCGGACTGACGGTGGACGACGTGTCGGTGTCGGACCGGCGGGCGTTGGTCACCGGCAAGGGTGG
Source organism: Nocardiopsis sp. NPDC049922 (assembly GCF_040660275.1). Taxonomy (NCBI): domain Bacteria; kingdom Bacillati; phylum Actinomycetota; class Actinomycetes; order Streptosporangiales; family Nocardiopsidaceae; genus Nocardiopsis; species Nocardiopsis sp. NPDC049922. The sequence continues at coordinate 708,643 of NZ_JBFAME010000001.1, read as the reverse complement.
CAAGCGGCGGTTCGTGAAGTTCACCTTCGAGACCGCCAAGGCGCTGGACCGCTACCTGCGCCAGCGCGCCAAGCACTCCCACGCGCACCTGCCGCACCTGTGGCTGTCGCAGAAGGGCGGGGCGCTGTCGGCGTCGGGGATCTACCAGATGGTGCGCCGCCGCGCGGAACGCGCGGGCGTGGAGGGCGCGTACCTGCACAGGTACCGCCACGACTTCTCCCACCGCTACCTGGACAACGGCGGCTCCGAGGGCGACCTGATGGAGCTCAACGGGTGGGACTCGCGCCAGATGCTGCGCCGCTACGGGCGCTCGGCCGCCGCCTCGCGCGCTCAGCGCAGCTACGACCGGATCATGTGCGGAGCCGCGTGACCGCGAGAAAACCGGCAACGGTTGGGTCAACGCGGTCGGTGGGTGGCTGACAGCGAAGGTCTGTCAGCCACCAGAGAGGCTGTCATCCCTGTTCAGAGCGCTGATCGGTGCTTGTGGTGCAGGAGACCGATCTTGTCGATAGCCGCTGCTGACGGGCGTGTGTGAGCGGTGGGTCAGAGGCCCGTGAGATCTTCGTTCGCCTCCTGCGCGCTGTCGGTCAGACCACTGCCAGTCCAGCGTCAGCCGCGCCTCCTTGGGTCGGTCGGGTCATCACCGATCGACGACAGGGGAGACCCACCATGCGTCACGACCCACTGCGCGCGGCCGAGCGCGAGTTCCTGCGCCTGGAGCTGGACACCGACGACCTGCTGTGCGAGCTGGCACCGTTCACCGACGCCCGCCCGGACACCCTGCTGGAGCTGCGCGAACTCCTGCTGTCGGGCTCGCTGGCCCGCCAGGTGCGCGACAGCGTCTGGCGCACGGTGATCGAGTCGGCACGCGTGCGCGAGGAGTGGATGGTGGCCGCCATCGGCCTGGCGATGCCTGCGCTCTGGGCGTGCTCGGTTCGGATGTGCGCTGGCCTCGACACCCGAGCCGCCGAGGACGTCCAGGAGGAGATGCTGGCCGGGTTCATCGCCGCCGTCCACGAGGTGGACACCTCCTGGTGCCGACTCCCGTGGGTGCTGCGCTGCCGTGCCAGCCGATGGGGGCTGCGGGCGCGTAAGGAGGCGCTGGCCGTGCCGACCGCGGTGGCCGAACCGCTCGCCAACGGACCCGCACCGACTGGGAACCCGGACGTGGTGCTGCAGGACGCGGTCCGCCAGGGCGTGATCACCGCGACGGACGCCGACCTCATCGGCCGCACCCGGCTGGACCGGGTGCCGTTGACGGAGGTGGCCCGAGAACGCGGAACCGCCTACTGGAAGATCGCCAAACGCCGGTCGCGCGCGGAACGGCGGCTCGCGGATGCGGTGCGATCGGGCCGGGTCACCACACGCCTGTCCGCCCTGTCAGCGGCCTGACCGCTTGAGGACCGGGTCAAGGATCGCTGACACCGAGTCCAAAACCGTCCCCCGTGGTGGCTCTGTTCCGAGGTAGGAGAGCCGACCACGGGGGGCGACATGGCGACTCCACACGAACGCCGACCACGGCGCGGGCGCTGCTCGCCGCGGCCCTGGACCTGTACGTCGGGGATCGTGCTGGCCCTTGTCCTCGGTCTTGCCGAACCCGCACTCGCGGACGATGCGTGGTTGTTCGCCTACCAGCTCAACGACGTCATCCTGCGCCTCACGCGGCTGTGCCAGACCGTCGCGGGATCGGTGGCGACGCTGTTCATCATCGTCGCGGGCCTGCGCTGGATGCTGGCCGGAGGGGATCCTAACGAGATCGACAAGGCCAAGCGGGGGTTCGCCGGAGCGGCCGTGGGCTACGTCGTGGTGTTCGCGGGTGAGGTCTTGCTCTTCGCCCTCGACTACCTGAGCAAGTACGAGTCGCCATGAGCACGGCACCGACCGAGCCCGGGCGCGAAGGCTTCGCGCTAGCGAGTCCGCTGAGCCTGGAGGAGGAGTACGCCGACGTCTTCGACTGCGGCGCGATCGAGGTCTCCTGCCACATCACCCAGTGGTTCCACGGGCTGGTCCTCGGCATCCTCGAACCGCTCTTCGGGTGGATCGCCGGAACGCTGTTCACGACCCCCGGCCCCACCGACGGCATCACCGGTGTGTGGGAGGGAGTCTCCGCCACGGTCAACACCGCCTACGCCCTGCTGGTCATCGCGGCCGGGTTCGTGATCATGACCCACCACGGACTCCAGACGCAGTACTCGGCACGGGAGGTCCTGCCACGCCTTGTGGTCGGGTTCGTCGCCTCGAACGTCTCGCTGAGCGTCGTCGGACTCGCGGCACACGTCTCGACCTCCGTCGCGCAGGCCATCACCGCGGACGGCATCACCAACGAGGTGGCGGCGCAGAACCTCAGCGAGCGGACGGTTCGGTTCCTGGGGGAGGACGCGGCGATCGTCGTGCTCTTCCTCCTGGTGTTCGTCGTCCTGATGATCCTGTGGGTGATCGTGGAGATCGTCCGCATCGTCATCGTGATCCTGCTGATGGTCGGCGGACCGGCGATGCTCATGTTCCACGGGCTCCCGCAGACCAACCGCGTCGCGCAGATGTGGTGGCGCGCCCTGGGCGCGGTCTGCCTCGTGCCCATCGCCCAGGCCCTCGCCTTCGTGGCGCTCATGCGTGTGTTCTTCGAGGGCGATGCCCGCGCGATGTTCGGCGCCGCGCAGGTCGTGCGCGGAGACGTCAACCTCTTCGACCTGTTTTGCTCCTGGTGCTCGTCTACGTGCAGATCCGCATTCCCGTGTGGGCGTACCGGGCGGTGTGGTCCGCGCCTTCCGGCCGATCCCCCGCAGCGGGGGTGGCCAAGGCCCTGACCTGGGTGGCGGTGGCAGCTGTCACGGCGGGAACGGGTGGGGGAGCGGCGGCCGTACGGGGTGTGGGTGGTCGGACGGGTGCACTGCTGAGGGCTGGGCAGCAGGGGATGCGCCGGGTTCGAGCGAGCCGCACTGCTGGACCCACGACGCCCCTGCCCCGACGCGCGCGCAGCTGGCGCTTCGGCACTCCAGGCACACGACCCGTGTCCACGTCGGCCGGTCACCGGACCCACCGTGCCACCCCAGGACACGCCGCCGTTCCGAACCACCGTCCGGCCAACCCCCGAACACACGCTCCAGGACACACCCTTCCCACCGCCCACCCCCAACGTGCCGCGGCGCCGCCCACCAACAGGCAGCGCCGCGCCTCGGACACAGCGTCACCGAGCCCGAGGCCCGACCACCGGCACGGAACCAGCGGCGCCCGTCCCGCCACCGGACACCCTCCGCGCCCTAACACGCACCAGCAAGGGCCCACCCCGCGCTGGTCAGTCCAACGGTCGTCCGGCGCCCAACCTCGGCCGAAGCGCTCCGAACGCCGACTCCCGTGGCCACGCAGACCCGATGCGTCCCGGTTCCGGTTCTGGATCCGGCGACGGCACTGAACCACCCACGCGAGGAAGGGACTCCGCCATGGACCAGGACGTGTCCACGTGGCACGCACGCATCCCCACGGACATCGATCGACCCGAACCCGTGCTGTGGAACCTCACCGCGCGGCAACTGCTGGTCATCGCTCCCGCCGGGCTGACGGTGTGGGGCCTGTTCTCACTGCTGATGGGCCACGTGCCCCTGTGGCTCCTTGGCGCCGTCGCGGTCGTCCTCCTCGGCCTGGCCTGGGTGCTCGCCTGCGGTCGCAAGGACGGAATCGGTCTCGACCACATGGCCTGGTTGATCGCACGGTGGAAGGTCACGCCCCACCACCGCCACCCCGAACTCCCGAATATCGACGGATCCGGGGTCGTGAACCTCGACGACCGCCGCGCCGTGGTCCTGGAGTGCGGAAGCACGCCCTTCCACCTGTCCTCCGGCGAGGAGCAGGACCAGATCCTGGCCACGTTCGCGTCCTTCCTGGACTCGCTCACCGCACCCGTCCAGATCCTCGTCCAGCGCCGCCCCATGGACCTGACACCGCACCTCGACCGACTGCGCTCGGGGATCCCCGGGCTGCCCGCCGAACTGCGCCGCGCCGCTCGCGCCCACGCCGCCTTCCTCGACCACCTCCAGGACCACCACGACCTGAGCAGCCACCGGGTCCTGCTGGTCATGACCGGGACCGGAACGCGCCACGACGACGGGGGCGCGCTCCTGAGCCGCGCCGAGGACGCCGTTTCCCAGCTCGACGCTCTGGGCGTGCGCGCCCGCGTCCTGGACGGCGCCGACGCCGAACGGCTCATCCACGCCTCCCTCCACCCGCACGGCACCGCCACGACCGAGGAGGACCACCGATGACACGACTCCCGCGCGTCCAACTGCATCCGCGCCGCCTGGACGCGGACGGATGGCTGGCCCAGACCATGATCGTCACCGGCTACCCGCGCGACGTTCGAGCGGGATGGGCCGACCCGCTCCTGACTTTCCCCGGTCGCGTCGACATCTCCTGTCACATCGTTCCCGTCCCCGGGCAGCTCGCCGCCGAACGGCTGCGCCGCCGTCGCGCCCGCCTGGAGTCGGCATGGCGCACCGACGCCTCGCACGGACGGCTGTCGGATCCCCAACGCGTCGCGGCCACCGAGGACGCCGCCGACCTGGCCGACCGCGTAGCGGTGGGGGAGACTCGCCTGTTCGCGCTGTCGGTGTACATCACCGTGCACGCCCACACGGCCGAGGACCTGGACACCGACCTGAACCACCTGAGCGCCCTGGCTGGTTCGATCCTCGTGGACCTGTCACCCACCACGTATCGGCCGTGGGAGGGATGGCGCTCCACCCTCCCGATCGGCACCGACGCGCTACGCATGAGCAGGACCGTCGACACCGAGGCCGTCGCCGCCCTCATGCCCTTCGCCCAGGCTGACCTGTCCGCCGGTACGGGACGCACCGCCGTGGTCTACGGCGAGAACACGCACACGGGCGGGCTGGTGCTCTGGGACCGGTTCCACGGCGGACTCGACAACAGCAACGCGATCATCCTGGCCCGCAGCGGAGCTGGGAAGTCCTACCTCGCCAAGGCCGAACGCCTCCGCTCCCTGTACGCGGGCGTCCAGGTCAGCGTCATCGACCCCACCGACGAGTACGCACACCTGGCCGACGTCGTCGGGGGCAACCGCGTCCCGCTCGGACTCGAACGCGGGCGGCTCAACCCCTTCGACCTCCCCAACAGCGGCGAACAAGCGCTGTCCACCCGAGTGCTGTTCCTGCACACCCTGGTCTCCGCCATGGTCGGCGACCTGACCGCGGCCGAGCTCGCCGCCCTGGACCAGACGATCCTGGCCACCTACGCCGAGCAGGGCATCACGCACGACCCCGACACCTGGCACCGGACCCCACCGGTTCTCGCCGACCTTGTCGCCACCCTGCGCGGCACCGCCCCGGCGAGCGGCCACGCCGACGCGGCCCGATCGGTGGCCGACCGGCTCGCACCGTTCACCACTGGCTCCCGCCGGACACTGTTCGACGGACCCACCACCGTCCGACTCACCGGCCACCTCACCGTCGTGTCCCTGCGCCACCTGCCCGAGGAGCTCAAGACCGTCGGCCTTCTGCTCATCCTCGATGCCCTCTGGCGCCAGATCAGTACCCCCGAACGACGACGGCCGCGCCTCATCACCATCGACGAGGGATGGACGCTCCTGCGCGACCCCGTCGGCGCCCGTTACCTGTTCAACCTCGCCAAGAACGCCCGCCGCCACTGGGCCGGACTCACCCTCGTCACCCAGGACGTCGCAGACCTCCTCGCCACAGATCTGGGCCGAGCGGTCGCGGCCAACGCCGCCACCCAGATCCTGCTGCGCCAGGCACCGCAGAACCTCGACGCCGTGTGCGAGTCCTTTCACCTCTCCCACGGCGAACGCCGCATCGTCGCTACCGCCGAACGCGGCAGCGCGCTCCTGGCCGCCGGGCGGCATCGCGCGGTGTTCCGCACCATTGCCTCGCCGGTCGAACACCGGCTCCTCACGACCGACCCCGCCGAGCTCGCCCACCTGGAGGACCGGTGATCACCACCAACTTGACCCTGTGGACCACCGTCACCGGAGTCGGGGCCCTGATGTGGATCAGCTCCGTGTTCGTCCTGCGCTGGGCCCGGCACGCCTACCTGTCCCGAGGTGCGCACGTCCTGGAGATCCACGCACCACCACGCACGACCGTCGACCACGCCACGGCCTTCTGGACCCACACCCTGGGCCTTCTCCGCCCACGTTGGACCCACCGACTGCTGGCACCACACCTGGCCTGGGAGTACACCGCCACCCCCGCAGGGGTCCGCGTCCAGATCTGGGTTCCGCGAACCGTCAATCCCCGCACCGTCCAACGCGCCGTCACCTCCGCCTGGCCCGGCGCCACCACCCGACTCGCACCAGCCACACCCGCGATCCCGCACGGCCAGCACACCCGCGGCCATTGGCTCCGTACGGCCCGAGCCGACCACTACCCGCTGCGCACCACGTTCGCGGACGACCCGCTCCGCGGACTGTTCGGCGAACTCGCCAACCTCGGCCCAGGCCAACAGGCACTCGTCCGCGTCTGCGCCCGACCCGCCAGCCCACACCGAGCCGCACGCGCCCGCGCCGCCGCCGCGGGCCTCCGCGGTCAGCACATCCCGTTCCGCCCGTGGCAACCACCACGGAGACAAGGCCAGCGCATCAACACGCTGCCCGGAATCAGCGACGACGTTCGTGCCATCCTCAGCAAGGCGTCCTTGCCCCGTCTGGCCTGCCAGATCAGCGTCACGGTCACCACCGAACACTCCAGCCGCCAGGCCGAGCACCGAGCGCGAACCCGAGCAGGGAGCATCTCCGCATCCCTGGCCGCCTACACCTCCGGCCTCAACGCACTCCGACGCGCACCCATGCTCTTCCCCAGCCTGTGGATCCGGCGCCGCTACCTGGCCCGCGGCTACCTGCTTAGCACCGCCGAACTCGCCGCTATCGCCCACCTGCCCACCGACCCGGCCGTCCCCGGGCTCACCCGTGCCAGCGCCCGCCGCGTCGCACCCAGCCCGGACGTGCCCCGCACCGGCCGCGTTCTCGGCCGCGCCGACGCCGGACCGTGCCGCCCCATCGCCACCACCGTCACCGACGCACGCCAGCACACGCACATCCTCGGCAAGACCGGCTCCGGCAAGTCCACGCTGCTCACCCACATGATCCGCCAGGACGCCGAAGCAGGACGCAGCGCCCTGGTCATCGAACCCCGAGGGGACCTCGTTCTCGACGTCCTGGACCGCCTCCCCGCACGCGCGATCGGCAACACGGTGCTCTTCGACCCCGCCGACCCGACACCACCGCCCCGGATCAACCTGCTCCAGATCGGTATGCCCACCCACGCCGCCGACACCGTCACCGGCATCTTCCGCACCATCTACGCCGACTCCTGGGGCCCGCGCACCGACGACATCCTCCGCGCCAGCACCCTCACCCTCGCCGCCACCCGCGACGCCAACCTGACACTGGGCGACATCCCCCGGCTGCTCGCCGACGACCCGTGGCGCACCGGGCTGCTCGCCCAACTCCACCCGACCGGAGCGCTACGCGACTTCTGGCGCTGGTACTCTGCCCAGTCCCCGCAGATGCGCGCCGCCGCCACGGACCCGCTGCTCAACAAGCTCCGCACTGTTCTACTACGGCCCTGGGCAGCCGCAGTTCTGGCCTCCGGAACCTCCACGATTGACCTGCCCCACCTGCTCGACCACGGCGGCCTGGTCCTCATGCGCCTGCCCAAGGGACACCTCGGCGAGGACACGGCCAGCCTCCTCGGCACGATCACTCTGGCCGCCACCTGGCACGCCATCACCGCCCGTGCCGCCGTTCCCGAACACCAGCGCCCGGACACCTGCGTGTACCTGGACGAAGCCGCCAACTTCCTCCGGCTCCCCGGATCCCTGGCCGACATGCTCGCCGAGGCCCGCGGCTACCGCGCCGTGATGGTCCTCGCTCATCAGGAACTCCACCAGCTCCCACCCGCCACACGCTCAGCGGTGGATGCCCACACCCGCACGAAGGTCTTCTTCAACCTCGCACCAGACGACGCCACCCGGCTCGAACGGCACACCCTGCCGCACCTGAACGCCTACGACCTATCCCACCTGGGCTCCTACCAGGCCGCCGTCCGCACCATCCACGACGCCGCCGAGCTCCCCGCGGCGACCCTGCGCACCCAGCCACCCACCGAACCCATCCCGTACCGCGCCGAGCACATCCGCAGAGGCGCCCGACGATTCGCACCCACCAGAAGCCCGGACCCTCGCGATCAGGAGGACCACTGATGACCACAATCGAGTTCACCGACCGCGACATGCGCATCCTCGGCACCATCCGAACCCACCGCGTGCTGACCACACCGCAGATCGGCGAACTCTTCTTCTCCGGCCGCCACTCACGGCTCGCCCAACGCCGACTCCGCATGCTCGAGGTGTCGGGCGTGATCGAGCACTTCCTCCCACCCCACACAGACGGTCGCGCTCCCTACCACTGGGTTCTCGCGGACAATGGCGCTCAGGTTCTCGCCGCGCTCCAGGGCCTCACCCCGCAGGAGCTCGGCCACCGACCGGCCGCGCAACGAGCGCTCCGGCTGAACAGCCACCTCGGACACATCACCGGACTAGCAGAGACCTACGTGTGCTTCTTCACCAGTGCTCGAGCTACCCCGGGTGCTCGGCTCCAGCGCTGGTGGACCGAAGCCCGCTGCCGCGCCACCTGGGGGCACCACGTCCGACCGGATGCCTACCTGCGCTGGCTCCAGGGCGATGTCTCCGTGGACGCCTTCATCGAGTACGACACCGGCAGCGAACCGCTCGCTCGCGTCGTGGCGAAGATCGATCGATACCGGGCGTTGGCCGAGGAGACCGAACACCGCACACCCGTATTGTTCGTCGTCACCGGACCCAAACGCCTCACCAACATCTGCCGATCCCTGGCCACACCGGATCCGTGGGTGCCCGTCCACGTGGCCACGATCGACCAACTCACCCATCCCGGCCCCGCACGCCCCATCTGGCGCCAGGCCGGGGACGCGAACTGTGCTGTTCGCGCACTCGTCGACCTGGTCTGAAGCCCAAGCGCCGTGCTCAAGATCGTGTCCGGCATTGCGGGCGGCCTCTTCCTGCTCGTGGCCGTCATCGGCGCAGTGGGGGTGGGCGACGAGGAACGCGAGCGTATTGAGAACGCACGGCTCCGATCGGGGCGGATTCCCGGCATCCACCCGGTCCTGCTCGACGCCTACATGCGCGCTGCCAAGCGCCTCGAAGAGCTCCACTCGAACTGCACCGGCATGACCTGGGCCATCCTCGCGGGCATCGGTCGGGAAGAATCCGACCACGCGGCAAGCAGCCAGATCGCATCCAACGGCGACACAGACCCACCCGTCCTCGGCCCCATTCTGAACGGCTCCGGCGTAGGCAACAACCACACGCCGCACCACGACACCGACGACGGCCGATGGGACGGCGACACCGCCTACGACGCCGCCGTCGGCGTCACTCAACTCCTCCCCGCCTGGTGGACGGACCACGGCGTCGACGGCGACGCCGACGGGGAAGCCGACCCGCACAACGTCTTCGACGCCACCGCCTCGTCCGCCGTCGAGCTGTGCACCAGCGACCCGAACGACTCGGTGGACTTCACCGACCGCGAGCAACTCCGCGCGGCCCTGTTCCGCTACAACCCCTGGGACGTCTACGTCGACAACGTCCTTTCCCACATCGATGAGTACTCAGCGATGAACCTCAGCGACGCCGGATCACATACGGTGCCCGCCGGGGGCAGCAAGCGTGGTCGGGCAGCAGCCGAGTGGGCTCTGGAGCAGGTCGGCAAGCCCTACCTGTGGGGTGGCGAAGGCCCGCACGCCTTCGACTGCTCCGGGCTGACCATGATGGCCTGGCGTGCCGTCGGGGTATCGATCCCGCGCGTGACCACTGACCAGGTCAACGTCGGAATCCCGGTCTCCCTGGACGCCCTTGCCCCTGGTGACCTGCTCTTCTACGACACCGGTTCTGGCGCGCCGCCGTCCCACGTGACCATGTACGTCGGCGACGGCCAGATGGTCAACGCCCCACGTACCGGCACGATCATCCGTGTCGAACCCGTCGACAGTCCCTACTACTCCGCTCGTTTCATGTCTGCTACCCGTCCACTCTGAACCCATCAACGAAATCTCCTCAACTCCCGAACCGCTGATACCCACTGTGCGAGGATGACTCCGAACTAGAGACACAGAGGCGATGTGCCCTGCGGAGGTAGCTTGCGATCCTGATAGTGCACGGGATCGTCGCAGGGCGTTTGCTTGAAGAAGAGAGGTGGGCAAGCGAGTCGTGGTCGGCACCGCTACTGACTGGGATAGCGAGCGGCGACTGACTGCTATTGCGCGTCAGGCGCTTTCTGTTCCCGCCCGGACGGCACTGGCGGAAAGCCAAATCGAAGCAGATACGACCGTCCTGGACTACGGGTGCGGTCGAGGTGATGACATCAGGGCGCTCTCTGAACTGGGAGTTCAGGTCCGCGGTTGGGATCCGGTGTACTTTCCCCATGGTGAGCGTGACCCCTCAGACGTCGTCTTGCTCACGTACGTGCTCAACGTGATCGAAGACTCCGAAGAACGGGCCAGGGCGCTACGGCAAGCATGGGATTTGACCAAACGTGTGCTCATCGTCTCCACGCGTTTGGACTGGGAGCGCCGACGTGTCGTCGGGGAAGAATTTAGTGATGGCGTGCTTACCTCGCGCAAGACATTCCAGCATCTGTTCGCCGTGCATGAGTTGCGCAGATATGTTCAGGAAACCACGAAGGCGCGGTGTGTTTCTGCTGTTCCGGGCATCATCTACGCTTTCAGGCGTGACAGTGATCGTCTAGCTTACTTGGCGCGGCGTATCATCCCCGATGAGAAGTGGCAGGAATCGCACGATCCCACATCCGCCGTTTCTGCTATCGTCGCTTTTGCTGAACAACGTGGCCGATCGCCTAAATCGGAAGAGATGCCCGAGCATATCCTCGATTCACTGGGGAATCTCAAACACAAAGAGCTTCAGCGGCTGATCCGAGCGGCCGTAGATAGTCAGCAGGTACGAGAGGGTGCGAAGCGATCAACGCTGAACACCTTGCTGTTTCTGGCATTGGAGCTCTTTAATGGACGTGGGCGATTCAGTAGTCTTCCTGTCGCTGTCCAGTTCGACATCCGCGCATTCTTCACCTCATACACGGAGGCCTGTCGCAGAGCGGACCGACTCCTGCTGAAGCTGCGCGATGACTCCTACGTCCGAGCGGCCATGCGCGGCTCCAGAGCCGGCAAACTGACCCCGACCTCCCTCTACGTCCACCAACGGGCTATCGACCAGATACCAACCGTTCTGAGGCTCTACGAACACTGCGCAGCGATTGCGGCGGGCCGTCCTGCCACCTGGAACATCGTTAAGCTTCAGCATGAAGGTCGCGGTGTCAGCTGGCTCGACTACCTGGACTTCGACGCTGACCCTCACCCGCGGCTCACCAGCTCCTACACCGTTGACCTGGCTACTTTGAAAACCAGATTCACTTCCTACCTCAGGTGTGAGGACCGGCCGTTACTTCATCGGAAGCAGGAGTTTCTCGCCCCTGAAGACCCAGACGCTGCCAAGTACTGGCGCCTCACCAGAGCTGAGACCCGGGCCGGGCTGTACGCGAACCCGGGCCTGATCAGGACTGAACAAGGCTGGGAAGCAGAGCTGCGCCGGTGTGGGCGCCAGCTCCGCGGACACCGGTTGATTCGTCGACGAGAAGAGTAGAAGTCAGGTCGTGGCTGGCTGCAGCTCTCTCACGACCTGGGCGATCTGCTCCGGATCGAAGTCGTCGATGTCCCCTGGGAACCAGGAGAAGCGCAATCCGTTGGAAGCGGTGTCCGTTTCCAACCCCATGGCGGTGAGCACATGGCTTGGTGTGTAGGACGCGCTGGTGCAGGCGGAACCAGTTGCAACGGCGGCCAGGTTTTTGAGGCGGACGATGAGAGCTTCGGCATCCACATCCTCGAAAGACACGTTGAGGATGTGTGGAACAGCGTGCTCGGAGTCCCCGTTGATGTGGTGTCGAGTGCTGGTCAGTGCTGTGAGTAGGCGCTCACGGAAGAGCAGAGCTTGCTTGGCCCACTGCTCGTGCTCGTTCAAGAAGATCTCGGTGGCTTTGGCCAGACCCATGATCAGGGGAACAGGAAGGGTGCCTGGGCGGAGCTTACGCTCCTGGCCACCGCCGTACATCAGCGGCTGCAGGGGGATCTTGTCCCATCCCCGCCGACGAACCACCAGGGCGCCGATGCCCTTCGGAGCACCGGCCTTGTGGCCACTGATGCTGATCATGTCGATGGGTGCTGTCAGATCGTCCTGTCGTTTGGCGAACCCTTGGGCGGCGTCGACATGCAGGTACGTTGGTGACTTGCTGAGGAGGTGTGCAAGTTCAGCTACTGGCTGGACAACCCCGGTCTCGTTATTGACGTGCATCAAGGACACGGCAAGCGTGTCAGGTCGCAGACGCTCCTGTACGGCTTCGACCTCGACACGTCCCGACGGTCCGGGGGTGAGGAAGTCGACTTCGAAGCCGCGGGACTCTAGGTGCTCCAACGGCTCGATCACAGCTTTGTGCTCAATCGCGGACGTGATGATGTGACGTCGGTCATGCTGCTCCCCATGGGGGGCAAGTCCGAGAAGAGCGATGTTGTTGCTCTCCGTGGCACCGCTAGTGAAGATGATCTCATCTGGCTTGGCGCCAACCGTGCTTGCTAGATAGGTGCGTGCCTGCTGTACCGCACGCTTCGCGTGAGCGCCGTACTCGTGGGTGCGGCTGCCTGCGTTGCCGAACTCCTCGGTCATCCAGTGCAGGACCACCTCTGCTACGCGTTGGTCGACACGTGTCGTTGCCGCTGCGTCCAGGTACGTCACCATGTGTCCGCTCCATCCTGCAGGTTCGTTATCAGATCCCGCTCGTCACGTGAAAAGTATGACGTGCGTACGGGATCTGTGTGCACTACTGTGGTCCAGTGAGTTCACGTACTGCAGCGCGCACCACGCACGGAACCACCTCTGCTGGCTTCGAGTACACCTTCCCCGCCATCCGCGGGGTCCAGGCAGGGCGTGAGTTCTACACCTCCATGTGTCCTCTGCGCCTCATCCCACGGATCTTCCTCTTCGACGACGAGGAGCTCGCCCCCGAGGTTCGTGCTCAGCGCGTACTCAACAAGGGGCGTCTCCCCAGTCTGGCGCGCTACCTTCTTGACAACCCTGATGACTACGTCTTCAGCGCACTCACTGCCTCGGTCGATGGCGACATCCAGTTCGACGCCATGACTGACCAGGGCATGGGTATGCGGGTAGGGCAGATTCGGATCCCGATGGATGCACGGTTCGTCATCAACGACGGACAACACCGGCGAGCCGCGATCGAACTCGCGTTGAGCGAGAGGCCAGAGCTGGGCGATGAGACGATTGCCGTCGTCTTCTTTCACGACGCAGGTCTTGAGCGCTGCCAGCAGATGTTTGCTGACCTTAACCGACACGCTGTCCGCCCCGCCAGGTCTATCGGTGTCCTCTATGATCACCGAGATCCGCAGGCTGGGCTGGCGAGGCTGTTGTCCCTACGGTGCACAGTCTTCAAAGGGTACGTCGATATGGAGCGAAGCACGCTCTCCGCTAAGTCCGGCAAGCTCTTCACCTTGAGTTCGATCTACAACGCTAACCACGCTTTGTTGCGTGACCTCGATCTTCCTGGCGAAGAAGCTTGTGACCTGGCACAGCGCTACTGGGAGGCGGTCGACACTCTCATCCCGGAGTGGGGGATGGTCCGTCGCCGAGACCTGCTCGCACGTGAGGTGCGCAAGGACTTTATCCACAGCCATGGGTTGGCTCTGCACGCCTTGGGCCGTGTGGGGAACACCTTGCTACGAGAGTCCACTGACGAAGCCGTATGGGCCAGTCGCCTCAAGCCGGTGGGAGATGTGGACTGGTCTCGTACGAACACGGACTGGGAGGGCCGCGCGATCGTTGGTGGACGTGTGTCCAAGAGCCATCAGAACACCGTCTTGACGACCAACTATCTCCGTCGGCACCTCGAGCTGTCTCTGAGTACCGAGGAGCAGCAGCTGGAAGACGCCTATCTGCGAGGAGAGGTATGAGCACCCCCACGAAGCCGAAGGCTCCCTTCGAGGGCAGCACGCTCAACGCCGTAGTGGCAGAGCTGACGGCCGAGATCCGAGAGCTCTACACTGCGGATGAGGTGCCTTGGGTCGTCGGCTACAGCGGCGGCAAGGACTCCACAGCGGTCCTTCAACTGGTGTGGCTCGCACTCCAGGAACTGCCCGTGGAAGAGCGCACCAAGCCTGTCCACGTCATCAGCACCGACACCCTGGTCGAGAACCCCATCGTCGCGAGCTGGGTTGCCCAATCGCTCGACACCATGAGCCAGGCCGCTGAGGAACAGCAGCTTCCCATACGCCCCCACCGGCTCACCCCCGCGGTCAAGGACACTTTCTGGGTCGGTCTGATCGGCAAGGGCTACCCTGCTCCTCGTCCGAAGTTCCGGTGGTGCACCGAGCGGCTCAAGATCAAGCCTTCCAACAACTTCATCCGCAGCGTCGTTGACGACTACGGTGAGGCCATCCTGGTGCTGGGCACTCGTAAGGCGGAGAGCCAGATCCGAGCTCGTACCATGGAGAAGCACGAGAAGCGGCGTGTACGCGACCGCCTCTCACCCAACGGCAACCTGCCCAACTCCCTCGTCTACAGCCCGATCGAGGCCTGGGACACCGACGAGGTCTGGATGTTCCTGATGCAGCAGACCAATCCCTGGGGGCATCCCAACAAGGATCTGCTCACCATGTACCAAGGGGCGTCCGCCGATAGCGAATGCCCCCTGGTGGTGGACAGCACCACACCCTCCTGCGGTGACAGTCGTTTCGGTTGCTGGACGTGCACGCTCGTGGAGCAGGACAAGTCCATGACTGCCATGATCCAAAACGACGAGGAAAAGGAGTGGATGCAGCCGCTTCTGGCCCTTCGGAACGAGCTGGACGTCGCCGATGACACTCATTTGCGCGACTTTCGCAAGATGGATGGCCGCATCCAACTCTTCGGCGACCGGATCGTCCATGGCCCCTATACTCAGGCCGCCCGTGAGCAATGGCTGCGTAAGCTCCTCGAAGCCCAAACCTGGGTCCGTAAAAACGCACCTGAGCACGTCCGCGGGATCGAACTGATCACCATGGATGAACTTCACGAAATCCGCCGACTCTGGGTCTTCGACAAGCATGAGGTTGAGGACAGCCTGCCAGGTATCTACAAGGAATGTACGGGGGAGGACTTTCCTGGTTCCCCTTTGGATGACCAACTCGCTCTAGGCGCGGATGAGATGCAGCTGTTGCGGGAAGTGTGCGGAGACGATGATATCCATTTCGGCACTACTCGCGAACTCCTCGCGGTGGAACGGCGTTTCCGTACTATGAACCGTCGCTCCGGACTCTTTGAACAGCTTGAAAAGGCCGTCAAGAAAGGCGCTTGGAGCGGCAAGGACGAAGCTCTCGCGTACGCTCAGGAGCGAAACACGCGTCGACAGCTCACCCTCATCGACCTCGAAAAGACTCCGGATGCTCCTGCGTAAGATCACTCTAACGAACTTTGGCGCTTACCTAGGCGAGCAGTCCCTGGATTTGGCGACTGATGCTCGGCGACCAATCGTATTGATTGGTGGCCTCAACGGGTGCGGTAAGACAACCCTGCTGGATGCGATCCAATTGTCCCTATATGGACCTCGTGCCCGATGCAGCGGGCGCGGAAATCGCCCATATGAGACATACCTGCGTGAGAGCATCAATCGACGGGCAGACCAGCGTGAAGGAACTCGAATAAGCCTCGAGTTCGCTCTTGCCATTGAGGGCAGTGAGCGGCACTACAAGGTGAACCGACGCTGGTTCGTTGAAGGAAACAAGGTTCGAGAAGCCGTCGGGATCGAGATCGATGGCAATTACGACCCGGTCATCAGTGAAGGCTGGGCTGATCATATTGAGGATCTTCTTCCGCTTGAAGTCGCCTCACTTTTCTTTTTCGATGGGGAAAAGATCGAGTCGCTCGCGGATACGCGCCAAGCAGCGACGGTCATTGAATCCGCTGTGCAGTCCCTTCTGGGTATCAATACAATCCGACAACTGCGTACAGATCTCGTAGCTCTCGAACGCCGCAAGGCCGCTTCCAAGGAGGATAAGGAAGCTGCAGAAAAGATCGACGCATTGCGCAGAGAGCTTCATGAGGCCGAGGCTGAGGTAGAAGCAAGTCTCCAGGGCCGTGCGAGCCTCCAGAGCAATCTTGGCCAGGCGCAGCGCCGGTTGGCTGATGCTGAGCACACCTTCAAAAAGGAAGGTGGCGCTTACTACGATCGCCGCCTTTCTCTGGAGGCAGAACGTGCAGCAATCTCCGAGCAGCTGGACGCTGCACGCCAAGCATTGGTGAGTACGGCGACTGGAGCGCTTCCTCTCGGACTGCTCACCGCACAGCTCACCGCGGTACTCGAACACTCCGAGCAAGAGCGGCAAGCAGCGAAGATCACACAGGTCCTCGACCTTCTTCAAGAGCGTGATCAGTGGGTCCTAAAGCATCTCAGTGAGGCACACCCTAATGCAGAATTAGGATCCCTCGCAGCCCAGTTGGAAGATGATCGGGAAAAGCGCGAGAAGCAGACTATGGTGGACGTAGTCTATGGTCTTTCAGACGATGCCTACAATCAGCTTCGCGCGCTCCCTCAGATCCTTGAGTCCGAACAGCGGCGCGCAGACGATCTGATTGAAAATTTCAACCGACTGGCCGAACAGATAGAAAATATCGACCGCCAGCTAGCTGGAGTTCCAGAAGAGGAAACAATTTCGCTCAGGTTGGAAGAGCGCGATACTGCCATCCGCCAGGTGGCACAAATCGAAGAAGCGCTCTCTGCTGCAGATGTCGCCCACGAGCGAGCACTACGGAAACGCGAACAGGCCAGTGTTGCGCTAGAACGCGCGCACCGCACCAACATTCAGCGAATGGAGAAGTCTGAGGACGCTGCCCGTGTCGTAGAATACTCTGCCAAGGTGCGCGACACCCTAGATAAATTCGGGTGCCTTCTTCTAGAACGACGCATTGATGGGCTCGAGGTCGCTGTTCTCGACAGCTTCAATAAACTGATGCGCAAGAACGGCCTTGTAAAAGACCTGCGAATCAACACCGAAAAGTACACCATCGTCCTCATCGGTGAAGACGGAGAGTCTATTGAACCAACTAGGCTCAGCGCTGGGGAACGCCAGTTGCTTGCAGTCTCGCTCCTTTGGGGTATTGCTCGAGTCGCTGGTAATAGACTCCCGAGTGTAATTGACACTCCTCTGGGTCGTCTCGACAGCCAGCATCGAGAACACCTGGTCAGAAGGTACTTCCCTCAGGCAAGTCACCAGGTGCTGCTGCTATCGACTGACGAGGAGATCGACGAACACCTTCTGGGCCTTCTCAAGCCACATATTGCTCACACCTACACCCTCGTGCATGATGACTCAACGCTGACCACTTCCGTGAAGTCCGGATACTGGTGGGCGACTGGAGGTGAATATGTCGCTTGAAACTGTGCGTCTGTCTCAAGCAGCTCGGGATCAACTCATCCGGCTGAAGCGCACAACCGGCATCCCCACGTGGAACGTCTTGTGTCGCTGGGCCTTGGCTACGTCGCTCCAAGATCCTTCAGTACCCCTCGTCCGGGACATCATCGCCGACTCCAACGTTGAAATGGCGTGGAAGACGTTTGCAGGCAACTACGCAGACATCTACCGTGCCCTGCTCACGCATCGCTGCGTGCTCGACGGTGAGGAGCCCACTGAGGAGGCCCTGTCACAGACACTGACCATCCACCTCCACCGAGGCATTGGCTACCTCGCAGCCGGTAAAGGCTCCAAAGGCATCCACCAGCTTCTTGCCCGGTCATGAGCCCCCTGCGGCATCTTGAACGTGGGGTGCGTGGGCGGGGTGAGCCTCAGAACAAGCTGGGGCAGGTGCGAGCCAGACTTCTCTGAGCCTCACAAGGTTCTCGTGCGTACTGCAGGCTGGCCAGCACGCCCACATCCCTCGTGGGAGCCCCAGCCGCGGTCACTACTGCAACGTGCCTGGTTTCCACCGGTTTGCGAACGCTGGCACCTGGAAGGGCGGTCTCCCGTACAGGGGGAGACCGCCCTGCGTCGTCTGTGGCAAGCTTCTCCAAGCGGACACAGTTGCCGCTACGCTGGAATACCCGACCAGCAGCACATTGGTGGGGTCGCACTCTTGGTCAACCCGCCAGACCCTCACGCCCCCGGCAAACAGGTCGTTGTGGAGGCTTCTACGTGAACAATAAGACGATCACCTACTCATACCCGGCGCACATCACGCGACAGACGCCGTCAGGCAAGCCGCTAGTCTTCTTTGCTGCTCCGGCCACCGAAATCGATCAGTGGGTTGGGGTCCCTCAGCGAAGTCGACTGGAGAACGAGGAGACGATCGGGTTCCAGCGGCAGGAGAACAAGACCCGCATCAAGGAGCTCTCCAGCTTCTACCACGATGAGCGAAACATCGTTCAGAACCCGCTCCTTGCTGCTCCGCAGAGCGAAGCCTCGGTGGAGTTCACGCAGCTGGAGGGCTATCCCGACTTCGGTACCCTGGAGATTGTGAGCCCAGACTTCAGCGGGTCTTCACTCTTGGCATTGATGTCACAGGTCGTTGAGCGACTTGAGGAACGAGTCCCAGAGCTCAAGGAGGCCTCCCTCGATCAGGAGCGCCTGTCATCGATCATGGATCGGGGGCGCAAGGAGCATGGGATCGATGACGCGATCGATGATGATGACGATGACAGTGCTGAAGAGAATGGCAATGGCAATGGGGGCGATGATGACGCGGCAAGCGTCCTGCTGACCGATGAGACCCACCTGGTCGACTTCTACACTGAACTCAAGGGGCGCATCAAGGTACTTGAGGCTCTCGACCCCGATAGGAACCCCGAACGTATCCTCGGTTTCGACCGCACGGCGATGATCAGTTACCTCAAGCCGATCATGCTCGTTGACGGCCAGCACCGTCTCAGGGGTGCAGTACTGGCTGCGGAGATCCATGCTGAGGCAGCTGACGGAGAAGCGTTCCAACTCGAAGCCGCAGAGGAAGGCAAGGACCCAGCGCAAGCCAAAGCAGAGTTTATCGCGGAGCACTCGCGACGCCTCCCCGTGTCCCTCCTCATGGATCCTAATCCGAGCGAGCACGTCTTCCAGTTCGTGGTCGTGAACCAGAAGGCCACACCAATGGGAAAGGCACTTCTGGGAACCATCGTTTCTACCAGCCTGAGTAAAGATGAGCTAGATCCAGTCGCTCAGCGACTCAAGGGCGCCGGAATCAAGTTGGACGATTCGCAGGCGATCGCTTACTTGACGCGTGCCGACGAGAGTCCTTTCAAGAATTGCGTTCAGACAGGTATATCGGGACCGACCGGCGACCGGTCAACTGCCCTCCAATGGCCTGTTCTCAAGGGTCTAGTTGGTATCTTCCGAGAGCTCTCTGGCGGCAAGCTGTACGGAGAGCCGAACGACTGGGCGCGCGTATGGGGAAAGTACCACTTGGACGAGAGCGCACTCGTTGCCGGCTTCGAGACTCATGACGAGAAGATGGCTGCGTGGGCTCGACAGGATGGCCCGTGGCGGGACATCTTCATGCGCTTCTACTCGAACATTAGGGAAAAGTTCGGTTCTGAAGACCAGAACGCATCAAACGCTTGGGGTACCACGCGCAGCAACCTGTTCAATAAAATTAGCCTGACCATTCTGGCAGCGGATTACTTTGAGTTCCTGCGTCTCCAGAAGAGGACTCTGAACAGCGTTGAAGACGTTGATTCAACCATGGAGTCTTGGCTGGAAGGTGTAAATTTGGCGTACTTCAACCGCAATTGGAAAGTTGAAAAGAAGGACACGCCAGCCATTCGCAAGACGTGGGCTCGCCTGTGGCACAACTACCGAAAAAACCCTGAGTCGCTCCCCAAAGAAGGGCTGTTCAACCCTGTGACTGGGTCGTAATGCAGCCCCAGGAGGTTGGCGAGTTCTTCGCCGAGATCAAGAGGGCCTTGGACAACAACTGGTCTGACGAAGAGCTCAAGTCTCTCGCTAAGTACACCGTTCCGGATGTCATTGCGGGCAGTCATGGGTGGCTGCTCCGCGGCGACCTATTGACGGTGTGGGGACGCTGGTTTATCGAAAGCCTAGTCGATCTTGCGCCGTTTGAGCTCGACCCTGACCTGACCATCGGGCATCTACACGTACCCATACTTGCCTACATCAACGCCGTAAGCCCGCAAGTTCCATTGGACGAGCGAAAGAAGTATGCGAGAGTCCTCACACGGTTCGCATGGCAGCTCGTTTCAGCGCGACGTCGCAAGAAGCGATCTGCTATCAGTCTTGCCTTACGTGAGGAACTTTGGGCTCTTGGTCAACCAATGCCTCGATGTTACCTGTGCGGATTCGGATTTGGCGATGAAGCCAAGGATAAGTTCCTCGGCGCCTCCAGGACCAGTCCCCCAACGCCGCTGCTCGTTGACTTCACTAGACCCCGAGGAGTTCGGTCGGCCCAACTTTGTGTTGAGGTAGACCATGTGTTGCCCGTCGCTGAAGGTGGTGAGACCAGTGTCGAGAATCTTCGCCTCGCATGCGGTTGGTGCAATTCAGTCAAGAACCGTTACACGAACATCTATGATGCGATGCCTTGGTCTGTGGGGATATTCGAGCATCCGGCACTAGGCCCGATAACGCAACCGCAACCGCTGTGGGTTCTACGTACTGTAGCAACACGGAGACGATGCGAAGCGCCCGAAGGCTGCACTTCACGAATAGATGAGGCTGAGCTTTTCGCTGGACCGAGGAATCAAGGGGGAGCACTCACCCCGGTCAACGTTGCCGTGTATTGCGAGCAACACGATCCATGGCGTCTCGACAGGTGGGTCGGCCCCAAGCGGCTATTTTCGGATGTAGATGCCTAGATCGCCGTATGTCAACTTCCTCTGGTAGACAGGAAGCTGTCAAGAAATTAGTCTTTAGTTTCGGCTCTGGAATCATGCTGTTCGGGAAACAGAATCCAGCGAAACTCGGCGAGATCGTAACGTGGCTTATGCCATTTTTGGGTAAGCGGCAGTGGCGGTTGACCTCGATTCTTCAGTGGTGAGGGTTGCTTGAGGAGCGCTTCGGGTTCGCCCCGGTTTGTCCCACCGGTGTGGGTGCGGGGCCGTCGCGTGTCGCTGCGGGCCGCGCTGGGCCCCACCGTCCCGGAAGGTGTCTGCTCTCCTCCTTCCCGCTGCTGGTCGGGGTAACGGCCGCGTCATCTGAGCAGGAGCGGTCGATGGCCAGCACCCTGTAGCGGGCGTGCCGAGTCAGCCTCGCGGGTAGATGGTAGGGGCGATAGCGCATGGTGACCGGTTCGGCCATCTCCAGCCCCTCCTGGTCGTGCAGGGTGAGCAGGAGCAGCCACGCGTCCAGGTCATGGGCGGTGTTGGCCGCCACCATCCACTCGCGATTGACTTCCCACGATGCCTCCTTGCGGTCACGTGGCACCAGAGCCCAGGAATCCGACTCCGAAAAATGTGGGACACACCAGGTGGCCGATCCGGGTGGGGGCGGCGCGGATCCAGTGGCGTTCGGAGTTATGGCGCAGCAGGACCTGGGCCACCGCGACGCACACGAGTTCGGCGTCGGTGAGCAGCCGGTTCGGGCCGCATTTGAGGGGTTGTTCGCGCGAAGGCAGGACGTGGTCGTCCAGGTGGACGTAGAGTGCGGTCAGAAGGGCGTCAAGGTCAGTCTTCACACACCGATCCTGGGCGCCCTTCGTCATGGGCGCAGGAGTTCCAGGAAACCCCCATCAACGATCTAGGTGGTATGAGCGGTCTGTCACCGGCTGTCGGTGGCAGGCTCTACAGTGTCACAACCTGCTCATGCCGAAGTCGACCGCAGGGCGACGGCGGCCAAAGGGAGAGCGGGCAACAACTGAGTGGGCCTGGCTTACAGCAGTCGGGCACCGGAAAGGAGCGTTGGTGCTCCAGCTCAACGACGTGCGTGTCGAGACGATGCGTCGTCTGCACGAGAAGAACAAGAGGGCATGGGATGGCGAGTACCTCGACATTCTTGACACTGCTCTGAACTTGACACTTGGTCACAGGCGCGTGGCAGAAGAGCCCGACCTGCTCTGCCGGAACGTCATCCGGGACGCGCGTCGCATAATCCGTCGTTCCCAGGCCAACTCACGTAGAAGTGCAGCTCGCCGGCCTCTTGCGGACGCGGGGAGACGCCGTGTGTACGCCACTGCCACAGACGGTTCCTGTGTGGTCGAGATGGTGACGAACAATAGCCCTGAGGCGCATGCCATTGCTTCCGAAACTCTCCGGGAGCTTTCGGTCTTCGCCGTCACCCTTAGCCCTCACGGTCTGGCCTGCCTCCAGGGCATGCTTGACATGGCGGCGGTGCCTGCCTCGGCTAGTGAGATTGGCGTTTCGGTTGCCACCGTTGAGCGTGCTCGACGCGCCCTTCGTGAGCACGCACGGTCTCTGATGTCCGGGACGACCGCAGCATGAAGTCGGCCAGTGATGCCCCCGTTCGGCTAGCTGCTCCCTACCAAGGCACCCACCGTCTCGCTCTTAAGTTCACGCGAGGTGTCGTGAACCTGCAGGTACCGACAGGAACCATAGGCGCTTACCTGCTGGTGGAGCACGACCAGTACGGCGTTCGTCCCTTGTACGTGGGACGATCCGACACCTGTCTCCGTCGAAGGCTCTCGCGCCATCTTCACCGAGGACGTGCGACTCACTTCGTTGTCGCACCCGCCCGTAACCCTCAACAGGCCTACGCCATCGAGTCGTACTGGTACCACCAGTACCAGGCGATGGGTCAATTGATCGCTAACCAAATCCACCCTGCCAGCCCGGCAAGAACCGGCCGACTATGCCCGTTCTGCCCCGAATCCGCTGTCATTCGAGCGTTCAGCCGCACGCTTCCGGGACCTCGCAACTCTGAAACTAGGAGCACATCATGACTTCGGAGAAGTTGGACATCGTACCCATTGTTCTCTCCGGTCAGGCCCTCCTCAGCCTTCGAGAGTCCGGCCACAACTTCCCTTCCGCTGTTGGTGAAGTGATCGACAACAGCATCGAGGCCCGTGCAAACCACATCCAGATCATCACCGAAGAGGACACGGTCGGACGTAAGAAAACGCTGACCCAAGTCTCCGTCATCGACGACGGTGAGGGTATGGACGATGAGACACTCCAGCACTATTTGCAGCTTGGCTTCTCGAAGAGGTTCATGTCTGACAAGACGATCGGGAAGTTCGGTATCGGAGCGAAGCTGGCTGGCCTCAGTGCCGGCATGCGAATCGACGCCTGGTCCCGGAACGAGGGTAGCGAGAACATCAGACACATCTCCTTCGACCTCGAAGAGGGCATCGAGGCGGAGAAGCGCGGCGAAGAGGTTGGGGTTTACCCGCCCGATGATGAGCCACTCCCCCCTCACCTCGAGGTCTACTTTCCTGAGGGCTCCGGCACCATGGTGACGTGGTCGAAGATCGACCGCGTGTCTGACGGTCACGGCAGGAGCACGCCGGATCACGTACGCAATGAACTGAACAAAGAGCTGGCCCGTATCTTCCGCGAGTTCCTGTGCGGTGGCATTCGGATCACTGTCGACCACACGGACCTGAAGCCGCACGACCCGACCTTTCTCCGCAAGGGCACCTGGGCTGACCACATGTTGACGGAGGAGCTTGCACACACCGGCGGCGCCTCTCCTGAGGAGCGGCACTACCCCGGGCAGGTGTTCTTCAACGAGGAAGTCAAGGTCCAGGGCACTGACCACAAGATCCGTGTCGTCATCGCTCTGGCACCACCCGAGGTACTGCGCTTCAAGGGCGCGGGTGGTGACAGCTTCGCCAAGAAGCTACGAGTCCCGGACAACGAGGGCGCGATCAGCTTCATGCGACTCGAGCGCGAGATCAGCTACACTCCTGTGGCTCGCCTTTTCCCAGGAGGAGTTCAGACCCCGGACCGGTACATCGGCTTCGAGGTCTATTTCACCCCTGAGCTTGACCGCATGATGGGTGTTCGCAATGTCAAGCGGGGCGCCGTACCGGCCGACGAACTTCGCAGGACGCTGCGCGAGATCGCTGCGAGCATCATCCCGAAGGCGCGAGAGGAGATCCAGCGCGTTTGGGGCGAGGAAACCCGCAAGACTGCTGTCAAGGCAGGCGAGCACGCGTCTATTACGAAGGCTTTGAAGAACGCGGACCGCACCATGCCCAAGGGGCGAGTCAAGCAGACACCCACGTCGGTCCAGCAGGAGAAGGAGTACGAAAACCTGGCAAAGGATGCTGGGCGTAATGCAACAAAAGAAGAGAAGGACGCCTACAAGCAGGAGATCAAAGACCTCCCGTTTATCATCGAGACGGTGGACGTGCCCGGGGACGATCTCTTCCACCTCACGCACCTCAAGGGCCAGACGATCATCCGCTTGAACGAGCGGCACCTCTTTTACCAGGAGATGTACGAGCCTCTCCAGGAGCTTTCCAAGAAGAGCGGCACAGGCACTGGACCGAATGCCTCAGCCACAGCGCGCCGGGCCATCGAAGCGATTACCCTGCTCCTTGTGGCGTACGCGAAGGCCGAGTCAATGCACGAGACCCCGGTCGACCAGTACAAGGAACTGCGAAAGTGGTGGGGCAGCTTCACCGAGCAGTATCTGACAAAGATCAAGGACGTCCTCTGAGGTCAGTTGGCAGTATGAGAGGAACGTGAGGGCCCGGCGGGGAAATATTATTGCTCCGCCGGGCCTTCGTAAACTACGCAACGGACAGAGACACGATGTTGCTGATGCTCCTCAAGTTGTGCCACCCCTGCAAGGCACTCAAGTCCTTGGAATAAGATCCATTTCTCGGGACTATATGAAATGTGCTGTGAATTAAGAAATCCTACCTTGTTAGAAGATCAAGTTTTCCCATCCATCTTAGCAGCAAATCAATTTGGGTTGGACTCAATTCCAGGTTAGGGTGTGTTGTCAATGAATCTTTAATTTCTGATATGGTGGCGCCGTCGCGTAGTAGATTGCGAGCCTCGAAGGCTCCTTCGATTCTCTCCATGAACAACCTGTATAGAAGCTCCGTGTCTCGAGCCTCCAAGAACTTCTCGCCTGATTCTGTAAGGGATATGCGATTCCCATGGACAATAGCGAATCCAAGTGATACAAGGTTCATGAGGCGTCGGCGAGCTTCAGGTGCCAGAGTGACACTGGGGAAGGACTGCATGAACGCTCTAATACAGTCGTCCATCTTGGGATTCTCATCGACGAGTCGTGCCATCGACCAAATGGTCTCAATGTAGTCGGTGCTTCGACCGCCGGGGACTTGAGCGAGACGATGGCGTGCCCCTGAGCCAGGAGAGGTTACGTCTGCCTCATTGTCTTCCGTTGACTCGAAGGATTTCAAAGTAGCAACAGAGTCCTGGTTAACTTTCTCCTCGAGCTTGAATGCAGTGCTAACCTTCTGCATTAACACACTAGGTTCGACCATAAAAAAACTCTTGCCCACCAGATCCCTAAATTCATTAACAAGTTCGACACGAGGAAGCCGCATGGACTTGGCAGAAGCCTTTCTCCACCAATCATCCTTGAGATCACGGGTGACGAATAGAGTATCCATCTTCCGTGTTTGTGCCTGGTCTAGAATCTGACGCCATACCAGATAGTCTCCAGCGGCCTCTTCGTCGCCTTTCTTTCCGTTTTCAAAGTCAATGTACCCAGGTGGGACTTGGTGGTCAGCCCGTTCCTTGGCTCTGCTAATCTCTTCAGTGAGTCTATGATTGTCATAGGGGGTTCCTACGCGCTCGTTAAGCAACCGCTCGAGCTCATGTATCACTGGGTCTGTGTTAGTGTCTCTTATTCCTGGAACTCTGTCTTTTTTGGCTTGTTCGTCAAGCAGGACCCCGATCTCTCCGAACAAGATTCGCGCTTGATCTAGTTTTTCGTACATAGGTGCAGAAATATCGACTTTGTCGCCGATATGTACACTTTTAACCCACTCATCGAGGGCTCTTCTAGCCCTGTCCGTGGAAGAGCGAAGGATCTCTTTTGCGGTTTCAGATTTTCTGTCGTGGTAGGAGATTAGCTCTTCGCTTTGTCGATTGCGCCAAAATTCGGTTACGACTTGATGTGGGACCCATATTCTTTCCGAGATGCTTTTGAGTACGATTAGCATGTCCGTGCGAGCTTGGCCATTCATGCGATAAAGGTCAAGTAGTACGTTTGTGTCTAGGATGACCAAGCCGTTTCTGAATATTGCATTGTAGTCACTGTCTTTTGGTGTTCTCTGGGCCTCGAATCCATCGAACAATCCTCGTTTTTCTGGCATGGTCTCATCTCTCTGGGGTGCAGGGATATTCTTAAATATTCGAGTCTCAGGCGCGATATTTTTCGATTGGTGGTCTATGGTCGGTCGCCAGGTACTGGCACGGCCCATCTCCCTTACACCTGGGCGGACTCGACACAGCACAACGCTGAGAACGATCCACATGAACGGTCCTGGGTTGTCCTTCGCCCGTGCCCTTCCACGGTCACGAGAACTGCACCGTCTTTCAGCCTCCAGGTCTTGGATGCAAGTGTTGAAACGGGATTCGGAGGTCATGACGAACGGCGGGGTAGGCGTCCCAGCAGAGTTTGATAGCGCGTGCGGCATCCTTAGGGTGACCTGGTTATGTGCGCGATCTAGGGAACCAGGTCAGGACCGACCGCTTGTAGCCTTCGGGCATCGGCAGTTCCGGCACCTGGGCTTCGGCGAACAGTCCGGCCTCCTTATGTTCGCTGGAGACCACGACCGGGGCGTGGGAGTCCACATGGCATCCGTAGGTGACGATGAAGACGTGCCGGTCCACCTGGGTGATGTGGTACATCCACGAGTCGAGGATCTCGGCCACCCGCACGGGCCAACCGGTCTCTTCCTCGATCTCCCGGGCCAAGCACTCCTCGGGGGTCTCCCCGATCTCGATCTTGCCGCCAGGCAGCTCCCACTCATCGCGCTCGTTGCGCAACAACAGCACCCGGCCGTCGCGGATGACGACGCCCTTCACCGAGACAGGAAACATGCGTGGGACGTAGGGGGTGTCGGACACGGGAGGGTTCGCTTTCGAAGACGTGTGGGATCGACGTTCGCAACTTCAGTGGGAGCACCTGTACGCCTTAACCGCCGTGCGGGAGCCGTCAGGGCTGAAGCACTTACATCGCGGGCTTCAGCCGTCGCTTCCGAAACGGAGAAGCGGCACGTCGTAGAGGTCCGGTTTACGGATTCGGTGCATCTGCGGTGACGCGACTTCAATGAGCACCATCTCGGTGAGGAACTGGACCTGGGCGCCGAGCAGGTGGCTGGTGTGACCCGTCGCGCTGTGCTCCTTGAGCCCGACGGAGACGTGGATGTGGGGGGAGATGGTGTCGGTGGTCTCGTCGTAGGCGATGGTGCCGCCGCCCAGCGCTTCGACGTTGTTCAGTTGGACCTTCGACCAGACCGGCGCGGCCGGGTCGGTGAGCTTCTCGCAGGTGCCGACGATGTCTACGTGAGCGAACCCAGCGATGAAGACCGGGATGTAGCCCTGGCGGACGTCGTTGTCTCGGCAGAACTCGGAGAGAGACGAGAAGAAGTCCTCACCGTGGTCGAAGACGAGGCCGAAGGTCCGTCCCTGGGTCAGTTCATGGCTACGCACGTCGGTTTCCGCATCTTTTTGAGGGGTGGGTGAGGATTAGGCGTCGGAGTAGCCACCAGCGGAGGCGAAGGCCTCCGTGATGCCGGAACGGTCATGGCCGGTGGCCAACAACGCCCACAGCAGGACGCGCGCCTTGTACGGGTCCAAGAACCCAGCCCGGATCAGCCCCCGCTCCAACAAATCCTGCTCAGAGCCCGGGAACCCGTAGGTAGCCCCGAGTCCGGCTCCAGCGCCGGTCCGGGAAGCGAGCACCACCGGAACGCGGTCGGCGAGGTCCTCGAGTGCGGGCACCAGGTGTTGCGGGACGTGGCCGACACCGAACGCGGCGATGACCGCGCCGTCGACCCGCTCAGCCAAGCCCTCCAACAGCAAGCCGTCATCACCCAACGCCACCGTCACCAGGGCCACACACGGTCCCGTACCCAGATTCGACAGGTCGAGCGTGGCGCGCCCCGTGGGGTGGTTGAGCAGGCGCGGGGTTCCCTCCACCACGTAGCCGAGCGGGCCGCCGTTGGGGGACTGGAAGGTGGCCCCACTCGTGGCGTGGGTCTTCCGGACCCGACTGGCGGCATGGATCTCGTCAGCGAGCACCACCAGGACGCCCAGGTTCCGAGCACTCGGATGGGCGGCGGTCTGCACGGCCGCGAGAAGGTTCGCGGGACCATCGGCCCCGGCCAGGGTGGGGTTGCGCATCGCTCCGGTTACCACGACCGGTTGCGGGGCGGTGTGGAACAGATCGAGCAGGTAGCCGGTCTCCTCGATGGTGTCGGTGCCCTGTGTGACGACGACGCCGTCCACCGTTCCCGAGGCCAGGCGCTTGTCGATCTCCGCAGCCAGATCGGTGAGGTCGGACAAGCCCAGGGAGGCGCCGGGAAGCCGTCGGAAGTCCTCGACCTCGATGTCGACACCGGTCTCGGCCAGTCCTGGTACGGCCGCCACGAGTTGGGCCGCCGACAGGGCCGGAACCACCCCTCCTGACCCGTCGGAGGTCATGGCGATCGTCCCGCCCAGTCCGTACACCGCCACCCGAGGGCGGGACTCCTTCGCGAGCACGACTCTCCCTTCGCCGCAGGGTCTGTGAGGGGCAGCCTAACGCCCGGGGGAACCCGCTCGCCCGATGAACCGGCAAGCACGATCGACACCGGCCGTGGACAGCAACCGGCTGGACGGAGGAGCCAATCCAGCGAACCCGTAGGCGCCGATCTGGGCACACCGGGATAACCAACCACGCCCAGTTCACCTCGAGATACTCAGCGAGGGAACACAGTCTTCCCCTCGACGTGTCAGCGCTGATCACCGAGTGAGCGCGTGCGTATCCTGTGACATCCATGTACTCGCGCAGCGTCGACGTGCTGTCCGTCGTGTCCACGTGCCAGACACCGTCGGAACCGAGCCAGTTGGCGACGATCGCCTGCTCACCAGGATCGAGCACGAAACCTTCCACAGCCCCATAGGCCGGTTCGTCGGACACCTGAACCCGGATACCGAAGGACTCCATGAGAGCCGCGGTGAGCAGGAACAGGATCCGTTCAGCTCGTGGTGCCTTGCTCACCGCCGCTTCGGGAAGGCAGAACGATCGCGTGGCGCCTGACGGAAACCGGTTCGAGAGGGCCCGAAGGTAATCGTGCTTGTGGGCGAAGAGCAGCCAGGTACTGGCCTCCTCTCCGCTGCGTTCCCGGGTCCAGAAGTCAGGTGCCGAGGTGAGCCGCTCAGACTGCTGAAGGATGTAGCGGGCGCAGAAATCCGAGCCCACCCACAGCTGGGAAACCGCGGTCAGTCCGGCGACCATGTCCCGCCCCGCGGAGGAGCGGCGAAAGGCCGCGAACGCGTCGAGTTCCTCTCCCAGCTCCGTGATCAGCGCGTCGTCGTAGAGGAGCGCACTGTCCAGAGAACTGACCGCCCACAGCACGCCCAGGGTGAGATCGTCGAGCACGTAGGCATCAGGGATGCGTAACCGGACGCGGTCCCCGCTGTGTCGCCCCTCCCATCGCGCTCTCCGAGCCCGTCGCTCGTTCAGTGCGACCATCCGCCGGTCGTCTCCATCGCTGAGGCCGATCAGCAGTCGAGGCCGGTGGTCCGCGCCCGACTGATCCTCCGGCGTCTCGACGAGGACATGGCCTGAACCGCGTGAGGCGTGGTGGACTCCCACCTCAACCGTGGCTCCTCCGAAGAAGGAACCCGGAAGGGCTTCGAGCGAGGCGCTCTCACCGGGCGAGGCCTCCCCATTCCAGGTCCACAGGCTCTGCGTGGTACCGGTTTCCACCAGCGCGAACCCGTGACGCGGGGCAGGAACCAGTATCGCTGGCCGCCGACTGCTGACGAGCTCCTGGGCGCGGCCGAGGACTCCTCCCGTGTCGAGGACCTCATCGAGCTTCCGCGCCAGTTCCTCCGGGCAGTCACGCTCGGCGGTCTCGATCTTGCCGATCAGACTTCCGCTGGTCCACGCCTGTCGGCCGAGCTCCGCCTGCGTCAGGCCACGCTTCAGACGCCAGTGGCGCAGTTCCGCGCCGAACCAGTCTCTTGCTGAGCGGCCTGGTCGCAGTGTCTTCAGGGGTTGTGGCATCACGGCACCTCCCAGGAGTACCCAAGCGGACAACGAGTGGTGTCCGCTTCAGCATCTCGACTCGGGCCAGCGAGCGCCACCAGATTGAAGAAGTGAGCCACGGCGGCGCGGGCCCGGTGAAGCAGCGGTATCCGCGCGATTCCAGGTCCGGACTCCGTGGACAGCCGTGAAGGCATGGATGGACCTCAGCGAAGGAGGAAGCGCCCCAGTGATTCAGGTGCCGACATCAATGCGGTGGTGCCGATGATGTGTGCCGAGCGATCGAAAAGCGTCGCCGTCACAGGGGTCAGCGGTTTCCTGGGATCCCACCTCGCGGAACGTCTCGTGCGTGAGGGAACGCGGGTCGTGGGGCTCGACCGGATCCCCGTGACACACGTAGCCGATGCGATGGGCGAACAGGTGGATTCTGCCTTGGGCACCGGCCTTGTGTTCGAGCGATGCGACCTGGCCACAGACGATCTTGCCCCGGCGCTGCAAGGCGTCGACACGGTCTTCCACCTCGCCGGTGTGAGCGGGGTCCGGGAATCGTGGGGGAGTCGGTTCAGCGACTACGTCAAGGCGAACGTCCTCGGGACGCAGCGGCTCCTGGAAGCGTGCCGGACAGCGGGTGTCCGTCGGGTGGTCGTCGCGTCCTCGTCCAGCGTCTACGGTTCGGTGACGGGTCGACCTTCGTTTCCTGAGGACCCTCCCCGCCCGGTGTCACCGTACGGGGTCTCCAAACTGGCCGCCGAACGTCTGGCTCTGGCCTACGCCGAGCGCTCGGATTCCGGCTTCGACGCCTGCGTTCTCCGCTACTTCACCGTGTACGGCCCGCGTCAGCGCCCGACGATGCTGATGTCCCGCGTACTCGAAGCCGCGTACACGGGGTGTCCGCTGACGGTGTTCGGCGACGGGCGGCAGCGACGGCACTTCACGTACGTGGACGACGCCGTCGAGGCGACGGTTCTGGCCGGTACGCGTGCGTTGCCGAGCTCCCAGGTGGTCAATGTGGCCGGGCCTCAGAGCGCCAGCGTCTCCGATGTGCTGGCAGTGGCCGAGTCCGTGGTCGAGGGTCCGATCCCCGTTCGGTACGTGGCCGACCGACCGGGGGACGTCTCCGCCTCCCAAGCGGACCTGAGCGCGGTCTCCACCCTGTTGGGGTACCGGCCCAGCGTCGACCTGATCAGGGGGATCACCGCTCACTGGGGGTGGTACCGAACGCAGGGCACGCGAGGGGCGCTCTCCACTGTGGGCGAGGTCGCGGCAGGAGGTGTCCGGTGATCTCGATCGAAGCCGCATCAGCCAACGAACTGTTCTCCGTCGCGGCGCACACGGTCATGTCGGAGGGAAACCCCGTTGCTCCTCGGGGAGGAGCCACCAGGGAAGTCCTTGGAGCGCATCTTCTCCTGCGCGATCCCCGACGCCGACTCATCTCGGCCCCACCGATCAGGATCCTGAACCCCGCCTTCGCGGTGGCGGAAGCGGTCTGGATCCTCTCCGGTAGCGACGACGCCTGGATCTTCGACTACAACCGCCGCCTGGCCGAGTTCGCGGACGACGGTGTGCTCCGAGGCGCCTACGGCCCTCGGCTACGTCGGTGGGGCGGTGTCATCGACCAACTGGACCGAGTCCGTCACCTTCTCCTGGAGGATCCCGACACCCGACGCGCCGTCATCCAGCTCTACGACCCTGGCCTCGACTCCGCCCCGAACAAGGACGTCCCCTGCACTCTGGGATTCCGTTTCTTCCTTCGCGACGGGCGACTGCGGATGCACACCACCATGCGCAGCCAGGACCTGTGGCTGGGCTTCTGCTACGACGTCTTCACGTTCTCGGTCCTGCACGAGCTGATGGCCCACTGGATCGGCGCGGAGCTGGGCGAGTACCACCACCATGTCGACTCCCTTCACCTGTACGCCGAGCACTGGGACGCCGCCCTCCAACTGCCTACGGCCCCTGACCCCTCACCCAGGAGCGCACCGCTCGCGGTGGCCTGGGAGGACCTCGACACGACCCTGGCGCGGACGAGAACAGGCGGTCCGCCGCTGCCGGCGGCCTGGGACCAGTTCGCCCGGACGATGTACAGCTACCAGCTCTGGAAGGCCGGAAACCACGGCGAGGCACGGAACCTGGCCCTCGCGATCCCGGGAGCCCTCGGAGAGGACCTCACCACCTGGTACGACCACCTCACCCGCCGCAGGAACGAGAGGAGGAACGGTGTCGACACGCCCACCCCTGGTGCTCGGCCTGTGCTCGGGCACTCATGACTCCGCCGCCGCGCTACTCAGCGGCGGCAAGCTCGTCGGCCTGGTCGAGGAGGAACGGCTCAACGGGGAGAAGCACACCCGAGCCTTCCCACGAAACGCCATCGCCTGGCTCCTGGAGCACGCGGACGTAGCGGCTAGCGAGATCACCTCGGTCGCGTACAACTTCCAGCCGGGCCTCTACCGCGAAGGAGTGCTCTCCAGCCTCTCCCACCTCCTCCGGAGCTCAACACGGAGCAGGGCCCTACCCCGGGCCAACAGCTTCAGGAAGGTGCACCGTCGGGCCACCGAACGGCTCGCGAACCTGGCGGACAGGTTTCCACAGGCTGACGTCGTGGGCGTGGAACACCACCGCGCCCACGGGATCTACGCGTTCGCCGCGTCCGGGTACGAGAGCGCCGCGGTGCTCGTTGTCGACTCCCTCGGCGAGACCACGACCACCTCGATCGCCCGCGCGCGTCTGGAGGGTGACGGTGTCCGTTACGAGCCTGTGGCCCTGATCAGCGATCCCGCCTCCCTCGGATACGCCTACGGAGCGGTCACCCAGCACCTGGGATGGCGCCGGGGAGACGAGGAGGGAACGGTGATGGCCCTGGCCGCGTTGGGCGATCCCGCCCGTTACCGCGGCCTCTTCCAGAAGGGCATCCGTACGACGGGGGACGGGTTCGCCCTCGACCCGAGTCTCTTCCCACTCCGGGTCGTCTCCAGCCGATACCCCAGGTTGTCTTCTGCGTTCGTCGCGGCCACCTGTCCTCCCCGTGTCCCAGGTAGCGCGCTGCGAAGGGTTCACGCTGACCTCGCCGCCGCACTCCAGGAGCGGACCGAGCAGGTGATGGTCCACCTCGCACGCAGGGCGCGGGCTCTGACCGGGGAAACGCTCCTGTGCGTGGGCGGTGGTGTGGCGATGAACTGCCTGTCGATCGGCGCGATCGTCCGCGAAAGCGGATTCGAGGAGGTCTCCGTCCCGCCCGCGCCGGGAGACGCGGGTACGGCGGCCGGGGCCGCGCTCGCTCACCACCTCGACACGACGGGAACCCTGGCCAGCGGGGCCGCACGTCGTTGCTATCTCGGACCGGCCTATCCGGGAATCGAACTGGGAAGCCGACCGCGTGAGGGGTTGTCCGCCCATCTGGTCACCGACCCGGCTCGTCACCTCGCACAACGACTGGCCGATGGTCAGATCGTGGGCGTGTTCCAGGGGAGGTTGGAGGCGGGACCCCGAGCGCTGGGAAACCGGTCGATTCTGGCCTCTCCGCTTCGTCCTGACGTCGTCGACCGTCTCAACTCGACCGTGAAGTTCCGAGAGTCGTTCCGCCCGTTCGCCCCCGTGGTACTCGAGGACAAGGCGGCGGACTACTTCACCCTCGGACAACCGTCTCCCTTCATGTCCATCGCCAGCGGAGTCACTCCGCTGGCACGGGAGACGATCCCGACCGTCGTACACAGGAACGGCACCGCGCGGGTCCAGACGCTGACCCGTCGACACAACCCACTGTTGGCCGAAGTCCTGACCGTCTTCGCGGAGCTGACCGGCGTGCCCGTTCTGATCAACACCAGCCTGAACGTCAAGGGCAAACCGATCTGCGGGACCCCCGAGATGGCCCTGGACTGCCTGGAGACCTCGGGCCTGGACGCGCTGCTGCTCGAACAGTGGTGGGTGGAGAAGGCATGAGGATCGGCTACAGCTTCTGGGGCTTCCTTGGGAACGGCGTCACGGATACGCCCGATGGTGGGCGCAGCCACCGGCGTGTACTCGTCGACGGCCTGAACGATCGCGGTCACCACCTCGTCTTCCTCCAACCCAACCGTGACCTTGTCGAAGCTGGCGAGGACTTCACCGGCCGGTACACCTGGGACGAGCGTCTACCCACGATCGACGCGCTCCTGCTCGAATGGCGCTGGCCCATCGCCGGACGGAACGTCACCTCGTGCGCCAGCCCCGGCCACACCTGCGACCTGCACCGTCAGGAGGACCTCATCCGCGCCTACGTGCGCGGCCTGGGCCTGCCGACTCTGCTGTGGGACAAGGACCTGCGGTTGGCGAAGGACGACCCGATCCGGTCGCTCCCCAACATCATGGTGTGCGAAGCGGCGCTGTTCCCGAACGACGGGGCGCGATCCCTTCTCTTCCCCGTTCACGACGCGCACATGGACGCCGCTGACCCCGAACTTCTCGCCAAGGCCCACCGAGACCTTCCACTGGTCTACGCGGGCAACCAGTACGACCGGGACGCCGCCTTCGACCGCTTCTTCGCTCCAGCGGCGAAGCGCCATCGTCACGTGGTCGTGGGGAAGTGGCCACGCACCGACTCCTGGCCGCACGTCACCTTCCTGGGACGGCGACAGTTCTCCGAGATCGAACCGCTTCACCGAAGGGCCCTCACCACCATGCTGCTCGCACCCGAGCGGTACGCGGAGTGCGGGCAGTTCACCCAGCGGCTCTTCGAGGCGGTGCTGGCCGGATGCCTCCCGATCGGAGCCTCGAACATGCGCGGCATCGACCAGGTCCTCCCCGAGGAACTCGTCGTGTCCGACGGCGTCGGAGTCGCCCGGCTGATCGAACACCTTGAACGGATCGCCGGAACGGCGCGCCACGCCCGATTGATCGCCGACTGCCTGGACCGTCTGGAACCCTTCCGGCTCTCCCACCAGGTGCCGGTCATCGAGTCCGTCCTCGAACCGGCGGTCACCGACAGCGAAGGAGCACGCTGATGCCCCCGAACGTGGCGGCGAATCCCCTGCCCGGGGTCAGCCGTGTCGACAAGCTGTATCTGGAACTGCTGTTCCGCTGTAACTTCCGGTGCGGACACTGCTACCACGGCAGCGACCTGGACCGACCCGACGTGGTCCAGCTTTCCCAGGCGGTTCGGGCGTTGGAGTACTTCTCCAGCCGGTTCGCCTGCCGACAGGTGTGCTTCCTCGGTGGCGAACCCCTGCTGTACCCCGATCTCCCCCAACTGCTGGCCGCCGCCAAGGACCTCGGATTCACCACGGAGATCTGCACCAACGCCTACAAGCGCCGCCAGGTCCTCGCCGACTGCCTCCCCTTCCTGGACCTGCTGAGAGTCTCTCTGGACGGCGGCACCGCGGAGACGCACGATCGGATGCGGCGCTCGGGATCGTTCACAGCGGTTTTCGACACCCTCACCTGGGCGAAGGAGAACCAGCTCCCCTTCGGGGCGACGTGCACCTTGACGGCGCAGAACATCGCGACCGTTCCGGGGCTCGCCCACCGACTCCACGAACTGGGTGCCCGCGAACTCATCCTGCACCGGCTGCGAGAGGTCGGCAACGTCCTCACAACCGCTCTGCAGCCGGTCTCCTGGGACCAGACACGGCGACTGCACGAGGACCTCGCGGATCTGAACCTCACCGGCATGTACGTGAACAGTCACATCCTCCTGCCCGAACGCTGTCCCGCTCCTCAGGGCGTCGTGGAGAAACTGGAGATCGCTCCGGATGGCAGGGTCTACCTGTCCTGTGCCGAGGTCGCCGGACACGGCCGAGACGTGCGCTTCGACTTCGACCGGGGTCTCCTCGCCGAGGCGCCCACCCAGGCCGGGAAGTGAGACGGTGCGTGTCCTGATCGAGTCACAACACGGCTTCCACTGGAGTAGCGTCGGAACCCATGAGGATCGCGATTATCGGCTGTGGAGGAAGTGGCAAGACCACTATCGGCCGTCGGTTGGCGGAAGGCCTGGATGCTCCGCTGACCCACCTGGACGTCCTGTACTACGACGACGAATGGAACACCCTGCCCCAGGAGAAGTTCGCCGCGATCCAAGAGGACCTGGTGGCTCAGGACCGCTGGGTGATCGACGGGAACTTCGCCTCCACCCTGCCGATCCGGCTTCGCCGTGCCACAACGGTGATCTTCCTCGACCTGAGCCCGATCACCTGCCTCACCGGGATCGCGCAGCGACGGCTCAGGTATGGCGGCGGACAGAACGACTCCACCGGGGTCTACGACCGCATCCACTGGGGCTTCATCAAGTACGTGTGGAACTTCCGCAGGACCATGGGGCCGCGAGTCCGCAAGCTCATCCTGGAACACGGGACGCACGCGGACGTGCACATTGTTCGTACGCGTCGCGCCGCCAACCGGCTCGTCGACGAGATCATCCGGACAGCGGGCACCGGAGGCTGACCGGGTGGGAGGCCACTCGTGCCTCTCACTAATCCCTTCCTCGACCCGGATCAGGTTCGGGGCGGGCTGTACGCCGGGCCGGACCGGCTGGCCTCACGAACTCACGCCTTGCTGAGGGCACGTGTCAGCGGCACGCCGGTTGTCGATGTCCTGTCCCGTCTCCTCGACACCTGGCTCACCGTTCCGGTCCGCGACGCACGGCTCCTGGACGCGGGGTGCGGACGAGGGACGACCAGCCGCGCACTGGCCGGTCTGGGCCCGGCGTCCCTTGTGGCACTGGACCTGTCACCCGGTCTCGCCGCCACGGCACGATCGAGGCTTCCGCACGGCGGCCAGCGGGCCGTGGTCTCCGCTGATTTCCACCGGCTGCCGTTCAGGTCGAACGTCTTCGATGCGGCGATCGCAGCGTTCTGCCTCTACCACTCGTCCGACCCGACCGCCGCTATCAGGGAGATCAGCCGTTGTCTGAACACCAGGGGTGCGTTCATCGCGGTCACGAAGTCGGAGGACAGCTACAGCGAACTCGACGAGGTGATCGCCGATATCGGAATGGCCTCCGATATTGCTGATCACCCCAGCCTGTACACAGCGGCGCACAGCGGGAACATCCTCACGTTGACGGCTCCCGTTCTCAAGGTCCGACAGGTCCTGCACGAAGAACACCGGTTCCGGTTCGAGACGCTGGAACATCTGGCCAGCTACCTGGTGACGACTCCGAAGTACGTGTTCGCCGACAACATCGGTTTTGACCACCAGTCCTTGGCCGAGGAACTGCGGCGTCGAGGGTGCCCCACTCCTCTTGTCGCGTCGTCCACCGTCTCCTACCTGGTGGGAGTCCCGGA
Source organism: Nocardiopsis sp. NPDC049922 (assembly GCF_040660275.1). NCBI lineage: Bacteria > Bacillati > Actinomycetota > Actinomycetes > Streptosporangiales > Nocardiopsidaceae > Nocardiopsis > Nocardiopsis sp. NPDC049922. The sequence continues at coordinate 671,139 of NZ_JBFAME010000001.1, read as the reverse complement.
TGCGTGAGACCTTCACCAAGGAGTACTGGGATCCGATCAGGTCGAGGGCCGCGGTGTCCCATCACCGTTGGCTCCGAGATATGGGGGCTCCGGTCCCCGCTCTACTCGCTGTCTTCCCCGATGAGCTCGTGTTCGGACACGTTGGTGGAGAGCACTGCCGAGTCGCGGACCTGCCCGTTGTCGCGGCGCTGCTCGGGCGCCTCCACGCGGTGGCGTTCGAACGCCAACTGCACGAGGCTCGGCTGGATGGTTCCTTCCGAACCCCGGGTGCTCCGTGGCTGGATTCCTTCGTTCGCCCGCGCCTGGAGTGGCTGGACCGACGTCGGCGTGAGGGAAGCATCAGCACTGGCCAACATGACACCGCCGCAGCCGCTATCGCTGAGGCATCCGACCGCCCGGCCGCGGTCTACAAGGACTGCAACGTTCGAAACGTGCTCGTCGACGGGACAGACATCACCCTGGTCGACTTCGACGACCTCACCCTTGCCCCGTTCGGCTACGACCTCGCCAAGCTCCTGGTGAGTGCGGCCATGACCTACGGCCCGCTCACGAACTCCCTCTACACGCGGGTGCTCGACTCCTATCGCCACTCCGTCGAGAGCACGGGAGGCCCAGCGGGCACCTGTTCCCGGAGCGACCTCGGCGACTGGATGGAGATCCACGGACTGTTCACCGCTCGCTACGCCGGTCGCAACGGCTATTGGTACCCGTGGCCGGAGGTTCGTCCTTGACGCCCAGCACGTTCGAGCATCCAGGAAGGCATCAGAGATGAACGCTGATCTGCTGGAGCAACTCCAACACCCGGACCCTGTTGGGATCGACCTGGCCTTGTTCCGCATGAGGATGTACCGGTTCAGCGAGGACAGGCGCCAGTACGTGCTGGCGGAGGTACTGGAGGAACGCTTCATCGAGGGGCGGGTTCCACGGCGAGCCACCCAGCGGTACGTCACCGCCTGCCTGAACAGCATTCGGAGCACCGGGGTCCCTCTTGCCTTCGAACCCGACATCCCCATCACGGAGGGGATCGACGTCGACGCCGAGCTCCGCGTCAGACGTCCCTTCGTTCGCTCGGGAACGGAGGCTCCGGTCAGGCCACGGCAGGTCGTCTGTGTCCTCGGAGCACCGCGCTCGGGCACCAGTCACCTGTACAACCTGCTGGCCCGACGAGGCCGGTTCGCGTACTTCACCACCGTGACGTGCTGGGCCTGGCCGGTACGAAACCTCGGGGTTCCGCAGAGGCGCCTGTTCGAGTTGATGCCCGGCGACGTCCTGCTCGTTGACAACAAATCCACACGGATCATCCCGGGGTTGGTCATGCCCTACGAAGCCGAGGACGTCTACGCCAGGGCCCTACCGACCTATCGGCACCTTGCAGGCCACACCTACGAGATCCTCCCCGCCGAGATCGGTGATGAGCGGCTGCTCAGGGACGCGATCAGCGCCCACACCCGTGTGTTCGGCAGGCCGAGCTTCCTCACCAAGTCGCCCTTCAACGCGTTCAGGGTCCACCAGTTTGAACAGCTCTTCGGGCCGATCATCCGCTACATCCACATCGAACGCCCCCGGGCACAGGTCGCGGAGTCACTGGCCCGCAACCGTTTCGCGTTCCGACGCGATGGTCGAGAGCTGACCGGTGAGGAAGCATATGACCTGTTCAGCTCAGCGATTCTCGCCAACGTTCCCCGGGAGCGATGCCGGTCGGTGACGTTGGAGAGTCTTCGGATGGCGCCGGAGCAGGTTGTCGCCGAACTCTTGGCCTGGATCGACAACGAACCTGACAAGGAGTGAACGTGAACAAGATCGTCAAGCAGAGCGCCCGAGCCCTCCTGTTCGACGGCCAGCGGCGCTTGGTCCTCATCAAGCGCACCAAGCCCGGTCAGGATCCCTACTGGGTCGCCGTCGGTGGTGGGGTGGGGCCTGAGGACAGCAGCGTTGAGGCCGCCCTTCACCGTGAGGTCCTGGAGGAACTCGGAGGACAGATCGACCGGGTCCACCAAGTCTTCCTCGTCACCGACGACCTTGAACACGGCGTCGGCCTCCAGCACGTCTTCGCGGCCCGGTTGACCGCTATGGACCTGGCCGCGCGCAACGGGCCCGAGTTCGTCGAGCCCGGGCGCGGTACCTACGAGGTGGTCGCCATTCCCGCTACGCAGGAGGCGCTCTCCACTCTCCGACTCCTCCCATCGCAGTTGGCCGAGTTCGCTCGAGCGAACATCCACGGCTTGGTGGAACTCGTGGACCAGGAGGACAGGACGGGTGAGAGAGGCAAAGAGCCGTGACCGTGAGGAGCCGGCTGGTCCTCAGAGACGACGGATCCGCGCGACGTGTCGGTGGACGGACTGGCCACTGTGCGCGGATTCTTCTCTGAGAACCGGTCGGATGTCTTCCGAATGGTGTCAACTGACGAGCACGCCGCGAGGGTTCCCGATGCGCAGCTCTCCGGCGTCGACCCCGAGCTTGAAGGCGTCCCACTCGGCCTTCGTGTAGACGAGCACGGGGGAGCCTGGTTCGGCGGTGTCGGTGAGGGTGAAACCGCCGTCGGGGAGGAACTCGGCGCGCAGGCGCCTGAAGTCGGTGGTGCCGCGCGCGACCCGGTCGAGGAAGTACCCCCAGTCGTCGTTGGGGACGGTGAGCGTGGGGCCCGTGGGGTTCTTCGTGTCACCGATCTCGATCACGCCCGCGCGCGGGGCCCGGACCTGGACGCACGTCGCCCCTGTACTGCTGAAGCTGGACTTGGTCCATCTCATCGGGTGCCCTCCAGAATCGCCGTGATGACTTCGGCTGACTGTACCGGTGAGAGCGCGGCGGACTGGATGTGGTCGTAGGTCGCCTTGTAGACGGCCAGCTCGGTCACGCCTTCGACGTAGGTGTTCATGCCTCGACTGTCGATGTAGACCACGGGAGGTAGGTGGTTCCCGGCGTCGAGGATCGCGAAGGCGCCGTCCAGCCCGGCGTGCGCGCCGGCGGACTCCGGGACGACCTGGATGTTGACGTTGGGCTTGTGCCCCATCGCGAGCAGGTGGCGAAGCTGATCGTCGCGGACCTCCTCGCTGCCGAGGACGCGTCGGAGCGCGTACTCCTCCACGATCGACCACAGCTGCAGAGGGTCGGTTTCTCGGTGCAACGCCTGTTGGCGTTCCATGCGGAGCTGGACGAGGTGGTCCACCTGGTCGGGAAGCAGCAACGGGTTGGCGGAGATCAGGCCACGGGCGTACTCGGGGGTCTGGAGGAGCCCCGGGATCAGGTAGGGATGCCAGTCCTTGATACCGACCGCGATTTCCTCGAGCCCCAGGTACCTTTCGAAGTTCTTGCCGGGCAGCTCCTGCTCGAACGTGGTGGTGCGGTTGCGCCGTGGCCGTCGGGACTGGGCTCCGAGTTCGATCAGGGTGGGGCGGACGTCGTCGCTGACGTTGAGGACCTGGAAGAACAGGTGGAGGTCGGCCTTGGAGACCGCGGCCTGCCCTCGCTCGATCTTCGACAGTTTGGCCGCCCCGAACCCCATCTGCTTGGCGACCTCGGCCCCACTCAGTCCGGCCTCGTCCCTGAGCTGCTGGAGCGCCTTGCCGAGCAGTAGGCGGCTGGCGATGGGGCCGTGCTGCTCTTGGGGCATGGGGCGGTCCCTCCTGCGGGTCATGTGACACTCCGTCCTCCCCAGTATCCCTCTGTCCCGTCTCCTCGCGGACATGTTCAGAAGATCTCTTGGAAATTTCCAAAAGGCTATTGCGAGGAAACTTCCCCTGGTGCATCATCAATGTCAGCGCTCAGTGCCTCCGGTGTCACGTTCGGTGCTTCCGGGGCGTGTGCGCCGGTCCGGGGGAGCGCGATGTGGTCACGCGCGTTCCCGCGTTCTTGCGACTGAGGAGATCCAGCCATGAGCCACTCCAACGCACCAGCCCCAGATCAGCCGCCCGATGGGTGCCTCAGCCCTCGGCCGCGGTGCGGTCAGAACGAGGATCGTCGAGCTGTGGCGGGACTGCCGATGCGCGTGAGAAGCGGACGTCCGGGTGTGGCCGCCGCGTACTTCGACGGGACCCCGGAGCAGGTCGGCCGGACCCGAACCTGGTGCGCGGGGGCCACCGGGTTGGACGAGACGGAGACCGCCCCGGTCGAGTTGGTGATCAGCGAGCTCGTCACCAACTCCGTCCTGCATTCGGCCTCGGGTGGCCGGTGCGGGCGGGTCAAGGTCACCGTGGAGGTCATGCCCGGCCAGATCGTCCTGGTCTCCGTGACCGACGACGGTCCCCGGGCTCTGCGCCCGATCACCGTGCCCACCCTGGCTGACCATGTGGACGACGCGGAGGAATGCGGACGTGGGCTGCGCCTGGTGGCGGCGCTGGCGGAGAAGTGGTGGTGGACCGGTTTCCGGGGCGGTCAGCTGACCGTGTGGGCGCTGATCGACCCCCACCGCGACCTGGACGCCTGAACGCCGCCAAGTACGTGCCGCCACGGCGGGAAGCGCAGCCCGATCCGGGCCAATGACACCCGCCTCAGCGGCAGACACGAAGATGCCCCGATCGGTGTTGGAGCACCGAGCCGGGGCGTGATCAACCACCTGAATGCAGCAGGAGGATGACCGTGGATCACCACACTACCGGCCGCCACCGCAGGCGGCATCGAACCCTCGCGGGACAGCTCTGGGCCCTCGCCGCGGCGGCCCTGGCGGCTGCCCTGGCCTTCGTGTTCGTCCCCGACCCGCCGAGACGCGAACCGGTCGCGATCACCCCGTCGCCTGAACCGCCCCGTCCCCAGACACCGGACACGAGCACGAGCAGCGCGCAGGAGCTGGCAGCGTCGGAGAACGATGTCCCTGACGAGACCGGAGGTGCGCTCGTCCGTCCTTATATGCTCCCCAGGCCACAGGTCCCCCGGCCCCGAATCCCCGAGGGTGACCTCCTGGCAGCGCCGACGGAACGGGTATCCGACGACCTGGGTGACCTGGCAGCCGTCATCCGCACCTACCTCAACACCGTCGGCTGAGGGGGCAGACTATGAACGCAACCGTTCTCGCACCACCTGTCCGCGCCGTGACCTGGTGGGACCACCGCGTCTACACCGCGAACCTCGCTCAGGTGGGCCTGGTGCGCCGTGACCTGGCGGCTGACCTGACGGGGTTCGACTCCGACCTGGTGGACACCGTACAGCTGTGCGCGGCCGAGCTGGCGGCCAATGCCGTCAAGTACGCGCCGGATGGATCGGAGTTCCTCCGCGCCCTGGCGATGCCGACCCCGGCCACGCTGTGGCTGGCGATTGTTGACGAAGGCGGTGGGATCAGCCTGCCGCGCGTCCCGACCGATCGCACCGTCGAGGACTGGGACATGGCCGAGGGGCAGCGCGGCTTGGCGCTGGTCGACATCCTCGCTGAGGAATGGGGCTACTACCCGGTGGGACCGGGCGGCCCTGAACTCGGTATCGGGGTGTGGGCGACCTTCAACGTCGCCTCCGACCAGGCCCCGGACGGGCTGGGGAGGTTCGTCCTCGCACGCTGATTGGTTGCTTGACCCTGGTAGAGACCGGGCGGTGCCCACGGTGGGTGCCGCCCGATCTCGTGTACTCAGGGAGGTGCCAGACCGTTGCCCCTCCTCCGCATCCAACCGTGTTTTCGCAGGATGCCGAGTTGGACATCCCGGTTCTGTGATCTTGTCCACAACCTTTCGCTGGCGAGCTGTCCGAAACCGCTTGTGGATAGGGCATTCGAAGAGCTACGTTCACCATGATCGCTAAGAGTGATGAGTTAATCACTCAAAGGAGTGCTTCTTGGTGTTGCGCGGATTTGTGCTGCCCGCTCTGGGTCTTGTCCTCATGTCGGGGTGCTCCGTCGAGAGTTCGACGGACGCCGAACCAGTCGTTCAATCCTCAACAACCCCAGTGGAAACGGAACCTTCGGAGGTGACTCCAGAGGACGAAGCCATGGCCGTTTACCTGCGGTTTTGGGGCGCGATCGTGCTGGCTTCGGAGGAGATGGACCCGGACCACCCGGAGTTGGCGGAACACGCCACCGGCCAGGCGCTGGAGTTGGCGCAACAGGGTGTCCAGGGGGTGGCCGATGCGGGCTACGGCATGGAGGGCGAGCCTGTTCCCGCACCCGAGGTGATCTCAGCCGAGCCAACCGACGATCCGACCACGGTGGTGATCAGGGACTGTCAGGGCGCGGGTGACTGGAGGGCCGTCGGGGAGTCCGAACCCCGATCAGACAATGTCCGCATCGATGCCAAGGTCACTCGCGACGTCTTCTCCTGGTGGGTCACCGAGATGCAGGTGTGGGGGGATGACTCGTGCTGAGCCTGGTGCGCCCCCTGGCCGTCGGATCTCTGGCCCACCTGCTGGTCGCCCCACTTCCAGCAGCCCCGTTTCCCACTGACGCGGACTTCAAGGGCAATGTCTCCTGCGAGGCGACCGGCTGCACAGCCTTCGCGGAGTCCCAGGAGCAGGGCGGTTCCTCCGGAGGTGGTTCGCGATCCGGGAACGGTGGCGCGCCAGCCGATACCTCCTCCGAACCATCATGCGAGGAGGGCGAGGACAAGGCGGTGTGGACCTGCACGGCGTGGGTGGCGCCCGCATCGGACAGCGACGAGCAGACCATCAGCCCGCGCGCCCTCGCCGAACGGACGCGGGCCTCTATGTCGCTTCCCCGGCTCTCGGTCGGCGCCTCACCCGGTTTCGACGCGACGTCGATCGTTCACTTCCCCCTCTGGCTCTGGGTGGACGGCGCCCAGTGGGAACCGGTCAGCGCCACGGCGTCGGTCTCGTCCGGTTCGGTGACGGTGACCGCCACCCCGGACACCCTCCTGTGGGACATGGGAGACGGCACAGTCGTCGAATGCGACGGCCCCGGCACCGTCTTCTCCGCCAGCTTCGATGACGCCGGAGCTCCCTCGCCCGACTGCGGCCACACCTACACCCGCGCCTCCACCGACCAAGCGCACGGGAGGTTCCCCGTCACGGCCACCCTCACGTGGACCGTGCGGTGGACCACCACCACCGGCGGCGGAGGATCCCTGGACCCGTTGACGACCAGCGCGTCGAGGGGCGTCCGGGTGCGCGAGGTCCACGCCCTGGTGACCGACGGCTGACAACTCCACGAACGGAAGAACGGAGGAAACGTGACGACGACGGTGAACGAACCCCACATAAACGGTCGGATCAGAGGGAAATCACGTCTGGCACCGGTGCGCCGCCGGGGGTGGAAACGGCCCTTCGCCGGGGTCGCGGTCGTGGTCCTGGGCGGGATCGTCGCCGCCTGGGCCGCAGCGCAGGAGGGGGAGCGCGTCCCCATGCTGGTCACGGCCACCGACGTCGCAGCCGGTGACGTACTGGGCGACACCGACGTGCGGGTGGTCCACGCCCTGGGCGTGGAGGACCTGGAACTGGTCCCCGCTGACAACGTCATCGGCGCGACGGCGGCGGTGCCGGTCCCCGCGGGGACGGTCCTGACGGAACCGATGCTCGCCGACGCTTCCGACTGGCCCGGCCCCGGACAGGCCGTGATGTCGGTCGACGCCCCACCCGGGATGTTCCCGGCCTCCGCGCGCGAGGGTGCGCCGCTGCTCATCGTCGGCGGCCAGGACGTCGAGGAGGACGACGGCGGCGAGCCGATACCCGCGCGCCTGCACTCGGTGGGGGACGAGGGGGAGCTGAGCGGCTCGCAGGTCATCGAGCTGCTCGTGGACGTCGGTGACGTCGCGGAGGCAGCCCGGGTCGTGGGGGAGCCGGGGACGCGCCTGGTGCTGACACCCGGGCAGTAGGACAACGGATCGACGAGGGGAAACGCATGATCATCGCGGTGTGCTCGTTCTCGGGTGCTCCAGGGGTCACCACCCTGGCGACGGGGTTGGCGGCCTTGTGGCCCGCCGGTCCGCTCACCGTTCCGGTGCTGGTGGAAGCTGATGTCAGCGGGGGCGACCTGGCCACGTGGCACCGGATCACCGGCCGACCGGGCCTGGTCTCGCTGACGGTGTCCGTGCGGGCGACCTCAGGGCCGGTCGCGGTGCAGGAGGAGGGAACTCGGCGGGTCCTGCTCCGCCACGCCTGCGAACTCCCCGGCGGGCTGCGGGTCGTCGCCGCGCCGCCGACCGCGCACGAGGCCGCCGCCGTGGTCGTGGCCCTCACCCGCAGGATCCAGGTCCTCTTCGGCGGGGTGACCGTGCTGGACCTGGGCCGCGTGATGCCGGGTACCGCGGGCGCGCACCTGCTCGCACAGGCCGACGCCGCGATCGTCAACGTCACCGGCAACGACCCCTCCCAGATCCACCGGGTGGCCCGCTGCCGCGATGTCCTGGACGCTCTCACCGAAGGCGGCACGCGCGTGGGGCTGGCCGTGCGCGACAGCCGGTTCTCGGCCGACGAGATCACCGCCGAGACCGGATACCCGGTGTGGGCGAGCATGCCCACCGACACCACGGGCGCGGCGTTCCTGCGGGGAGAGGTCACCGGTCCACGAGGCCTGCGGCAGCGGGTCGCCGCGTGGTCGCACACCCGCCAGGATCCCGACGCCGTCGAGTGGATGCCGCTGCTGGCCACGGCACGTCGGCTGGCCGAACACATCGACGACCAGATCTGGGTCCGCGAACCGTCATCCTCGGATGCGCGTCGGCTGGAGGGCGTGGCCGCATGACCCTCGTCAACTTCCCCACCACGCTCGCCGACCTCGCCGACTAGCTCGCGACCACGGTGACGGACGAACTCGTCCGCCGCACCTCCGAGACCGACACCCTGCCCCAGGACAACCACCACGCTCCTGGGCACCGCGAACTGGCGGACAGGATGCTCTCCACGCTGTTGGACGAGTACGCTTGCCGTGCCCTGACCGGCGCCGCGGCACCGCTGACCGAACAGGACGAGGCGTGGGTGCGCGCACGGGCACTGGCCCAGGTGTGCGGGCTGGGGCCGCTGGACATCCTGCTCTCCGAACCAGGCGTGCGGGACATCCATATCAACGGGACCCGCGTGTGGGTCGACTTCGGTGACGGCCGACGCGAGGAACGACCGCCCGTCACAACCTCCGACGCAGAGCTGGTGGCCCTCGTCCAGCGCCTGGCCGGGCAGGCACCGGGCGGGGAACGCCGCTTCGACCTGTCCGCGCCGCTGCTGTCCATGGAGCTGACCGACGGGGCGCGCCTGTCCGCTGTGATGGGGGTGTCCCGCAGACCAGCCGTGACCATCCGCCGCCACCCCGAACACGAACTCACCCTGACCGACCTGGTCAGCTCCGGCATGCTCACCACCCCGGTTCGCTCCCTGCTGACCTCCGCCGTCCGCGCCCGGCTGAACCTCGTCATCGGAGGCGCCACCGGATCGGGCAAGACCACCCTGCTCCGGGCCCTCGCCCGGCACATCCCGCACGGCGAGCGCGTCATCACCATCGAGGACGCCTACGAACTCGGGCTGGAGGGCGACGACGACCTCGACTGCCTCGCACTCCAAGGACGACCGCCCAACACCGAGGGCGCGGGCGAGGTGACCCTGGCCGACCTCGTACGCCACGCGCTGCGTATGTCCCCGAACCGGGTCATTGTGGGAGAGACACGAGGCCAGGAGACCGTCCCGCTGCTCCACGCGATGACCATGGGCAACGACGGGTCCATGGCCACGGTCCATGCCTCCTCCTCCGCTCAGATCCTCACCAAGCTGGCCACCTACGCCAACCAGTCCAGCGAACGGCTGACGCTGGAGGAGAGCGCGATCCTCATCGCCTCCGCCGTCCACCTGGCCGTGCACATCGACACCGACACGGACGGCAGGCGGCGGGTGTCGAGCATCCGGGAGATCGTCGGGATGGACGGCCCCCAGGTGATCACGAACGAGATCTACTCCGCCGAGCTCGGCGGGTTCGTCACCCCGCCCAGCCCGCACTACGCCCGCTCCCTCGCCCGGGTGGGCTTCGACCCGTCCTGCCTGTTCAGGGAGAAGCGGTGACGGGCGTGCTGGTCGCGAGCGTGGGTGGGGGCGCCGTCGGGCTGGGTTTGGTGCTGCTCGCCCCGGCTCTCACGACCGCGGTGTCCCGAGTGCGCTCGGCCCCGCCCGTGCGTCGTGACGTGGTCGTCCGGTTGACGATCGCGGGTGCGGTGGGGGCGGCCACCTGGGCGCTCACCGGATGGCCGGTCGCCGCTGTTCTGGCGGCAGCGGCCACGTGGTGGCTGCCGGGGATCATGGTGCCGGACCGGGAGACGACGGCCGAGGTGGAACGGATCGAGGCCGTGGCGGGCTGGACCGAGCAGCTGCGCGACCTGATCGCCGGATCCTCCGGTCTGCGCCAGGCCATGTGGACCTCCGCCCCGATCGCTCCGGCACCCATTCGCCCACACGTGGAGACCCTGGCCCAGGACCTCGTCGACGGTACGGACCTGGACGACGCGCTGACCGTGTTCGCCGACAACGTGGACAACGACACCGCGGACCTTGTGGCCACGGCGCTGTCCATGGCGGCCAGCCGACACGCGGCCGACCTCGGCGCACTGTTGGGGACCCTTGCCGAGGCGGCCCACGACCGCGCGTCGATGCTCGTGCGCACCAACGCCTCCAGGGCACGAACCCGCACGTCGGTGCGGATCATCATCATGACCACGCTCGCCATGGTGGTCGGCATGGCCGTGTTCAACGGCGCCTACTTTGCACCCCTGGGTTCCGCTACCGGGCAGCTCGTTCTCGCGATGGTCGGCGCGGTGTGGGCGGTCGCCCTGTGGTGGTTGGTGCGGTTGTCGGCCCCACCGCGAACGCGACGCGTTCTGACTGCCCCGACCGCGGGGGTGGGCGTATGACCGTGGTCGTCGCGGCGGCCGGGGGAGCCGCGGTCGGAGCGGGCGTCTGGCTGATCGTTCAGGGGTTGCGTCGGCCACGGTTGCACGAACTCCTTCCGCCACAGACGGAGGACATCGATGGTGCTCCGCGAGCAGTGGGCGTCCTTGATCAGGCGAAGGGGATCGGCTGCTCCGTTCTCGCACAGCTCGGCTGGCCCGGACGCCGGACCAGGAGCGACCTCGCGGCGTGCGACACGGACGTCGACACCCATCGCACGACGGTCGTCGCCCTGGCGCTCGCCGGGGCAGCGCTGTTCGCGTGCACGCTGACGATCGCAGTGCCCGCGGCTTCCGTGCTCCCGATGCCGGCCGCGCTCGCTATTGGAGGAACCAGCCTGGCCGCGTGCGCTCTCGCCCCGGGGGTCCTGCTTCGCGCGAGGGCACGCCGTCAACGGGTCGAACTACGTCTGGCCACCTCGGTCATCGCCGACCTGGTCGGGGTCGCCCTCGCAGGCGGAGCCGGAGTCACCGGGGCACTCACGGCGGCCACCGGGCGCGGCACCGGACCCGCGTTCGGACGCATCCGACGGTGCCTGCACGAAGCCCACCTGCGCACCCGACCGCCATGGGACGCCCTGACGGATCTCTCCCGTCAGACCGGAGTACGGGAGCTGGAGGAACTGGCCTCGTCCATCCGCCTGGCCGGAGCCGACGGCGCCAGGGTGCGCACCTCCGTCCGCGCCAAGGCCAGATCCCTCCGCGCCCACCAGTTGGCCGCGCTGGAGACCGAAGCCCTCGAAGCCACCGAACGGATGAGCCTGCCCGTCATGCTGCTCGTCCTCGGCTTCCTCCTGCTCATGGGATACCCCGCGATCGTCCAGGTCAGCAACGGATTCTGAACCACCACCGAGAAGGACAGGAAGGGGAACCACTACATGGGATCCATGCGGTTGCGCGCCCTCGTGGAACTGATCCTCGGAACACGAAGCCCCGACCGGGACCGGGGATCGGCTACCACCGACTGGGTACTGATGCTCGCCGTCACCATCGGCATCGCTACCGGCGTCGGCGCCATCATCACCCCGCTCATCATCGAGACCGCCCAGGGCATCGACCTGGGGGTCATCCCGTGAACCGGCGGGGCTCATGGTCCTCCCGTGACGACAGGGGAGGGGCCGAGCTGATGTTCGCGATCCCGCTGATGTTCGTCATGCTCCTGGGCATCCTCCAGTACGGGCTGTGGGCCCACGCTCAGCACCGGACACAGGCCATCGCCACCGAAGCCCTGGCAGCGGGACGCACCTTCGAGGGCAGTGAGAGGGAGGGCCGCGCGCGGGGATACGCCCTGGCCGAGGAGCTGGGCGGCACGGTGCTCCGAGACCTGCGTATCGAGGTCCGGCGACGCGACGGTACGGCCCGTGTCGCCGTCGACGGCGTGGCGGTCAGTCTTCTGCCTGGCTGGAACCCTCCGGTGTCTACGACCCTGACGGGACCCATCGAACGGCCTGTGGGGGTTGCCCCATGACGTCGTGGCGAGGCAGGGGACAGGAGCGGGATCGGGGGAGTGCGTCGGTCGAGGTGATTCTCATCGTCCCCGTGCTCCTGGCGTTCCTGGCCCTGCTCACCCTGACCGGACGCTCCTACGCCGCGGGGCTCGCCGCCGACGCTCTGGCACACGGCGCCGCGCGTTCCGCCTCCCTGTACCTCGACCCGGGTGAGGCGCGCATTGCGGCTGAGTGTGCCGTAGCGGAGAGTGTCGGCACGTGGGGCCGCGCCTGCCAGGACCCCACTGTGACCATCCAGCACACCTTCACTGCCGGAGGCCGCGCTGTTCGAGCCGACGTCACGTGCATCAGCCAGCGAGACGACCTTCCGGTGCTCGGGCTCGGCGAACGCCGCACCATCTCCGGCCACGCCACGTCCGTCCTTGACGTTCACCGCGAACAGGAACGCTGATGCTGCACGGCGGCCACCCCAGTGCGTTCGTCGTCATCGTCGCCGTGACGCTGATCGCCTGCCTCGGCCTGGTCCACGACGGCGCGCGGATGCTGCGCGCCAAGACCATGACCACCACCCTCGCACACGAAGCCGCCCGGGCCGGAGCGCAGCACTTGGACGAAGGGCGGCTGAGGGCGGGATCGGTTGTGCTCGACGAGGTGTCCGCAGGCCGAGCCGCCCGAGCCCACGCGGAACGTGGCGGAGCGAGCGCGGAGGTGGATGTTCGGGCCGAAGCCGTCACGGTCACCGTCACCACCCATCACGAGCCGATGGTGCTCGCGGCGATCGGGCCGGTCGAGATCGCCTCCCGGGCCACGGCGACGGCGTACACACCGTGAGGAACGAGGGGGATGACGTCATGAATCCGACGAGGACGGTCCTGGTCGCGGGCGTCACGCTCGCCCTGCTGGTTGCACCGCCGGTTCTGCTCAGTCGCTGGGAATGGCCGGTGGGATCGGATATGACCTGGGACTATGTGTGGTTGTCCCTGATCAGCGGCACGCTTCCGACGTCGGTCGTTCACGCCTTGGCGCTCGTCATCCTGTGGGGTCTGTGGGGTGCGTTCGTGGTGCTGGTCGGAATGGACGTCGTCGCCGTTCTTCGGGGCCAGATTCCCCGGATCGGGTTGCTGCGGCTCATCGTGACGGGAGCCGCCGGGAGTTCGGTGGCCATGTCCGTGACACCTGTCGCCGTGGCGTCGGCTGACACGGCGCCAACGACCGACGAACACACCACTGACAGCGAGGAACCCGCGCACACGCTGGAGCGCACTCGAGTGCTGGCCGGCTTCGGGTTCGACTCCGCGGATCTCACTCCCCGGATGAGGGACGAGCTGCTGCCCACGGTCGAACTCCTCCAGCTCTTCGGCGACCCGGGGACGCCCATCGCGGTGACCGGCCACACCGACTCCATCGGGTTGTATTCGTACAACCGTGACCTGTCACAACGGCGCGCTGATGCCATCGCCGCGTTCCTGACCGAGCAGCTCGGTGACGGGTGGACGATCACCACCGAAGGGCTGGGCTCCGAGCAACCACGGGAGCAACCCGATCTCGGGCACGCCGCTGAGCGCCGGGGCGAGATCACCTACACCCTGACCACCCGACCCTATGAATCCGCTGCGCCGGAGGAGAAGGAGCCGGAGACAGTGGATGGTCTGCAGAGCGCCGAGCTGGCCGCTGACGAGGAACCGAAGACGGACCCTCAGCGCGACGGAGGGTTCCGTGGTGGTGAGCTGATCGCGGGAGCCGTCGCCGGGGGAGCAGCGGGAGTGATCGCGGGACGGTTGACAGCGCCCGGACGACGCGAGAGGAAGCCGAAGAAGAAGGAGCAGGACGAGGGCGAGTCCGTAGACCTCCTCGAAGACGAGGAGCTCGACGGCGACGAGGCTCTGGGCAGTTCGGTGCCCGTCACCCGGGACGCTGACGGCGACGTGATCAGCGCGGAAGGGCACGTACGGATCGCTGACAGCCTCAGCGTCAGCGCACGCACAGGTCTCGGCATCGCGGGTGCACATGCGGTGGGCGTAGGTGCCTCCCTCATCGCCCGGGCTGTGGCCTCGCCTGGGATCCGGGTCATCACTACCCGCCAGGTGATGGCTGAGGCGGGAGCACCACCGAACGCGCGCGTGCCTGGTGTGACCGCGAGCGCTGACACCGCATCCGCCATCACGGAAGCAGAGCTGGCCAGCATCTCCGCGGCACCACGTGAGCAGGGGGAGGAGCGGATTCTGCTGCTGGTGAGTGCTCCCGAACATGCCCTGGTCCGGGACCGCCTGCTCACGCTGGCGCAGTCGGCCGAGGACGACGTCTTGGTCGTGGCTCTCGGCGCGGGAGCAGGGTGCGCGGAGGCGGTTTGTGACTCCTTCGACGAGGTCAGCGTCACCGCGCTGGATGGGAGCACGGCCACCTACACAGACCTGCGGCTCCTGCACATTGACCAGGCGACCTTCTCAGCGCATTTCACAGGGCAGGGGCAGGCACCGGAACGACTGCGGCCGGAACCGAAGGGCGCGGAGAGGTCGGACGAGGAGGAAGTACGACAAGAGCCCGAACCGGACGAGGGACGGGGCACTCCGGATTCGGTCCCCTCGGTGAAGGTGGACATCCGGCTTTTCGCACCGCACCCGCTCATCAGCGTGGAGGGGGCTGACATCGGCCAGCGGATGCGTTCGTCCTCCCGAAGGATGCTCGCCTACCTGGCACTTCATCCACGTGGAGTCGGTACCGAGACCCTGACGGACGCCCTTTTCCCCGACAGTACCGAGAGTAAGGCCCGGGCACTGCGCAACACCGCGTCCAGCGACGTCCGTCGCGTCATCCGCGACGCTCTTGGGGACCCTGAAGCGGAGATCCTACAGGTGGACTCGGGGCGCTACCGGATCCGGCAAGAGGTCGTCGATGTGGATGTGTGGCGGTTCGACGCCGCGGTGAAGGCGGCAGGCGGAACATCGGATTCCGCGGTGCGTGCGGAACGTCTTCGCCTGGCCTCAGACGAGTACGCGCAGGTGCTGCTGTCCGAGGTCGACTTCCCGTGGATCGAGGAGAAACGCCAGGCGTACCGTCGAGCCGCCGCTGACTGCTTCGTGAGCCTGGCGAAGACAGCCGAAACCCCTGAACAGGCGTTGACCTGGCTGGAACGCGCCCGCGAGTCCGATGACCTGAACGAAGCCGTCTACCAGGAGATCATGAAGGTCCACGCGTCGCTGAGTCGCCCGGACGCCGTACAGCGCACCTTCCAGGACCTCTCGGACCGCCTCAAGGCCATGCGTGCTCGCCCGAGCACTGCCACGAACAAGCTCCTGAACGATTTGGTCTCTGATGTAGCCGTTCGAAAATAGCACCAAATGAAACCGATCTGATGATTTAAAGTAGAGACTGATTCAGTCGATGATCTTGGTTTTATGCATCGCGATCTGTTTCTCGTGAAAATTTCTCCTATTGGTTGACTAGTGCTGCCTATGTTTAACGATCCACGATGCAGCTTCTTCTTTTCTTCCTGTCTTTCTTAGTAGCTTGGCTAGATTTCTCATGGCTGGGGCGCTTCCGGCTTCGGCTGATTTTCGAAACCATCGCTCTGCTCGGTTGATGTCTCCTGCATGTGAGTACAAAGATCCCAAATTATTCATTGCATCAGTGCGACCTGACTTGGCGGCTCGTGTCCAGTACTCTTCCGCTTCCTTTAGCCTTCCTGACTTGGCTAGTAAGATTCCGAGAGAATTCTCCATGGTATTGTCGCCGGAGTTGATGGACTCGCGCCATAGCTGTTCGGCTTCTGCTGCTTTCCCTTTCAAATTCATCAGTTTCCCGAGATTATTCATGGCCATAGTATGGCCTGCCTCAACGCCTTTGCGTAGCCAATGTTCAGCTTTGTCTGACTGTCCTGTGTTAAGCAGATTGGCGCCAAGATTGTTCATTGCATTGCTGTTACCAGCTTCGGCTGGCTTTTGGTACCACTTGATGGCTTCCTCGATGTGGCCATTCGTTTCTAGTATGACGCCTAGGTTGTACATTGCATCAGTATCACCGGCTTCCGCAGACTTGCGGTACCAGTATTCTGTTTCTTCTGGCTGGCCTTTGGATTCCAGTAGGACGCCCAGGTTGTACATTGCGATGGCATCACCCGCCTCAGCAGCTGGACGTAGCCAGCTTTCCCCTTCGTCAGTTCGATTGTTCATTCGAAGTAGGTTTCCGAGATTTGACATAGCCATGGTGATGCCGATTTCAGCCGGTGGCCGATACCAAGACTCGGCTTCAGCTATGTGTCCCGCTTGCTCCAGCATGTGCCCCAGGTTGATCATCGCGATAGTGTGGCCTGCTTCGGAGGATTTTCGCAGCCATTGTTCAGCTTCCTTTCTTCGCCCTACTTCTCTTGCCAAACCTCCTAAGTTAAACATTGCGTCAGGATCGCCAGACTCGGCAAGAGGCCTTAAGGCCATCTCGGCATACGAGAAATTTCCCCGGCTGAATGCTGTTGCTGCGATGGTGAATCTGTCCTGGCGATTTGCATAATTTAGGGAGGTTAGCCATGCGTGTTCAGAAGGAGGGTTTGCTGCGGTCAAATAGTCGAAAGCTCGCCACTGATTCCCTTGTGCGTCTGCTGGGACGAGTAGTCCCGCTACACCGCATCGCTCGCTTGTTGCCCATGCCCATGCGTCCTCTGAGTCCTCTGGCAGAGGGGGAGGTTTAGGTAAGTATTCGACATGAGCATCTTCTAGCTGCTGGCGGGTAACTGCGGACGAAAGGCCAGTGCTTGCGAGATTGACTGCAGCGGAGACGAGCGCGTATCCCCTGGGGTGTCCCAAATTAGGACCAGCTTCCCAATCGGTTTGGAGCTGAGGCCCCGCAGCCAAGTATACTGATATTCCGAAAGTATTTTGCGTGGAGGCTTCAATTAGGCGTTCGTCTCCGCTTGCAAATGCTCGTTCGCGTTCTTCGGGCGACCATTTGTCTGGAATGGTAATTGGGGTGGTGGTTTTTAGAATCTGAAATCCGATTGCGTTAGTTTGTGGCCCGTCTGTGCGTGCTGGTCTAAGTGCCTCCAGGTTCTTTGTGCGGATGGTTGCGGCCACGATTGCCCTAGCACTGCCGAGTTCCGAGATCCAGGACGGATCCATGCCCGAGGGGCCAAGGTAGCGTTCGAGGTCGTCCATCCATACCACCCAGCCATCAGAAGCGTTCTCAGACTTCTCTTTCAGCCAGTTGGGCAGGAGCTTCAGGTTTGTGTTCTCAGGAGGGTGTACGATCCGTCGATTGGGTAGAGTGCGAGCAAGGGCTGCCAACATGGCGCGGGTCTTTCCGGCTGTGGAAGCGCCTGTGGCTAGAACCATCCCCCCGTTGGGGTCCAATGCGGCTTCCCGCAGACGTCGGTCAAGCTCGTCATCGATGTCGCGGGGTACATATGGTGGAACTTCATCGCCATCAACACTGAGACGAGAGGCATGGGTGCCCATCCGACGTGGATTGGCTTGGTCGGCCTGAGGGGCTACGTCCACCCAGGTCGGTGCAGATACCGTCTGTTCTATGGGTGCTGGCTGGATTGTGACGTCACCATGGATCTCATTGGCTTGAACCACGTTTCCATGCACATCGCTGGTTCGATTCTCGACTCTTGGTCTCGAAGCACGACTGTCTCGGGAAGCCTCTCTGGGGGGCGGGCGCAACATAATGGCCAGTGCGGCCAGTACGAATGATCCTGCTCCTGCAATCAGAGCCGTCGGTACTAGGCCGGACATGAGGAGCCCCACTACAGCCAGTCCTAGACCGAACGCTCCTCCGGCAGCGGCGACTCGCATCGACATCCGTTCCATGCACTAATTCTGCCCCCAAGGTGGCGAGGCATGGTAGCGATCTAGCTACGAAGATTGAGTTCTGTTATCGCTTGCTGCGGTGTGCGAGCGGGTTGTCAGGGGTCGGCGAGGGGTCGCCCGAAGGCTGCCTCGCCTCGGTGCTGACAGAGCAGGTCAGGTGGAGTGTCGAGGTTGTCTGTGCGACCCCGACATATACACCTCCCGTTGGTCTCTCCTCTTCGCGGCGGGGGTGGGGTGGGTGAGGGGGCAAGGATCTCGGGGCACCAGTGTCCAATCCGGGGGCACGGTTGGCTTCTTTCTGGGTGAAGGACGTTGTCGACCCGGAAGGTGTGAGTTGATGCGGCGCTTGGACGAGAGCAGGCGGTGCCAGCATGAGCCGCGGCTGTACGCGGTGGGAGGACGGGGCCGCCGTCGGACATTCGGGCTGCGGAACGTGTGCTCGCAGGCGGAGGGAGCCACGCTGCGGGTTGCTGGGCGCTCCAAGCGACTGGCGCTGCTCGACGATCTGCGCAGGCTCGCGTCGTACCTGGAGGCGAACCCGGATCTGCCGGTGGGGGAGATGACGCGGGTGGAGATCGTCTACTTCACCGAGGGGTGCGACGGACACCAACAGGACGAGGTCGCGCGTCTGGCGGGCGTGATGGAGGTGGCGCCGCGCTGGGAGGGGGACCACTACGTGACCGAGAAGCGGATCGGGCAGGCGGGGTACCGCGTGGTGTCCATCCCGGAGAACACGCGGGTGAGGGAGAGGCCGCTTCGCGGGAGCCGGTGAGCTTCCTTCGGGTTCGGGCCCTGGGCGTCGCCCAGGGCTTTTCTGTGTGCTGCTGGCCTGCGGTTAGGCGATAGCTGAGTTATCCACAGAGTTTTGCGGAACCGGTTGCGGAGGCGGGTCCCACTATCTATCGTGGGAACAGATTTCGCCTCTGGATTTCCCTCCTCGGTGAGAGCACCCTTTTCGCACTTGGACACTTCCCAGAACACTTATCGCCTTGTAAGCGATAGGTTAGGGGTTCAAGTCCCCTCGCTGGCTCTCACTATGTCTGACCTGGGACATCTTCAGGCGGAGTCACTCCGCTGACAGCCTCACCGCCTGGAGAGCAATCGCCTATGGGCACCAAGCGCGTACACCGGGGACCGGGGGACCCCTGAAGCCCCACGTCGACTCCTTCGTCCTGACTCTGCGCGCCGCCGGTCGCAGCGAGCGCACCGTCCCGGTCCCAGGCGCGTCGCCAGCGTCACACCGACCGCGCGGTCACCCGCAGCTCCCTGGCGATAGTTCCGACCCTGACCTGCTCTCGTCGCTGCTGCTCCTGGGGCGTCAACCCGCCCCCTTGCGCGTACCTCATGGGCACGTCCTACCGCTGTGACCAGCCAGTGTCACGAGGTATTGGACATCACGACATCAAGCTGAGTAGAGGGCGACTCCATCGCGGCGGGCAGGGGACGACGGGCATTCGCGCGGGGGCTGAACCGGATCCAGGCCAACTCCCGCGCCCGGCGCCGGTCGAGTGCGAGCAGACTGCGCGCGCCCGGCGCGAACGCCGCCGGTCCGTGCCGGGTGGCCGCGCGCAGCCGCCGCCAGCGCCGCGAATGCACCCGGTGGCTGCGTTCGGTCACCCGCCGCCCCCGGGCGTTCTGCCCGATCCGGGCCTCCTGCGGGGTGGCGTCGATCATCAGCACGTGCACCTCGTACCGGCGGAGTCGGCAGAGCAGGGCGAGCAGCACACGGACCGGGCGCCGGGTCCCGCACTCGTGGACCACCACCGGGCCGCCGCGCAGCGCCGCGGTCACCCGGGCCAGGTGCAGTACGTGCACCACCCAGCGCCACAGTGGGTAGGGGACCCGGCCGAGCAGCGGTCCCAGCCGGTACCGCGACTGTAGCGAGTCGATCACCCGCACACCGTCCGCGGTGAGCACGGTCCGCTCCTCGTCCCCGCGGAGACCGAACAGCCGCCGCAGCAGGGTGCTCTTTCCGGCCCCGGGTACCCCGGCGACCAGAAGCAGGGACCGCCGAGGGTAGACCACCCCGCGCACCATCGCGTCATTCACCGTGGGCACATACCGCACCAGACCCTGGAACATCTTCGGTAGCTCCTCAAAGCCGACCTTCGCGCCGGTGGGGCGCGGCTCTACGGTGGCCGCGTCACCAACGTCCTGGCGCGACTGGGCATCGACGACTCTGACGAGTACCGCGCGTCCCTGCGCAGCCTGGGCAACGGCCAGTGCCTGTACCACGACCTGGATGGGCGCATCGGCCGCGTGTCGGTGGGTGCGGGCGATGGTGGAGTCTACCGAGATGTCCCAGAGGACAAGAGGAGATCCTGGCGAGGTTCATAGGCGCCATCCACGAGGCGGACACCTCCTGGTACCGGCTCCCGTGGGTGCTGCGCTGCCGTGCCGACCGCGGTGGCCGAACCGCTCGCCAACGGGCCCGCACCGACCGGCAACCCGGACCTGGTGCTGGAGGACGCGGTCCGCCAGGGCGTGATCAGCAAGTCGGATGCCGACCTCATCGGCCGCACCCGACTGGACCGGGTGCCGCTGACGGACGTGGCCCGAGAACGCGGGACCGCCTACTGGCAGCTCGCCAAACGCCGATCGCGCGCGGAACGGCGGCTCACGGACACGGTGCATCGGGGCTGGTCACCGCACGCCTGTCCGCCCTGTCAGCGGCCTGACCACTCGAGGACCGGGGCAAGGATCGCTGACACCGAGTCCAATCCCGCCCCTCAGGCGGCACTGGATCGCCCCGAAGCGATACAGCGCACCTTCCAGGACCTCTCCGACCGCCTCAAAGCCGTACGTGCTCGCCCGAGTGCCCCCACGAACAGGCCCCTTCACGCACTGCCTACGGATACAGTCCTCGCGGACAAGAGCCAGGCATGGAAGCCGTTGTGAAACGCCCGTCGTGCGCGTGGGTTCGTCCCGTGTCACCCGCACGAATCGTTGCTATCCGGCGATCTTCTCGTAGGGGGAGGGGAACGGGAAGCGTGCCTGGAGGAACTCCTGCACCATGCGGTTCACGGTCTCCTGGGCCTCGGGTGGTGTGTCGAGGTCGTTGAGGCAGAAGAAGTCCACCTCGTCGGTGGCGTCCAGCAGGTCCAGTCGTTCCCGGGCGTCGGGGGCGCCGATGTCGACGTAGCGCATCCGGAACTCGCCCGGGACCGCGCGGCCGGTGAGCAGCGCGTAGTGGTGGTGCATGGTGGCCGCGAAGCCCACGTCGGACAGCGAACGGAAACGCGACCGCGTGGTGCGCTCCACCTCCTCGGCGTACTTGTCCTCGAGTTCCAGCATGACTTGGCGGATCTGCGGGTGCGGGGTGTGCTTGAACTTGTGCGTGATCTGGCGCCCGAACTCTTCGGAGAACAGGGCGCGCACGTTCTTGCCCGCCGAGTTGGGGGCGACCTCCCCCTGCACCGGTTGGCCCACACCGAATTGGAAGGGGGAGAAGGGCAGCTGGGCGATGCCGTTGGCGTGGAAGAAGTCCTGCGCTCCGACGGGTCGGGCCAGGAACACGTCGTCGTTGAAGTACAGGTAGTGCTCCGACAACCCCTGGATGTGGTGCAGGCGGGTGCCGATGGCGTGGGAGTTGAAGGTGGGCAACGCGTCGTGGTCGGTGAAGATGTCGCGGTGGTCGACCACGGTGATGCCCTCGGCGTCGGCATCCAACCAGGAGGGGACCTGGTTGTCGGTGACCAGGTAGACGTGGCGCACGAACGGCGCGTACATCCGCAGTGAGCGCAGGGAGTAGCGCAACTCGTCGCGGTCGGTGAACCGGGAGGCGTTGGCGGCCAGCCCGGTCGCGGCGTCGTCACCGCGGTGGCGGGCGCGCTTGGCGGCGTGGGCGGGGTCGTCGCCGTCGACCCAGGTGTAGACCACGTCCACGGGGAAGTCGACCTGGTCCACCAGTGTCCAGGTGAACGGCTCGAAGGTGGGGTAGTCGCGTCCGGCCACGGTCAGGGTGGCGGGTTTTTGCTCCGAGCGGGGCAGGACGTCGGCGACCTTGTTGCGGCGCGGGGCCACCAGTGAGTCGGTCAGGACGTCGGAGGGTGTTTGGGTGCGCAGCTTGGCCAGGATCTCCTGGGTGTTGTCGCGCTCGAGCAGGGTGGCGCCGTCGCGCCAGAACTCCACGTCGCACCCGTACTCGAACCCGGCCAGGATCGTCCCGGTGGGGGACAGGAGTGGTTCGGCGAAGCGGATGGTCAGGCCGGACTTGATCTCCTCGGCCAGTGCTCCGTCGACGTAGGCGGAGGCGGCGGCCGTGGTGCCCTGGGGTCCGGGTTTGACGGCGTACAGGGCGGTGGAGGCGTACAGCTCGCGCATGGCTTCCAGGACGCGTTTGCGCTCGGAGCGGTGAAGTCCGACCACGTACCGCAGGGGGGAGCGGCCCCGGACGAGGAAGTAGTCGATTCCGGCGGTCTCCAGGGCGTTGGTGACCAGGCGCAGGTTGTGCGCGGAGGCGTCGGCTGCGGTGAAGTCGTCCACGACGCGTCCCAGGAGGTCCGCGTCTTCGGTCGTGACGGGGCGCACGGTCGGGTCGGTGTCGAGGAGGTTATGGCGTCGCTCGGCGATCTTGGCCAGCCGTTTCTGTTCGGCGGCCTGGCGGCGTTCTGCGGCGGCCTGTTCGGCTGCTTGGCGGCGTTCCTCTTCCAGGCGTGCCCTGGTGGCGGGAGGCAGGAGTCGTTCACCGGCTCGCTTCGCGCGTGCTGCCAGGGTCATGGAGGAGGATCCTTCTGTCGAGGTCGGGGAGCGGCTTCCAGGTGGGACTCTGTGCCACGCCAAAGGAGCATAAGCGCCATGTGTTCATGGAAGGGACGAAGGGGACGCCCCTGGGGTTCAGTTCGAGATGGGATCGAGATTCACTCGGGATGCTCACCCTCGATCACATCCGGGATATCCGGGGGCGACTGCGGGCTGGCATCTGTTGTAAGCCTGTACCGCGATCCGTTGGCTGCCTGGGGCGCCGAAGGCGCTTACGCGACACCAGGGCGGTGACCGCTCCAGGCTCAGGCGCCTCGGCTGGTGCGCACTGGCCCGTCGCTGGGCGGAGTCGAAGCATGGGGCCAGACCACGGTCCGCGGGTTGGTTCTGGGCGAGCTCGGAGCTGGATGGGGTGTCAGGCACGATCTGCTCGAACGAACATCCGCCTCATCGGAAGAGGCGTGGCAAGGGGCGAAGCCCGCCGATCAGGGGAGCGCCGGAGATCTGCTCGCCTGGGCTGACGGAAGGCCGCGTAGGGCAAGGAGTGGGGTGCGAGGGGCAGGGCTTGTTCCCTGACTTGACGCACATGACTGATCGCGTGGTGTCCTGTGGACTCGGTGCCGAGCCTCGGGGGCGGTTTAATGCTTTGCCGTTCTGTTCCAAAGCTGTGACCTGCGCAGACATATTAATCGTGATGTGGATCACTAGTTCTGCTCGCGATGGATTTCGGGTATCTCAACCCATTGGGCTCGAAGATCCAGGTGGGACGGTGTTTCGCGGTAAACATGCGAGTGTGAAGCGGCTGGTAGACGTGGGATTGGCGTCACTGCGTGTCTGTTAGCGTCTCCCGACATCCCGACGTCCGGTATGTCCGAATTGATGCTGTTGTAGACCCCGCGAGAGGCATCCCCCATGCGTCGCCCCCTGACCCGAGCGACGGCGGTCACCACTGCCGTGACACTGGCGTTGACACTGCTCACGGCAGTGCCAGCCCACGCTGACCCCGATCAGCCCACACCGGAAGAGGCCACAGCCGATCCCACCGCTGCCGCGGAGCAGGACGCTCTGGCTCGGGCTGAGCGGACTGGGGAGCGGGTGGAGATCGAGGGGTTCACCGACGAGAAGACTCAGCACTTCGCCAACCCCGACGGCACGCTGACCATGGAGACCCACGCGGTCCCGGTCCGTGTCCGCTCCGACGACGGCTGGGTGGACACCGACACCACCCTGATCACCACCGACGACGGCATGGTCCGTCCGCGCGCCGCGGGGATGGACATCGCCTTCTCCGGCGGCGGGGACGCATCGATGGCGCGGATCGGCATCGGTTCCAACAGCGTCGAGCTCGACTGGATCAGTGACCTGCCCACCCCAGCCCTGGACGGAAACCAGGCCACCTACGCGGACGTGCTCCCCGATGTGGACCTGGTACTGACCGCCGGTGTGGAGGGCTTCACCCAGGTCCTGGTGGTCCACACCCCCGAGGCCGCCGCCGCTCCCGAACTGGCCGAACTCGAACTGGCCCTGGGCGCGGACGGCGTCACGGTCGCCGCCGACGACCACGGCAACCTGGAGGCGACCGGCGACGAGGGCGGCCGCAGCGTCTTCGCCATCCAGACCCCGTCCATGTGGGACTCCACCGGAGCTGACGAGGCCGCCCCCGCCGAGGACCCGGCCGTCGCCCCCTTGTCCGGCTCTTTCATGGAGCCGGTGGAGACCACGCTCGACGTGGACGCCATCCGACTCGTCCCGGACCAGCAGATGCTCACGGACGAGGCCACCGAGTACCCCGTCTACATCGACCCCTCGGTGAGCGCCTCACGGCCGAACTGGGCCTACGTCGACAAGGCCTTCCCGAACCAGGAGTACTTCAACCCCAGCGTCGAGTCCGTCGGTGTCGGCCGCATCGAGTGGGACCGGGTGTACACGCGCCGGGCGTTCTTCCAGTTCACGACGATGGGGCGCACCGAACACGCCAACACCATCATCAACTCGGCGACGCTGCGCACCGAGGTCGAGTGGGCCTACGACTGCAACAGCGACTCCCACGTCCAGCTCCACCGGGTCGACGCCTTCGACTCCGACACCACGTGGAACAACCAGCCGAGTGCCCGTGACCACCTGGACACCCAGAACGTCACCGGCGGATGGGCCACCTGCCCCGCCTCCAGCGGTGTGGAGTTCGACGCCACCGACGCCTATCAGTGGGGCCTGGACAACAACAAGTCGCACATCTACCTGCGGCTGAAGGAACGCGACGAGGCCGGCACCACGGCCTGGCGCCGGTTCAACATCGACACCGACCCGCCGGTCCTGGTCGTTGACTACAACCACCCGCCCGAGCAGCCCATCACCTCCACCCTCTCCGACTCCCTGGGCGGTGTGTGCTCCACCGACCCCGCCAACCCCAGGCTGATCAACGACACCACGGTCACGCTGCGCGCCCAGATCCGCGACCGTGACTCCTACTGGGTGGGCCAGCAGGTCAAGGCCCGTTTCGAGTGGAAGATCGACGGCGCCGCCGACACCCTGGGGTCAGCCGACTCGACGAGCGTCACGGTGGCCACGTGGCCTGAGGGAAGCTACCGGTCGGTGACCGCCTCCGACCTGCCCGAGCAGGAACTGATCGCCTACCGCACCCGGGGCCAGGACTCGGCCAACTGGGGCCCGTGGTCGCAGTGGTGCTACCTGTCGGTCGACACCTCCAAGCCCGACTCCGGTCCCGTGGTGACCTCCACGGACTACCCGGCGGGCGACGAGGAGCACGGCAGTGTGGGGCGCACCGGTGACTTCACCTTCGCCAACAACGGGGTGGCCGACGCCGCCGCCTACCACTACAGCGTCAACGACGCCTCCTGCTCCACCACCGTCGACCTGGACACCCCGGGCGCGGAGGTCACCGTTCCCATCACGCCGCACCGGTCCGGCCCGAACCTGATCCATGCCCGGATCACCGACGCACACGGCAATTCCTCGGAGTGCGGTCTGGTGTACACGTTCACGGTCGCTCCGCCCGCGGATCCGGTGTCCTACATCCCCCTGAACGAGGGCCAGGGCACGACCGCGACCGATGCGATGGACGGTGGGCGGTCCGCGACCGCGACCGGTACCGTCGACTGGGCACGGGGCCGCGTGGGTGAGGCATCCGGTGGTTCCTACCGGCTGGAAGGTACGGCGGTGGGATTGGACGGTGCTTCCGAAGCACTGGCGACCGATGCACCCGTAGTGGACACCAGCGGGACGTTCTCGGTGTCGGCGTGGGTGCGCTTGGACCAACGCCCTTCGGGCAACGCGACCGCGGTGGCTCAGGACGGTGTGCACCAGTCCGCCTTCCACTTGGGCTACCAGGGGTACAGCACTGAGCGTTGGACGTTCAAGATGGCACCCTCGGACGAGGTCACCCAGGGCGGTAGCGAAGGCTGGACGTACGCCTTCTCCGCGGATCCGGTCGAACTCGGCGTATGGACGCACCTGCTGGGGGTTTTCGACTCCGCCACGGGTGAGCTGACTTTGTACGTCGACGGAGTCGAGCAGTCCACCGCGGTCAAGGACGACGCCTGGAACGCCGGATCCGGGCTGACGATCGGCCGGGGAACCTACCAGGGCGCGCCGAACTACCACTGGCCTGGTGCGATCGACGACGTACGTGTCTGGGACCGGGTTGTCACTGACCAGACTCTGGACGAGGAGTCGCGGTCGGAGGCGTGGAGCCTGGCCAACCGTCCGGTCGCGCTGGAGGGGCGTTGGCTCCTTGACGAGTCCGGAGGCACCGCGGTCGCCGACTCCTCCGACCACGGCTTGGACGGCACCCTGCACGGGGACCCCCAGACCGCGTGGAACCAGGCGTTCAACGACGTCACCTTCGCCCCCGGTGTTCGCCTGAACGAGGCCCAGCAGGAACACATCACCACCGAAGGCCCAACGGTGCGCACCGACCGCAGCTACAGCGTGGCCGCGTGGGTGCGCCTGGACGAGGTCGGCCACAACGCCACGGCGGTGGCCCAGAACGGCACAGCCCACAGCGGCTTCTACCTCAGCTACCAGTACTCCTACGACTGGGACAACTGGGTGATGAAGGTGCCGCCGTCTGACGAGATCGGTGCCTCCGGGTGGCACCGTGCGCTGTCGGACCACGCCCCGGAGTTCGGCCGGTGGACCCACCTGGCCGCGACCTACGACCACACCCGCCGCGAGGCCACCCTGTACGTCGATGGCATCGCGCAGGGCACGGCGGACGTGCCCGCCGCCTGGCACGCCAACGGACCCACGGTGATCGGTGGCGCTCAGTTCGAGCAGGCGTTCGCCGATGCCTGGTCGGGCGACA
Source organism: Nocardiopsis sp. NPDC049922 (assembly GCF_040660275.1). NCBI lineage: Bacteria > Bacillati > Actinomycetota > Actinomycetes > Streptosporangiales > Nocardiopsidaceae > Nocardiopsis > Nocardiopsis sp. NPDC049922. Next base: position 644,075 of record NZ_JBFAME010000001.1, on the reverse strand, counting down.
TCAGTGACGTCCACCTCTACCAGGGCGTGCTGACCGAAAGCGACCTCAGCAGCATCATGTGGGGCTTCCTGCCCGCGTCCTGACTCACACGTCCCCCACCCCGTCATCCCCTGACACACGATCTGCCCGCCGGACTCCGGTCCGGTGGGCGGGAGGTTCCCCCACGTGTCCGACACGCTTCAGTCCGTCAAATCCGCGCGCCGCGTGCCCGCCAGCAGGCGCATCCGTAAGACCTTCGTCTCCTTCACCGCCCTGGTCACCGTCACGGGCCTGGCCGCGTCACTGCCTGCCTCGGCGATGGCCGTCAACTCTCGCCCCGGGGTCGCCGAAACCGAGTCGGTGCGTGGGCAGGAGGCCGTCCAGGAAGCGATCGCACTGGACAGTGCGGTGGCTGATGCCGCCATGGCAGCTCTGGATGAGGCCGACTGGCCGGAGCCGGGGACGGTGGCGGTCGAGTTGGAGCAGCCTGATGCCCAAGCATCCGCCGCTCCCGCGCAGGGCGACGAGGCGGCCATCAGTCTCGGTGCGGTCCATGGACAGGACTTCGAGGAGTGGGACTCCCCCCTTCCCGAAACGGCCGACAGCTCACCGGAGGACACGGATTCCGGTGTGGACGCCAGCGAGCGACGGATGCCTCTGGAACCGGGAGATGGGCGCGGAACCGACACGGACTCCCCGGAGCAGGAGGAACAGGAAAACCCGGATCGGTCTCCAGACCCCACACCTCATCCCGGAGACGACGGGACACCGGAGCAGCCCGAGGACAACACGGAATCCGAGGAAACCGCTGAGGACGGCGTACCGTCGGAGGAGGACTCCGCCCCTGAGGCGACCGAGGAGAGCGACTCTGCTGATCCCGTTGAGCAGGCCGAACCCCAGCCCGTCACCGGTGTCGAGGTGCAGGTTCTCGACCGGGACGAGGCCGCCGAGCTCGGTCTGTCGGGCCTGACCCTGCGGTTGATCCGTACCGACGGGGTGGATTCCGCCGGGCCGGTCGAGGTGGAGGTGGACTACGCCGATTTCGCGACCGCCTACGGGTCCGACTACGGCTCCCGTCTGTCGCTGGTCGCGTTGACGCCGTGCGAGGAAGGTGATGAGGAGACGGACTGCCTGGCCTCGCACGACCTGGACTCGGTCAACGACACCGAGGCCCAGACCCTGTCGGCCATGGCTCCGGCCACCTCATCGGGCATGCTGCTGACGGCGGCCGCCGCTACCTCCACTGCCGGTGGCGAGGCCACCGGAGACTACACCGCCACCTCACTCAGCCCTTCCTCCACCTGGAACGTGGGCACACAGTCGGGCGGGTTCTCCTGGAACTACCCGATGGCCGCGCCGAACGTGGCCGGCGGGCTCAAGCCCGAGATCGGCCTGTCCTACTCCTCGCAGTCCGTGGACGGCCGGGTGTCCAACACCAACAACCAGACCTCCTGGATCGGGGAAGGGTTCGACTACCACCCCGGCTACATCGAACGCCGCTACACCACCTGCCAGGACGACGACACCGAGATCCCCGACCAGTGCTGGTCCCACCACAACGCCACCCTCAACCTGGGCGGCCGATCCACCGAGCTGGTCTACGACGACGGCGAGTGGACCCCCCGCAACGACGACGGCTCCAAGGTCGAGCGCCTGACCGGCACGACCAACGGTGACAACGACGGCGAGTACTGGAAGGTCACCACGACCGACGGCACCCAGTACTTCTTCGGCCTCAACCGACTGCCCGGCCACACCACCGGCGACGAGGAGACCAACTCGGCATGGACGGTGCCGGTGTTCGGCAACGACTCCGGCGAACCCTGCTACGACGCCAACCTGGGCGACGCCTGGTGTGACCAGGCGTGGCGGTGGAACCTGGACTACGTCGTCGATGCCCAGGGCAACGCGTTGGTGAACTACTACGAGGCCGAGACCAACAACTACGGCCTGAACTTCACGTCCGACCCGGTCGACTATGACCGCGGCGGCTACCTGGCCCGTACCGACTACGGGCTTCGGGACGCCGACCCGCACGTTACCGCTCCGGCCCGGGTCACCTACGCCGTGTCCGAGCGGTGCCTGCCGGACGAGAGCTTCGACTGCGCGGTCTCCAACCGCACTGAGGACAACGCCGAGCACTGGCCCGACACCCCCCTCGACCAGGACTGCGAGACCGACTGCGCGGGCCAGCACTCCCCGACGTTCTGGACCACCAAGAAGCTCGACCAGATCACCACCCAGGTCCACGACGGCAGCGACTACACCACCGTCGACACCTGGGACTTCGAACACCGCTTCCCCGCCCCGGGGGACGGAACCGATCCCGCCCTGTGGCTGGACTCGATCACCCACACCGGTCACGTCGGCGGCACCGAGTCCTACCCCGCGATCACCTTCGCCGGGACCCCGATGCCCAACCGCATCGACTCCACCACCGACGGCCTGGCGCCGATGAACAAGTGGCGGATCACCAGCATCTACACCGAGACCGGTGCCCAGGTGAACGTCAACTACGCCGCTCCCGACTGTGTCGAGGGTCAGACGCCCGAGCCGCATGAGAACACCCAGACGTGTTTCCCGGTGATCCGCACCCACAAAGCCGGAGCCGAGGAGATCACCGACTGGTTCGCCAAGTACACCGTGGAGCAGCTGGTCGAGGTCGACCTGGTGGGCGGACAGCCGGACCAGGTCACCACCTACGACTACGTCGGCACCCCGGCCTGGCGGTACATGGACGACGACGGGTTCGTCGACGAGGACAAGCGCACCTGGTCCCAGTGGCGCGGCTATGACCGGGTGATCGTCCGTACGGGCCACCCCAACGAGGTCCAGACCGAGACCGAGCACCTGTTCTACCAGGGCATGGACGGCGACCACCTGCCCACCGGCACCCGCTCGGCCGAGATCACCGATTCCACCGGCACCACCGTGTCCGACGACCCCGTCTTCAACGGCCGCACCCGCGAGGTCATCGTCAGCAACGGTGTGGGTGGTGAGGTGGTCTCCAAGACCATCACCACACCGTGGAAGGACCAGACCGCGACCAGCTCCCACTCCTGGGACGACCTGGGAGCACACAGGGTCAACACCGAGCGGACGGACGCCTACACCGCCCTGGCGGACGGATCGTTCCGCCAGACGCGCACCACCAACACCTTCGACTCCCACGGGATGATCAGCCGGGTGCACGACGCCGGTGACGTCGACGACCCCGACGACGACCGGTGTACCAACACCACCTACGCCCGAAACACCAGCGCGCACCTGCTGTCGTTGGTGGCCCAGACCCGCACGGTGGCCGCCAGCTGTGAGGTGACCGCCTCGGTCGACGATGTCGTCACCCACACCCGCACCCTCTACGACGACGGCGCGTTCGGCGACACCCCCACCCAGGGCCGCCCGACCCAGACGCAACGGGTGGTGGACCACGACGGTACCGACCCGGTCTTCCAGACCGTGACCGCCACCGACTTCGACGACTACGGGCGTGCCGTCTCGGTCACCGACGCCGAGAACAACACCACCACGACGGACTACACCGCCGCCCTGGCCGGTGGCCACGACACCAAGGTCGAGACCACCAACCCCCTGGGCCATGTCACGGTCGAGGAGTACGACGCCCGCTCACAACCGGTGACCAAGACTGACGCCAACGGCAACACCACCGAACTCGCCTACGACCCCCTCGGCAGGATCACTCAGGTGTGGCTGGCCGACCGCGACCGGGACCGCGGCTTCTCGCCCTCGCAGAAGTTCGAGTACCACGTCGCCAAGGACGCGCCGACCACGGTGACCACCCACAGTCTCAACGCTGACGGTGACTACATCACCAGTTACAAGATTCTCGACGGGTTCCTGCGCCAGCGCCAGACCCAGGCCCCGGCCCCCGGTGGTGGACGCGTGGTCACCGACACCTTCTATGACTCGCGCGGCAACACCGTCACCGAACGCGACCCCTACTTCAACGCCGACGAACCCATCGGTGACCTGTTCGTCGTGGCCAACGCCGACGAGATCCCCCGCTGGACCCGCACCGTCTACGACGGCGCCGACCGGGCCACCGACACCCTGCACATGTCCCGGGGTGTGGAGCAGTGGCGCACGAGCGTCGAGCACCACGGCGACCGGATCCTGACCACGGTCCCCGAAGGCGGCACCGGAACCACCGCCATCACCGACGCGCGCGGCAACACCGTCGAGATCCGCAAACACCAAAGCGAACAGCCCACCGGCGAGTACGACTCCACCGCCTACACCTACACCGCGCGCGGCGAACTGGAGACCGTCACCGACCCGGGCGGCAACATCTGGACTTACACCTACGACCTGTTGGGCCGCAAGGTCACTGAGTCTGACCCGGACACCGGTGTGACCACCATGGTCTACGACGACCTCGACCGCGTGGTGAAAACCACCGACGCCCGAGGCCAGGTGCTCCACACCACCTACGACGCACTCGGCCGCACCACCCACCTGCGCGAAGACTCCGCCACCGGTCCCCTGCGCGCCTCGTGGACCTACGACACCCTGATGAAGGGCAAGCCGGCCACCGCCACCCGCCACCACGACGGACAGGCCTACACCACCCAGATCGCGGGCTACGACGCACTGGGCCGCGAACGCGCCCGGTTCGTGAACATCCCCAGCTCCGAAGGAGAACTGGGCGGTAGATATCTGTTCCGCACGATGTACAACCCGGACGGCAGCGTGCGATCGGTGGCGTTGCCGCCGACCGGGAGCCTGCCGGGCGAGGCCGTGGTGTACGACTACGACGAACTGGGTAACCCCACCACCCTCTCGGCGAGCGAGGACATCGTCACCGACACGCTCTACTCCAAGGTCGGCAACCTCGTCCAGCGCGAGTTCTACCGCGGTGTGCTGGGCTCGGACCGCACCTGGCAGACCTTCGACTTCGATGAGAAGACCAACCGGCTGTCCATGGCCAGCGTCGTCCCCCAAGCCGGTGAGGGATCGCTGTCGACCAAGACCTACGGCTACGACGACATCGGCAACCTGCTGCGGATCAACGACGAACCCACCAGCGCCGAGCAGCCGAACGACGTCCAGTGCTTCGAGTACGACCACCTGCGCCGTCTGAGCCAGGTGTGGACTCCCAACGTCACCGGTGACCAGGCCTGCGCCGCAGCCCCGGACGTGCAGAATCTGGGCGGGGCCTCGCCGTACTGGCACGCCTACACCTACGACGAGGTCGGCAACCGAACCGAGGAGACCCAGTACAGCGGAGCAGGGAACACCACACGCTCGTACTCGACTTCCGAGCAGGGACCGGCGCATGCCGTGGCCCAGGTCGACCAAGACACGGCGGGCAACGCTTCGACCCACACCTATGACTACGACGCGGCTGGCAACATGATCAGCCGAGTCACCGGGGAGCGCGATCAGACCCTGGACTGGGACGCCGAAGGCGAGCTCGCCTCGGTCTCGGATGGACTGAACTCGACCGAGTACGTGTACGACGCCGACGGTGAGCGACTGCTCCGGCGGGCGAACGGTGCCACCACCCTGTACCTTCCAGGGATGGAGGTGACCTGGGATCCGGCCGCGGGGACTGAGGAGGCCACCCGCTACTACGAGCACGGCGGCGAGACCGTCGCGGTGCGCGAGGATGACGGGAGCCTGCACTGGGTGCTGTCCGATCACCACGGCACCGGTGAGATCACGGTCGACGCGGTGTGGGGCGACGTGGCCCAGCGGCGGATGACCGCCTTCGGCCAGGCTCGCGGCATGGAGGGTTCCTGGCCGGGTGAGCGTGGATTCGTGGACGGAGTGCTCGACGCCTCCACGGGTCTGACGCAGGTGGGTGCGCGTGCCTACGACGCTGATCTTGGCCGGTTCATCTCCGTGGACCCGGTGATGGACCTAGCTGATGCCCAGCAGATGCACGGCTACGCGTACGCCAACAACAACCCGGTGAGCTTTAGTGACGCCAGTGGGCTGCTGTTGACGGGCGGGCATGGGACTTCTTCGAGTTCGTCGAATGATGACTGGTGGCATCCGGCGATGGGTGGCGGTTACAAGCCGGACCACGTCAGCTGGCCGCCCGCTCCTCCCTCGACGCCGAGTGATGACTGGTGGCATCCGGCGATGGGTGGCGGTTACAAGCCGGCCCACGTCAACTGGCCCGTGTCGGTGTCCAACAATCCGCCCTGGCATCCGGCGATGGGCGGTGCCTACAAGCCGAGCCATGTGCAGTGGCCTCCGCAGAGCCACACCGTCGCCCCGGAGACCGAGGCCCTCAACCACGCCAGTTGGGCCGAAGAACGATGGGGGAGCTGGGATTCTGAAGCCTGGAGTAACGGTGACGGTTTCTGGGATTCACTCCAGGGAGGGCTGAGCGGTCTTAATCTGACTCAAATCGGCAAGGATGCCGCATTCGTTGGCGGAATTGTTGGGATGGTCAGCTGTCCGGTGTGCGGGGCGGTGGGAATTGGTGCTGCTGCTTTGGGGGCGTATCTTGGTTATCGTGATATCAGGTACCATGGTCAACGCAGCGGAATCATGGGTATTATTGGAGCTGCACCCATCCCAGTTGGCTGGGCGGCTCGTGGTGCGCAAGCGGGCATGAGTATTTTTAGGAATTCACAGATCGCCAGCCGGGCTCCCAAGGGTATTCCGAACATGGGAAATATCAATCGAAGAATTCGGAGCGACATCGCACGCACCTGGAATTCGAGGATTGGTGTTGCGTCCGCCGTGCAGGGAGTCAGTGCGCGGGTTGAAACTGGGCTCGGGGTGTTCGGTGCAGTAGACCATGCATGCGGAAGTTGTGCTTCAAATTACTTGAACTAAAGGGAGCTTCGTGAATCCCAGTGCGCGTAGGGAAGTATGGAAATTGTCGCGTGTGGGGTATATATGGGCTTTTGACTGGGTCTTTGGGCTGTTGATCCCCAAGGTTCGCGGCTTCTATGCGGAGTTCTTCGTAGAAGTGAGGAGCCAGAGCTACACTGGGCGGGCGGAGGCTGGATTGGCGAAGGCGGTATTTCAGGTGGATTCCGCCCTGGCTCCAGTAAAAATGATCAGTTGGACCCTGGCTCTTTTGGGGATTGAAGCACTTCTTGTCTACGTTGCTGGTGGTCGACTTGCTCCAGGATTCTCTCGCGGATTTGAGATAGTGACTCTCCTTGGATTCTCCTATTTCGGATCCGTTGGGGTGGTCTCGACTATTGAATTCCTCAGGGTTAATAGGGTGATTCGGAAGTGTGGCAAGGGGGCGCAGTTCAAGTCTCTCTCGAGCTCAATGCATATTACCGTTTTCTCTTTCTTTCTTGGGGTTTCTTCGGTTGCTCTTCTTTGGGTTTCTCCACATTTCCTCTAGTGTCCTGAGTCGTTAGTTCGCTTGCGGTTGTAGGGTCGGGCGATGCCTGGTCCGAAGCCGTTGCCGCTGGAGCTGTCCGATCACGAACGCCGGGTGCTGCGGGGCTGGTTACGCAAGCAGACCGCCTCCCAAGCGCTGGTGCTCCGGTCGAGGATCGTGCTGGCGTGCGCGCAGGGCCTGTCGAACGCGCGGGTCGCCGATGACCTGGGTGTTTCGAGGGAGACGGTGCGCAAGTGGCGGTCCCGGTTCGCCGCGGACCGGCTGGAGGGCCTGGTGGACCGGCCGCGTTCGGGACCGCCGCGCAGGATCACGGACGAGCAGGTCGAAGCCCTGGTCGCCAGGACGCTCGGCCAGGCGCCACCGACGGGTGATTCGCACTGGTCGACGCGTTCGATGGCCGAGACGGCGGGCATGTCGCAGTCGACTGTCTCGCGCATCTGGCGGGCGTTCGGCCTCAAAACCCCACATCGTGGAGACCTGAAAGCTGTCGACCGAACCGCAGTTCGTGACCAAGGTCCGTGACGCGGTGGGCGTTTACCTGTCCCCGCCGGAGAACGCCCTGGTTCTGGCGGTGGACGAGAAGTCGCAGATACAGGCCCTGGACCGGACCCAGCCGGTGCTGCCGATGGCGCCGACCACGCCGGCGAAGATGACGCACGACTACGTCCGGCACGGCACGACCAGCCTGTTCGCCGCCCTGGACATCGCCTCCGGCTCGGTCATAGCCCAGCACTACCCCCGCCACCGCCACCAGGAGTTCCTCCGCTTCCTGAAGGTCATCGACGCTGCCGTTCCCAAGCACCTCGAACTCCACCTGGTCCTGGACAACTACGCCACCCACAAGACCGAGCCGGTCAAGAAGTGGCTGCTTCGGCACCCCCGCTTCCATCTGCACTTCACTCCCACCTCGGCGTCCTGGCTCAACCTCGTCGAGCGCTGGTTCACCGAGTTGACCTGTCGCAAACTCCGCCGCTCGGCCCACCGCAGCGTCGTCGAACTGGAACGGGGCATCCGCGGCTGGATCAACGAGTGGAACAAGAATCCCCAGCCCTTCGTCTGGACGAAGACCGCCGACGACATCCTCGACACCCTTGCCGCGTACTGCACACGAATTAACGACTCAGGACACTAGATCGTTGATGGGGGTTTGATGTCCTGGTCAGTGGTGGTAGGCGATCAACGACCGCTTGAACCGGCCGCCGATCATGCGCCGCAGCCTCGTGTCCCCGGACCCGACCGACCCACGCGACACGTCGCGGTCGACCGCGTACACGGTCAGTGCGTCGCGCGTGGCGTGCACACGACTGAGACTTGAGGACATCCCTCAGGTGGTGTGCGGCTCGTCGGCGAGGTACGGCGGCGCCGGTTCGTATTGGAGGTAGCGGCGCACGGCGCGGGCGTGCTCGCGTCCGTGCAACCGCCCGACCAGCCACAGCGCGCTGTCGATCCCGGCCGAGACCCCCTGGCTGGTGAGCACGTTCCCGTCCACGACGTACCGGGCGTCGCGCACCACGGTGACCTCGCCCTGAGCCTCCAGGTCGTCCTCGTGCCTCCAGTGCGTGGCCACCCGGCGCCCGCGCGCGGGTCCGGCGGCGTGGAGCAGGAACGCGCCGGTGCACACGCTGACGACCCAGAACGTGTGCTCGGCGGTCCTGGCGATCCAGTCGGTGACGACGGGGTTGCGCACCTCGATCTCGCGGGTGCCCCGCCCGCCCGGCACGAGCAGCACGTCGAGCGGCGGGTGGTCGTCCAGCGTGTGGTCGGCAAGCACCCGCATCCCCTTGCCGCAGCGGATCGGGTCCGGTCTCTCGGCGACGAGCACCGCAGTGTCGGCGCCGCCGCGGATCATGGAGGAGGCGGTGAACACCTCCCAGGGGCCGACGAGGTCGAGCTCCTCGACGTCGTCGAAGACCAGCAGTCCGTAAGCGGTCATCGGGACCCTCCTGTCGTGGTGGATCGGAAACGGTCGCGGTAGTCGGAGGGGGCGACGCCCAGGCGGCGTTGGAACGCCCGGCGCAGGGTCTCGGCGGTGCCGAACCCGCAGCGGCGCGCGATGGCGTCGACGGGTTCCTCGCCGTCTTCCAGCGCGCGCTGCGCCGCCTCGACGCGCACTCGTTCGACGTAGCCGCCGGGCGGGACGCCGAGTTCGGCGGTGAAGCGGCGTTGCAGATGGCGCGGGCTGAGCCCCGCGCACGCGGCGAGGTCGCCGATGTCGTGTCGACCGCCGGGATCGGCGTGGATCGCCTCCACGGCGGCGCGGATCGGGTCGGTGGACAGCTGTTCCGACCACAGGGCCCGACTGAACTGCGACTGGCCGCCGGGCCGTCGCAGGAACAGTACGAGGTGTTTGGCGACGTCCAGCGCGGTCCGCCGTCCCCGGTCCTCCTCCACCAGGGCGAGGGCCAGGTCCATCCCGGCGGTCACCCCCGCCGACGTCCAGATCCGTCCGTCCCGGACGAAGACGGGCTCGTGGTCGACCGTGACCGCGGGGTACTCCCGGGCGAGTTGTGCGGCGCGGGCTCAGTGCGTGGTGACCCGGTGCCCGTCCAGTAGGCCGGTCTCGGGCAGGAGGAGGGCGCCGCTGCAGACGGAGGTGGCCCGTCGGGCCCGCGCGGCGGCGTCGGTGATCCAGCCGGTCAGCCGTGGGTCGTGCCTCGCCTCGTCGACGCCGGATCCTCCCGCGACCACGAGTGTGTCGACGCCGTGTGGGCTCAGGGTGTCCACGCCGTGCTCGGCGTGGATCGGAAGGCCGCTGTCGGCGCGGATGAGCCCGCGGCGGGGCGCCACGATCGCGCAGGAGTAGCCGCCCGCGCGCTGGAACACCTCGTGCGGTCCGGCGAGGTCGAGTGTCTGGAAGCCGTCGAAGATCACGAAGGCGACGCGTGGTGATCGCACCCCGTCACCGTAGGGTCGGCCGAGAGATGGCGTCAACGACACGCACCCCACGGATCGCGCCATGCACGCCCGCTTGCCGGGGGTGCTTCGTGGGGGAGATCCTGGCGTCACGGAACCCCGCACCCGGGAGGTGCGCCATGGCAGCAGGTCGAACGACGGCCGTCCGCCGCCGGACCGCGGCCCTGCTCATGGCCGGTGCCGTCCTCACCGCGTGCGCGGGGACCGACGTCGGATCGGACGGCGCGGCCGTTCCCGCCCCGGACCTCGGTGCGGGCGAGGAGGTGGCCACCGGGCTCGACATCCCATGGGGGCTGGTGTTCCTGCCGACCGGGGAAGCCCTGGTGTCGGAGCGGCACACCGGGCGGATCCTCCTGGTGACTCCCGGAGGGGACGAGCCGCGGGAGGTCTACGCGATGCCCGGGGTGACCGGACCCGAGGGACCGGAGTCCGGTTGGGAGGGCGGTCTGATGGGGCTGGCGGTGTCGCCCGGGTACGAGGACGACGGCCATGTCTACGCCTACCTCACGACCGAGGACGACAACCGGGTCGTGCGCTTCCGGCTCGATGGGGGAGCGCCGGAGGTCGTGTTGGACGGCATCGCCCGGCACGCGTACCACGACGGCGGTCGGCTCGCCTTCGGGCCGGACGGGATGCTGTACGTCGCCACCGGTGACGCGGGCCGGCCCGCTCTGGCCCAGGATCCGGACAGTCCGAACGGGAAGATCCTGCGGCTGACGCCGGAGGGGAAGGCGGCGCCCGGCAACCCGACCCCGGGTTCTCCCGTGTACAGCCTCGGCCACCGCAACGTCCAGGGTCTGGTCTGGGACGACGAGGGGCGGCTGTTCGCCACCGAGTTCGGCCAGGACGCGTTCGACGAGGTCAACCTGATCGAACCGGGCCGCGACTACGGCTGGCCAGAGGTGGAGGGCGTCGGCGACACCGACGGCGGGCGCCTCACCAACCCCCTGGTCACGTGGACGCCCGACGAGGCGTCGCCGTCCGGGGCCGCGGTCGTCGGCGACACCCTCTACGTCGCCGCGCTGCGCGGCGAGCGGCTGTGGACGGTCTCGCTGGAGGGCGGTGGCCTGGGAGAGCCGACCGCGCGGTTGGAGGGCGAGTACGGCCGACTGCGCACGGTGGAGGTGGCGCCGGACGGCGCGCTCTGGGTCACGACGTCCAACACCGACGGCCGCGGGGACGTCCGCGAGGGCGACGACCGGATCCTCCGTTTCGAGGTCGGCTGACCGTGGTCGGCGGCGTGCGGAAGGGGGCTGTCACCGGTCGGCGGTAGCGTCCCGCTGACACGTCCGCGGAGCGGGGAACAGGGTGGACGACGAGGCGTTTCCCTTCCAGTGGGAGGTATCCGCCACGGACCCCGAACCGCTCGTGAGGGCGGACCGCCCTCGGCCGGAGCGGATCGAACGGTGGTCCGCCCGCGCGGCGTCCTACCGCAGGCCGTGGCGGTCCGCCCACGCGCCGACGGCCTCGCCGATCTCCTTGGGCCGGTCCTCCGGCGCGTGGTGCCCGGCCGGGCCGAGGTGCTCGGTCTCCAGGGCCGCCATGTGGGACGCGCACCAGGCGGCCATGTCCTCGGTGATGAGCAGCGTCGGCGAGGAGTTGAAGGTCAGCAGCAGCTTCGGCACGTCGGTACTGGTGGCGAGCCAGTCCTGGAAGCCGTCGAGCCGCTCGGCGACGTCGGCGGGTTCCCCGTCGACGGGCATGGAGTTCGCCCACTCCAGCAGCGGGCGTCGGCTCTCCGGGTCCGGGTACGGGGCCCGGTACGGCGCGATCTCCTCCTCGCTCAGCGGGTTGAGGACACCGCGGGTGAAGGCCGCGTCCACGAGTGCGTGCCGCTCCAGTGCCGCCCGCGCGCCCTCCGGCGTGCGCAGGGTCGCGAAGCGCTCGCGGGCCGGTTCGCTCAGCTCGGACGAGGCCATCGGTCGGACGACGGCCTCCAGGAAGGCGACGCCGCGCACCCGCCCGGGGTGGCGCGCGGCGAAGTCGAAGGCGAGTGCCCCGCCCCAGTCGTGCCCGACGAGTACCACCCCGTCCAGGCCCAGAGCGTCGAACCAGGCGTCGAGGTAGCGCGCGTGGTCGGCGAACCGGTGGGCGCCGCCGCCGGGCTTCCCGGACCGGCCCATGCCGATCAGGTCGGGTGCGAGCAGGCGTCCCGGGGCGCCGACGGCGGGCATGACCCTCCGCCACATGTGGGACGAGGCGGGGTTGCCGTGGAGGAAGACGACGGGCGTCCCCTCTCCGATCTCCTCGTGGTGCATGGTCGAGTCGAGAACGTCGATGACGGGCATGGGGACTCCGATCGAGATCGTTCGATTCACAAACGTTAGTGACTCCAACGAAATTAGATCGTGAGGACGACGAACGCAAGTGCCTGGAGCCGACACGTGACCGCACCCGACGCCCCGGGCGCCCCGGCCCGCCCGCACCTCGGGGTGGGGAGCGGCCCCTCGACCGAGACGCGCGAGGGCCCTAGCCTGTCGGGATGCACCTGGATCTGGTCTCGCTCATCGTCGACGACTACGACCCGGCGATCGACTTCTTCGTCGACGTCCTGGGGTTCGAGCTGGTCGAGGACTCCCCCTCCACGACCAACGACGGCCGTCCCAAGCGGTGGGTCGTGGTCCGCCCGCCGGACGCCCGCACCGGGCTGCTCCTGGCCCGCGCGGACGGCGACGAACAGGCGGCGGCGGTCGGGAGGCAGACGGCGGGCCGGGTCGGCTTCTTCCTGCGCGTCGACGACTTCGACGCGGCCCACGCGCGGATGGTCGCGGCCGGGGTCGCGTTCCTCGGGGAGCCGCGCACGGAGCCCTACGGCCGGGTCGTGGTCTTCCTCGACGTCGCGGGCAACCGCTGGGACCTGCTCGGACCGGCCCCGGAGGATGCGGACGGCCCGACCCCTCCCCGGTAGGTCGGGGCGACACGCGGGTGCGGTGCGGAGGGCCGGCGCGAACCCGCGCCACCGGTCCGGGCGGGTCCTCGGGCGACGACGCCCGGTGCTGGGAAAACCCGTTGCCCGGCGTTCGCGCACGTTGTTAGCGTCGGTCGACATGAAGGCCCTGACCGAGCGGGACATCCGCGGATCATTCGTGAACTGTTCGAAGGGGGAGGCCCAGCGCCTGGCCCTGCCCCGGGACCTCGCGGAGCGGCCCTGGGAGGACCTGGACTTCCTCGGTTGGCGCGACCACACCGCGCACGAGCGCGCCTACCTGGTCGTCGAACGCGAGAAGGGGCTGGTGGGGGTCGCGATGCGGCTGGTTCCCACACGCGAGGGGTTCCGCGCGAGCCTGTGCTCCCTGTGCCTGACCACCCACCGGGGCGAGGGGGTGACCCTGATGTCGGCGCCCAAGGCGGGGAAGGCGGGCCGGGAGGGGAACTCGGTCGGACTGCGCATGTGCGCGGACTTCGGCTGCTCGCTGTACATCCGCGGGCTGCGGGAACCCGCCCCCGGAGGGGGACGGATCAAGGAGTCGCTCAGCGTCGAGGAGCAGGTGGCGCGGGCCCAGGAGAACCTCGGGGGCTTCCTGGAGCGGCTGCGCTCCTGAGCGGCGTGAACCTCGCGTGAACGTGACGGGGGCCGGTAGGCGTCGTGCCCACCGGCCCCCGGCGTGTCCGGAGGAGCCCGGGGTCCCGGGGGCCCGGCGTCAGTCCCTCGGGAAGCGGGGCTCCACGATGGTGTTCGGCCCCGGGTAGATCAGCCGTTCCTCACCGTCCGGGAACCGCACGACGTACGGCGGGCCGTTGTTGGCGCCGCGCACGTCCACGATCCTGCCGCTGTGCTGCCCGTCACTGCTGGCGACGCCGTGCGTGTGCACGTAGTCCCCGATCCTCGCCTGCATGTCGCCCCCGATCGACATCGGCCGCCGCGGCGCTCCCAACGGCCGCGATCACCGCCCGTAACCGGGATCTACCCCGTTCGGCGAGCACCTGAACCGCCGCGTGGAACGTCGGTTGACCGGGCCGCGCGCCGCGCTCTCGCTCCGGACGTCCGTGACCGCGCCGCCCGGAGACGGCGGTGCGGGACGGCTCAGCGGGCCATGAGCGCCCGCAGCTCTCCCACCACCTCGGCCGGGGCCTCCTCCGCCATGAAGTGGCCGCACGCGACCGTGACGTGCCGCAGGTCGTCCGCCCAGGCACGCCACCGGGCGGCGGCGTCGAAGCCCAGGGCCGCGCCCCAGTCCTGCTGGAGCACCGTCACCGGCATGCCGAGCCGGTTCCCCGTGGCGCGGTCGTGCTCGTCGTGCTGGACGTCCACGGTGGCCGAGGCGCGGTAGTCGGCGACGATCGACGGCACCGCCGCGCGGGACGCCCGCAGGTAGGCGGCGCGGACGTCGTCGGGGATCGCCTCCGGCGCGTTCGACCAGACGTCCAGGAAGTGGCCGAAGAACGCGTCCGCGCTCGCCGAGATCATCGCCTCCGGAAGGCCGGGCGGCTGGGCCATGAGGTGGAGGTGGAACCCCACGGCGGCCGACACGCCCCGCATGACCTCCCACATGTCCAGCGTCGGCAGGACGTCGAGCGACGCCAGGCGGGTGACCGCCTCCGGATGGTCGAGCCCCGCGCGGATCGCGACGAGCGCGCCCCGGTCGTGGCCCGCCAGCGCGAACCGCTCGTGCCCGAGGGCGCGGGCGAGGGCGACGACGTCGGCCGCCATCGCGCGCTTGGCGTAGGCCCGTCCGTCGGTGTCCCCGGGCTTGTCGCTGTCCCCGTAACCGCGCAGGTCGGGGCAGATGACGGTGTGGTCGGCCGCCAGATCGGCGGCGACGTGCCGCCACATCAGGTGGGTCTGCGGGAACCCGTGCAGCAGGACGATCGGACTGCCCGACCCGCCCACGGCGGCGTTCAACGCGACCCCCTCGGCCACGGGCACGCGCTGGTAGTCGAATCCGCTGATCCTCGGTTCCATCCGGTCTCCTCGTCGTCGGCTCGTCGTCAGCTCGGTGCCGCTCCGGTCGGGGCGGCGTGCCACGAGCGTGCGCGGTGTGGATCAGCGGCCGGTCAGCGCCGGATGAGCGCCGCCGCGGACGCGGCCCGCACGGGGTTAGGTTGGGCGTGGGCGTGGGTGGCGAGCAGGGGCGGGGGGATCGTGGCGTCGGTGACGTTCGGGGTGCTCGGCCCGGTCGAGGCGGTCGACGAGCACGGGCCGGTCAGGCTCAAGGGGGCCCGCCATCGGGCGGTGCTGGGCAGGCTCCTGGTGGCCAGGGGGCGAGTGGTGTCGGTCGAGCGGCTCGTCGACGACCTGTGGGACGACCCACCCGGCGGCGCGGTCGGCGCGATCCGCACGTTCGTCGGTGAGCTGCGCCGGGCACTGGAACCCGACCGACCGCCGCGCGCTCCCGCCCGACTGCTGGTCACGGTCGGCCCGGGGTACGCGCTGCGCACGCCACCGGAGTCGGTCGACGCCGGGCGGTTCGAGACCGGGCTCGCCGCGTCGGAACGCCTGCTGGAGGCCGGGGACGAGACGGCGGCGCTGGCCCGGATCGACGCGTCCCTGGACCTGTGGCGCGGGCCCGCGTACGCCGAGTTCGCCGACACGGACTGGGCGCGCGCCGGCGCCGCCCGCCTCGGTGAGCTGCGGCTGCTGGCCGAGGACGTGCGGGCGCGGACGCTGCTGGCGCTAGGGCGGGCGGCCGAGGCCGTGCCCGACCTGGAGGCGCGGGCCATGGGGCACCCCTGGCGTGAGGAGACGTGGCGGCTCCTCACGCTCGCCCTGTACCGGTCCGGCCGCCAGGGGGACGCGCTGGCGACGCTGCGGCGGGCACGCGCGGTGCTGGCGGAGGAGTTGGGGGTGGACCCCGGCCCCGAACTCCGGCGCCTGGAGACCGACGTCCTCGCGCAGGCCCCGCACCTGGAGGGACCCCGCCGTGCCGGGACGCGACGGGTCGGGTCCCGCGCGGTGGGACCCTCGGCCGTGGGGCCCCGACCGGCCGGGCGGACGGACGGGCCGGGGGTTCCGGGAGGGCGGACCGTCCCGGCCACCGGGCGGGAGCGATCGTTCGTCGGTCGGGAGGCCGAGTTGGAGCGCCTGACCATGGCGGCCGAGGGGGCGGCCGCACGGGGCGTGTTCGGCCTCGCGTTGGTCTCCGGCGACCCCGGCGAGGGCAAGACGACCCTGGCCGAGGCGACCGCCGCGCGTCTGGCGGAACGCGGATGGACGGTGGCCTGGGGCCGCTGCCCCGAACAGGAGGGCGCGCCCGGCCACTGGCCGTGGACCCAGGTCCTCGCCTCCCTGGAGAAGGCCGGGCATCCCACGCCCCCCGAGGCCTCTCCGTCCCTTCCGGACACGGACACGGGCCCGGTGCCGCCCGAGGCGATGTCCGCCCGCCGCTTCCGCGCCCACCGCGCCGCCGCCGACCACCTCGCGGAGGTCGCGCGCGCCGCGCCGCTGCTCATCGTGCTCGACGACCTCCAGTGGGCGGGGGAGGAGACGCTCGCCCTCCTGGCCTCGCTGGGGGGCGAGGGGATCGCGGCGCCCGTGGTCGTCGTGGCCGCCTACCGCGCCAACGAGATCGGCGCGCCGCTGGCCGAGGCGCTGGGGCGACTCGCCAGAGCCGAACCGACCCGCGTCTACCTGGGCGGACTCGACACGGCGGCGGTCGGGGAGATGGTCAGGGAGACCGTGGGCGGTCGGGTGGACGCCGACATCGTGCGCGTCGTCCGTCGGCGCAGCGGCGGCAACCCCTTCTACGTCGGGGAACTCGCCCGGCTGCTCCGTGACGAGGGGATCGGCGCGCTGGAGTCGGTTCCGGCCGGGGTCCGGCACGTGATCCGCCTTCGGACGGCTCGGCTGCCGGAGGCCGACCAGGAGGTGCTGCGTCGGGCCGCGGTGATCGGCCGCGAGGTCGACCTCGACGTCCTGTCCGCCCTGGCGGGGGAGGACGAAGCGCTGCACGCGGTGGAGTCGGCGCAGCGCGAGGGGCTGATGGTCGACGACGGACCGGCGCGCGTGCGGTTCGCGCACGACCTGGTGCGGGACGCGCTTCGGGACGAGACGGCCGGTGTCCGCCGGGCCCGTCTGCACGCGCGGATCGCCGAGGCCGTCGAACGGTTGCGCCCGCACGACGTCGCCGTTCTCGCCCACCACTACCTGCGGGCCGGGACCGGGGACACGGCGGACAAGGCCGTGCGGTACGCGCGTGCCGCCGCCGAGCGGGCCGAACGCGCCTTCGCGCCGCACGAGGCCGCGAGGATGTGGCGCGAGGCCCTGGCTGCGTACGACCGCGTGGGCGGGGGAGCCGTCCGGGAGCGGTTGGACCTGGTCATGGGGCTGGTCCGCGCGCTCGCGTTCACGGGCGGACTGGAGAGCGCCCGCCGGTACCGGGGCGAGGCGGTCGCGATGGCGGAGGAGCTGGGCGACCCGCTCCAGACCGCCGTCGTGCTCGGGGCGTTCGACGTGCCCGCGATCTGGACGGCCAACGACGACGAGTCCCTGTCCCAGCGGGTGGTGGCGGCGGTCGAGCGGGTGCTCGTGAGCCTCCAGGAGGACCGTCGGGCCGAGCGGTGCCGACTGCTCGCCACGCTCGCGATGGAACTGCGGGGCGTCCCGAGCGAGCGGGGCCGGGCCGCGGCTCGGGAGGCGGAGGCCCTCGCGCGCGAACTGGGCGATCCGGCGCTGCTCGCGTTCGCCCTCAACGCGCGCTTCATGCACGCCTTCGAGCGGGCGGGGATGGCCGGTGAGCGCGCCGAGCTGGGCTCGGAGCTGGTCGACCTGTCGCGGCGGCACTCCCTGGCGGGGTTCGAGGTGCTCGGTCACCTGATTCTGCTCCAGGCGCGGGCCGCACTCGCGGACCTCGCCGCCGCCGACGAGCACGCGGCGGCCGTGGACCGGTTGGCGGAGGAGCACGGGATCCCGCTCGCGGGTGTGTTCACCGAGTGGTACGCGGCGCTGCGCCTGGCCGTGGCCGGGCGGACGGAGGAGGCGGAGGCCGCCTGTCGGGCGGCGTCGGTGGGGCTGCGGCGGAGCGGCATGCGGGGGATGGAACGGGGGCTGCTGCCGTTCGCCCTGCTGTGCCTGCGGGTCCAGAGCGGCGGGGTCGGCGGCGTCGACGGGGCCGGTGAGCGCGGCTCCCACGGCTTCTGGCGGGCGGCCTGCCACGGCGAGACGGACCCGGGTGGCTTCGGGCCCTTCGAGCCCTGGGCGCGGGCGCTCGACCTCGTGCGGAGGGGTGAACGCACGGCGGCGGCCGAGGCGCTGGCGACGGACCCGCCGCCGGACCTGTTGTACGAGGCACGGGAAGCCCTCGCCGCGCTGGTCGCCCTCCGCACGGGCGACCGCACGGCCATGGAGCGCGCGTACGGGCGCCTGCTCCCCGCGGCGGGAGAGCTCGCGGGAGCGCAGAGCGGGCTGCTGACGCTCGGTCCCGTGGCGGCGTACCTGGGGGACCTGGCCGAGGCCCTGGGCAGACCGGAGGAGGCGGCGGCGCACCGACGGCGTGCGCTCTCGATCGCCGAGCGCGCGGCCGCTCCGCACTGGGTGACGGCCGCGCGCCGGGCGCTCGGGCTCAGTCCTTCCTGAACACCGGGGCCATGGCGGTCTCGAACCGGGTCAGCCACGGCTCGGCCGCGCCCTCGACCCACGGGCAGTCACGCTGGAAGTGCTTCCACTCGTCCACGAGGTACATCTCCTCCCGCAGGTGGCGCTCGGTGACCTCCTCGGGGTCCACCAGGCCCTCCTCGGCCAGTCCCGGCCCCAACACCGCCATCAGCAGCTCGCGGGACAGGGACGTGTTCTCCGCCAGGAGGACGGCGTCGTACAGGTCCTTGCCCTGCGGGTGCATGTCCGTGTACAGCCACAGGACCTTCCACGCCAACGACAGCTCCGGGCTGGCCGCCAGGACCTCATCCGACCCGAACCGCACGCGGACGGGCGGCTCGGGCAGGGGCTCGTGGAACACGACGTCCATCTGCACCGTGCCCCGAGGCAGTTCCTCGCATGACCACGGGACGACGAGGCGGCGGCCCTCGGCGCGCTCGTAGGTCCAGATGCCCTCCGACCGGGCGTCGTCCGGGTGGAACCGGAATCCGGGCGGGTTCGGGACCGCGTCGCCGAGCGCGGCGACGATGTCGTCGAGCATCCGGGAGGCGTCCTCGCCGATCGGTTCCATGTCCGCTGGAACGACCACGAAGTCCAGGTCGCGCGGGCGCCGGGCGGCGTCACCGACCCACACGGGCATGAGCATGCTGCCGCGCAGGACCAGGTGGTCACGCCAGGGCGTACGGGCGATCGCCTCCAGGGCTCGCGCCAGGGCGTGCTGCTGGGCGCTCCACCAGCGTTCCGCGAGTTCGGGGTCGTCGAACGCGGGTTCGCTCGGCCGGTAGGCGTGACGGAACTGCTTCAGGGCCGGGTCGAACACCTTCGCCTGGGCCGCGTCCGGTCCGGCGGTGTTCGGCAGGTAGGTCTCCGGGTAGCTGGGGCCCAGTGCGCGGAAGGCGGGCACGGTCGTGGGAAGCTCGGCCTCGACGCCCATCGGAGCGGCGTCCATCCACCCGGTGTCCAGGTCGAGCGCGCTGTCGTATACGACGAACTCGTGCTCGACGTCGACCATGCCGGGGACGGGCGCCGAGCCGGTGAGCCAGGCCCCGCGAGCCCATCCCAGACCCTTCTCGTGCAACGCCTTCTTCAGCCGGTCCAGGAGTGTCAAGGCCGTCGGCAGACCCACCCGCGAGCAGCGCTGCGTGACGAACCTTTCCTGGTAACCGTCCTCGCGCACGCGGCGCGCGTTGCGGGAGAGCCGGGCGAGGTGCGGTTCGACGAGCCGCGAGAGCGCGTCGAGGTCGGCTTCGGGCGCGAGCAACAGCTTGAGGTGGTGCTCGAAGTAGCAGTGGGCGGGGAGCGTCCGCGCCTCCTCCCTGGTCCTCGGGACCCCGACGCTGAACGGAGAGGCCTCGATCTTGGTACGGGTCACCTCGAACCCGGCCTCGGCGAGGCGTTCGGTCCACCCCTCGGCGATCCGGAGCTCCTGGCTCAGCATGCCGTGGCCCTGGTAGGTGACCATGGGCTGGGAGGCGGAGGCGCCTCGGTCGAGTTCGATGTGGGTGAACTTCAGGGCGTTGTCCCGTGCCCACGCGGCCGCCTCCTCGACGCGTTCGGGGGTACGCGCGTCAAGCGTCAGGTGGGTCTCGAAGTCGCCGGGGAACTCCATGGGTGCCTTCTTCTTCCGGGGGTGCTCCGCGCCCGTGGGACGCGCCCCGGGCCGGTGCGGTTCCTACCCGAGGCGGTTCCCCGGCCCGGTTCACCTCAGCGCGGGGCGAGCCCCTCGTAGAGGACCCCGACCACGTCGGCGAGGCGCGCCTCGATGTCCGCGGGCGCGGCGTTGGCGCTGAACGAGACGAAGCCGTGCAGGGTGGCCGCCACGGTCATCGCGACAGTGTACGGGTCCCCTCCACCGAGTTCCCCGGCCGCCTGGCCCTCCCGGATCGGGCGCGTGACCGTGTCGAGCATGCGGGTGATCTCCGCCAGCAGCTGTTCGGAGACGTCGGGGTCGTGCTTGCGCGTGTACATGAGGTCGAGGAGGGCGGCGTGCTCGACGGCGAACCCGACGTAGGTCCTGGCCAGCCCGAGGAGGCAGGCGCGGACGTCGTCCTCGGCCTCCACCGCGCGCTCCAACCGTTCGGTGAGCCGCTCGAACCCGGAGAACGCCAGGGCGTCGAGCAGGGCCTGCTTGTCCTTGAAGTGGCGGCTGGGCGCGGCGTGGCTCACCCCCGCCTCGCGGGCGAGCTCGCGCAGGGACAGCGACGCGGGACCGCGCTCGGCGAGGGCGCGTTCGGCGTTGGCGAGAAGGACGGAGCGCAGGTCACCGTGGTGGTAGGGGCGGTCAGGCATGGGTCCAGGATAGGCCCCCGTCAGCATTGTTGTCATTGACAACTTGGAGTGGGGTCGCCTACCTTGGCGCGATGGAGACGAACGCGGTCACGATCCCCGACCTCAGCGGCCGCACGGCGGTCGTCACCGGAGCCAACAGCGGACTGGGCCTGGAGACCACGCGCATACTCGCCCGCAAGGGCATGCGGGTGGTGATGGCGGTCCGCGACGAGGAGAAGGGCGAGGCCGCCGCGGCGTCGGTCGACGGCGTCACGGAGGTGCGGCGGCTCGATCTCGCCGACCTCGACTCCGTGCGCGCGTTCGCGCGGGCGTGGGACGGGCCGATCCACCTGCTCATCAACAACGCGGGCGTGATGGCGATCCCGAAGTCGACGACCAAGGACGGGTTCGAGACGCAGTTCGGGGTCAACCACCTCGGCCACTTCGCCCTCACCAACCTGCTCCTGCCGCAGGTCACCGGCCGGGTGGTGACGGTGTCGTCCGGTCTGCACCGGCTGGCGCGCGGCATCGAGTTCGACGACCTGAACCTGGACGAGGGCTACACGCCGAACCGCGCCTACGCCCAGTCCAAGCTCGCCAACCTGCTGTTCACTCTGGAGTTGCAGCGTCGGCTGGAGGCGGCGGGCTCGCCGGTGCTCGCCACCGCCGCCCACCCGGGGTACGCGGCCACCAACCTCCAGAGCCACGCCGCCAACCCGGTGCACAGGGGGCTGATGGCCGTGGGCAACGCGCTGATCGCCCAGAGCGGGGCCAACGGCGCCCTGCCCACGATCTACGCCGCCACCCAGGACGTGCCCGGAGCGGCCTACGCCGGCCCCCGGAAGATGGGCGGTCTGCGCGGCGCCCCGGGTCTGTCGAGCCGGAGCGAGGCCGCGTGGGACTCGATCGCCGCGCGGCGGCTGTGGACGGTGTCGGAGGAGCTCACCGGCGTGACCTTCCCCGACCTGGAGTCGGACGCCTGAGTCGGACCGCCCGGCCCAGACGCGGCGCGGCTCGTCTCCGCGGGCGAGGAACGTTCCCGGGTGGCGTCAGTCCTTGAGGAAGGCCAGTCGCGGGTCCGTCACGTTCGGAGCGATCTGGACGATCTCGGCCGTGACGACGTCGTGGACCACGAACGGGTCCTGGGCGACCCGCGCCTGGAGCTCCTCCAGTGTGCCCCCCTTCGCGAGCAGCACGCCGCCCTGTCCCGTCTGGATGCTCCCGACCAGCAGGAAGACGCCGTCTTCCACGCCTTGGCGGATCCAGTCCTGGTGCGCGGCCATGTGGTCGGCGGCCGCGGCCTCGTTGGCGGAGAATCGAAGCAGGGCGATGTACACGGAGGTCTCCTCGGGGATGGGCGGTGCGGTCGAAGGCGGGGGTGGGGTGGCCGGGGGACGGAGGCGGATCAGCTCGCGTCGTCGGCCGTGGCGGGAGAGGCCAGTAGCTCGGTCAGCCACCGGTTGACGCGGTCGACCTCGCGGTCGACGAAGTCGCCGTCGTGGAACGCGTTCGAGAGTGTGGCGATCCCCTGGCTGAACGCCAGGACCCGCATCGCGAGGTCATCGGCCTCCGCGTCGAACCCGAGTTCCTCGAACTGCTCGCGCAGCCAGGTGCGGAACAGCGTGAAGACGCCGACGGCGTGCGCGCGGGAGGGATGGTCGAGCTTGGCGAGCTCGTTCGTCAACGTCCCGACCGGACACCCGTAGCTCTCGATGTCGCCCCGGTTGGTGATGACGATCTCGACGAAGCGCCGCACGCGATCCCGCGGGTCCGCCGAGCCGTCCGCCCATCCGGCGAGCATCGTCCGCGTGCTCGCCAACCGGGCCTCGATCACCGCGTCGAGGATGTCGTCCTTGGTCTTGAAGTGGTAGTAGAAGTTGCCTCGGGAGATCCCCACCGTCTCCGCGATCGCCGCGAACGACGTCGGCTCGAAGCCCTGCTCGTAGAACAGGCGGTTGGCCGCGTCGACGATCTGCTCGCGTGTACCCACGACCCCACCCCACACTCGATGACCGGCCCTAGGACGGGTGTCCTAGGGCCGGTTCAAACATTAGGACACTCGTCCTAATCTGACAAGCCGGGCCCCGACCGCTGAGGACGGAACATCTAGGGAACGAGGGTCAGCTCGTCGACGGCGGCCCCCTCCACCGCCTCCCGGGAGACCGTGAACGGCAGCGTCTCGCCCGCCGCCCACGCCTCCAACTGGTCGTCGTAGTTGGGGTGGAAGGCGTGTCCCGAGTTGCCGGTGAGGTGGATCCACGTGGAGGCGTCGCGGTCGGCGAGGTCCACGACCATGCGCATCGACGGCACGGCGGAGATCTCGTAGCCCGCGCTCGGCTCCCAGCCGGTGGCGTTGACGATGCTGGACCCGCCCGAACTCTCCACCGGGCCCCGGTTGAGCAGCCACTCGACCGCGCCGATGCCCGACGTGCCGAAGGACTGGTTGGTCGCGGTCAGGGTGTGCAGGTCGCCCCAGCGCCAGTCGGCCGGGTCCTCGCCCAGGCGCTCGGTCAGCTCCTCGGCGGCGGCGTCCATCGCGGCGGCCAGGACCTCGTCCCGGCCGCTGGCGGTCTCGCCCTCCCACCACGGGGACTCGGGCTCGGCGAGGAGCCGGTTGACCACGTACATGCCGCGCGAGCTGCCGCTCATGGGCACGTCGCCCAGCTCGTCGAACAGCAGCGGCAGGAGGTGCCGCCAGAACGCCTGGTAGAAGGCGGCTCCCGAGGAGTCGGGGTCGGTGTAGCCGTCCCAGTCGCGAAGCTGTTCCCGTGCCTCGGCGGTGACGCCGTCGACCTCCGCCTCCAGCAGGTACGGGAGCGCCTCGGCGGCGGCCGCGTGGTAGGAGTCCATGTGGATCTCGGACATGTCCTCCGAGGTCACCGGCCCCTCGGTGATCGCCTGGTCGAGGAGGTCGTTGATCCGCTGGCTCCGGTAGCCGTAGTCCCAGTCGTCGGTCAGGTGGTGGGGATACTCGGAGTCGACGAGGGACTGGTTGGCGGTGACGATCACCCCGGAGTCGGGGTTGTACACGCTGGGCAGCTCGTCGAAGGGCAGGTAGTCCTCCCAGTCGTAGGCGGAGTCCCAGCCGGGGGCGGGCCAGCGGCCGTCGCCCTCGCCGCGCACGGGGACGTGGCCGGGCGCCTGGTAGCCGATGTCGCCCTCGGTGTCGGCGTAGACGAGGTTCTGCGCGGGGACGTCGAAGCGGCTGGCGGCGTCGCGGAAGTCGGCCCAGTCGCGGGCGCGGTTGAGCGCGAAGATGGATTCGGCGGTGGTGCCCGGCTCCAGGGCGGTCCACCGGAGGGCGACGCCGTACTCGAAGCCGTCCGCGTCGTCCGCGTCGTCGGGGGAGTCCGGGGAGTCCGCTTCCGCGTCGTTCGATCCCTCCTCGCCGTCCCGGTCCGCGTCCTCCGACCCCTCCGTGATCCCCGGGTTCTCGGTGACGGGGGTCAGGTGCTGGCCCGCCTGGGCGTCGGAGAGCAGCGGGCCGTGCCCGGTCAGCCGGACCGTGATGTCGACGTCCTCGCCGCCGGCGACCGCGATCGTCTCCTCGACGACCTCCAGGGGGACGCGCTCACCGTCCACGACGTAGTGGTCGCCGTCGATCCGCTCGACGTAGAGGTCCATGACGTCGGGGTTGAGGTTGGTCAGGCCCCAGGCGATGGACTCGTTCTGGCCGATGACGACGCCGGGGAGGCCGGCGAAGCTGAACCCGGTGACGTCGTAGGGGCAGGCGTCGGTGATCTCGGTGCAGTGCAGGCCGTTCTGGTACCAGACGGAGGGCATCGACGCGCCGAGGTGGGGGTCGTTGGCCAGGAGCGGCATGCCGGACTCGGTGTGGTCGCCGGAGACCACCCAGGAGTTGGAGCCCAGGTCGGAGCTGGAGGAGGGGCCGAGCAGGCCGGGGATCGCCTCGGAGATCCGGTCGAGGCCGTCGAGCGCGGTGAGGGCCTCCTCGGGCAGATCGGCGGGCGCGGACCGGGACGTGTCGGGGGTGGGGGTGTCGGCGGCGTCGGTCGGCGAGGCGGCGGGGGCGCGCCGTTCGTCGGCCTCGGTGCCGACCTCGGCGCCGTTGTGCTGGTCGGTCGCGGTGATCGGCGTGTGCTGGTCGACGGGGTAGGCGGGATAGAGCTCGTCGATCTGCTCGCGCGTGAGGCCGGACGCGAGGAGGACGGCGCGCTCGGTCTCCTCACGGAGGTTGCCGCCGAGGTCCCAGGCCATGGCCTTGAGCCAGGCGAGGCTGTCGGCGGGGGTCCAGGGCTCGATGGCGTAGTCGTCGGCGGTCACCGCGAGGAGCCCGTGCTCCAGGCTGGCGGCGGTGCCCCTGTGCTCCTCGATCCAGGCGTTGACGCCCTCGGCGTAGGCGTCGAGGTGGGCGCGCGTCTGTTCGTCGAGCAGGTCGTACTCCTGCTCGGCGACGCGCCGCCAGCCCATGGTGCGCAGATAGGCGTCGGTCTCGACCTGGTCGGGGCCGAACAGTTCAGCGGTCCGACCCGCGGTGACGTGGCGGCGGAAGTCCATCTCCCAGAAGCGCTCCTGGGCGTGGGTGAACCCCTGCGCCATGAAGAGGTCGTGCGAGGTGTCGGCGTAGACGTGGGCGACACCGTACTCGTCGCGCAGGACGGTGACGGGGGAGTCGAGGCCGGGGAGGGTGAGCTCGCCGGAGGTCTCCGGGAAGGAGCGGCGGACGGCCCATATCCCCAGAAGTGTGCCTATCAGTGCCAGTGCCACGACGGCGGCGAGGGAACCCAGAAGTACGCGAACGAGGACACGACTGCGCAAGACACTCATGGCGGCACACTAAGGTGCCCGGCGTCACGTGATCCAGGTCTCCAGGCCGGTCGATTCAATTGTTACCTACGGGTAAACACGGTGAGGTGGAGGTTTCCCACGCTCCGGGTTCAGCGGGGGCTTCGGCCTTGCGCGCATCTTCCTGGACATCTAGTATCCAGGTTTATGAGGATGTCCGAAGGCGTCGAGTGGGGCCTGCACAGCTGCCTCAACCTCGCGTGGGTGGGTTCGGAGCGGGCGGTGCCCAGCGCCAGGCTGGCGGAGTACTACGGGCTGCCCGCCGCGTACATGAACAAGCAGCTCCAGGCGCTGGCGCGGAGTGGGGTCGTGTACTCGACCCCCGGGCCGCGCGGCGGGTTCCGGCTGGCGCGCGAGCCCGAGGACATCACGCTCATGGACGTGGTGGGAGCGATCGAGGGGCGCGAGGAGGCGTTCCAGTGCACGGAGATCCGGAGTCAGGGGCCGGGTGCCCCGGACGAGGCGCCCGCCGGCGCCTGCCAGATCGACCTGGCGATGCGCAGGGCCGAGTTGGCCTGGCGGCGTGAGCTCGGGGCGCAGACGCTCGCCGACGTCAAGGCGTCGGTGGAGCGGTTGGCGCCCGAGACGCCGACGCGCGTGCGGAGCTGGTTCGCGGGCGAGTGACGACGGCCCCTCCTCGGAGGGGCTCTGGCCGGAGGTAATCCTGGATGTTTCCTATCAAAGATTATGACTTCAACGGGTTCGAGGTGGCGATGTGAACGGCCGGAGCGGGGACGCGCGCGGAGACGACACCGTCCAGGTGGGCGGGCGCGTCGACGGGTGCGTCGACCGCCGCGCGTGGTTCGCCGTGTCCGCCGTGGCGCTGGGGATCTTCGCGCTCATGACCACCGAGCTGCTGCCGGTCGGGCTGTTGACCTTCGTCAGCGCGGACCTGTCCGTCAGCGACGGGACGGCCGGGCTCATGGTCACCGTGCCCGGCGTCGTGGCGGCCGCGACGGCGCCGACGGTCGCGGTACTCCTCGGACGCGTGGACCGCCGCACGCTCCTGGCGGCGTTCGTCGCGTTGATGGCGGCCGCGAACGTCGCGTGCGCCCTGGCGGAGCACTTCGCACTCGTCCTGGCGGCCCGAGCCCTCGTGGGGGTCAGTATCGGCGGATTCTGGGCGATCGCGGGCGGACTGGCACCGCGCCTCGTGCCGGAGCGCCACGTCCCCCGCGCGACGGCCGTGGTGTTCGGCGGGGTGTCCTCGGCGTCCGTGATCGGGGTGCCGGTCGGGACGCTCGTCGGCGACCTGGCCGGGTGGCGGGCGGCCTTCCTCACGGTGGCCGCGCTGGGCGGTCTCGCCCTGGTCCTCCTGCTCGTCCTGCTGCCACCGGTGCCCGCGCGGGCCGTCCCGCGGTTGTCGGACCTCCCCTCCCTGCTGGTCGGGCACGGGGGCGTGCGCACCGGCGTGCTGCTGGCCCTGCTGCTGGTCACCGGCCAGTTCACCGCCTACACCTTCGTCCGTCCGCTGCTGACCGACGTCGCCGGGATCGACGCGACGCTGACGGGTGGGCTGCTACTGGTCTACGGGGTCGCGGGGATCGTGGGGAACTTCGTCGCCGGAAGCGGCCGCGACGTCCGCCGCACGCTGTTCGTCGCCACCGTGGGCCTGACCGCCGCGCTCGGGGTGTTCGGGTTGGCCGGTGGGGTCCCGATCGCGGCCGTCGCGGCGCTCGTCGTGTGGGGCCTGGCCTACGGCGGAGTGTCGGTGGGCTTGCAGACCTGGATGCTGCGGCACGCGTCGGAGGTTCCCGAGGCGGCCACGGCGCTGCTGGTCTGCGCCTTCAACCTGTCCATCGCCCTGGGCGCGCTGGTGGGCGGCCTGGTGGCCGACGCCCTCGCCGTCGCCGCGATCCCGTGGGTCGCGGGCGCTCTCATCGTCCTGGCGGGTGTGGTGCTCGCCGGGTTCCGTGCATCGAGTCGAAGGAGCTGACATGCCGCACACGCTGAGCAACCCCGGGGGACTGCACGACCCGGTGCCGTTCGGGTACTCGCACCTGGCCGAGGCCTCCGGCGAGCTGGTGGCCGTCGCGGGGCAGTACGCGTCCGACGAGGAGGGAGGGGTGGCGGTGGAGGACTTCGCCGCGCAGGTGGAGTTGGCCTTCGCCCACCTGGGCACGGCGCTGGGCGCTGCGGGGCTGGAGTACCGGCACGTGGTTCGGTTGGGGACGTACGTCGTCGACCACGACATGGAGAAGCTGGCGATTCTCGGGGAGCGGGTGAACGTGCTCTGGGAGGGGAGGCCGCCCGCGCAGACTCTGCTGGGGGTGGCGTCGCTGGCGCTGCCGGGGATGCTGTTCGAGGTCGACGCGCTGGCCGTGCGGGACTGAGGCTCGCTTGTTACGGTCCGCTCGGGCGGTGACCGGAAGGGTCACCGCCCGCGCCCGCGGGCCGCTTGGTTCAGTTGCCTGAAGGGGTGTTGGTCGCGAGATAGACGCGGATCAGGCTGGCGAGTTCGTCGAACTCGCCCTGTCGCTGGGGCGGCGGCGGTGGCTTCGGTGCGAGGAGATCGCCCGCCGGGACTCGCGGCCGGGGGATGGTCACCGCTCGGGGCTGGGGGCGAGGGCGCATGTACGGGCGGACGAGTGCGCCCCCGGTCTTGTCGGGGTCCGTGGGCGGGGGCGCTGGGGTCGTGGGGAGCGGCCGGGGCTCCTTGGGGGAGCCTGTGGGGAGTTCGCGTCGGCGTGGAGCGGGCCCGATCCCGGTTCGGGCTGGCGTACGTGGGACGAAGACGAAGGCCAGTGCGGTCGCCAGGGCCGTCGTCGCGAGGGCCCAGAGCTGGCCCGCGAGGGTTCGGTGCCGCTTGCGGTGGCGGCCGTTAGGGTGGTGCACGGTCATCCTCCTGCTGTGTTCAGGGGGTTGATCACGCCCCGGCTCGGTGGTCCTAAGCACCGATCGGGGCATCTTCGTGTCTGCCGCTAGGGTGGGTGTCATTGGTCCCGTGGGGCTGCGCTTCCCGCCATAGCGGCACCTTGCTCTTGATTCAGGCGTCCAGGTCGCGGTGGGGGTCGATCAGCGCCCACACGGTCAGCGGGCCACCCCGGAAGCCGGTCCACCACCACTTCTCCGCCAGCGCCGCCACCAGGCGCAGCCCGCGTCCGCATTCCTCCGCGTCGTCGAGGTGGTCAGGGAGCGTCGGAATCGTGATCGGGCGCAGGGCGCGCGGCCCGTCGTCGGTCACGGAGATCAGGACGATCTGACCGGGCATGACCTCCACGGTCACCTTGACCCGGCCGCACCGGCCGCCCGAGGCGGTGTGGAGGACGGCGTTCGTCACCAGCTCGCTGACCGCGAGTTCGACCAGGGCGGCCGCCTCCTCGTCCAACCCGGTGGCCCGCGCACACCAGGTCCGGATGCGGCCGACCTGCTCCGGGGTCCCGTCGAAGTACGCGGCGAACACCCCGGTCCGACGGCTCTTGACGCGGACCGGCAACCCACCCACCACCCGCCGGTCCTGGCTGTGGCCGCATCGCGGCCTCGGAACTTCGCATCCGGACATCTGGCCCTCCTTTTCGCGATTCTCAGATCAGCAGTACCGTTTGTCAGACTTGGTTTGAATGTCCAAATGAGTGGCGTTTGAGGGGAAAGGACTCAAGAGCTCAACTCTTCGGCCTGCGTCGACTCTGCTCTTGTCAACGTGCGGATTTCCAGAAGTGCCATCGATTTCTCGATAACTCTCGCCGCTGTTGTCCGCGCGTGTCACACTGCTGGAAGAGAATCGAATCTTCTTGATTCCGCTGGAGTGACATGCCCAGGAAGCCCAACCCCTCGTATCGAAAGATCGCAACTGAGCTGCGGAAACTCCGAAAGTCCAAGGGCTGGACCCAGGGGAGGCTCGCTGAGCAGCTGAGCTGTTCGACGTCCCT
Source organism: Nocardiopsis sp. NPDC049922 (assembly GCF_040660275.1). Classification (NCBI taxonomy): domain Bacteria; kingdom Bacillati; phylum Actinomycetota; class Actinomycetes; order Streptosporangiales; family Nocardiopsidaceae; genus Nocardiopsis; species Nocardiopsis sp. NPDC049922. The sequence continues at coordinate 614,371 of NZ_JBFAME010000001.1, read as the reverse complement.
CGTCTCCTACTGGGAGCTGGCCATCTATGTGCCGCAGCTGAAGGAGTGCCAGGCGCTCGACCAGATCTTCGGCACGTCCGGCTTCTTCGAGCGCGCCTGGAGTAGGGCCAACAGCGAGAGCATCTACCCCGTGGGTACGCAGACCGCCGTCGATATTGAGCGGTCAGCAACGGAGATTCGTCAATACCACACGATCCTGGTGCCCGGGCTGGCGCAGACCCCGGCGTACGCTCGGGCCACCTACAGGGCTATGAGGCCGTTCGCGAGTGAGGACACTCTGGAGCGCCTGGTTGCGTCCCGTATGAAACGGCAGATCATTCTCAAAGGTGCCGACCGGCCGATACTGTGGATGGTGCTCGATGAGGGTGTGATCCGACGGGTCCTAGGTAGTTGTTCCATCATGAAGGAACAGCTGGGCCACCTGATCAAGATGGTGGATGAGCGAATCCTCCGGTTTCAGGTGGTGCCATCACAGTGCGCACTTCCCCCAGGGCTCTCTGGCCCCTTTCGGACCTACACCTTCTCCGACCGGCCGATGATCGCTACGGCCGAGTACGTGGTGGATGATCTCGTCATCGACGACGCTGAGCAGGTGCGCTACTGTGCGAACCTCTTCGGGGCCATCCAGTCGGAAGCGCTGTCAACCAACGACAGCTGTGAGCTGGTTCGACAGGTACAGGGAGAACTTGATGAGTGAGCGCCAGTGGCACAAGAGCAGCTACAGCAGCGGCGTGAACAACGACTGTGTGGAGGTTTCTGAGGGGAGCGCCGTGCTGGTGCGCGACACCCAGAACAGGGGCCTCGGCCACCTCACCTACCCCAGAGGCGAGTGGTCCTGCCTCATGGCCACCCTCAAGACGGCGAGGCAATAGTCGGGGTGGGACTCGATCTCGAAGAGCCCCGCCCCAAAGTCAGCGCCTACAGCCGCTCGGGGGCGGTGATGCCCAGCAGGTCGAGCCCGCGCTCCAGAACGGCCGCTGTGTGCGCGGCCAGTGCGAGCCGGGACTCGCGCACCCGCCCCTCGGACTTGAGCACGGGGCAGTTCTCATAGAAGGAACTGAACGCGGTCGCCAAGTCGAACAGGTACGTGGGCATCCGGTGCGGCTGGAGGTGGGCGATCGTCGTCTGCACCGCGTCCGGGAAGCGAGCCAGGCGCAGGGCCAGGTCACGTTCTGCCCGCTCGGTCAGTGTCACCGGGGCACCGAGCGACGGCGTCTCGTCCGCGCGGCGCAGGATCGAGCGGATGCGCGCGAGTGCGTACTGGAGGTAGACGGCGGTGTTGCCGTCCATGGCCAGCATCCGGTCCCAGTCGAAGACGTAGTCCTTCTCCCGGTCCGAGGACAGGTCGGCGTACTTCACCGCACCGATGCCCACAGCGCGAGCGATGTCGTACCGTTCCTCCTCGGGCAGGTCGGTCCGCTCGGCGACCATGGCGCCCGCCCGCTCCACTGCCTCGTCGAGCAGATCGGTGAGCTTGAGCGAGGCACCGGCGCGGGTGCGCAGCATCCGACCGTCCTCACCCAGGACACTGCCGAACCCCACATGGGTCGTCGTGGTCTCCGGGCTGACCCAGTCGGCCTTGCGGGCGGCGGCGAAGATCATCGCGAAGTGCAGGGCCTGCGGGGCACCCACCACGTAGATGAGGTGGTCGCCCTTGAGGTCCTGGGCCCGGTAACGGATCGTGGCCAGGTCGGTGGCGTCGTAGCCGAACCCGCCGTCGCGCTTGCGGACGATGAGCGGCACCGGCTGGTCGTCGCGGCCGGTGAACCCGTCGATGAACACGCACAGGGCACCGTCGCTGTCCTCGGCGATCCCGCGCCGGGTCAACTCGTCGGCGACGTCGTTCAGCCAGGGCTGGTAGGTGCTCTCGCCCTTGTAGTCGTCGGGGGTCAACCGGACACCGAGCAGTTCGTAGACGGCCTCGATGTGGTGCTTGGACTCGGTGAGCAACCGGTTCCACAGCTCCAGAGTGGCGGGGTCTGCGGCCTGGAGGGCGACGACGCGGGCGCGGGCGCGTTCGGCGAAGTCCTCGTCGGCGTCGAACTTGGTGCGCGCCTGCTGGTAGAAGACGTTCAGGTCGCTGATGCTGAACTCGCGCTCGGCCAGGCCCTCGTCGATGAGGTGTTCGACCAGCATGCCGAACGGCGTTCCCCAGTCACCGATGTGGTTCTGCCGGATCACCTCGTGCCCGGCGAACTCCATGAGTCGCACCAGGCTGTCGCCGATGATGGTGGACCGCAGGTGACCGACGTGCATCTCCTTGGCCATGTTGGGCGAGGAGTAGTCGACGATCACCCGCTGGGGGCTGGTGGCCGGTACGTAGCCGAGGCGAGGATCGGCCGCGAGCCGGGCGACGTGTTCGCCGAGCCAGGACGTGGACAGGGTGATGTTGATGAACCCCGGCCCGGCCACCTCCACGTTCTCGGCCATGTCACCCAGGTCGAGGTGGGCGACGATGGCCTCGGCGACCTCGCGGGAGGGGCGTCGGAGTCGCTTGGCCAGCGCCATAGCAGCGTTGACCTGGTAGTCCACACCCTCACGCTGGGAGGGTCGGACCACGGCGTCCTCGATCGTGCACGCCACGTCGAACGCGGCACCGACGGCAGCGACGACGCGCTGCCCGAGGTCCTCTCCGATGTCCCCTGCCACGGTGACTCCGTTTCCTGTTCTTGGTTCCCGGGCCTGGGGCCCAAGGATTTGGCCCAGTGTGACAGGTGCGCTGTACCTGGTCACCTGGATATACGAGGTGCCGAGGCGCTTGAATGGGATCGCCATAGGCTGATCTTCAGCCGAACTCAGGGCAGCGCCCTGTCCGTAGGGGAATCCGCTGACTTCCTGGAATCCCTGATCGGGTGACGTACCGACCGGAATCGAGGCCCCTCCATGGACGTGACGACCGCACAGTGGCGAAAGAGCAGCTACAGCAACCCCGACGGCCCTCAGTGCGTCGAGGTCGCTGATCTGCCGGGCGTGATGGCGGTTCGGGACACCCAGAACAGGGGTCTCGGCCACCTCACCTATCCCAGCGCCGAGTGGACCGGACTTCTGGCCGTCCTGAAGGTGTCCTTTGGGATTGGCTGAGCCGCACCCAGCGCCGACAAGAACCAGGCCAAGGTGTGCCCGTCCGCACCAAGCACGGGCACACCGCGGCGGTGCTCACTTCGTGTCGAAGCGTAGATCGGTGATGGTGGTCAGGTCGATGCCGTAGCGGGTGTAGACCTTGGTGGTGTTCTCCCCCGTCAGGTCGGCTTCGGTGTAGCCGAGCAGAGCCGCGACGCGCACCACCTCGGCGCGGCTGTCGGCCTCGATCTCCAGATAGGCGGGGATACGGGGCCAGGAATCGATCTCCAACTGGGCGCCGTCCAGGATGAAGCTGCGCCTGCGGTTCTCTTGGTAGGCCTTGGGCGCATAACCCAGCTTGCCCAGCAGGGCGTTGGTCGTCGCGAAGTCGCCAACCTCGGTCTCGGTCTCGCGGGTCCCGCCGATCGCGTCGGAGTCGATCTCCTTGACCGTGAGCGTGACCTGCTTCCCAGTGTCGCGCAGCCGTACCCACCGAGAGGCATCGCCAGGCTCGATGTCGTAGACGTAGCGGCGTTGCAGTACCTCCCCGAGGTCCTGGCCGCCCTTGTCGAGAATGAGCCGGGCCACCTGGTCGGGGTCGATGTCCAGCACCTTGGCCTCGTACTCGATCACGCTCATGTCGTCGGGTTCCCTTTCGCGTGGTGTGTGTTCGACGGAGAAACGGTCGGGGTGCGGTGGTCGGCTTCCAGCCTGGCACGGTCGGCTTGGCGGAAGCGGAGGATCTCGGTGCTCACGGGGCCGTGGAGGAATTCCCCGATCGGTTGGCACAGGTCCATGCGCTGCAGGCACACGCCCACCAAATAGGTCCCCTGGCGATCCCGGTACAGGCGCAGGCCGTAGAAGCCTTCCTGGCAGTCGGTGTCGTTGTTGAAGCGGCATCCCTGGCACGTGGTCGGCAGGCGGACGGGGCGGATCCACTTGACGTGGATGCGGCGTCGTCCACCGTCGATGCGGTAGGCGGTGCGGGATCCGGATGCCCCGGCGGTGAGGTGATGGGACTCTCCAACCGCGCCGCGCTGGGCCAGAACCTCGTGGATGGCGTCGATGGATGTCTGGCCGTGGTCGAGGGAGTTGAGCAGGCGGACGGAGAGCTCCGGGGCGTAGGTGTCCAGGAGCCGATGGACGCGGTCGATGTGGGTGTGGTCGAGGACGACGATGTTGGCGCTGGCGCGGACTCCGTGGTCGACGCAGGCCTGGATGGAGGAGTGGAGGGCTTCGATCTTGGTGGCGGCCTTGGCCGGGTCGCGGAAGCGGTCGTGCTGGACCTGGGCGAGTTCGCCTGGCGTGGTGCCGAAGATGGAGAAGTTGACCCGGTCGAGCCCGGCCTCGGCGCAGGCGGGGATCTGCCGGGCTCCATTCTCACCGTTGGATGTCATGCACACCCGGTATCCCTGGTCGGTGGCCAGGTGGACCAGATTGGGCAGGCGGGGGTGGAGTGTGGGTTCACCACCGGTGAGGTGGAGTTCGGTGAAACCCATGCCCTCTCCCAACTGCCGCAGGGCGTGGGCGAAGCCCTGGTCGGCTGGAATGGTGGCGGGCAGGAAGCGGGAACCGTTGGTGGCCGCGTAGATCGACGTCCGCCCGGAGCTTCCGGCGACCAGGAAGGGGCCGGGGCCGCGGTTGCGGTTGTCGACCACGACGGGGGTGCCCTCGTTGTGACAGAAGGTGCAGGTCATTCCGCATGCGTCGAGGATCTTGACGCGCAATGTGGTGTCGGTTCCGATGTATGTCGGCAGGGAGTCAGCAGTGAGGGATTCGTCCATGATCGGGCTCCTGTGACAGTGCTCGCAGTTGGAGCGGGAGGGTGTGTCACAGGCGACGATTCCGTTACGGGTACCGCCCCTCCCATCCCTTGTGGATATCCCACTTCGGGATAATCGGGTTCGCGTCCACTTCACCCTGTGAACGATCGGAAGGAAGTCATGCCTGGTCATGCCTGGGAAAGGATTGACATTCCGCCCTGGGCGTGGGAACGGCAGCAGACACGGCGACTCTTACGCGAACGCGACATCGCCGGACTGTTGCGTTTGGCTCAGGCCCACGGGGCGAGCCAGACCCGGATCGCCTCGGCGACCGGTATCGCCCAGGGGCGCGTGAGCGAGATCCTGAGCGGAAGGCGGACGGTCAGTTCACTCCAGCTAATCGAAAGGGTCGCGGACGGGCTCGACATGCCCGACCACTCCCGGATCCTGCTCGGCCTGGCACCCAGGTGGACGCCCGAAGAGACGGCGCAGCCCGCAGCTGGCGACGCTACCGATCGCGCCGCCCCATCGGGACCATCGGCCATCGACCACCAGGTACGGGAGCGACTGGAGGTCGCGTCCATCGATCACGCACTCATCCGCCTCTTCGAAGCCCAGACGCAGAACCTGCGGTTGATCGACCGCAAACTGGGAGCCCACTACCTCCTCGCCCAAAGCCAAGCCCACGTCCAGCAGATGCACGACCTGTTGCACCACTCGATCCCGGGTTCCGTGCGGCGCGGACTCGCGCGCGCCCTGGCCGAGGCCGCGTCCCTGACCGGGTGGCAGGCGCTCGATGCCGGACGCGTGGCGACGTCCTGGCGCTACTACGAGATCGCCAAGGCCGCCGCCCGGGAGAGTGAGGACCCTGTGGTCCTGGCGCACGTGAGCGCCGAACAGACCTACGTCCTCCTGGACACCGGACGGGAGGGCGATGCGCTCGCGATCCTCCGGTCGGCGCACAGCGCTAGGAAGGAGTCACTGCCCGCTCTGCTGCGTTCGTGGCTGTGGGCGGCCGAGGGAGAGGTACGCGCTTCCCTCGGTCAGGAGTTGGAATCCCAGAGGAGTTTGGAGCGCGCCTTCCTCGTCCTGCCTCAGCAGCCGAATGATCCCTCGCTTCCGTTCCTGATGTTGGACCACACGCATCTACTGCGCTGGCGAGGGCACTGCCTGGCGCGCCTCGGGCACGGTGAGGCGATCGAGGATCTCACCCGGGCACTCGACGACATCGCCCCGTTGGAACTCGGACGCGCCGAGGCCGGACTGCGCACCGATCTGGCTCTGGCCTACTCCGCCCACGGCGACCTCACACAGGCCCGCCGACAGGCACGGCGCGCGGCTGAGCTCTCCGAACGGTCTGGGTCCGTTCGCCAACGTGCCCGCCTGGCTCGGCTTCTGGGATCGCGGGCTCCCTCAGGAAGCGAGGATGTGGAGCAGGGCGATGAGGGTTCCTGAGCTCTGCACCTGCCCCTCGGTGACCAGACTGCGGACCTTGGCCAAGGAAACCCATTCGTAGACGCCCTCGTCGAACTCGGTCGGATCCGCTACCAGCTCGACGTCACGGCCCACGAAGACGTGGTGGGGGCTGCGGACCGTGCCGATCATCGGTTCGAACGTGGCCACGTGCTCCACCGAGCCGACCCGGTGACCGGTCTCCTCCAGCGCTTCGCGGACAGCGGTGCGCTCCGGTGATTCTTCGGGGTCCAAGAGGCCACCGGGCAGTTCCCACCCCCACACGTCGGGCACGAACCGGTGCCGGTAGCTCATCAGGACGTGCTCCTCGTCCTGGTCCAGGATCGCGATCACCGCGGCTGAAGGCAGGGTGACGGTGTGGTGCTCGAACCTGTTCCCGGACGGGGTGGTGATGTCGGCCTTGCCGAGTCGCACCCACGGGTTGTCGTAGAGGGTGCGCTCGCCGTGCACCACCCAGCGGCCCTGGCTGTCGTCGGTCCTGTCCATGCCCCGAAACTACCCCGAAGGGGTGCGCGTGGTGGAGTTGCCTCCCAGATGATGCTAGCTGCGTGTGTACTCAGGCGTCTCCATCTCACCTCCGAACCCGACAACCAGGAAGCTCACGCCAGCTGGATCGCCCTCGGCTTCGTCAACGTCCCAGGCGACCGCGAGATCAACGGAGTCTCGGTCATCAGCGACTTCAAGGGGTTGGGCCGCCATCGCGCCGTCTACCAGTTGACCCTGGACTGAACAGGCCGCGCGACGGCTCTCAGGGAGTTGGCTCAGTGTTCAGCGGACGCGCTAACTCGCCTGGGTATCAACTGGCCATCCCGAGAACGCCTTGCCGTGCTGGTACACCACCCTGATGTTCAGCGAGGTCAGGAGGTCCTGAAGGTCAGGGTGCGGTTTCTCTGGCAAGAGGACGGCGAGGGTGGGGTTTTTCGGAGTGACGTGCCTCCGGTAGTCCATGAGCTGACCGATCGCCATGCGGATGGCTTCGCGTGAGCTCGTGCCCTTCGCCTCGTACAGGACATGGGAGTTGGCGTCGTACAGATCCGTCACCAGACTCGATGAGAGCCCAGCAACTCTGATCTGGAATCTGGCCACCTGATGTTCGTGCTCTTCCAGGAGCCTTTGAAAGTCCTCGCACAAGGAAGCTTCACGGCGGCTCACCCTGGTGCGAGGGACAGCTGACCGGGTGATCGGCTTCCCGTTGTGCAACTCGGGCTCGATCAGCGAGCTTGTCGTGATGTCTGGGGGAACGGGGACGACTTCTGTCTCGGGCAGGGGTGTGATGGTGTCCTCGGGGTTGGGCGGCAGCGCATTGATAGGGCGGAGCCGGAACACGATGACGCGCCGTGGGGTGTCCTGCTGATTAGGGGCCTGACGCAGGACGTACGGCTTCTCGGCATCGAGTGCGAACTTGCCGATGTATCTCTGGCGCTTCGCGCTTCTTCCGGGGATCGTCCCGACAGCTTTGAAAACGCGCAGCTCACGCTCATCATCGATATGCGTGAGGATGGCGCGATTTCCCACGCCGTAGCGACCGAGGAAGACCTGGTCCTCTTCGCCAGCGCCGGTGTACTCGAAGATCGGTCCGAGCTCGTCTCCCTCGGGAACCCACCCATCGAAGTATCCCGACTTCTCGCCGGAGGCAGGGTCGGTGTAGAGCAGCACGTTGGCACGGCCGGTTTCCGGCAGCACCTTCGTGCAGGGCTGGATCCCTTGCCCTTGGCCACCACCGAAGAGGATCTTCATCTCTTCACGTGTTGTGAGTTGCCCAGGTTCGAGGGGATCGTCAGCCATGCGCCTAATGTACAGTTCTGCGCCGTACTCCCACCGGTGACCTAAGTCCTGAGGATGGCGCCCTCCTACCGCCCCACTCCCGCCCCCTCGGCCTCCCTCCGCACCCGCGCCACGACCTCCGCCGCAGGGGCGTCGGTCGCGGACCGGAACCCCTCGCCCGCCCACAGCGCCATCCCGCCCGGGTCCCCAGCACTCGCCGCCGCCGCGCGCAGCGGCTTGGTCATGTGGTGGATCTCCGGGTAGGCGGTCGGCGCGTCCGCGTGCTCTCTCATGAACCGGTTGACCAGCCCCCGTGCCGGACGCCCCGTGAACGCCCTGGTCAGCGCGGTCTCCGTGAACGCCGGGTCGGCCAGCGCCGCCTTGTGCACCGGGTTCGCCCCGCTCTCCGGGCACCGCAGGAACGCCGTCCCCAGCTGCACGGCCGCCGCGCCCAGCTCCAGCGCGCGGGCGGCGTCCCGGCCGTGCATCAGGCCTCCCGCCGCGATCACCGGCGCGTCGACCTCCGCCACCACCTCGGGCAGCAGCTCGAACAGTGGCCGCCCGCCCCCTCCGGCCGGATCGAACACCGCGCGGTGCCCTCCGGCCTCCGATCCCTGGACGCACACCCCGTCCGCACCGTGCTCCACGGCGATCCGTGCCTCCGCCACGCTGGTCACCGTGACCACGGTCGTCGAGCCCACCGTCCGCAACCGCTCCAGGACCTCGGCGGACGGGCAGCCGAAGGTGAAGCTCACCACCGGCACCGGCTCGGCCACGAGCAGGTCGATCTTGGCCGCCCACGCGTCGTCGTCGCTGACCGGCTCACCCACGACACCGCCGTGCCGCCCGGCCTCCGCGCCCAGCTCCGCCCCGTAGGCGGCCAGGGTCTCCGGGGCGGCCGGTACCCCCGAGGGCACGAACACATTGACCCCGAACGCCGTCGTCCCCAGCGCCCGCACGGCCGCGATCCGCTCGGCCAGGGCGTCCGCCGACAGGTACCCCGCGGCCAGCGACCCGAGCCCTCCCGCTCCGGACACCGCCGCTACCAGGGCGGGCGTCGATCCGCCGCCCGCCATCGGCGCCTGGACGATCCACCGTTCCCGCAGCAGCTCCGCCAACCGCATGAGTCCCCCCTCGCGTCGAACGGAACGGACGCTAACAGGCGCGGTCCCGGCGGCGCCGACCGGCCCGACGTCACGCGTCGGGCACCGTCCCGAACAGCGGCAGCAGCACGGTGTCCACGATCTCCTCGATCATCGCGTCGCCGATGGGCTCGTGGTGGAACAGGAAGTGGTTCCGCAGCAGCGCCTGCCCCACGTCCAGCCGGGTCGGCGTGACCGCCCTCGGGTCGATCTCCCCACGCTCCACCGCCCGCCGGGTCACCTCGGACATCATGCGGCGGCCCATCCCCTGCGAGTGCGACCGCAGCTCCGCGGCGCGCTCCGGGTCGGGCAGGATCTCCGTCATCAACCCCCGCAGGCCCTTGCCCGCCGGTCCCGCGAGCGTCCGCGCGACCCGTCGCAGCGCCTCCAGCAGGTCACCGCGCAGTGTGCCGGTGTCCGGCAGCCGCCCGGGCTCCGGGACGACGGAGTACACGGCGTCCATCACCAGCTCGGCGCGGGTCGGCCACCTGCGGTACAGCGACGCCTTGCTCGCCCGCGCGCGCTCGGCGACCCCCTCCATCGTCAACGCCGCGTACCCGCGCTCCTCCAGCTCCTCGACGGTCGCCGCCAGGATGGCGGACACCAGCGCCTCGCCCCGGCGGCGCGGACGCTTGCGGTGGTCGGTGGTCTCGGGATCGGCGGCCATGTCCCGCATCCTACGAAGCCCGCGTGACCCGGCCGGTCGTCCCGTCGACGGTGACCCGGTCGCCGTCGACGAGGGTGGTCGTGCCGGTGCCCGACCCCATGACCGCCGGGATCCCGTACTCCCGGGCGACGATCGCCGCGTGCGACGCCGTCGCGCCCGTGTCCACCACGACGGCGGCCGCCCGTTGGAACAGCGGCGTCCACGACGGGTTGGTGTAGGGGCACACCAGCACGTCGCCGGTCTCCAGCCGGTGGAACTCGGCGGACTCGCGGATCACCCGGACCGTCCCCGTCGCGGTTCCCGCGCTCGCCGGGGTGCCCGAGACCAGCGCGTCGCCCCGGTCCTTGGGCGGGAACACCCGTGCCGGGTCGATCATCCGCACCCCGGTCAGCTCGGCGCGTTTGGCGGCCCGCGCGCGGACCAGGGAGCGCAGGCGCGCGACCTGGTCGTCGGGCATCCTCGTCACGTCCGTGACCTCCCTGACCTCCTCGATCCGCAGGTGGAACACGTCGAACGGCTCGTCCACGACCCCCGCCGCGCACAGCCGGGCGCCGATCTCCAGGAGCGCCCGACGCATCGCCGGGAGCCCCGCGGTGAAGTAGAAGTGCGAATCCTCCCGGAACGCCATCCCGTTCTGCGCCGCGCGCACCCACCGGGTCACGATCGACCGCGCCCGCCCGCCGCGCAGCAACGGGTGGTCGAGCAGCGCGGCCAGCGCGCGTTCGGACCGAGACCCGGGGTCGTCCTCGCGCTCCCGCCCGACCAGCACCCGGACCAGCCCGATGACGCTCTCCGGCGACTCGGCGAGGGTGGGCGGGCTGACCAGCAGCGGACTCGTGGTCTCGCGGCGGCCGAACTCGCGCCGGAAGGCGTCGAGGGCGTCCGCGAACTCCCGCAGCGGGCCCCGCCCGTCACGCAGCGCGGCCAGCACGTCGTCGGGATCGGCGGACTCGACGAGCGCGCGCAGCTCGGGCGCGGCCCGGACCCGGTCCGCCAGGTCCTGGAGCGCCTGGTTGGCGTCCTCGGTCCGGGTTCGGGCTCCGCCGAGCAGGTCACCGAGCAGGGACCGCCGACCGAGCAGCGCGGTGGTCGCGACCAGCCGCGCCACCGACACCCCCGTGCTCGGCAGGTAGTCCATGCGCAGGTCCCGGCTCTGATCGAGCAGCCCGAGCACCCGTTCGGGCACCGCTACGAGCTCCGGCCACGGCAGCGCGGCCGGGTCGAGGGCGTCGAGTTCGTCGGTGCGGCGCAGGAAGTCGACGAACCGGGGATCCTCCCGCCACGTGTGGATGTCCATCGTCCGCGCCTTGCGGGCCAGACGGAACGGCGTGGCCAGGGCGCGCGGGGTGGGGCGCGGCGCCCCGGGGGTGAGCTGCGTGACCACCCCGTCCTCCTCCCGGTAGAAGTCGTCGAAGCCGCCGGTGATCCCGTACGCCTCGACGATCTCCCGCATCATGCGCGCCGGGCCGCGCCCGAACCACGTGCTCACGTCCATCGGGTACGGCCGCACCGGGATGTACTCGGTGAGGACCGAGGCCAGGAGGCGTTGGCGCCGGTTGAGGGGGCCGGTGTACGGAGGAAGCGCCGTCATCGGCCGGGACTGGACGATGTACGCGCGCCCGTCGGCCAGGCACCACTCGATGTCCTGGGGGCGGCCGAAGTGCCCGGCGATCGTGCGCGCGTGCGCCACCAGGACCGAGAGCTGGTCGTCGGTCAGCAGCCGTGCGGCCCCTCCGTTGCGGGTTCCCCGCTGGTCCTCGTGGTCCCGGTCCTCGCGCACGACCCCGCCCCCGGCCTCGGACCGGATCACCACCTCGCCGCGGCCCGGTTGCCACTCCAGGAGTCGGCCGCCGTGGTCGAGCACGTGGTGGTCGGGGGTGACCAGCCCGGACACCACGGCCTCGCCGAGTCCGGCGCCCGCGTCGACGATGACGCGGTCGCGCGCCCCGCTCACCGGGTCGGCGGTGAACATCACCCCGGCGACGTCGGAGTCGACCATCCGCTGCACGACCACGGCGATGCGCACCTCGGCGGCGGCCACCGACCGCTCCGCGCGGTAGGCCACCGCCCGGTCGGTCCACAGCGAGGCCCAGCACCGCCGGACCGCGTCGACCACCGCGTCGGCGCCGACGACGTTGAGGTAGGTGTCCTGCTGTCCGGCGAACGTGGCCCCGGGCAGGTCCTCGGCGGTGGCGCTGGACCGGACCGCGACCGGGACGTCCGCGCCGAGGGCGGCGTAGGCGTCGACGACCGCCGCGCGCAGGTCGTCCGGGACGGGCGCGGACTCCAGGGCGGCGCGGAGCTCGGCGGGATCGGGCGCCTCGGCGGGGTCGGCGGCGCCCGTCTGGCCGGCGAGTCGGTCGAGGAGCCCGATCCCCGCGGCGGCCCTCGCGTAGGCGTCGGTGGTGACGACGAACCCGGGCGGCACCGGGAGTCCGGCTCGCAGGAGCTCCCCGAGGTTGGCGCCCTTCCCGCCGACGGCCGCGAGGTCGTCGGCGCCGAAGGCGTCCAGGGGTGCGACGGAACGTGGATGGGTCATCTGGGAGTCTCCCTGTCTGAATCCGCGTGCGCCGTGGTGCGCAGGGGGCGGTGGGGAAGGGCGAGTGCGAGGAGGAACGCCAGCCCCAGGAGCGGGGCCATGGCCAGCAGCGCCGACGGCACCGCCGACCCGAACGCGCTCTCCACCAGCGCGCGCGTCGGCTCGGGGAGGGCGGCGATGGCCTCGGGGGTGAGGGAGCGCGGGTCGGCGACCCCGGCCGGGACACGGTCGCCGAAGGACCGCGTGACCAGCGCTCCCACGACCGCGACGCCCGCGCTGGCGCCGACCTGGCGCAGGAAGAGCACCGCCGAGGTGGCGGCGCCGAGGTCGGAACGGCCGACGGCGTTCTGCGCGGCGAGCATGACCACCTGCATGACCATCCCGAGCCCCAGCCCGAGGAACACCAGCAGCCCCACGAGTCCCCGGGTGCTCAGGTCGGGGCCGAGCAGGCCGATGAGGACGAGCCCGACCGTCGCGATCGCCGTGCCCGCGATCGGGTAGCCGCGGTAGTGGCCGGTGCGGGTGATGAGCCGTCCCGACGCCACGGTGGTGACGAGGGTCCCCGCCATGAGCGCGGTCACGAGCAGACCCGCCCGCGTCGCGCTCGTGCCCAGCGCGATCTGCGCGAACGCCGGTACGTAGGTGAGCAGGCCGAAGAGTCCGAACCCCACGAGGAAGCTGATCGCCACGGGGAGCGCGAACGCCCGGTCGCGGAGCAGGCGCGGGGGCAGGACGGGGTCGCGGACCACCCGCGCGGTGACCGCCCACAGGCCGAACGCGGCCACGGTGGCGACGCCCAGCGCGGGGACGACCCAGCCGGGGTAGGCGCCGGGGCGGGCGAGCGCGTCGCAGAGCAGGACGGCGCCGACGACGGTGGCGGCCAGCGCGGCGGCGCCCGCGTAGTCGATCGGCGGGCGGTCCTGGGGGCGGGGGAGGCGCAGGGTCAGGCCGAGCACGACGAGGGTGGCCAGGCCGAGCGGCGGGTGGATGGCGAAGATCCAGCGCCAGGACAGGTGGTCGACCAGGACGCCGCCGACCAGGGGCCCGCCGACCGCCGCCAGGACGTAGACCGCGCCGAACAGGCCGAGGTAGCGGCCGCGTTCGCGTGGGCTGACGATCTCGCCGACGATCGCCTGCGCCCCGATCATCAGCCCGCCGCCGCCCAGGCCCTGCACGACCCGGGCCGTGACGAACACGCCCAGGGTGGTGGACAGGGCGGCGATCAGCGCCCCGGCGGAGAACAGCACGACGGCCGCGAGGATGAGCGGGGTGCGGCCGTAGCGGTCGCCGAGGCGGCCGAAGACCGGCATGACGGCGGTGGCGGCGACCAGGTAGGCCGTGACGACGGTGGGCATCTGCTCCAGCCCGCCGAGGTCGCCCGCGATCTCGGGGAGCGCGGGCGCCATGGCGGTCTGGTCGAGCGCCGCGAGCAGCATCGCCATCAGCAGTCCGGGCAGGGCCAGGGCCACGGAGGTCGGACGTCGCGGCACGGCGCTCTCCTCTCACCGATGATAGGAAACGTTTCGTTCTCTAAAAAGGCTAGCTCCCAAGGTTAGGGAACGCAACGTTTCTTCCAAGGAGATTCCCGGCGAACCGCCGAGGAACGCCCGTGGGCCCCGGTGGCGCGTTCCAGGAACGCGGACGGCGCCGCCCATGGGGAGCGGCGCCGGGGCGGACGGGGTCGGTGGGGTGGTGGAGGTGTGCGGCGTCGGGTCCTCAGGCGGTCGCCGTCGGATCCCCGACGAGACGCCGCAGCTCCCACGGGTCGTGCGCGCAGAACACGCTCACCTCGTCCCCGTGCCGCCGCACCAGCTCCCGCAGCCGCGACTGGTTGCCCAACCGCAGCTCCCGGTCCACCTGCGCCGACTCCTGGACCACGTCCATCTCCGGGTGCCCGGTCGGGGACTCCGCGTCCATCTCCCCGTGGAAGTAGTAGGCGTCCCCCGCGTGCAGCGCCCACCGGTCGCCGTCCCGCACGGCCACCCCGCTGTGCCCGCGCGTGTGGCCGCCCAACGGGACGAGCAGGACGTCGGCGGACATCCCGTCGAGCGGTCGGACCGCGTCGAAGCCGAACCACGGCTCCCCGCCCGCCGCCCGGCTGGCCGGGTAGGCGGACCACCGCGGCCCGTGCTCCAGTGGGCGGCGCGGTACCACTCGGTCCCCGGCGGCAGGGGGTCGCTCCCGGTGGCCGCGGCCAACTCCTCCGCGTGGACGTGCACCCGGGCCCGCGGGAAGTCCGCGAGGCCCCCGGCGTGGTCCACGTCCAGGTGGGTCAGGACGATGTGCCGCACGTCCTCGGCCGCGAACCCCAGCCGCTCGACCTGGCGGACGGCGGTCTCCTCCAGGTCCAGACGGGGTGCGGCCACCGTGACGAAGCCCGTGCCCAGCGTCCGCCCCTCCCGCAGGACGTCGTTCACACCGAAACCGGTGTCGACGAGCACCAGGCCCTCGTCGGCCTCGACCAGCAGGCAGTGGTTGACGGCGGGCAGCGGCTCCAGCGGGCCGAGCGGAGGCGCGGGGGAGCCGAGTTCGCGCATGGATCCGCAGTTGAGGTGGTGGAGGGTCATACGGGGGTTCCTTCCAGGAGTGGCGGCCCGTCGGGCGGGCGACGCGCCAAGAATAGACCGACTGGTCTATATATTTCCACCGCGCATCACCCCCCGGTCCCGGACCACCCCCTCTGACCGGGGCCGTTCCCGCGCCGCCGACCCCTCACCGGTACGCTCGGCCCCAGAAACGTCTGCCCAGGAGGAGCCCACCATGCCAGCGACCGCCGTCGTCACCGGAGCCAGCAGCGGGATCGGCGCGGCCACCGCGCGCGGGCTCGCGGCCGAGGGCTACGACGTGGTCCTCGTCGCCCGGCGCGCCGACCGGATCGAGGCCCTCGCCGAGGAGCTGACCAAGGCCGGGCACAGCGCCCGCGCCCAGGTCCTGGACGTCACCGACCGCGCCGCCGTCGACGCCTTCGCCGAGGCCCTGCCCGCCTGCTCGGTGCTGGTCAACAACGCGGGCGGCGCGATCGGGACCGAGACCGTCGCCACCGCCGACCCCGCCGACTGGCGCGCCATGTACGAGGTGAACGTCCTCGGCGTGCTCAACGTGACCCAGGCCCTGCTGCCCAAGCTCGTGGCCAGCGGCGACGGCACCGTCCTGGTGGTCTCCTCCGTCGCCGGGCACGTGGTCTACGAGGGCGGGGGCGGCTACGTGGCCGCCAAGCACGGCGCGCACACGCTCGCGGCCACCCTGCGGCTCGAACTCGTCGGCCAGCCGGTACGCGTCCTGGAGGTCGCCCCGGGCATGGTCAAGACCGAGGAGTTCACCCTCAACCGCCTGCGCG
Organism: Nocardiopsis sp. NPDC049922; assembly: GCF_040660275.1. NCBI lineage: Bacteria > Bacillati > Actinomycetota > Actinomycetes > Streptosporangiales > Nocardiopsidaceae > Nocardiopsis > Nocardiopsis sp. NPDC049922. Next base: position 598,626 of record NZ_JBFAME010000001.1, on the reverse strand, counting down.
GGAACGCCGACGCGGCCGAGGCCGTCTACGCGGGGGTGCCCGACCCGCTGTCGGCCGAGGACGTCGCGGACACCATCGTCTGGGCGGTCACCCGGCCCCCGCACGTCAACATCGACCTCCTGGTCGTGCGCCCGCGCGCCCAGGCCGCCCAGCACCGCATCCACCGGGTGCGGGAATAGCGCTTGACCCTGACGCCACGTCGACTCCTAGAGTCGGCGGCATGAGCGAGAACAGCACCGCCGAGATCGGCGGCACTCCCGAGATCGACCGCACCGTCTACCCCATGCCGATGTTCGCCACCTTCCGGGTGGCGGACCTCGCGGCGGCCGAGGCGTTCTACCACGCCGTCGGCTTCGTCTCCCTGGCCACCATCCCGGGACCGGACGGTTCCCCCGTGCTGGTGCACCTGCGGCGGACGCGCTACCAGGACCTGCTGCTCGTCCCCGGCGAGCCGGAGCGCGGCAGCGCCACCGTGAGCTTCAACGCCGCCGGACAGGACCTCGCTGAGCTGGCGGAGGCGCTCCGTGCCGCCGCTCCCGAGGGGGCGCGGATCGAGGGCCCCACGGACACCGCCTGGTTCACCTCCGACCTGACCGTCGACGACCCCGACGGCAACCGGGTGGTCCTCACCGCGCACCGCGAGGCGGACATGGAGCGCGCCAAGGAATGGGCGGCGACCTTCGAGGGCGACTTCGTCGTCGAGGACCGGATCCAGGATCAGGCCGAGGCCGGGTAGTCCTCCCCGCGCCCCTGGCCCGCCGAGGACGCCTTCACAGCCGCGGACGTCGCGTGGTACGTGTGATCGGTCTTACACGGGCGGCTCCGCGCGCACCCGCGCGACTCCGGTTCCCCGCCCGTGTCCCGGCACGGCAAGGAGCCCCGGATTGCGTCCTCCCGCCCTTCAGAGCAGCTACTCCTCAGGCACCTCCGACACCCCGCTCCTCGGCGACACCATCGGCGCCAACCTCGCCCGCACGGCCGCCGCCCACCCCGACCGCGAGGCCCTCGTCGACCGTGCGGGCGGCGTCCGCCTCACCTACCGCGAGTTCGACGCCATGGTCGACCGTGTCGCGCTCGGCCTGCTCGACCTCGGCGTTACCAAGGGCGACCGGGTCGGCGTGTGGTCGCCCAACCGCGCCGAGTGGGTCTACACGCAGTACGCGACGGCCCGCCTCGGCGCGGTCCTGGTCAACGTCAACCCGGCCTACCGGACCCACGAGCTGGAGTACGTGCTCAACCAGGCGGGCATCTCGGTCCTGGTGTCCGCGCCGTCGTTCAAGACCTCCGACTACGCGGCGATGATCGAGGAGGTCCGCGGCCGCTGCCCCGACCTGCGCGAGGTGGTCCTGTTCGACGGCCCCGCCTGGACCGACCTGCTCACGGCGGGCGAAGCGGGGGACCCGGCGCGGCTGGCGGGGATCGAGGCCGCCCTGTCCCCGGACGACCCCATCAACATCCAGTACACCTCGGGCACCACGGGCTTTCCGAAGGGCGCCACGCTCTCCCACCACAACATCCTCAACAACGGGTTCTTCGTGGGTGAGCTGTGTGGATACACGAAGTTTGACCGTATTTGTGCCCCGGTTCCCCTTTATCACTGTTTTGGGATGGTCATGGCGAATCTGGCGGCCACCACCCACGGCGCGTGCGTCGTCCTTCCCGGCCCCGGCTTCGACCCCGCGGCGACCCTCGACGCCGTCCAGGCCGAGCGCTGCACCTCCCTGTACGGCGTGCCCGCCATGTTCATCGCCGAACTGGCCCTCCCGGACTTCGGCGACTACGACCTGTCCAGCCTGCGCACCGGGATCATGGCGGGCTCACCCTGCCCGGTCGAGGTGATGCGCGAGGTCATGGGCCGGATGGGCATGCGCGAGGTGTCCATCTGCTACGGGATGACGGAGACGTCGCCGGTCTCCACCCAGACCCGCCGGGACGACTCGGTGGAGCGCCGGGTCTCGACCGTCGGGCGGGTCGGACCGCACCTGGAGGTCAAGGTGGTCGACCCGGACAGCGGGATCACCGTGCCGCGCGGGACCCCCGGCGAGCTGTGCACCCGGGGCTACTCGGTCATGCTCGGCTACTGGGACATGCCGGAGCGGACGGCCGAGGCGATCGACGCGGGCCGCTGGATGCACACCGGCGACCTCGCGGTCATGGACGACGAGGGCTACGTCGGCATCACCGGCCGGATCAAGGACATGGTGATCCGCGGCGGTGAGAACGTCTACCCGCGCGAGATCGAGGAGCTCCTGCACACGCACCCCGACATCCTGGACGCGCAGGTCATCGGGGTCCCCGACGAGAAGTACGGCGAGGAGCTCATGGCGTGGGTGCGCATGCGCGACGGCGTCGACCCCGTCACCGCCGACGACCTGCGCGCCTTCTGCGAGGGGAGGATCGCGCACTTCAAGATCCCCCGTTACGTCCACGTCGTCGACGAGTTCCCGATGACCGTGACCGGCAAGGTCCGCAAGGTCGAGATGCGCGAACGGGCGCTCCGGCTGCTCGGCTGACGGGTCGACGGGGCCCGGGAAACGGTGGGGGAGCGCCCCCTGAAGCGGAGCGCTCCCCGCGGGGCCGCGTGTCCCGGGCGCCGCGCCCCAGGTCGCGCGCGTCAGTCCTTGTCCATGTCGGAGGACAGGAGCGTGACCAGGGAGTCCAGGGCCTGCTCGGCGGTGTCGGCGGCGTCGCAGGTCAGCGTCACGGTCTCGCCGTGGCCCGCGCCCATGGACATGACCGCCAGGACGCTGCGCGCGTCCACCGGGTCGTGCCCCTCGCGGGAGATCCGGACGGGCAGCCCCGTCTCGTTGACGGCCTGGACGAACAGGGCGGCCGGTCGGGCGTGCAGGCCCTGCTGGGAGCCGACGGTCACGGTGCGCTCGGGCATGGTGGTCCTTCGCGGGTCGAGGGGTGGGTCGGTGGGTTCGTGGCCGGGAGGGGTCAGAGTCGGTCGATCCGCAGCTTCGGATCGGGGTCGGCCACCACGGTGACATCGTGCGTGGCCACGTCGTCGGGGGTCGGGACGGTGGTCCCGGGGAGGGACACCGCGGACGTCCCCCAGGACACGGCGCGGGCCAGGGCCTCCTCGGGAGTCCCCCCCTCGCTGAGGAAACCGGCGAGTGCGCAGTCTCCGGCGCCCACCGTGCTCCGGGCGCGTACCTGGGGACCGCGCGCCCACCAGCTGGACGCGCCGTCCACGAGTATGGCCCCGTGCCCGCCCAATGTCACGAGTGCCTGGTCGTTGCCCCAGGACAGGACTTCGCGGGCGGACTCCACGACGTCCCCGACGGTGGCGAGGTCCCGTCCGGTCAGCTCCGCCAGTTCCTCGTGGTTGGGCTTGAGCAGGGCCACGGACCCCGCCCGCGCGGCCTCGGCGAGCGGCTTGCCGGAGGTGTCCAGGGCGAGCGGGACACCGTGGAAGGACGCCAGTTCGGCGACGTGGACGTAGAGGTCGTCGGGGACACCGGAGGGCAGGCTCCCGCAGGCCACGATCCAGTCCGGTTCGCGGGACAGCTCCTGTTCGAGGGTGTCGAGGAGGGCGTCGGTCTCGCCGGGGGCCAGGACCGGACCGGGGGCGTTGAGCTTGGTGGTGGTGCCGTCGGCCTCGGTGACCGCGATGTTGCCCCGGGTCTCGCCCTGGATGGGAACGGTGACGCGCGGGAGGTCTCCCAGCAGGGTGGTGAGCTCGGCCCCGCCGCCCCCGCCGACGGGGAGGAGGGCCCGGGTCGGCACACCCGCCCCGCGCAGCGCCCGCGCGACGTTGACGCCCTTGCCCCCGGGGTGGGCGCGGGTCGTCCGCACACGCAGGACCTCTCCCCGGACGAGCTGGTCGACCTCCAGGGTGTGGTCCACGCTCGGGTTCGGCGTGAGGGTCAGGATCATGGGTGGCACTCTCCGACGGTGTCTGTGCCCTGCCGGGTCGGCTATGGGAGTGTCTTTGATTATGTGTGTTTGCGTGTGTATGTCAATGGTGATGCGCGACTGAGCCGCATCGGCGCGGGTGGGCTTCATGACCGTTCTCGCCGGTCATCGAGGTGTGGTGTGTGTCGGTTCCGGGGGCATTGGTGGAACATGCCCCTTGTGTGTCCTGGGCAACACGGTTAAACTCACTGAAAACCACACCGAAACACAGGTGATCCAACATGTACGCGGAAGAGCGCCAGAAGGTGATCCTCGATCGCGCCCGCCGGGACGGCCGGGTCGACGTGACGGGGCTCGCCTCGGAGTTCGACGTCACCTACGAGACCGTCCGCCGCGACCTCACGACGCTCGAACGCGACGGGGTCCTGCGGAGGGTCCACGGCGGCGCGATCCCCGTCGAGCGGCTGGGCTTCGAGCCCACGCTCAATCTGCGCGACTCCGTGCTGACCGACGAGAAGGAGCGCATCGCCAAGGCCGCCCTGGCCGAACTTCCGAACGAGGGCGCCGTCCTGCTCGACGCCGGCTCCACCACCGGACGTCTGGCCGAACAGCTGCCGACCGACCGGGAGTTGACCGTCGTCACCAACGCCCTGTCGATCGCCCTCACCCTCACGCCCAGGACCAACATCCACCTCATGCTGCTCGGCGGCCGTCTGCGTACCCGGACGCAGGCCACGGTGGACGCCTGGGCACTGCGGTCGCTCGCCGAGTCCTACGTGGACGTGGCCTTCATGGCCACCAACGGGGTCTCCGTCGAACGCGGCCTGACCACTCCCGACCCCGCTGAGGCCGAGGTCAAGCGGGCCATGATCGGCTCCGCCCGGCGCTCGGTCCTCCTCGCCGACCACACCAAGGTCGGCAACGACCACTTCGCCCGTTTCGGTGCGGTGGAGGACGTCGACCTGATCATCACCGACCACGGGCTCGCCGCCGGGCTCGCGGACGAACTGGAGGCCGCCGGGCCCACGGTCCGTACGGTCTGACCGGGTCGATCCGCCCCTGACCCGGGCGATTCGCCACCCCGCCACCATCGGTCGGACCCGCCCGGCCGACCGACGCCAACCCAGTCCCCCGCGGCGGCACCTCGCCCGTCGCACCTCCCAGGAGGATTCCATGTCCACCCAGAGCACCAGTTCCACGCTCGCGTCAGCGCGCTCGGGGGTCCAGCGCTTCGGCAGCTTCCTGTCGAGCATGGTGATGCCCAACATCGGCGCGTTCATCGCCTGGGGTCTCATCACGGCCCTGTTCATCGAGACCGGCTGGCTCCCCAACGCGACCCTGGCCGAACTCGTCGGGCCGATGATCACCTACCTGCTCCCGCTGCTGATCGCCTACACCGGCGGTCACCTGGTGCACGACCGGCGCGGTGGCGTGGTCGGTGCGGCGGCGACGATGGGCGTCATCATCTCCGCCGAGGTGCCGATGTTCCTCGGCGCCATGGTCATGGGACCGCTCGCCGCGTACCTGATGAAGAAGTTCGACGGCCTCGTCCAGCCCCGCATCCCCACGGGCTTCGAGATGCTGGTGAACAACTTCAGCGCGGGCATCCTCGCCGGTCTGCTGGCGGTGTCGGGGGTCTACGCGGTCGGCCCCGTGGTGACCGCGATCGCCAACGGGCTCGGCGCCGGTGTCCAGTTCCTCATCGACCTGAGCCTGCTGCCGCTGGTGTCGGTGATCGTCGAGCCCGCCAAGGTCCTCTTCCTCAACAACGCCCTCAACCACGGCGTCCTGGGCCCGCTGGGCGTCGCCCGCGTGGCCGAGGAGGGCAAGGCCATCGAGTTCCTCATCGAGACCAACCCCGGTCCCGGTCTCGGCATCCTCCTGGCCTGCATGTTCTTCGGTCCGAAGATCAGCCGCGCCACCGCCCCCGGCGCGATCCTCATCCACTTCTTCGGCGGGATCCACGAGATCTACTTCCCGTACATCCTCGCCCAGCCGAAGCTCATCCTCGCCGCGATCGGCGGCGGCATGTCCGGCCTGTTCGCCTTCCTGGTCACGGACGCCGGCCTGCTCGCCACCCCCGCGCCCGGAAGCATCATCGCCCTCATGGCGGTGACCCCGCGCGGTGACCACCTCGCCGTGCTGGCGGGCGTCACCGTCGCCACCCTCGTCTCCTTCGCCCTCGCGTCGGTCCTGCTGGGCTTCGGCCGGGCCGAGCGCAAGGCGGAGCGGGCGGCGGCCGAGGCTGAGGCCGAGGCCGAACAGAACAAGGAGACCAGCGCATGAGCACCATTCAGGGATCGGACGTCAGGAAGGTCGTCGTCGCCTGCGACGCCGGGATGGGCAGCAGCGTCCTGCTCACCTCCCAACTCCAGCGCACGCTCTCTTCGTACGGCGTGAGCGTCGAGCACTCCCCGGTGGACCGGGTGCCCTCCGACGCCGACGTGGTCCTGTGCCACGCGGGGCTGGTCGACCGGGCGCGCACCCGGGTGCCCGACACCGTCGTCATCGGGTTCCAGATGTTCCTGGGCGACCCCGTGTTCGCCCAGCTGGAGAAGGCGATCAAGGACGGTGGGTCCCTTGGCGACTGACCTGGCGCTGACCGCCGACGCCGTGCGGCTCGGACGCACCGCCGCCGACCGGACGGACGCCATCGACCAGTGCGGGACGCTGCTCGTCGAGCTGGGCGCGGTCGAGCCCGGCTACGTGACCGCCATGCACGAGCGCGAGGCCTCGGTGCCGACCTTCGTCGGCGAGGGCATCGCCATCCCGCACGGCACCGACGCCTCACGGGCCCTGGTCAAGGAGACCCGGCTGGCCTTCATCCAGTACCCCGACGGGGTCGACTGGGGAGGGCCCACCGTCCACGTCGCCATCGGGATCGCGGCCTCCGGGGACGAGCACCTGTCCGTGCTCTCCTCGCTGGCGTCGGTCCTCACCGACCCCGACCGGGCCGCCCGGCTCCGCGCCGTGACCGACCCGTCCGACGTGCTCGACCTGCTGAGCCCCGAACCGCGCCCCTGAGCGCTCGTCGATCCACCACCCTCCACTCCCACAGGGCCGCCCCGCGCGCACACCTTCGGCGCGCGGGGCGGCACGACCCCGGAAAGGTCTCCGCCATGCTCGTCGCCCGCTTCTACGCCCCCGGTGACATCCGCCTCGAACAGGCCCCCGAACCGACCGCCGGTCCCGGCCAGCTCAGGATCGGCGTCGCCAACTGTTCGACCTGCGGCACGGACGTGAAGATCTCGCGCCACGGTCATCACCACATCGACCCGCCGCGCGTCATCGGCCACGAGATCAGCGGCGTGGTCAACGAGGTGGGCGAGGGCGTCACCGGCTGGTCCGTGGGCGACCGGGTCCAGGTCATCGCGGCCATCCCCTGCGGCGACTGCCACGAGTGCGACTCCGGACGGATGCCCGTGTGCTCCCGCCAGCAGTCGATGGGCTACCACTACGACGGCGGCTTCGCCGAGCAGATGATCATCCCCGAGGCCGTGCTCGCCGTCGACGGCGTCAACCGCGTCCCCGAGAACGTGAGCATGGCCGAGGCGTCCGTGGCCGAACCGCTCGCCTGCGTGCTCAACGGCCAGGAGATCGCGGGGGTCGGCGAGGGCGACACGGTCGTCGTCATGGGCGCCGGTCCGATCGGCTGCCTGCACGTCCGGCTGGCCCGCGCACGCGGCGCCTCCAGCGTGTACCTGGTGGACATCAACCGGGGACGCCTCGACATGTCCGCCGACATCGTCCGGCCGGACGCCGCCGTCTGCGGTGCGGAGACCGACGCCGTCGCCGAGGTGCTGCGGCTGACCGAGGAGCGGGGCGCGGACGTCGTCATCACCGCCGCCGCCTCGGGCCGCGCCCAGGAGGACGCCATGCGCATGGCCGCGCGCGGCGGTCGGGTCAGCTTCTTCGGCGGCCTGCCCAAGGACGACCCGATCATCCGGCTGGACTCCAACCTCGTGCACTACCGGGAGATCTCGATCTTCGGCGCGAACGGCTCCAGTCCCGACCACAACCGCCGCGCCCTGGAGCTGATCTCCACCGGCGCCGTGCCGGTCTTCGACCTCATCACCGAGCGGATGGGCCTGTCCGACGTGCACAAGGCCATCGAGACGGTGGCGTCGGGCACCGCGATCAAGGTGACCATCGAGCCGTGAGGCCGATCCACCGCCACCGGCGGTCCGGTCCCACCGGTGTCCTCCCAGCACTGGCGTCCCAGCGGCTTTCACGGTTGGCTGTGACCCAGGCGTTCGCACACGCCCCGCCAGCCCATGGGACGGGCCGGGGTGAGCCGAGACCGATCGACGACCCGATCCAGGAGCGATGATGCCGCAGCCCGGCCACCTGCCCCCCGAAGCCCCGGCCCCCGAGGGGACGGCCGACCCCGGCGCAGCACCCCCGGCGGGCCCCGACACGGGGGGCGGCGCGACCGGCGGCACCGGTGACCCCACCGGCGTCCCCGCCAGCGTGTCCGCCGACACCTCCTCAGCCGACGGCTCCCGACTGACGGGCGTCCCCGCCAGCCCCGGCTCGGCCGTCGGCCCCGTGGCCCGCATGGCCGCCCGGCCGACCCTGCCGGACCGCGCCCCCGCCGTCGAGGACCCCGCCGCCGAGACGGACCGGGCGCGCGCCGCCCTGGACGGCGTGGCCGACTGGCTCGACGCCCGTGCCGCCGGACTGACCGGCGACGGGGCGGCGGTGCTCTCCGCGCAGGCGCTCATGGCCCGCGACCCCGAGCTCGCCCGCCGTGTCGGCGAGCGGGCGGAGGCGGGGGAGGCCGCCGCCTGGGCGGTCCACTCGGCGTGCGGCGCCTACCAGGACCTGCTGCTCGCGGCCGGGGGCTACCTGGCCGAACGCGCCGCGGACCTGGCCGACATCCGCGACCGCGCCGTCGCCCGCCTGCTCGGGGAGCCCGTTCCCGGCCTGCCCGACCCCGGCCACGACCACGTCCTGGTCGCCGACGACCTCGCGCCCGCCGACACCGTCCAGCTCGACGCCGGCCGCGTCCTGGCGATCGTCACCCGGCAGGGCGGCCCCACCAGCCACACCGTGATCCTGGCGCGCGCGCTCGGCATCCCGGCGGTCGTCGGGTGCGCGGGCGCGGACGATCTGCGGGACGGGACCGCCGTGGCCGTGGACGGGGACGCGGGAACGGTCGACATCGATCCCGACGCGGAGCTGGTCGAGCGGATGCGCCGGAGGGAGGAGCGCCGCCGTGCCCTGGTCGCCGAGTCCCAGGGGCCCGGCCGCACCCGCGACGGGGTCTCCGTGGCGCTCCTGCTCAACGTCGGCGAGGGCGACCCGGAGGAGGCGGCCGCGCTGGACAGCGAGGGCGTGGGCCTGCTGCGGACGGAGTTCCTCTTCCTGGACCGGACCGAGCCGCCGACGGTCGACGAGCAGACCGCGGTCTACACCCGGTTGCTCAAGGCCTTCAACGGTCGCGTGGTCACCGTCCGCACCCTGGACGCGGGGTCGGACAAGCCGCTGCCGTTCGTCGAGACCGGGCCCGAGGACAACCCGGCGCTGGGTGTGCGCGGCTACCGGACCGCGCGCGACCAGCCGGGCCTGCTCACCGACCAGCTGACCGCGATCGCCCGTGCCGCCGAGGCGACCTGGACGCGGACCCGGGTGATGGCGCCCATGGTCTCCACACCCGACGAGGCCGCGGAGTTCGCGACGCTGGCCCGGAACGCGGGCCTCGGCGAGGTGGGGGTGATGATCGAGGTTCCCGGCGCCGCGCTGCTGGCGGACCGGTTGCTGGCGCACGTCGACTTCGTCTCGATCGGCACCAACGACCTCGCCCAGTACACGATGGCCGCCGACCGCACGCTCGGGTCCCTGCCGGACCTGCTCGACCCGTGGCAGCCGGCCCTGCTTCGCCTGGTGGCGTCCGTGGGACGGTCGGGGGAGCGGCTGGGACGCCCGGTGGGCGTGTGCGGTGAGGCCGCCGCCGACCCGCTGCTGGCGCTGGCGCTGGTCGGGGCGGGGGTGACGAGCCTGTCGATGTCCGGGCCCGCGCTGCCCGCCGTGCGCCACGCGCTGGCCCACCACACACGGGCGGAGTGCGCCCGCCTCGCGGAGGCGGCCCTGGCCGAGTCCAGCGCCGAACGCGCCCGTGAGGCGGTGAGAGCGGCCGCGAACCCGGAGGTCGACCTCTGGTGAGCGGCCACCCCCGGCGGGCGGGCGTCCGTGAGGGAGCGGGAGACGCCCGCCCGCCGGGGGAAGTGACGGGGGACGGTGGGGCTCAGGGGCCCGCCGTCCCCCAGTCGTCTCCGACGGCCTCGGGCACGAGGTCGAGCCGTTCCAGGACGGTGGCGAGCAGGTCGTCGGTGTCGGTGGAGCCGGACGCGCTCCACGCCTCGTGGGCCGTGCCGAGCACGGCGACGAAGACCGCGGTGAGGACGTCCGGGCGCGGGTCGGTCGCGCGGTCGACCCCGGTGCGCTCGGCGACGGCCGCCGCGATCCGCTCCTGGCGGCTCCGGCAGTGGCTCATGAGCGCGTCGACCACCTCGGGGTTGTCGCGCAGGAGGGTGGCGGCGCCGCTCAGGAAGCGGCGCGACCGCGGGTCGACGCGGCTCCAGTGGTCCCGGGTGGCCTCGCGCAGCGCGGTCAGCGCGGGCTCGTCGGCGGGGCGGGCGCGCAGGGACGCCAGGAAGTGCGCGTCGATGCCGGTCACCGCCTCCAGGACGAGCTCCTCCTTGGTGGCGAAGTAGCGGAAGAAGGTCCGCTGGGAGACGCCGACGCTGGCGGCGATCTCCTCTGTCGTGGTCCCGTGGTACCCCTGTTCGAGGAACAGGCGGAGTCCCGACTCGACCAGGCTCTCCCGCAGCCGTGCCTTCTTGCGCTCGCGCAGCCCCACCGCCCCGGGTGCGTTCGTGTCCGTCATGGTCCCTCCCACCGTCGGTGCTCCTCCTTCCCGCGGCATTCCGCACGGGCGATATTACGTCAGTCACAGTCAAAAATCACTTGATGCAAACTGTCAGCCACTGACAGGCTCTCTCACAACGCATTGAGATTCTGGGGGAAGACATGACACTCGGGGATGCTCCGCCCGCGTCGAGGGCGGCTCGACTACGGGAGAGTCCGTGGTCGACGCTGGTCGCCATCGCGTTCGGCGTGATGATGGTGGCCCTGGACGGCACGATCGTCGCCGTCGCCAACCCCGCCATCGGCGAGAGCCTGGGGGCGTCCCTGGCCGAACTCCAGTGGGTGACCCACGGGTACCTGCTGGGCCTGGCGGTCTTCCTCATCACGGCGGGCAAGCTCGGCGACCGCTTCGGCTATCGCCGCACCTTCCTGGCGGGCGTGGTCGGCTTCGTGGTCTCCTCGGTGGCGATCGGACTGTCGGCGGGCGTGGTCATGCTCATCGCCTTCCGCGTGCTCCAGGGGATCTTCGGGGCGCTGCTGCTGCCCGCCGCCATGGGCCTGCTGCGCGCCACCTTCCCGCCGGACAAGCTCGGCCGCGCGTTCGGCGTCTTCGGCAGCCTCATCGGCGCCGCGACCGCGGGCGGCCCCATCGTCGGCGGGATCCTGGTGGGCGTCTTCGGCTGGCAGGCGGTGTTCTTCATCAACCTGCCGGTCGGCGTGGTCACCGTCGTCCTGGCGCTGTGGCTGCTCGGACCGAACCAGCCCACCGACCCCGGCGCCCGCATGGACGTCCCGGGCATCGCGCTGCTCAGCGTGGCGATGTTCGCGCTGGTGTGGGCCCTCGTGGAGGCGCCGACCGCCGGGTGGACCTCCTCGGTCACCCTGGGATCGCTCGCCGTCGCCCTCGTCGTGGGCGTGGCCTTCGTCCTGTGGGAGCGCCGCCCACGGGACCCGCTCATCCCCCTGGGGCTCTTCGCCCACCCGTCGATCGCCATCGGCGCGGTGCTCACGGCGTGCATGGCGGTCAGCCTCATGGGCGGACTGTTCTTCGTGACCTTCTACCTCCAGGGCGTGCGCGGCATGTCCCCGGCCGAGACCGGGCTCCAGCTGCTGCCGATGACCGCCACCATGGGGCTGACCTCGCCGATCGCCGGACGGGTGCTGGACCGGGTGGGCGCCCGGGCGCCGACCACGGCCGGTCTGCTGATGGCCGGAACCGGGATGTTCATGCTGTCCCGGCTGGACGGGGAGACCGGGGTGCCCTACATCTCGGTCGCGTTCGTCCTGGTCGGCATGGGACTGAGCCTGGTCATGACCGGCGCGACGGCCGCGATCCTCGGGAACGCGCCGCTGCGCTTCGCGGGCGTGGCCTCGGCGGTGCAGCAGGCCGCCATGCAGCTGGGCGGTTCGCTGGGCACGGCGGTGCTGGGCGCGGTGATGTCGCTGAGCATCATGGCGACCCTGCCCGGGCACTTCGCCGCCGCCGGACTCGCCGAACCGGCCGAGGCCGAGCTGACGAGCATGCAGAGCACCGTGGCGCAGGGCGGCGCCGTGCCGCCCGAGGGGGCGTCGGCGGAGACCGTGCGAGCGGTCACCGAGGCCAGCCACCTGGCGTTCATGGACGGGCTGCACCTGGCGTTCGGGATCGCGGCGGCGCTGATGCTGGCGTCGGCCGCGCTGTCGCTGTTCATGCGCGCCGGCCACCCGACCGGCGACGGCGTCGGTGAGGGCGAGCCCGCCGGAGGGGCGCCGGCCGTCCACGTGTAGGCGTGCGGGAGGGGCCCACCGGGCGCGCGACACGGTGTCGGCGTCCCGGTGGGCCCCTCGCGTCGCACGGATCGGGGCAGCGGGTACTTCTCGTCTGGGCGGTCCGGGGTCGGCCGTCTCGAAACAGGATGCCCGCCGGGTAACCAGACTGACCAGAACCCGAAGCCGACCTTTCGCACGTCGTCCTACGGCGCGACGGCGAACGGACGCGCCACACCGTTCTCCGGGCGGTCCAGCCACACGTGCTGCCCGTCCCGGCTGACCGTCAACCCGAAGCGTTCACGCTCGGGGCGTCCGGCCCGCTCCCACCAGACCACCGCGGCCTCGACCTCCTCCCACAGGTCACGGGGACCGGCCTGCTCCACCTCGTACTCCCCGACCTCGGGGACGTAGTCCACCGAAGCCCACGCCCCCTTCGTGTCGTAGAGCCACAGCGTGGCTTCGCCGGAGTCGTCCTCGGCGTCGAACCAGGCCCGGCACAGCCCCGGAACCGACGTGCCGACGGCGAACTCGGCACCGCCACCGGCTTCGACCACGGCGTGCGGATCCACCCGGGTCCGCGAGGTACGCACCTTCGCGTCGAAGTCGACGAAGTCAGACCAGCGGCCACCGTGCGCGCGCTGGTCGCGCAGCCACATGAAAGGAGCGTCCCCGATGGGGCGGCCGGTCGCGACTCCGTCCTCGCCCACCTCCAAGCGAAGGAGGGCGGTGGCCATGTAGTCGTTGCCCCACGGCGTGATGATCGAGCCGCCCGGCCGAGTCTGTCTCACCCAGGCGTGGGGAACCCGCTTCGCCGCGACGGTCGCCAGCACCCGATCGAACGGAGCCTCGGCGGGCACACCCTGGGTGCCGTCACCGCAGACCACGGTCGGCTTCCACCCCGCGGCGTGCAGTGCCGCGCGCCCCCGCTCAGCCAGCACCGGGTCCACCTCGACCGTCACCACGTTCTCGGCGCCGAGCCGGGCGCACAGCAGCGCGCAGTTGTACCCGGTCGCGGTGCCGATCTCCAGCACGCGCGCCCCGTCGACGGGCGTCAGCGCCTCCAGCATCCGTGCGACGAGGGAGGGCTGGCTGATCGAACTGGTGGTGTACCGGCCTCGGCCGTCCTCACCGGCCGGGGCGCCGTCGTCGACCTGGGTGGGCAGTGCGAAGTCGGCGTACACGTTCTCCCACCAGTACGGATCATCGCGACCGACGGGGATCATCCATCCGTCGTCGCGGCTCCCGTCCTCAGCCCAGACGGGGTCTGGGACGAACAGGTGGCGAGGCACCTGGAGGAAGGCGTCTCGCCACCGCGGGTCCGTGAGTGCCCCGACCTGATGGAGGTGGTCGACCAGGTCGACGAGGCGCTCACCGGCGTCGAAGTCCGACGGGGGCACTACTTACCGCCGCCGGACGTGCCGCCTCCGCCGTGCGGGCTGGGCTTCTGCCCGTCCTGCTGCCACTTCGGGTCGTCCTTCTTGTCCTCGCTGCCAGGCTTGCCATGACTGCCCACTGTGCTCGCCTCTCCCGGGAGTGGGGTTGCCGTCACGACGACGATAACCCCAAGCGATCGGGCGGTCACATGGATGGCCGGATGCGGTCTGGAGGGTGTGCGGGTCCGCCCGGAGGGGCACGGCGAGCCGCATGTCCGCTGAGCGAGGCACCACGGGCCGCCTCACACCGCACCCGTGGTCGCCGCGCCCACGCGGACGGCCTCAGCCGATCCGGGTCATGGACGACTCGTAGCCGCCTCCGCCCGGGTAGGTCCACGGGCCGCTCACGGTGGCGCCGTCCGCGCTGAAGGTGCCCCGGTAGAACGCGGGCGACCCCTTCTCCCCGGCCCAGATGGTGAGTGTGTCACCCTCCAGCTCGTAGACGTAGTCGAAGGTGTTCCCCTGGTTGTCGTAGAAGCGCGACCTGATGTCGGCGCTCGGCTCCTCGGCGCCGAACGGCTTCTCGCGCCCGATGACCTCCATCCCGATGATGTCGGTGTCGTACTGGACCAGGCTGATGTCCTGGATGAGGAAGTGTCGACCCGGCATCCATCGGAACGTGACGGTCCCCTCGGCGCCTCCGCTGACCCGCCAGGTGCCCACCAGGCGGTCCAGGGCGCTCAGGGCGGGGTCGGGGGTCGCGGTCGTCGTGTACTCGGTCATGGCTGTCGCCTCTCCTGGGTCCTCCGTGCACGGCGGCTCGGTGTCGCCGCCGTGCCGTCACTCGTATGACCGGAGGTTCCGGAGAAAGGAATCGGTCCCGGACGAGGAATCTCCGGGCTACGGCTCGCGCGTCGGCGGCAGCCCGAAGGCGGGCAGAACCTCGGGGCCGAACGTGGTGATCTCCGCGACCAGGCCGCCCTCGATCCGCAGCACGTCGACGTTGACCGCCGTGTACACCCGTTCTCCCGGAGCGCGCGTGTAGTTGGCGGCGGCGGGTTGGCGGTTGGCGTCCAGCGGCACCGTGATCCACTCCCCCCACGCCTGGTCGCCGGTGAGGACCGGACGCCACAGGTCGAGGATCGCCGCGCGCCCGTCGTAGACGAGGGAGGCCGGAGGCATGGTCTGGCGCGCGTCCTCACGCAGCAGCGCGGCCAACCCGTCCAGGTCGGCGTTCTGCGACGCCTCGACGTAGCGGCGCAGGACGGCGCGCTCCTCCTCGCTGGGCGTCGTGGCCGGACCCCAGTCCGCCCGGCGCGGCGGCAGGACGTCCCGCAGAGTGGCCCGGGCACGCTGGAGGGCGCTCTTGACCGAGGGCACGGTCATCTCCAGCGTGCTCGCGGTCTGCTCGGCGGGCCAACCGACGACGTCGCGCAGGATGAGCACGGCGCGCTGGCGCGGGGGCAGGTGCTGGAGGGTCGCCAGGAAGGCGAGTTCGACGGTCTCGCGGGAGATCGCCCGCGACTCCGGCCCCTCGTCGTCGGGCGCGGCGCGGTCCAGCAGTTCGTCGGGGTAGGGCTGGAGCCAGGTGACCTCGCGGAAGGGCGAGGCGTCCGGAGTCGGGGCGTCCGCTCCGTGCCGGGGCCGCCGTCGGTTCAGGGCGTCCAGACACACGTTGGTCGCGATCCTGTACAGCCAGGCCCGGAACGTGGACCGTCCCTCGAAGGTGGCGCGGTTGCGCCAGGCCCGGAGCAGCGCCTCCTGCACCAGGTCCTCGGCCTCGGTGAACGAACCCGTCATGCGGTAGCAGTGGACGCGCAGCTCGTGGCGGTGGCGCTCGACCTGTTCGGTGAAGGCCGCCGCGTCGTCGACCGCGTCGGTGTGCGGCATGTTCGCCACCCTTGTCGGCCGGGAGCCCGCCCCGGGGGAGGGCTCCCGTGTGTTCGTCGTCGGCTCAGGTCGTGTAGTCGGCGTTGATCCGGATGTAGCCCTCGGTCAGGTCGCACCCGTACACGGTGCAGGCGCCGTCGGCGATCCCCAAGTCCACGGAGATCACCACCTCGTCGCCCTTCATGTGCTCGGCGGCGCGCGCCAGCACCTCGTCGGTGGCCTCGGTCGGGAACGTCTCCACGTCGCCGAAGAGGATCCGCACGCGGTCCGGCTCGACGTCGGTCTCGTCCTCGCACTTGCCGACCGCCATCGCCACCCGGCCCCAGTTCGGGTCCGAGCCGTGCACCGCCGTCTTCACGAGCGGCGAGTTCACGACCGCCTTGCCGATCCGCCTGGCCTGGGCGTCGTCGCGCGCGCCGGTGACGCGCACCTCGATCAGCTTGCTGGCGCCCTCGCCGTCGGAGGCGATCATCCGCACGAGTGCGAGGGCCACCCCGTACAGCGCCTCCTCGAACTCCGCCGCGTCCACCGCACCGGCGAGCCCGTTGGCGAGGATCGCCGCCGAGTCACTCGTGGAGGTGTCCGTGTCGATGCTCAGGGCGTTGAACGTGCGGTCCACGACCCGGCGGAACACCGCGTCCAGCACCGGCTGGTCGATGTCGGCGTCGGTGAAGAACCAGGCCAGCATGGTCGCCATGTTCGGCTCGATCATGCCGACGCCCTTGGCGATGCCGGTCAGCGTGGCCGCGCCGACACGGGCCGAGGCGGTCTTCGGACGGGTGTCGGTGGTCATCATCGCTGCCGCCGCGCGGTCCAGGTCGGCCGGGGGGAACTCGGCGGGCAGCGAGTCGAGGTACGCCCGGACCTTGCCCATCGGGTAGGGCTGGCCGATCACGCCCGTGGAGGCGATGAGGAGGTCCTCGGGCTCCACCCCCGCCGCGCGCGCCACACGCTCCCGCACCTCGCGGGCGTTGGCCTCGCCGGTCATCGTGGCCACGTTGGCGTTGCGGGCGATCACCGTGACGCCGCGCGCGTGGCCGTCCGCCGCCGCCTGGCGGCTGATCACCACGCTCGACCCGGCGAACCGGGACCTGGTGAACACGGCCGACACGTGGGCGGGGACCTCGGACACCACGGCGAAGAAGTCGTCCTTGGGGTCCTTGATCCCGATGTTGCCCGTGACGCCACGGAATCCGGCGGGTACGGGGGTCTGGCTGCTCATCGTCCTCCTCCGAGCTCGTGGGCGACACCTTACTTCGTGCTCTGACCAGGGGGCATTACGGGCGTCGCCCATGGGGTTTCGTACCGCGCGTCACCGGAGTCCGGTGTGACAACGCGCGGGTGACGGGGTATCCGCCGAGAGTGACCACCACGGGGGAGGCGTGTCGTGCGTGACGGTGACTGGCTCACGGAGACCGGAGGGCGGATCCGCGGAGTCCTGAAGGTGATGGTGGACGCCGGGTGGCTGCCGGGGGGCTCCGCGGTCATCGGTACCGGGGGCATGTGGGAGTTCGTGGCCGTTGGGCGGATCGACGGCGAGACCGAGACCGCGCCGGACGTGTCCTACGACGTCGCGAGCCTGACGAAGGTCATGGCCACTTGGCCGCTGGTGGGCCAGGCGGTCGCCGAGGGGGTGCTTGACCTCGACGCGCCGATGTCCGAATACCTGCCCGCCGACGACCTCCCCGGCGGGGGCGTGACCACCCGCGAGATCCTCACGCACACGAGCGGGCTCAACCCGGTGACCTGGTTGGAGCGCTACGTCGGCACCGAACAGGACCTGGCGGAGGCGATCCTGGCCGACCCGCTGGAGGACCGCGGCCACCACCACTACATCGACCGCGGCTTCGTCCTGCTCGGGCTGCTCCTGGAACGGCGCTACGGCGTCCGCCTGGACGTCCTGGCGGGCGACCTGTGGGACGAGTTGGGGATGCGCTCCACGACCTTCGGCCCGCTCCCGCGCTCACCCTCCGTGGCGCCGACCGAGTGCCGCCTCGCCGGGGCGGCCCCGACCTGGGGGGTCGTGCACGACGAGGCGGCGGCCCTCATGGGCGGGGTGGCCGGGCACGCCGGGGCGTTCACGACCGCGATCGACCTGGGCGCCTTCGCCCGCGAGATGCTGCGGTTCGGGGACGGCACCAGCGGCCCCGTCCCGTCCTCGTACGTGCGGGAGAGCTGGCAGCCGCACGTGGACGCGGGGCAGCGGCGCTGGCGGGGGCTGGGGTGGCTGATCACCCCGGAGGGCGTCGTCTACCACAACGGGTACACCGGGACCAGCCTGTTCATGCACCCCGCCAGCGGACGCTACGTCGGCGTGCTCACCAACGCCGTGCACTTCGGGCGCGACCGGACGGGGCTGGGGGAGCTGCGGGCGGCGGCGCGGGCGGCGCTCACGCCCCAGGCGCACGGATCGCCGCCGTGAGGTCGGCGAGGAGGTCGCACAGCCCGGCGGGACCGGGGACGACGAGGTCGGCGGCCTCGGCCACGGCCGTGACCTCGTCGGAGGACGAGCACACGGTCAGCCCGGCGACACCGTGCGCGCGCAGGTCGGCCACGGCGTCGAACGCGGGCAGGTCGCCCAGGTCGTCACCGGCGTAGAGCACCGTGCGCGCGCGGGTCGACCGGACGAGGTCGGTCAGCGCCGCGCCCTTGTCCACACCCTGTGGACGGAGTTCGATCACCATCCGCCCGGGCTCCACCCGCAGCTCCGCCCGCTCGGCCAGGGCCGCCAACGGCTGGGCCAGCAGGGCGAGCGCGCCGTCGGGGTCGGCGGTGCGGCGGGTGTGGACGGCCAGGGAGCGGCCCTTGTCCTCGATCCACGTGCCCTCGGGCGCGCCGACGGAGTCGAGCAGACCGGGGAGTTCGCGCCGCACCAGCTCCACCCCGGGCGGCGGGTCGGCGGACAGCACGCGGCCGTCCGTCCAGCGCTCGGCCCCGTAGTGGCCCAGGACGGTGATGCCGGGCACCCGGTCGAGCTTCCCCAGACGGACGGCGGTGGCGGCGGGGCGCCCCGTCACCACGGCGACGGAGCCGACCCGACCGGCCAGGTCGGCCAGCCGCTCCACGATCCCGGGGAAGGGGGCGGAGGTACGCGGGTCGTCGACGATGGGGGCGAGGGTGCCGTCGAAGTCGAAGGCGGCCAGGGCCCCGGTGGGCTCGGCGAGGAGGGTGTCGAGCGCGGCGCGTCCGTCGTCCGTGCTCGGTCGGGGCAGGGACATGCGGGTGCCTTTCGGGTCGCGGGGAGCGGACCGTCCGCGCCGTCAGGGTACCCGGGGGAGGCTCGTCGCCCGCCACCGCCCTTCAACGGAGCGGCTCCGGCTCCAGCGCCCCCTGAGGCGGGCGCGGAGAACACCCACCCCGCCGCGCGACGGGCGCCGTCGACGGAACACGTCCTGGACGCCATCGGCGCGGTACGACCCGCTCCGTGGGCGGTGCCGCCAGGGGGTCGCCCGTGCGACACGCCCGGAGTCGTCAGCCGAGTCGGGGAGGAGGTCACCCGCGGCCGGAGGGTGGGGCCGGGGTGACCGGGAGGCGTGAGCGGGTTCAGAGCTGGATGCCGAGGAGACGTGCGTTGCGTTGCCGCCGGCGGTCGGCACGGAGCCGACGCAGGCGTTTGACGGTCATGGGGTCGAAGGCGAGTGCCTCGGGTCGTTCCACCAGCCCGTTGAGCAGTTGGTAGTAGCGGGTGGCGGAGAACCCGAACTCGTCACGGATCGCCTGTTCCTTGGAGCCCTCGAACTTCCACCACTGGCGTTCGAAGGCGAGGATGCGTTGTTCGCGTTCGGCGAGGGCCGACTGACCGTCCTCGGTCGGACCGATATTCGGCATGGGACACCCCCTGGACGGGAAATTGGATGGTCCTGATCGGCGCGACTCATGCTAGCGACTCGACATACCGGATGAGGAGCGGGGAAGCGAGGAGTGGCATCGGGGATACAGTTGCGTTTCCTCACCGCCAGGCCACTTGTCCGTGTCTGAATCCTGTGCTCGTGACAGAATTGCGGTGGTCCAGGGGAGGGCCGTGGAACGCCGATCGCAACGTTCGAGGGAGCCTGTCGTGCTCGGGGGTAACAACCGTAACAGGACACGCAAGCGTCGCTTCGGAACCGCGGGGGTCTGCGCGGCCGTCGGCGTGCTCGCGCTGGCACCGGTCCCGGCGGCGGCCGACGGGCTGCCCGACCTGCGCCCCGACCAGTGGGGACTGGTCTCCATCGGGGCCCAGGAGGTGTGGGAACTCACCCAGGGCCAGGGCACCACCGTCGCGCTCCCGGGCGTCACCGTTCCCGAGGACCACCCAGACCTCGTCGACAACGTCGGCGTCGACACCGAGTTCGGCGCCAACGAGGGGGACTTCGACGAGGGAACCGCCCTGGCGGCCCTGGTCGCGAGCCACGGGCACGGGCGCGACGCCGAGGGCGGCATCCTCGGTGTGGCGCCCGACGCGCGTCTGCTCGTCCTGCCCACCGACGACGCCCTGCCCGACGCCGTCCGCCGCGCGGTCGACGAGGGTGTCCAGGTCATCCTGTTGCCCGAGGTCTCCGGGGCCGCTGAGGCCCCCGCGCGGAACGGGGCCACGCCGACCGACGGTGCGACCGCGACCGACGGCACCGGGGGGAACGGCGCGGCCGACGACGAGCTGGGCGCCGCGACCGAGGCGGCGGCCGAGGCCGGGGTGCTGGTCGTGGGTCCGGCCGGGGGCGACGACCCCAACGTGCTCTCCGTCGCCGGTGTCGACGCCGACGGCGCCCTGATCCCCGGCTCTCCCGGCCCCGACCTGATCGAGCTCACCGCGCCCGGCGCGGATCTCGACGCCACCGCGCCCGACGGCGGGGAGGCCCAGGTGACCGGGGCGCCCTACGCCGCCGCCATGGTCGCCGGGGCCGCCGCGCTGCTGAGTTCGGAGTACCCGCAGCTGGGCGTCGACCAGCTCCGCCAGGCCCTGGTCGACGGCTCCCAGGAGGGGCCGAACGGACTGCCCACCCTCCACCTGCCCACGGCCAACACACAGGCCGCGGGGACCGCCGAGGAGAACCCGCTGATCGACCGGAACCTGCTCGACCGGGTGGACGAGGGCCCGCGCGTGCCGGTCTGGGCGTGGTTCCTCAGTGTCGGCGCCGTGCTGGTGCTGGGCGTCCTGCTCGCCGTGGTGTGGGTGCGCCGCTCCACCGCCGACCCCTACGGCGTGCGCGAGGAGCGCCGCGAGGAGGAAGAGGGGATCGCCGCCGAGCGGGGTGCGGAGCGGGCCGAGGAGCCCGTCCGGGGCAGGCGTAGGGGCGGACGCCGTCGCAAGCCGCGCGGGAGGTAGCCGGGCCGCCGCCGAGCCGAGGGGAGCGCGCGCGGTTCCCCCACGCCGGTCGCGGCACCTTCAGCCGCGCGGACCCATGTCGTCCACAACCCGACGACTGGGCCTGGCGCGACCTCGCCCCCGCGCGTTCTACTCGATACAGGGGGTCACGAACCCCCGACCGCTTCGTGCTGCCCGCACACACCCATCCACACCCCGCCCGACCCGACGACCTCCCCGAACCGCCGGTCACCGTGGTCTCCGTACCCGCCCGAGACCGGAGCACGGCCCCACCGACCTCCGCGTGATCGCCCATCGTTCCAGTTCGAACACGGTGGGTGGGCTTCCATGTGCGTGCATATGTAAGCACACGCGGTCGTCTTGACGTGGGCACCCGAGGCGACAAGGCTTTGTGGAATGTCACCCCTCGAAGCGTCACCGTTGCCCTCGCGAGGTGAATCGGTGGCCGGGATCCGTCCCGAGCACCGCAACCTCGTCAACGGACGTGTGCACCTGTCCCCGTACGATCCCAAGTGGCCCTACCTGTTCAGGCGTGAGTCCGAGCGGGTCGGCGCGGCGCTCGGCGACCGCGTCCTGCTCTTCGAACACGTCGGCTCCACCGCCGTTCCGGGGCTGGCCGCCAAGCCCTGTGTCGACCTCCTGCTCGTCGTCGCCGACTCCGCGGACGAATCCGCCTACCTCCCCGACCTGGAGGCGGCGGGGTACAGCCTCGTCATCCGCGAACCCCACTGGTACGAACACCGGGTCCTCAAGGGCCCCAACGTCAACCTCAACCTGCACGTCCTCACCGAGGGCTGCGTCGAGATCGAGCGGATGCGCCGGTTCCGCGACCACCTCGTCGCCGACGCCGACGCCCGCGCGCGCTACGAGGCGCACAAGCGCGAACTGGCCCAGCGGACCTGGGACCGTATCCAGGACTACGCGGAGGCCAAGTCCGAGGTCATCGAGGAGATCCTCGCCGCGGCCGGTGCGCCGGGTCCCGACCAGGGCGGAGGGGGCGAGCACGCCGAACCCGACGCACCCTGAGCCCTCCAACCCGTCCGGCCCTCCAACCCGCAGGGCCCGACACGCTCCGCGGCCCCTCCGAACCCACCGACCTCCGACGGCGACACCGCGACCGGGGCGCTCCCCGCCATCCCACGACGGCGGGCGCGCCCCAGCGCGGACACGTCCCGGCGGGCCCTGACCCCGACCCCGGCCGCGCCCCTCAGCCCAGCGCGCGCAGCTGCTCCTGGAACCACCGGCGCGGCGGCAGCGCCACGGCCGCCTCCCGCAGCCGCTCACGCCGCCTCCGGCGCTCGTCCGGCCCCATCGTCAGCGCCCGGTGCAGCGCCTCCGCCGTCTCCACCGTGTCGTACGGGTTGACCGTCAGCGCGTGCTCGCCCAGTTCGTCGGCGGCCCCCGCCTCACGGGACAGCACCAGCACCGAGTCGCGCTCCGACAGCACCGGACCCTCCTTGGCGACCAGGTTCATGCCGTCGCGGATCGGGTTGACCAGCAGCACGTCGGCCATCTGGAAGGACGCCAGCGAACGCGGGTAGTCGTCGTTGACCTCCAGCACCAGCGGCGCCCACTCGGCCGTGCCGAACTCCTCGTTGATCTCCTTGGCCACGCGCAGGACCGCGTCGGTGTACTCCCGGTACTCGGGCACGTCGCCCCGGCTCGGGTAGGCGAACGCCAGGTGGGTGACCCGCCCGCGCCACTCCGGGTGCGCGGTGAGCAGTTCGCGGTACGCCTCCAGCCCGCGCACGATGTTCTTGGACAGCTCCGTGCGGTCCACCCGCACGATGAGCCGCGTGTCGCCGACGACCTCCTCCAGGGTCTCCCGCCGTGCCGCGACCCTGGGATCCGCCGCGCTCTCGCGCAGTCCCTCCTCGTCCGCGCCCAGCGCGTGCACGCCCATGTCGACCACCCGGCCGCCGTGCTCGACCGTGCGCTTGGTCAGGTCCACGTCGGCGCGCAGGATCTCCGCGCAGCACCGCAGGAAGGCGTCGGCCCAGCGTGGGCTGAGGAAGCCCAGGTGGTCGGCGCCGAGCATGCCCTCCAGCAGGTCGCGGGCGACCTGGTCGGGCAGCATCCGGAAGTACTCCGGCGGCGCCCAGGGCGTGTGCGAGAAGTGCGCGATCCGCAGGTCGGGGCGGCGGGCGCGCAGGATGCGGGGCACCAGCGCCAGGTGGTAGTCCTGCACGGCCACGCGCGCGTTGTCGGCGGCTCCGGCCACCAGGGCCTCGGCGAACGCGTTGTTGTAGGCGACGTAGTCCGCCCAGCGCCGGTGGAAACCGGAGCCGAAGGAGGGCTTGTCGGGGGTGTCGTACAGCATGTGCTGCGTGAACCACAGCGTCGAGTTGGCGATCCCGGTGTAGGCGCCCGCGAAGGTGTCCTCCGGGATGTCCAGCATGTGGACCCGCATGCCGTCCAGGTCGTGGGACCGGTCCAGGCGGGCCCCGGGGGCCTCGGCGGCGGCGCGCCGGTCGGCGGGGGACAGGGCGGCGCACACCCAGAGACCGTCGATCTCCGAGGCCACCGAGATCATCCCCGACACGAGTCCGCCGCCGCCCCTGCGGTACTCCAGGGAGCCGTCGTCGGCGGTCGAGAAGGACACCGGTCCCCTGTTGGAGGCGATGAGGATCTGTGCCTTGTCCACGTACTCGTCCTCTCGGTGGAGCGGATCGGATCTGCCGCCCGTGAGCGGGGTGTGGGTGCGGGGCGGGGTGTTCCCTCATGTCTCGCCCGTGGACGGGGGGCCCAAACCCGTGCCGGGCCAACGCATGCGTACGTCACACCGGCCGAACGCGGCGGCTCCGGGCCGGGATCGCCGACCTGGGCCGTCTCACCATACGAGCGGGTTCGTGTGTTCCGGGTCACCCGATGTGGAAAGCCGGCCGACGTGTCCGTTACAGTGACCGTGCGGATCCGACAGGGTCGGCGCACAATTTCATATTGCTCATCCAGAGGGGTGGAGGGACCGGCCCTACGAAGCCCCGGCAACCATCTCAGCATGCGATACTCGCGCTCCTCGCGAGGCGGCTGGGACAGGTGCCAACTCCGGCCTGGGGTCAAGGTGGCCACCAGGAAAGATGAGGGGAGACGCCTCGCCATGGCGATTGCCGCCACCGAACCCACCTCCGTCCGCTCCTTCGGCCCCGCGACCGCGCTGTCCTGTCGCGAGTGCGGCGAGCGCTACGACCTCACCCCCCGCTTCGCCTGCGAGTTCTGCTTCGGCCCCCTTGAGGTCGCCTACGACTTCGGGACCGTCACCCGCGCCGACATCGAGAGCGGCCCGAACAACATCTGGCGCTACCGCTCCCTCCTGCCGGTGCCGACCAACGTCGCCGAACTCCCCAACATGAACCCCGGCCTGACCCCGCTGGTCCGCGCCGACCGCCTCGCCGCCGAGCTCGGCCTCGACTCCCTCCACATCAAGGACGACTCCGGCAACCCCACCCACTCCTTCAAGGACCGCGTGGTCGCCATCGCCGTCGAGGCCGCCCGCACCTTCGGGTTCACCACCCTGTCCTGCTCCTCCACCGGCAACCTCGCCGGCGCCGTGGGCGCGGCCGCCGCCCGCGCCGGGTTCGAGTCCTGCGTGTTCATCCCCGCGGGCCTGGAGGAGGGCAAGGTGGTCATGGCCGCCGTCTACGGCGGCAAGGTCGTGGCCATCGACGGCAACTACGACGACGTCAACCGCTTCTGCTCCGAGCTCATCGGCGACCCGGCCGGTGAGGGCTGGGGCTTCGTCAACGTCAACCTGCGCCCCTACTACGGCGAGGGCTCCAAGACGCTGGCCTACGAGATCGCCGAGCAGCTCGGCTGGCGGCTGCCCGAGCAGATCGTCATCCCGATCGCCTCCGGCTCCCAGCTCACCAAGATCGACAAGGGTTTCCAGGAGCTGATCAAGCTCGGCCTGGTCCAGGACCGCCCGTACAAGGTCTTCGGTGCCCAGGCCACCGGGTGCTCCCCGGTCGCCAGGGCGTGGGAGGCGGGCCACGACGTCATCCAGCCGGTCAAGCCCGACACCATCGCCAAGTCGCTGGCCATCGGCAACCCGGCCGACGGGCCCTACGTCCTGGACATCGCCAAGCGCACCGGCGGCTCCGTGGAGCACGTGAGCGACGCCGAGGTGGTCGACTCGATCAACCTCCTCGCCCGAACCGAGGGCATCTTCGCCGAGACCGCGGGCGGCGTCACCACCGGCGTCCTGCGCAAGCTCGTGCGCGAGGGCAAGCTCGACCCGAAGGCCGAGACGGTCGTGCTCAACACCGGCGACGGTCTCAAGACCCTGGGCGCCGTGGACGCGGGCGTGACCGCCACCATCGCGCCGTCCCTGTCCGCGTTCGCCGAGGCGGGCCTGGCCTGACGGCCGCGGCGGCCACCCCGACGACCTCGCGGGGTCCGGTGACGCGTCCCGGGCCCCGCACCCCACCCGACGAAGGAAGAGACACGACATGAGCGCCAGCGTCCGCGTGCCCACCATCCTGCGCACCTACACCGACGACGCCTCCGAGGTGACCGCCGAGGGCGCGACCCTCGCCGAGGTCATCGACGACCTGGAGGCCAACTACCCGGGCATCCGGGCCCGGATCCTCGACGACGCGGGCAAGGTCCGCCGCTTCGTCAACGTGTACGTGGGCGACGAGGACGTGCGGTTCGAGAAGGGCCTCCAGACGGAGGTGGCCGACGGCGCCCAGGTCTCGATCATTCCGGCGGTCGCCGGAGGCTGCTGAGCCGCCGCCGCGGAACCGCGGCCCCGAACGGGGCGGTCCCGTCCTCCACCCCCCGGGAGGACGGTGCCGCCCCGTTCGTCGTGTCCGGGGCCGGTCGGCCCCCGTCGACGCCGCTCGTAGGCTGGGGGCACCGAGACGGACGAGGGTGGAGATGTCGGCGACGCGGCTGTTGGTCCTGGGCGTGGTGCGGATGCACGGGCAGGCACACGGGTACCGGGTGGGGCGGGAACTGCTCTCCTGGAACGCCGGGGAGTGGGCCAACGTCAAGTGGGGCTCGATCTACCACGCGCTGCGCAAGCTGAGCCAGGAGGGGAAGCTGCGGGAGTTCGTGGCCGACGGCGACGACGTGGTCGACCGCACCTCCTACGCGCTGACCGACGACGGCGAGGCCGAGTTCCACCGGCTGCTGTGCGCGGCGTTGAGCCACTCCGGCCACGACCACGCGTTGCTCTGCGCCGGGGTCACCCTGATGACCGCCTTGCCGCGGGCCGAGGCGATCGCGATGCTGGAACGGCGCCTGGCCGGGCTGGAGGAGGTCGGCTCCGAGGTGCGTTCGGCGTCGGGTGAGGGCCATGACAGGCCGCCGCACCTGGCCGAGCTGTTCGGCCTCTGGCGGTCGACGATCGATGCCGAGACCGGCTGGACCCGTCGACTCATCGACTCCCTGGGCGAGGGACGCTACACGATGGCCGACGACGACGCCGGCGCCTTCGGCCTGCCGCCCACCGGCGACTGACCCCCGGGCCCGCCTACCGGTTCCCTCCCCTGACGGCGTTCAGCAGCCACGCGTTGGCCTCGGCCGCCTCGTCCGTGCGCCGGGTCAGGGTGAGCCGGGCGGCCTGGAGCGCGGTGTCGGACTCCAGGTCGGGGGCTCCGGCGAGTGACCCGTGGTCGCGTCCGCGGGTCTCGGCGAGGACGTCGGCGAAGGCGCCGCCGCTCGCGGCCAGCCGTTGGCACTGCTCCCATTCCTCGTGGGCGGTCAACGCCCGCTTGACCGGGCCGATGTAGGACTCGGCGCGGTCGACGGCCGCCGCGTGGGCGGCACGCACCTCGTCGAGCACCGCGATCTGGGGGCGCATGGCCTCGCGCACGCGGTGGGACGCGGCCCTCCCGTCCAGGTCGTTGATCTCCCGCGCGAGCGGTGCGATACGCCGCATCGATTCGGCCAGTCGCCACTCCTCCTCCCGGAGCACCAGCAGCGCGTCCCGCCCGTCGAAGCCGGGCGTCAGCACGGTCTGGGCCCTCTCCACAGTGCCGATGACCTCCCGCATCCGCCGCAGCCGGTCACGGTCGGCGCGGGCGATCTCGCTGGGCAGGACGAAGCGGTCGCGGGGAACGCGCACCTCCTGCTTGGGTGCGCCGCCGACGAAGCTGTTGAAGGTGACGAGGTGGAGGATGCCGAAAGGGAACCAGGCACCGAAGGAGGACATCGGGATGGCCCAGATCCACCACGGGAGGATGGTGGAGGCGCCCGTTCTCAGCGCGTTCCGCAGCCGGTCCTCCTCCGGCCGCGGCGGCAGGTAGAGGAACAGGCTGGCGCACCCGGCGGCCATCGACCACCACCTGCCGTACAGGTACTGGACGGTGATCATGAGGGCGATCGAGAGCACCAGCACGGCCACACCGCGCACCGCCCGCCCGAACCGGTGGCCCCGTCCGACGGGCGCGGTTCCGGGCTCCGTGGCGATGAGGGAGTCGGGCTTCTCACGCACGGCGCGGTGGATCGCCTCGGGGAGGGTCGGGTCGAGGATGGGGAGTTTGTTCATGCGGCGGCCGATCCGTGTCGGTGCGGCGCGGGAGGCGGGCGCCGTCGGTCCTCTGACGCGTCCGGGGCGGTGGTCGGTTCCACCGTGCGGCGGGAGATCCGGCGAGACGTATTAAAACTTGAATACTGCCGATCGATCGGGCACACTCGTCCTCACATTCAAGTTTTAATACTGGAGCGAGGATGATCCACACACGGGAGCTGACCCGGCACTTCCGGGTCGGCAAACGGACGGTCGAGGCCGTCCGGGGCGTCGACATCGACGTCGACCAGGGAGAACTGGTCGCGTTCCTGGGGCCCAACGGAGCCGGGAAGAGCACGACCCTGCGCATGCTCACCACGTTGCTCGCACCCACCTCGGGCACCGCCGAGGTGGCCGGACGCGACGTACGCGCCGAGCCCGCCGAGGTGCGGCGCCGGATCGGGTTCGTCGGCCAGGGGCACGGCGCCGGGGACGACCAGCTCACCCGCGACGAGCTGTACACCCAGGGCCTGTTGTACGGGCTCGACCGGCGGACCGCCCGCCACCGCTGCGGCGAACTGCTCGATCTGCTGGAACTCGGCGAAGCGGCCGACCGCGTGGTCGGCGCGCTCTCCGGCGGTCAGCGCCGACGCCTCGACATCGCCATGGGCCTCATCCACCGCCCCGGACTGCTGTTCCTCGACGAACCGTCCACCGGGCTCGACCCGCAGAGCCGCGCCAACCTGTGGGGCCACGTGACCCGCCTGCGCGAGGAGTTCGGCACCACCGTCGTGGTGACCACCCACTACCTGGAGGAGGCGGACGGCGTGGCCGAGCGGGTCCTGGTCATCGACCACGGCCGGGTCATCGCCGACGGCGCCGCCGACGAGCTCAAGGGCCGGGTCTCCGGCGACCTGGTCACGTTCACCACCGAGGACGCGGACTCCGCGCGACTGGGGGCCAAGGCCGTGGAACCGCTGCCGTCGGCCGGGACGGCGGAGGTCGTCGAGGGGGCGGGCCGCGACCACGAGGTCCGCGTCCGGGTGGAGCGCGGCGACTCCGCCCTTCCGGGGCTGCTCCGCTCGCTCGACGAGGCGGGCGTCACGCCGCTCACCGTGAGCGTGAGCCGACCGACGTTGGACGACGTCTTCCTGACCCTGACCGGACGCAGCCTGAGAGAGGGAGAGCGATGACCGCGCCGACGAGGACGGAACCTCCGTCGGAGACCAAGGTGAGGGGAACGATGGCGCGCGACACCTGGATCGTCTTCCAGCGGCAGGGGCGGCTGGTGCTGCGGCGACCCGCGCTGATCCTGTTCGGGATGCTGCAGCCGGTGCTCTATCTGGCGCTGTTCTCGCCCCTGCTGGACGGGCTCGGCGGTCCCACGGGCGAGGGCTCCTGGCAGTGGTTCGTGCCGGGGCTCCTGGTCATGCTCGCGTTGTTCGCGGGCGGGTTCGCGGGCTTCGGTCTCCTGCCCGAGATGGCGTCGGGCGCGCACGAGCGGCTGCTGGCCTCCCCGGCGAGCCGGGTGTCGCTGCTGCTCGGACGGGTGCTCGCGGACGTGGCCATGGTGGTCGCGCAGACGCTGCTCGTCCTGGCGCTGGTGGTCGTGTTCGGGTTCCGGGTCGCGCCCCTGGACGCCGTCGTGGGCCTGGCACTGCTCGCGGTGCTCGGGGTCGGGCTGTCCACGCTGTCGTACCTGGCGGCTCTGGCGGCCAGGCAGACCTATGTCTTCGCGCCGGTGGTCCAGGGCGCTCTGATGCCGCTGATGCTGTTGTCCGGGGTGCTGCTGCCGATGGATCTGGCGCCGGGGTGGCTGTACGCGCTGTCGCGGCTGAACCCGATCGCCTACGTGGTGGACGCCGAGCGCGCCCTGTTCGCCGGGGAATGGGGTTCGGCGGTGGGCGTGGGGTGGGTCGTCGCGCTCGGCCTGGCGGTCGTGGCGCTCGCCGTCGGCGCCCGCTCCGTGCACCGGTCGGCCCGCTGACCTGGACCGGGTGGCCCGACCGTGTCCACCCAGCGCGAAATCCGCACGTCGTTCCGGATCGTCCCAGGTAAACCCTGGTGAGAGGGCTGTGGAAATCGTGACCACATCGTTTGCACTCTCCAGGGGCGAGTGCTAAAAAGGGACCTGGTTAGCACTCGCCTTTCCTGAGTGCTAACCAGGATCGAGGCTGCGAGATCGCGGCGGCCGGCAGAGGGGTTGCCGGTGCGGCCGCGGTCGTCCGTCGCGGGCGCACGCCTCGTCCCATCGCGTACCAGCCCGGTCACGGGAGGACAAGAACTCAATGGCAGCCAAACTGATCGCGTTCGACGAGGAGGCCCGTCGCGGCCTCGAGCGTGGCATGAACCAGCTCGCTGACGCCGTCAAGGTCACGCTCGGCCCCAAGGGCCGCAACGTCGTCCTGGAGAAGAAGTGGGGCGCCCCCACGATCACCAACGACGGCGTCTCCATCGCCAAGGAGATCGAGCTCGAGGACCCGTGGGAGAAGATCGGGGCCGAGCTGGTCAAGGAGGTCGCCAAGAAGACCGACGACGTCGCCGGTGACGGCACCACCACCGCCACCGTGCTCGCCCAGGCGCTCGTCTCCGAGGGTCTGCGCAACGTCGCCGCCGGGGCCAACCCGATCGGTCTCAAGCGCGGCATCGAGGCCGCCGTGGCCCGCATCAACGAGGAGCTCGGCAAGCTCTCCAAGGACGTCGAGACCAAGGAGCAGATCGCCTCCACCGCCTCGATCTCCGCCGGCGACACCCAGATCGGCGAGACCATCGCCGAGGCGATGGACAAGGTCGGCAAGGAAGGCGTCATCACCGTCGAGGAGGGGCAGACCTTCGGGCTCGAGCTGGAGCTCGCCGAGGGCATGCGCTTCGACAAGGGCTACATCTCGCCCTACTTCGCCACCGACCTCGAGCGCATGGAGACGGTCCTCGAGGACCCCTACATCCTCATCGTCAACTCCAAGATCTCGAACAACAACGAGTTCCTTCCCGTCGTGGAGAAGGTCCTCCAGGCCGGCCGTCCGCTGATGGTCATCGCCGAGGACGTCGAGCAGGGTGCTCTCCAGACCCTGGTCGTCAACAAGATCCGCGGCACCTTCAAGTCCGTCGCCGTCAAGGCCCCGGGCTTCGGTGACCGCCGCAAGGCCCAGCTCGGCGACATCGCCGTGCTGACCGGCGGCCAGGTCATCACCGAGGAGGTCGGCCTCAAGCTGGAGAACACCGAGCTCGACATGCTCGGCCGCGCCCGCAAGGTCGTCGTCACCAAGGACGAGACCACCATCGTGGACGGCGCCGGTGACGCCACCGCGATCGCCGGTCGCGTCAACGAGATCCGCAACGAGATCGAGCGGACCGACTCCGACTACGACCGCGAGAAGCTCCAGGAGCGTCTCGCCCGCCTGGCCGGCGGCGTGGCCGTCATCAAGGCCGGCGCCGCCACCGAGGTGGAGCTCAAGGAGCGCAAGCACCGCATCGAGGACGCCGTCCGCAACGCCAAGGCCGCGGTCGAGGAGGGCATCCTGCCCGGCGGCGGTGTCGCCCTGCTCCAGGCCAGCGTCCCGGCCTTCGAGAAGCTCGACCTGGACGGCGACGAGGCCATCGGCGCCGACATCGTCCGCCGCGCCATCGCCGCGCCGCTGAAGCAGATCGCGGTCAACGCCGGCCTCGAGGGCGGCGTCGTGGCGGACAAGGTCAAGAACCTGGAGCCCGGTTTCGGCCTCAACGCCGCCACCGGCGAGTACGCCGACCTGTTCAAGGAGGGCGTCATCGACCCGACCAAGGTCACGCGTTCCGCTCTCCAGAACGCCGCCTCCATCGCTGGTCTGTTCCTGACCACCGAGGCCGTCATCGCTGAGAAGCCGGAGAAGGCCGCGGCTCCCGCCGGCGACCCGACCGGTGGCATGGGCGGCATGGACTTCTAGGTTCCGCCTGGAGTCCGAGGTCCGGTACGCGACCTCGCCCGCGACGACCGGGTGGCCCTTCGGGGCCGCCCGGTTTCGCTGTTTCCGAGGGTGATCGGTGGCGTGGGCACTGTTCCAGGAAAATCTCGGAAGCTATTCTGCGAAGTGTCGGGTGGACACGGACACGGAGCGTTAGTGTTCCTGTCCGGAGGTGCAACGCGAAATGAGTCTTGCCGTGACTGAACCCCCTGTCCAGGAGGGGCCGTCGAGATGGGACTACCTGCTGCGCACCTGGCAGGAGCTTGACGTGCCCGACGGCTGGCGGGCTGAGATCCTTAATGACAACGGAGTCGTTCTGGTGCCCCCTCCGTCTGACCCCCACAACATCATCGCGTCGCTGGTCCACCGGGTGTTGGTTCGCTCGGTTCCAGACGAGTGGCACGTCTTCCAGACTCTGGGTGTGCAGGTCTCGGCCGTCGAACGGCTCTACGTGCCGGATGTGATCGTCATGCCCGAGGATGTCGTCCTCGACCCGTCCCAGTCTCCGAGCCCGGCCGAAGAGGCGTCGCTCGTGGTGGAGATCGTGTCCAGGAGCAGCATGAGCACCGATCGCGACAAGAAGCTCTGGGGCTACGCGTACGCCCCGGTTCCGCTGTACCTGCTCATCGATGCCTTCGCCGGGGAGGGCCCCTCGGTCACTCTCTACGAGCGCCCCGGCAACGGACGCTACAACCGTGCCACCACCGTGGAGTTCGGGGACAAGATCAGCCTTCCGATGCCCTTCAACCTGGAGTTGGACACCTCCAGGTTCCCCGGCCCCGACAAGTGGTGAATCGGCTGGACCGGTGCTGAGCCCCACCCCTCGGAGCCGGGCTCAGTCCCCGTGCCAGGCGCGCCACAGCCTCGCGTAGGCGCCGTCGCGCGCGAGCAGCTCGTCGTGCGTGCCCAGTTCGCTGATCCGGCCGTCCTCGACCACCGCGATCCGGTCGGCGTCGTGCGCCGTGTGCAGGCGGTGCGCGATCGCCACCACCGTGCGGCCCGCGAGCACGCCGCCCAGTGAGCGTTCCAGGTGGCGGGCGGAGCGCGGGTCGATGAGCGACGTCGCCTCGTCGAGCACCAGCACCTCCGGGTCGGCCAGCACCAGGCGGGCCAGCGCCAGCTGCTGCACGTGGGCGGGATCGAGTGTGCGCTGCCCGGAGCCGACCCGCGTGGCCAGCCCGTCCGGCAGCGCGCGGACCCAGGTGTCGGCGTCCACGGCGGCCAGGGCCTTCCACAGCGCGTCCTCGTCGGCCTCCTCCTCGTCCAGCGCCAGCGACAGGTTCTCCGCGACCGTCCCCCGGAACACGTGGCTCTCCTGGCTCAGCAGGATCGCCCGGCGCCGCCGGTCCTCCGGCGGCAGCCCCGACAGCTCCGCGCCGCCCACGCGGACGGCGCCCGAGGTCGGCGGATGGATGCCCGCGATCAGCTTCCCGAGCGTCGACTTGCCCGCCCCGCTCGGCCCGACCATGGCCAGCCGTTCGCCCGGGCGCACCACCAGGTCCACGCCGTGCAGCACCTCGGTGTCGGTGTACGCGAACCGCGCGTCGCGCACCTCCACGGTGCCGGGCGCGGCGGGGTCGGCGGCCCCCGGCGCGGTCCGCTCGTCCTCGGCCAGTCCGACGCCGAGCAGCCGCCGGAGGCTGGTGAACCCCATCATCACGCTGTCGATCTCGTCGATCAGCCGCTCCATCGGTCCCGACAGCTGCGCGCTGAGGAACACCGCCGTCGCGATCGCGCCCACGCTGATGTCGCCGTTCATGTGCAGCACCCCCGCGACCAGCAGTGTCATCGCGGTGGGGAACTGGTAGGAGAACTCCAGCGGCGGGTACCACACGGTCCGCAGCCACAGCGTGTACCGCTCGGCCAGGTAGGCCCGGTGCACCCGTTGGTCGTTGAGCGCGATCTGGCGCGCTTGCCGCCCGAGGGCCTCGATCGTGCGCGCCCCCTCGACGGTGTCCGTCACGCCCTGTGTCAGGTCGGAGTAGGTCGCCAGCTCGCGCACGTACCCGTCCGGCGCCCGCCGGACGTACCAGCGGGTGGACACCCACAGCACCAGGACCGAGGGCGCCAGGGCGAGCAGCAGCAGCGGGTGCACCACGCCGATCGCGACGACCACGACCACCACCGTCACCGCGCTGACCACCATGATCGGGATCGAGTTGCGCACGGTGTGGCTCAGGTGGCCGATGTCACGTCCGGTGCGCGCCACCAGGTCGCCCGTCCCGGCGCGCTCCACGGTTCCCAGCGGCAGGCGCAGGACGTCGTGCACGAACTCCTCGCGCAGCTCCGCCAGCACCCCCTCGCCGAAGCGGATCGACAGCGCCACCGACACCAGGACGAACGCCGCGTTGACCAGGAGCGCGCCGACGATCGCCAGCGCCAACAGGTCGACGCTCCCCAGCGAGCCGTCGGCCCGCACGGTGTCGATGATGCGACCGAGCGCCCACGGGGCGACCAGCGCGCTCAGCGCGGCGACCCCGTACAGGCCGACGACGCCGGTGAGCGTCCATCCGTGCTCGCGGCCCGCGCGCCGCAGCCGCCGCCACACCATGGCGGGCGGGGCGACCGGGAGGCCGTCGACCGGCTGCCACTCCGTGAGCTCGGGCAGGTGCGGCCTGGAGTGTTCGGCTGTCCGGGTCATGGGATCTCCTCGGTGGCCATCGCGCGCAGGACGGTGGCGGCGTAGTCCGGGACGTCGGCGAGCAGCTCCGCGTGCGTTCCCTGGGCGCTCACCCGGCCCTCCTGGACGAAGAGCACGTGGTCGGTGTGGGCGAGCAGCAGGGGGCTGGTGGTGAACAGGGCGGTCGTCCGGCCCCCGCGCTCCGCGGCGAGCCGCTCCGCGATGGCGGCCTCGGAGTGGGCGTCCACCGCGGAGGCGGGTTCCACCAGGACGAGGATCTCCGGGTCGAGCGCCAGCGCCCGGGCGAGCCGCAGCCGTTGCTGCTGGCCGCCGGAGTACTCGCGTCCGCGCTCGGTGACCACGGTGTCCAGCCCCCGCGACGACTGCCGCACGACGTCGTCGGCGTGCGCCGCGTCGATCACCCGCGCCAGCCGCTCGTCGGACAGGCCGCCGTCGGGCGACAGCTCGTCCCGCAGCCTGCCGGAGAGCAGATGGGCGTCGTTGGTCGCCACGAGCACCCGTTCCCGCACCGTGCGGCGCGGCAGGTCCCGCAGCCGCACCGCACGACCGGTGGCGCGCTCGACCAGTTCGGCGTCCTCGTCCTCGCGGTAGCGGCCGAGGCGCTCGGCGATCACCGTCGCGTCGGAGGGGTCGGCGCACACGACCCCGATCGCCCGCTCCGCCGTGACCGTCACCCCGCTGACCGGGTCGCGCAGGTCGCACGGCGCCTCCGGGGCCCGGGCCGGGTGCGCGGGGTCGGGGTGGTCGTGGTCCAGGGACAGGACGCCGACCACCCGGTCGGCGGAGACCCGGGCCGAGACGTAGGCGGTCGCCGTCACGGTCAGATAGCGCACGGCCCCGCCCAGGGTGGTGGTGTAGCCGTAGAAGGCGACCAGCTCGCCGACGGTGAGCTCACCCGCGAGCGCGAGCCGCGCCCCGTACCAGACGATCCCCACCAGCAGCAGTCCGGGCAGGAGTTCGCGCACGGCCTGCAGGGCCGCGTCGGCCCACCCGACCCGCACCCCGGCCGCGCGGACCCGCTGGGACTCGTCCCGGTAGCGGCGGCCGACGGTGCGTTCCCCGCCCACACCGCGCAGGACCCTCAGACCCGCCACCAGGTCGCTGGCGATCGTGGTCAGCTCGGCCTGGCGGTCGCGCTGGCGCTCCTGGCGGTCGGAGAGCGCGTTCAGCAGCGGCAACGTCGAGAGCATGATCAGCGGCACCGCCACCAGCACGACGACCCCGAAGGTCACGTGCGAGGTGAGCATCAGGGCGCTGGCCACCGCGATGGAGACCACCGATCCCGGCACCATGGCGCTCATCTCATAGAAGTCGCCGATCTGGTCGATGTCGTCCGTGCCGACCGCGACCACCTCGCCGGAGGGCAGCCGCCGGGTGAGCGTGGGTCCCAGGTGGACGGAGCGGTCGGTCACCGACTGCACGGTCCGGTAGCTCGACGCGTACCAGTTGAACGCCTGGGCGCGGTGGAGCAGGTGGAGGAGGCCGACGGAGGCCAGGACGAGGACGGTGAGGATCCCGACCCAGAACAGGAGCGCCCCGGCGTCCCCGTCGGTGAGGCCGGAGTCGATCGCCGCGCCGAGCGCCGCCGCGCTGAGCACGGTGCAGGCGGTGAAGGCGCCCGTGGTCAGCGACGCCCACGTGAGGGAGCGCCACTGGCGGCGGGCGAGCCAGAGCAGGAAGCGGCGGGCGGACCGGTGGTCGGGGACCCCCGGAGGTTCGGGAAGGTGGCGCACGTCTTCGGACACTAGCCAGGGTCCGACGCCGCGGCCACTGATTTTCCGGTGCCCGTCACCGGGCCCACGCGGGTCCCGGGGTCGGGGCCGCCAGGGCCGGTCTCAGGGGCGATCCAGGGTGATTTCCGGATACCGGAGGGGACTCCGGCGCGGGATCGTGTTCCGTATGAACGGAATTCACGAACGTTCGACGGTGAGCGTACGACCGGAGCGGCCGCACCTGCTCGTCCGGATCGCGGTGGTCGTGGCGGCCGCCCAGCTGATCTGGCAGGTGATGGCGTGGCTGGACGACATCCTGTTCCCGGGGGAGGAGCTGACCACGGTCAACCACGTGGTCAACGCGTCGGTCGTCTTCGTCCTGGCCGTGCCCATGGTGTGGGCCGCACGCCGCTACCTCGACCGGCGGCCGTGGGGCGGGCTCGGACTGACCGGTGCCCGCGAGGGCTGGCGGCCGTTCCTGGTCGGGGCGGCGGCCTGGGGACTGCCCGGCGGAGCGGCGATCGCCATGTGCCTCGCGATGGGGTGGTCGTCGATCGGGGCCGCCGTGCCCTGGACCGACCTGGTGCCCGGGGTCGCGCTGCTCGCGGTGCTGGTCTTGGTGTTCGAGGCGGTGCCGGAGGAGCTGATCTTCCGCGGCTACCTGTTCCGGAACCTCAACACGGCCATGCCCGCCTGGCTCGCGGTCCTGGCGCAGGCCGGGCTGTTCGCCCTGTTCGGCACCACGCTGTGGGTGCTGTCCGAGGGGTGGGGCGTGCTCGCGGGGCGGCTGCCGCTGTTCCTCGTCATGGGGATCGTGCTGGGCTGCGTCCGCGTGGTCACCGGGAACGTGTGGGCGTGCGTGGGCTTCCACCTGGTGTTCCAGACGGTCGCCCAGACCTTGCTGAGCAGCGGTGACGTGGAGATCCAGGGGGTCGACGCGCTCACGGCGACGGCGTTCCTCGCCCCGTTCGTGTTCGGTGTGCCGACCGCGATGCTGCTGGCGCTCCGCACGGGCCGGTGGCGGCGGCGCGAGCCCGACCCGATCGACCCCGAGGGCCTCCCACGCCGCGGTCGTCGGTGACGGGCGGGCGCACCCGGTGCGGCTGTCGCAAGGCCGGAGAAGGAGTAAGCCTGGGTGTGTTTTCGACTGACGAGAACGCGGCGAGAGCTGTGCTGGGGCGACGTGGAGCAGGGCACGTGTCCGCCATGCACGCCCTAACGGACGGCGCCCTCCGCGTGCAGGAGTTCGACGAGCCTGCGTACGGCCGGGGCGCAGCGATCGCGCTCGGCGAACCCGATCCACTCCAGGTCGGAGATCTCGTTGTCCGCCGCGATGTCCCCGTCGTGTTCCGCCGTGTAGCAGGTCAGCCGCACCCGGGTCCCGGGGGCCTGCGCGTGCGCGACCTCGTCGATCACCGCCACCCGGCGGAAGGTCCCCGGGCGCAGCTCGACGCTGACCTCCTCACGGGCCTCCCGCGTCACGGCGGCCTCGTCGCTCTCGCCCGGATCACGCTTTCCACCGGGAACGTAGAGCAGATCCTTCTCCTGCGAACGGACGCACAGGAGGCGGCCGTCGCGGACGTGGACCCAGGCCAGGGCGTCGATCACGGCGGGTACCCCCGCGGGGGTGGTCGGACTCGCTGTCATGCTGGCCACTCTAGGCCACCCCATCTCCGGGAAACCCCCCGCACGGGCGGGCGCGAGGGACTAGCATCCCCATCCGCGGCGACCGACCGGCTCCGGCGGTCGGACCGAGGGAAAGGGCAGGGGACATGACCACGTTGGGCGGCGGGAACGGGAGAGCGGCCGAGGAGGCGGGTGGCGTGCCGCCACTCCTGACGGAGACCTCCAGCGGCGGTGTCCCGCCGCAGACCGACGCCCAGCGCGAGGCCAGGGAGCGCGCCTACAACCTCTACTGCGCGGCGATCGGCGCGTGCCTGTCCCGGGGCGACACGGCGCGTGCCGGGGTCCTGCTCGACGCGGAGGCCCGGCTGCCGTTCCTCACCCCCGACCAGCTCGACCGGGTCAACGCCGAACTCCCGGCGACCGTCACCGACCTGCGCCGCGAGCCCGTCCGGGCGCCCGAGGGCGCCACCGCCGAGGACCCGGGGCGGGACCTGGACTGGGACGAGCTGGAGGCCCTGTTCGACCTGGCGTTGCGCTCCCGCCTCACCGGCCGGCCCCGGGAACGGCCCCGGGTGCTCCTCCTCGGCGGCCAGCCGGGCTCGGGCAAGTCGACGCTCCAGCGCCTGCTCCTGCCGGTGCTGCCCGAGGGGACGGTCAGCTACGACGGGGACGATCTGCTGCGCCTGGCGCCGGACTACGAGTGGGCGATGAGCGCGGACGACCGCGTCGCGTCACGG
Organism: Nocardiopsis sp. NPDC049922; assembly: GCF_040660275.1. Lineage (NCBI taxonomy): Bacteria > Bacillati > Actinomycetota > Actinomycetes > Streptosporangiales > Nocardiopsidaceae > Nocardiopsis > Nocardiopsis sp. NPDC049922. Next base: position 560,473 of record NZ_JBFAME010000001.1, on the reverse strand, counting down.
ACCCTGGGGCGGCAGGTCGGCGGCCTGCACCAGCTCGCGATGGAGCACGTGCGCGAGGGCCGGGCGGACGTCGTGTGCAGCCACCCGCTCGGGCGCGCGGACTGGGCCGCCGCCTGGGTGGAGGGGTTCCGTTCGGCCGGGTACCGCGTGGAGGTCGCGTTCGTGGCCACGCACAGCAGCAACAGCGCGTTCGGGATCGTCGACCGCCACGCGCGCGCCCGCCGCGACCAGGGGTTCGGCCGGTGGATCACCCCGCAGGACCACGAACGGTTCTACCTGGGGGTGCCGAACACGGTCGAGTTCCTGGAGACGCACCGGCTCGTGGACTCGCTGTTCGTGCTCTCGCGGCTCGGCGAGGTGCTCTACGCCAACCACCTCACCGGGGACGGCGACTGGCGGAGTGAGCCGTTCGGCCGGATCGCCCTGGAGGCCGAGCGCGGGCGGCGCGAGTTGTGGCACGTCGAGGGGGCGGTCTGACGGGCCTCCTCGACGCGGTCCGCCCGCCGCCGCGCGGTCAGGCCTCCCGGCCGGCCCGCCGCATGGTCTCCCGGTCCTCCTCGCCGAACCGCTCCTCCAGCTGCTCCGGGGAGGCGTCGACGTCGATCTGGGCCACCGGGACGCCGCGCGCGGACTCGATCGCGCCCAGGCGGCGCAGCGCCCGGTCGCCCGCGTACCGGACCAGCTCGCCCGACGGCAGCTCGTAGCGCTGGTCGGCCGGGTCGTCGGAGGGGGTGTCCCCGCGCTTGACCGTGGTCATCACGTGCGGCAGGAGTTCGTCCAGGCGCTCGCGGACCGCCTCCCAGTTGGCGTCGTCGGCGGCGACGTGTCTGCGGCAGGTGAAGGTGCCCCACGCCATGTGGCGGCGCTCGTCGTCCCCGATCCGCCGCACGATCTCCCGCATGCCGGGGAAGATGTCCCGCACGGTGCACACGTGGTTCCACGCGTAGTAGCCGGTCAGCGCGAGCGACCCCTCGATGACGTGGTTGTAGGTCACCGACGCCCGCACCTGGTTGCGCGGGCTGGGGTCGTGCAGCAGCGCGTCCAGGGATCCGGGCAGCTCCTCGTAGAACAGGGTGCGGTACCCCGGGTTGGCGTCGACGTACTCGTGCAGGTCGTCGTAGACCCCCAGCGCGTCCAGCCACAGCCGGAACGCCTGGACGTGCTTGGCCTCCTCGAAGGCGAACTGGGTCAGGTACATCTCGTCGCCGAGCCGACCCTCCGCCGCCATCGCGCGGATGAACGGCTGGAGGTCCTCGGTGACCGCCTCCTCGCCCGCCACGAAGAACGCGCACAGGCGCAGGGTCCGCGTGCGCGCCGCGTCGTCGAGCCGCTTCCAGTCCTCGGCGTCCTGGCTCAGGTCGATGTCGGCCGGGTTCCAGAACCGGGCGTTGCCCTTGGTGAACAGTCGGAGTGGGAGGGAGTCCCAGTTCAGGCCTCCGCTGCGGAGGGAGTGGAAACCGGACCGGTGCTCGCCTGTGGCCGCCGCCGTGGCTGGGGTGTCGGGCATGGGGATGACCTCCGTGGGGCGTACTGCCCTCATGATTGGACACGAAGCCCTCTCGTGTAAAGAGCGAACGTGGTGTCCGTCACGAAAAAACAGAATCTGGTTCGGTGTGGCTGGTGGGGAGCCGCCCTCCGCCTGGAAACGGTCGTCCTCAGCGGCGATCACCCCCCTTCCGAAACGGTACGGTCAGGGAGTACCGCCCAGACCGACCGCATCGATCGGGGGACGACGTGTTCTGTGGTGATCCCGGCAGCGAGGGCTACGCGACCTGCGCGACCCAGAGCCAGCTCTTCGCGCTGGCGTCCGCGGTCCCCGCGCTCCTCGGCCTGGCCCTGCTCGTCGCCGCGTTCACGGCCCCCTCGGTCCGAGGCGACCGCCTGCTGCGCACCCGCGCCCTGACCTACTCCCTCATCGCCTGGGGGATCGCCGTGGGCACGTACGTCATGGGCGGGCTGCCGTCGCTGTGACCGGGCGGCCCGGCTCCCCCGGACGGGTCAGACCTCGTCTCCCGCGATCAGGTCCCCCGCGTCCGTGATCCGGTACGCGTAGCCCTGCTCGGCGAGGAACCGCTGCCGGTGCGCGGCGTAGTCCTGGTCGAGCGTGTCCCGGGCCACCACGGCGTAGAACCGCGCGGCCCGACCGTCCGACTTGGGCCGCAGCACCCGGCCGAGCCGCTGCGCCTCCTCCTGGCGGGAGCCGAACGACCCCGACACCTGGACGGCCACGCCCGCCTCCGGCAGGTCGATCGAGAAGTTCGCGACCTTGGACACGACCAGCGTGCGCAGCTCGCCAGAACGGAAGGCGTCGAACAGCCGCTCCCGCTCCTTGTTGCGGGTCTCGCCCTTGATCACGGGGGCGTCCAGCGACTCGCCCAACTCGTCCAGCTGGTCGATGTAGGACCCGATCACCAGGACCTGCTCCTGCGCGTGGCGCCGCACGATCTCCCGCACCACCGTCGTCTTGGAGTCCGACGACGCGCAGAACCGGTAGCGGTCCTCCGGTTCGGCGGTCGCGTACGCGAGGCGTTCGGACTCCGACAGGTCCACCCGCACCTCGACGCAGTCCGCCGGGGCGATCCACCCCTGGTTCTCCATGTCCTTCCACGGGGCGTCGTAGCGCTTGGGGCCGATGAGGGAGAACACGTCGCCCTCGCGGCCGTCCTCGCGCACCAGGGTGGCGGTCAGGCCGAGGCGGCGCCGGGCCTGGAGGTCGGCGGTCATCCGGAAGATCGGCGCGGGCAGCAGGTGCACCTCGTCGTAGACGACCAGGCCCCAGTCGCGCGCGTCGAACAGCTCCAGGTGCGTGTACACGCCCTTCCGGCGCGCCGCCATCACCTGGTAGGTCGCGATGGTGACCGGGCGGATCTCCTTGCGCGCGCCCGAGTACTCGCCGATCTCGTCCTCGGTCAGCGACGTGCGCCGGAGCAGCTCCGACCGCCACTGGTGCACCGACACCGTGTTCGTGACGAGGATCAGGGTGGTCGCGCCGGTCAGCGACATCGCCGCGGCCCCGACCACGGTCTTGCCCGCGCCGCACGGGAGCACCACGACCCCCGAGCCGCCCGCGTGGAAGCTCTCCGCGGCCTCCTTCTGGTAGCCGCGCAGCTCCCAGCCGTCCTGGTCGAGCTCGATCCGGTGCGCCTCGCCGTCCACGTACCCGGCCAGGTCCTCGGCGGGCCAGCCGATCCTGAGCAGCGCCTGCTTGAGGTTGCCGCGCTCGCTCGGGTGCACGGCGACGGAGTCCTCGCCGAGGCGGTCGCCGAGCATGCCCTTGAGCTTGCGGGAGCGCACGACCTCCTCCAGCACCGCTCGGTCGGAGGACTCCAGCACCAGGCCGTGCGCGGGGTCGCCGACGAGCCGCAGCCGCCCGTAGCGGTCCATCGTCTCGGCGATGTCCACGAGCAGCGAGTGCGGGACGGGGAAGCGGGAGAAGCGGATCAGCGCGTCCACGACCTGTTCGGCGTCGTGCCCGGCCGCCCGCGCGTTCCACAGCGCCAGCGGGGTGATCCGGTAGGTGTGGACGTGCTCGGGAGCGCGTTCGAGTTCGGCGAAGGGGGCGATGGAACGGCGGCACTCCTCGGCGGACTCGTGGTCGACCTCGAGGAGGAGGGTCTTGTCGGACTGGACGATCAGGCAGGACACACGGACCTTCTCACGAGGGTGGTGGAGGGCGGCGGGCGGGCGCCATGTGTAACGCGCCCCGCCCTCCGATCATGCCCGGACCGAGCGGCCTCTTGGCGGCCGGGGTGGGATTTCCGCTGGTGGCGGGGGGTCAGGCCTCCGAGGCGATCGCGAACGCGATGGCGACGACGTAGATCAGGGCGATCAGGAGGACGATGCCGAGGTTGATCCAGTTGGAGATCCAGGCGTAGCGCTTGTACCTCGCCGCCTTCTCCGGGTCGTGCTTCTCCCCGAGGGCGAGGGCCGCGAAGATGACCCCCACGACGGAGAAGGCGCCGCAGCAGGTCACCATCAGGATGATGGCCATGACCAGGGCGCCGATGATGCCGCCCTCGCTGGGCCGTTCCGCGTAGGGCTGCCCGGGGTAGCCGCCCGGGGCCGCGAAGCCCGGGTCGCCGTAGCCGCCGGGCGGGGGACCGTAGCCTCCGGTCCCGGCGTTGTAGGGGTCGAAGCCGGGCGGTCCGTAGGGGTCGCCTCCGGGAGGCTGACCGTACCGCCAGTCGTCCTTCATCGTGGGGTTCTCCGTGGTCTCGGGGATGGGGCCGCGCACGGGAGGCGCGCGTGGCCGGGCAGGGGTCAGGCGGCGAGGCCGAGCACGATCGCCATCAGCAGCGCGAAGGCGGCGAGGAGGACGGCCGACACCGCGATGTACGCGAAGTTGCACGCCCAGGTGTACCGGAGGAACCGCTCCACCTCGGCGGTGTCGGGGATCTTCACCAGGGCGATGACGCCCAGGCCGATCCCGGGGACGTTCGCCAGCAGCAGGAAGTAGAACTGCCCCAGAGCGATCCCGGTGATGGGGACCACCAGGGTGAGGAGCGCGACCACCAGCGCCGCGACCGCGCCGCCGACCCGCGGGGGCGGGCCGACCGGGCGGGGTGCGGCCGCGGGTCCGAGGGTCGGTGCGCCGGTCGGGCGCCGAGGAGCGCGCGCGTCGTGTTCGGGAGCGCCCGTGGGCACGGTGGGACGGAGAGCGGAGCCGCGCTCCCTCTCCCAGAAGGCCCTCGGGCCGCCACCGCCGTTCACCGCTCGTCGCCCTCCCTGGTCGTCGCGTCCCGTCGCACACCCGTCCCTCTCAGTCGGACGCGGCGTCCGGAGCCCCGGTTCACCCCGCCCCTCAGAAGTTGGTGACCGGGACGATGCCCTGGATCCAGGACCCGGCCCGCGTCAGCATCACGAAGGTCAACACCGTCATGACGAACAACATCACCCCCGCGGCGCCGAGGCAGTACCAGGAGTACCGCGTCAGCGTCTCGGCCTGCTCCGGGCGCCCGCGATCGCGCGCGTGCGCCGCCCGCACCGCGAACACGATCCCGGCGACCCCGAACAGCCAGTTGGCGCAGCACACGAACGTGAGCGCGTGCAGGATCAGGGCCATCGTGGAGCTGCTGGCCCCGCCCGCGCCGACGGGTCGGCGGTCGTCCCGGTCCGCGTCGCGGGCGCCGTCGCGTTCGTCGGGCCGCCGTGTCGCCTCGCGGCCGCGCTCGCCGTCACGTCCGCGGTCACGGGGGGACGATGCCCCGGGGGGCAGCGATGCGTTGCTCATGGGAGTCTCTCGCCGTCGGTGGGTGGACCAACGGGACCACCCTAGCCCTCGCCCCGCACACGGGTGCCACGTGTGTGGAGTGTGGGCCCCATGTGTGTTCCGCGCGTTCGTCCGAGCGGAACGGGGCCCGAGCCGCGGCCCCTACTCCGCGGCCTCCTCCAGTTCGGCGACGGCGGTGATGCGATGCACGGCGAACCGGTGCACGGCCGCGCGGGTCGTGTCATAGGCGGTCAGGAAGCCCCCGTCGACACTCGACGGTTCGACGATCCGGCTCACCTGCCGCCCGTCGGTGTCCGTGTACCCGATCCACACCCGCCGCCCCTCCTCGGCCGCGTGCGCCAGCGCCTCCATCGCCGCGTTGGCGCGCGAACCCGGCGGCCCGTCCTCCGGCAGCGGGATGGGCCGCCGCGCCGCCGTGGCCGCCTCGTCCCCCGCGCGCACGGCCCGGACCGCCGCCCGCGCCAGATCGGCGGGCGACCCCGCCTCGGCCGGGGGCGGCATGTCCACCGGTTCGGCCCGCCGGACCTCCGGTCGGCTCAGCCGCATGCTGCCGTCGCCGCTCTCGGCCACCGGGTGATACCCCAGCTGACGCAACCGCTCCACCAGTGCCGACCGGTTCACGCGGCTCGCCACGACCGTGGGGGCGAGGCGGATCAGGCCGAGTTCGTCGACGCGGCGGTCGGTGACCAGTTCCTCCAGCACGGCTGGTTCGTCGCACCGCAGGTAGCTGGAGGCCGATCCCGCGCGCAGCCTCCCGTGGCGGCGGCCCACGTCCGACACCAGGTACCGCAACGCCTGGGGCATGGGGGTACGCGAGTGCCGTTCGAGCAGCGTGGTGATGTCGGCGACCCCCCGACCCGCGTCCAGCGCCCGCCGCACGGAGCCCTCCGTGAACCGGTACACCGTGGCGCCGCCGGTCGACTCCACGTCGGCGACCAGCGCGAGTTCGCGCGCCAGCTCGGTCACCAGCGGCCCCGGCGCGACCGCCGTCATGTCCCCCTGGAGGAGGACGTGGTCCAGCGGGCGCGGCAGTTCGGCGGCCAGCACCCGGGCGGCCGCGTCCTCGTCGCCGTCCAGCAGCGGCCGCGTGTGCTCGGCCAGGGCCCCGCGCCCGGTCAGTCCGAGCGCCGCCGCCTCGTCGACCGCCGCCCGCACGAGTTCGGCGTAGACGGGGGACTGGCGGCAGGGGCGGCGCCACGCCAGGCGCGCGGCCAGCGAGTCCGGCAGCGGGGCGAACCCGGGCGCCGCGCTCCCCAGCTCGCCGAGCACGTCCCGGCGGGCCTGCGGCGCGGCCGGGCGGACCAGGTCGGGGCCGAGCACGTTGCGCACCCGGCCGCCGGAGTCCGGGGCCCCGGTGAGCGCGGCGACGCGGTCCGAGTCCAGCCAGGCCGACGCCAGCCGCAGCCACCGGCGCTCGGGCGGGCTCTCACGCCACAGGTCGTACTCCCGGGTGGGCAGCCACTCGCCCGCGACCCGGTCGTCGGTCCCGATCAGCCCGGCCGCGTGGGCGGTCTCCACGAACAGGGCGGCGGTGGTCTCGTCGGTGTCCATCGTCTGGGCGGCGCGGCGCAGGTCCCGGACCCCCATCCCTCCGTTGCGGAGCACGGCGGCCGGATCCTGCGACCAGCGTTCCAGCAGCTCCTCGATCGCGCGCAGCACCGTGAACGCCTGGCCGGCGGCGGCCCGGGTAACCGTGTCACCGGGGTTCTCCGTGCCCTGGAACGGCGGCGGGTCGGTGGTGACCTCGCGGAACAGCGGCCCCGCCCGCAGCGCCAGCCCGACCTCGCGCGGCAGGGTCAGCGTGTCGTCCCCGGTGGGGACGAGCAGGGCGCGGGCGGCGAGGGTCTCGACCGGGGAGGCGGCCGTGGCCAGGCTGACCTCGCGCCGGGCGTCCGACACCGTGCCGTTGGGCGGCCCCCACGTCATGCTGTCGAGGAGCCTGCACGCCTGGTCCCCCACCTGGGCGACCAGTCCGGTCACCCGCGCCGGGTCGGACAGGAGCGTGGCGACCGTCTCGACCGGTGTGGCGGCGGTGCTGTCGGGCGCGAGGTCGTCGGCCAGACGCTTGACCGTCCCGTGCGGGAGGGCGGCGAGGAGGGCGCGCGCCGGCGGGCCGAGGCGCGCGGGGTGGGGGAGGAGGTCGCGCAGGACCTGCACGGGACGCAGCCGCCCCTGGTCCGGCCAGACCAGGGCGAGCAGGTGCAGGGTGTCGAGGGCCCGGACCAGGGGATCGTCCGCCGGGTCGGGCGCGGGAGTCAGCCCGAGCGCGGCGGCCAGGTCGGCGGTCGGGACGCCCACGGGTTCGCGGAGCCGGTCGTCGCCGAGCGCCACGACCGACTCCAGGACCTGGAGCGTGAAGCGGTCCAGCCGTTCCAGCACGCGCAGGACGGCGTTGCGGCTGGTCGCGCGGGCGGCCAGCGCGCCGACGTCGGCGGGGACCGGCTGGGCGAGGTCGGGGCGCGCGGCCAGCAGCGCGGTGAGGTCGTCGTCCGAGCGGCCGCGCAGCCAGGACGTGAACGTCGGGGGGCGGCCCGGGGAGGCCGCCCGGTGGCTCTCCGGCCCCGGTCGGCGCGGGTCGGGCTGTGCGTTCTCGCTCATCGGGTCCACGCTAAGCGATGTCGGCCCCGCGCATCGCGTGTGTGCCTCCCCGCACCGTTCGTCACGGGCCAGTAGGCCGAATTCGAATACGCTCCGATGACCGAAACCGAGAAAGAGGGTTAAAAGCCAGGTCATTGTGGGCCAATATGGGGTCATGTCCCAGCGCTCGGAACAACTGGTACTCGACTATCTCTCCGAGGTCGGCCTGGTCCTGCACGGTCGGATGACCGCCAGGGAGCGCACCGCGTACCTGGCCGACCTGCGCGCGCGGATCGACGCCCGTCGGGCGGCTGCGGGCGACCCCGGTCCCGACGGCGTCCGCGACGTCCTGCGCTGCTTCGGCACCCCGGAGGACCTGGTGCGTCGGGAGTGCGAGGGCCGCGACCTCGACATCGAGGACGACGAGCTCATCCCGCCCAAGCCCGCGCACGCCGACCGCGTGCCGCCGCCGTGGCGCGGCGGGCCCAGCCGGGGGCTCATGGCGCTCCTGAACGGGACCGGCGGGACCGGCGGGAGCGCGGCGGCTCCCCCCGGGGCACGGCGCACGGGGGTCGTGCGCGGGGCCGTGCTCGTGGTCCGCGCGCACCCGGCGGAGGCCGCCGCCCTCGGACTCATGCTGCTGACCGTGCCGTGGCACTGGGACCTGGCGTTCGTGTGGGTGCTCGCCGCGGCGCTGATCGTGCTCAGCCAGGTCTGGACCACGCGGGACAAGTGGGTCGGCGTGGGGCTGCCGCTGGCGTCCTGCGCGGTCGCCATGGTCCTGTGGGACGGCGAGGCCAAGTTCATCGACCGGTACATCCAGGAGTCCCTGCCCGCCACGGGCGTGATCGGGCTCGGGCTGGCCTGTCTGGTGACCTTCCTGTACCTGTACCCGAGGGCCCTGCGCTCGGCCCTGACCGACGCGCGCGCCCGGGCCCGCGCCGTGGGGAGCTGAACCGCTCGGGGCGCGGGTCATCGCTTGGCAAACGCTGGGAATAGCCTTCTCCGTCCCGCCCGTGACGGCCCACCCGAGCCCACGGCTTCGGGTAGACCTGTCCCCACGCCGACGCGACCGCACGGGCGGCGGTCGCGTCCCCACGGGTGGCCCGGCGTCCAGACCGGGCACCGCACAGGTCGTGTGGCCCACGCCCGCCGAGCTCCGTCCCACACTCCGCGCTCCGCGGCACGTGGGCCACCGCCGACGTACGAGACCCGGACGAGCCGTCCTCCGGGTCTCGTCGTGCCGTACACGCGTCGCCGCGCCGCACGCGGGCCGTCGCGCGCCACGCGGCCGTCGTGCCCGGGGCGCGTCCATTCGGCCACGGGGGGTGAGATATACCCTCGCGCCCGAAGGGTCTCGCCCAGTACCTTGGTCCTCGGTCCCCGGCAATCCAGGAGCGCCACGGGAACGGGTGGGAGGGCGGAATACGGACGCTCCCCGGTCGTCCGGTCCCCGCGGTGCCCGTCAGTGAAAGCATGAGGTCACTACGTGCCCACCGGCAAGGTCAAGTGGTACGACGGCGACAAGGGTTTCGGTTTTCTCACCCGCGACGACGGCGGTGAGGTGTTCGTGCACTCCTCCTCCCTGCCCGCGGGCACCCCGTCCCTCCGGCCCGGCCAGCGGGTCGAGTTCGGCGTGGCCGAGGGGCGCAAGGGCGCGCAGGCCCTCCAGGTGAAGCTCCTCGACGGCCAGCACTCGGTCGCCAAGGCCCGTCGCAAGAAGCCGGACGAGATGGTGGTGATCACGGAGGACCTGATCAAGCTTCTGGAGGGGTTGTCGGAGGGCTACCGCCGAGGACGACACCCCGAGCGCCGCGAGGCGTCCAGGATCGCGTCCGTCCTGCGCGTGGTCGCGGACGACCTCGACGTCTGACCGGAGATCCGCCCCGGCCCCCACCCCCCCCGCACCGCCCCGGCCACGGCCCTCCCCCGGGCGACGAGACCTGATCAGGGGGATGAGTCGGGCGAACCTTGACCGTCGGCATGGTCAAATCGGTGCGCGCGATCAGTGAGAATGGGGAACGTGAGCCCTTCTCGACGTTCTCCTGTACCGGACAAGGCCTGTATCGAGGCGGTGGAGCTGGCCCGCTCGGTGGCCGCCGAGGTCGGGCGGCCCGAGTGGGTCGGAGAGCACCGCACCCCCCAGGTCGAGGACACCCGCCTGGTCACCCACTACTTCACCTGCCTGGACCCCGCGTACCCGGGGTGGAACTACGCGGTGACCGTGGTCCGCGCCTCGCGCGCCAAGACGGTCACGGTCAACGAGGTCGTTCTGCTCCCGGGCGAGGGCGCCCTCGTCGCGCCCGAATGGGTCCCCTGGAAGGAGCGGCTGCGCCCCGGCGACCTCGGCGTGGGCGACCTGCTGCCCACGGACGAGGACGACGAGCGCCTCGTCCCCGGCTTCGCGCAGGTGCCCGAGGGCGAGCTGGACGAGGAGGGCGCCGACCAGCAGATGCTGTGGGAGATGGGCCTGGGCCGCCGCCACGTGCTCTCCGAGACCGGCCGCGAGCAGGCCGCCGAGCGCTGGTACAACGGCGAGGGCGGTCCGCACAGCCCGATCGCGACCGCCGCGCCCGCACGCTGCGCCACCTGCGGCTTCCTGACGCCGCTCGCGGGTGAGCTGCGCCAGATGTTCGGCGTGTGCACGAACGAGTTCGCCCCGGACGACGGCAAGGTCGTCTCGCTCGACCACGGCTGCGGCGCGCACTCCGAGGTGCGCCACCCGACCGAGCGCAACGAGCCGGTCGCCCCGGTCGTCGACGAGGTCGGCTACGACCACATCACCTTCGAGGACACGGCTGAGCTGGAGCTCGTCTCCGCCGACTCCTGAGCCCTCCCCGCCTCCTCCGCCCGCCCGCGCGCCGCACGGTCGCGGGCGCGGTCGTCCCGTTCGGCGCGTACCGGAGTGTGCGCCGGGCGGGCATGGCCTAAGGTCGTTCTGCCGTCCGCGTGCGATCCGCGGGCGCGCCGCGCCGAGCCGGTCCGCACCGCAGGAGGAACCCACGATGGCCGAGTCGGTGACCGCTTCGGCGGCCGATCCCTTCAACACCGCCGAACTGCGCCGACGCGTGCTCGCGGCGTGGGCCGACGCCCCCGCCCGGTTCCGCGAGGACGCCAACGCCGAGGAGGACTTCGCGCTCGGCGGCTACCGCGACCGCGTCGTCGTCGAACTGGCCCAGAACGCCGCCGACGCCGCCCGCCGCGCCGACGTCCCCGGCCGGTTGGCCCTGCGGCTGGAGGGCGACCGGTTCACCGCCGCCAACTCCGGCGCCCACCTGACCGCCGAGGGCGTGGAGTCCCTGTCGACCCTGCGCGCCTCCACCAAGCGCGGTGAACACGGCTCGGCGGGCCGCTTCGGGGTCGGGTTCTCCGCGGTCGCCGCGATCAGCGACGACGTCACCGTCTCCTCCGGCGGCTCCGCCGTGCGCTTCAGCGCCGAGCGCGCCGGGGCGGCCGTCGCCGCGCTGCTGGCCGACGGGAGGACCCACGGCGGCCTGTCCGAGGAGGTCGAGCACCGCTCCGGCCACGTGCCGATGCTGCGGCTGCCCTTCCCCGCCGAGCCGGTCGGGGCCGAGGGCTACGACACCGTCGTCACGCTCGTCCTGCGCGACGAGGCCGCGCGCGCCCGCGCCCGAGCCCTCCTGGAGGCCACGGGCGAGGCGCTGCTGCTGGCCCTGCCCGGCCTCACCGAGGTCCGGGTGGCCGTGGACGGCGCCGAACGCGTCCTCACCCGCGACGACACCGACCCCTCCGGTCCGGTCACCACGCTGCGGGACTCCGACGGCACCCGGCTGACGCACTGGCGGGTGCTGTCGCGCTCGGGCACGTTCGACCCCGCCCTGCTCGCCGACCGGCCGGTGGAGGAGCGCAGCCGCACCGAGTGGTCGCTGACCTGGGCGGTGCCCGTCGACGAGGACGGTGTCGTGGCGACCCTGCCCACCGACGTCGAACCCGTCGTGCACGCTCCCACGCCCACCGACACCGAACTCGACCTCCCGGCCGTCCTCATCGGCTCCTTCCCGCTCAGCACCGACCGCCGCACCGTCCAACCCGGCGCCGCCACCGACCTGCTGCTCGCGGAGGCCGCCCGCGCCTACTGCGCGCTGCTGCGCCGCTTCGACGCCCGCGCCGCCCTCGACCTCGTCCCGGGCACCCGCGTGGGCGGCGGGGCGATCGACGCGGTCTTCCGCGCCCGCGTCGCCGAACCGCTCCAGGACACCCCGTTCCTCACCACCGCCACCGGAGCCCCCGTGGCCCCGCGCGACGCGGTGCTCCTCGACACCGGCGGCTCCGGCGGCGCGGGCGCGCTGGTCGACGTCCTGGCCGAGCTCGCCCCGAGCCTGCTGCCCGGCACGTGGAACCCGAGGCACCCCTCGCTGACCGCCCTGCGCGTGCGCCGCGTCGGCATGGCCGACCTGGCGGACCTGCTCGGGGACACCGAACGGCCGCCCGCGTGGTGGGCCGAGCTGTACGCGGCACTGGAGATCGCGGGCAGCGGCGGCGCCGACCTCGACGAACTGGGCGCCCTGCCGGTCCCGCTCGCCGACGGCCGCCTCGTGCGCGGCCCGCGCTCCCTGCTGCTGCCCACCGAGGACTGGGCCGACGTCAGCGACGCGCACGGACAGCGGCTCGACCCCGCCGCCCTGTCCGCCCTGGGCGTGCGGGTGGTCCACCCGGACGCCGTGCACCCGCTCCTGCGCCGCCTCGGCGCCCTGGACGCCAACCCCGCGGCCGTCCTGTCCGACCCCCTCACGGAGGCCGCCGTCCGCGACTCCCTGGAGGCGGAGGACCCCGAGCCCGTCGCCGAGGCCGTCCTGGACCTGGTGGCCGCCTCCGGGATGTCCGTGGCGGACGCCCCCTGGCTCGCCGACCTGGCGCTGCGCGACGACGAGGACGGCTACTCGGTGGCCGCGGAACTGCTCGTGCCCGGCGCGCCCCTGGCCGACCTGCTCGTCGACGACGCGCCGTTCGGGACGGTGCACGCGGACGTCGTCGACCGGCACGGCACCGCGGCCCTGCGCGCCGTCGGCGCCCTCTGGGAGCTGACCGTGGTCCGCGCCGAGGAGGTCGCGCTCGGCGAGGAGCTGGTGTCCGCCTTCGACGGCGCGACGGGCGACGGCGGCCCGGACGGGCTGGAGGACTGGGCGGACGAGGTGCTGGAACGCCTCGGCGACCCGGATCTGCCGCCGGTGGCGCCCGAACTCGTGTGCGTGGCCGACCTCGACTACGTGGCCGACGACCGGTGGCCCGAGGCGCTGGCGATGCTCGCGCGGATGCCGCTGCGCGAGGCGGTCACCGCACCGGCCCGGGTGCTGCTGCCGGACGGGCGCGTGGTCGACGTGCCGTCGTACACGGCCTGGTGGCTGCGCACGCGTGCCCTCCTGGACGGGTGCCCGCCGGTCGAGCTGCGCACGGACGACGCGGAGGCGGCGCTGGCCGGGCTCTACGACGAGGTGCCCGCCGAGATCGACCTGGAGTTCGCCCACGCCCTGGGCGTGCGGACGACCCTCGCCGAGCTGGTGGCCGACCCCGAGGGGCCGGACGACCTGTTGGCCAGGCTGGCCGACCCGGCGCGGCACGTGGACCGGGCGGCGCTGCGGCGGGTGTGGACCGCGCTCGCGGGGGTGGACGCCGACCTGGTCACCCCGCCGAGCCGGGTGCGGGCGGTGCGCGGAGGGGCGATCGTCGTCGCCGACGCGGAGGACGCCGTGGTCGTGGACTCGCCGGACCTGCTGCCGCTGCTCGGCGACCGCCCGCTGGTGCTGGCGTCCGCCGACGCCGCCGAGGCGCTGGCGGACGTGCTCGACCTGGACCTGGCGAGCGAGACCGTCGACGGCAAGGTCGGTCCGGGCGGGGAGATCCGCCAGGTGCCGGGGGAGGCCGAGCTGTTCCTCGACCCCGACGGCGAGCCCGACCGCACCTACCTGCACCACCAGACGCTCACCGTCGACGGCGTCGAGGTGGAGTGGTACGTGGGCGACGGATCCGTGCACGCCGCCACCACCGACGGGTTGGCCCGCGCGCTGTGCTGGCGCTCGGGGCAGTGGGACCGCCGCCACCTGGTGTCGGCGGTGCTCCGCGAACCGTCCGCCGCCGCGACCCTGCTCGCCGAGGCCGACCTGGACTGAGGAGGGCCCGTCGGGCGGGCCGGGTCAGGCCAGGGCCGCGGCCAGCCGCTCGCCCAACCCCTCCTCCCGGTCGCCCCACGCGGTGACCTCGACCTCGTCACCGACGGACAGCCGCCCCGGGCGGGTGACCGCGAACTTGGCGCCGAAGGCCACCCCGCCCGAGTCCGCGCGCCGGTACCCCGCGAGCGCGCGCAGGGGTTCGGGGCCGTTCTTCGCGCCCCGTTCCTGGGCCACGGTGGTCACCGCGCAGCGGATGCACACCTTGGCGTAGCCGAGTTCGGCGGTGCCCAGGCGCACGGCGCGGACCCGGTCCTCGGTGTGCGGCTCCGGCCAGCCCGAAACGATGACGTTGGGGCGGAAGCGGTTCATGGGGACGGCCTCGCCGCCGGTGCCGGTGATGCGTTCGTTGAGCAGGTCCAGGGAGGACAGCGAGGCCATGAGCACGGCGGTGCTGTCGGCGAACCCGCTGGTCCCCGGGGTCAGACCGCCGGTCTCGCGGGCGTGGTCGTCCGGCACGCGGACCAGGCGGCTGTCCGCGCCGAGCGCCTCCGACAGCCAGGCGGCGACCTCGTCCCCCTGGTCGACGCCGACGAACGGCTTCCGGTGCAGGGCCACGTCGACGCGCGGTCCCTCGGGGTCGACCTTGAGAACGAACGGTTCGAGCCCGTCGAGGCGCAGACTCAGGCTCGTGCCGTCGGCGTCGACGCCCGCCCGGACGAGCGCCATGCGCGGGTCGACGCGCTGGCTGCGGAAGGTCCCCTCCGGGTCGACGACCATGAACGCGCGGTCGTGGGCGATCCCGGCGGGTGCCATCTCCGCGCTGGACACGGGGGTTCCGGCGCAGCCCTTGACGGGGTAGCGGACGAGTTGGGTGATTCGGGCCATGAGCCGAAGGTACCGTGTGGGCGCGCGGGCGAGCGCGGCCGACGGCTCGTGCCCGGCGGGCCGCCCTACCGGGCCACCCGGAAGAAGCCTTCCGAGATCAGCGTGCGCAGGGCGTCGGGCGTGCGCTCGCGGATGACCTCGGGGTCCTCGCCCATCAGTTCGGCGATCACGTCCAGGAGGGGCCCGACGGGCATGGTGCCGTCGCACACCCCGGCCAGGGCCGCCTCGACCGTGCCGATGCGCGCGACCCGGTGCGGGCCGCCGCGCTGGCGCAGGACGATCTTCTCCGGGTCCGGGGCGCCGGGCCGACCCACGCGCTCCTCCACCACGTTCGGGGCGAGGGCCACGTGGGCGGAGAGCAGCGCGGCGTCGGTGAGCCGGTGCGCGGTCATCGCGCCGTCCACCACGTCCGGCAGGTAGGGGCCGACGGGCCGTTCGATCTCGTGCCGCAGCTCCTCCACCCGCACGGTCGCGTCCTGCGCGGCGTCGTTGCGCAGGCAGATCCAGCCGAAGCCGATCCCCTTGATGCCCTCGCGCTCGAAGTAGTCGAGCCAGGCGTCGTAGCGGCGCGTGTACTCGGGGGTGCCGTGCTCGCAGGAGTCGCGCAGCCACAGCTCCACGTACTCCGCGGGGTCCTGGACGTCCCGCTGGACCACCCAGCCCGAACACCCGGTGCCGGTCACCCAGCCGCCGACGCGGTCCGCCCAGTCGTCGCCGTCGGAGTGCGTCCAGTTGGCGAGGATCTGACACCAGCCCCCGTCGGTCAGGTGCTCGGGAGCCCGCCGGACCAGCTCGGCGCAGACGGTGTCGCCGGGCAGGTCGGACTCGCGGTAGGTGAACCGGGCCGACTCGGGGGTGATGACGAACGGCGGGTTGGAGACGATCAGGTCGAAGCGCTCGCCCGCGACCGGGTCGAACATCGAGCCCTGCTCCAGGCGCGCCCCGGTGACGCCGGACAGCGCCAGGCTGATCCCGGCCAGGCGCACCGCGCGCGGGTTGAGGTCGGTGGCGACCACCTCGCGGGCGCGGGATGCCAGGTGCAGCGCCTGCACACCGCATCCGGTGCCCAGGTCCAGGGCGCGGTCGACCGGGCCGTCCACGATGAGCTGGGACAGCGTCGCCGACGCGCCCCCGGCCCCCACCACGTGGTCGGGTCGGGGCACGGCTCCGCTGCCCGGCCGGACCTTGGGGTCGGAGACGACGAACCCCGGGCGGCCCTCCTCCAGCTCCCACGGGCCCAGGTGGACCAGGGCACGCACGACGGGGCCGTCGGCGGCGCCGCGGTCGACGGTGACGAGCCCGGCCTCGGCCAGCTCGTCGACGGGCAGGATGGCGCGGGCGGCCCGCTCGGGGATGGGCGCCTGGAGCCACCACAGCCGCAGCAGCAGTCCGAGGCGTTCGTCCCCGCCGGTGGCGCGCAGCGCGGGCACCAGCTCCTCGCGGGCGAGCGCCCGTGCGGCGGCGTCGCCGAGCCGGTCGCGGACGCCGGACACCGTGTAGTCGGCGTCGATGAGGATGCCGCGGAGGCGGTCGGCGAGCGCTCGCGGGAATTCTGTCTCAGACACCCGCCCATTATCGGTCAGGCGGAAGGGTGTCGCGCTGGTCGGTGGGGTGGTTCAGGAGGGGTCGGCGGGATCGCCGTCGGTGCTGGAGAGCGTGCGCTCGGCCGCCTCGGCGCGCTTGCGGAGCAGCCGTGGGATGTAGAGGAAACCGAACACGCCCAGGACGATCCCGGTCACACAGACGCCGATCCACCACCGTTCGGTGTCGGGGAGGCCGTCGCCCAGGGACACGAGGACGATGAGCGCCACCGTCCACGCCGCGGTGCCGATGGCGGCGGGGACGCGGTAGTCGCTCTCGTGGACGTCGGGGTCGGGCTGGCGAGGTTTGCGCACGTGCCCAGGCTATCGGCTGGCGGTGCGCCGAGCCCGTCCGCGCCCTCCGTCCTGGGCGGACGCGGAGGGCTCGGCGAGAGGCCGTTCCGGCGGTGCGCTCGGTCACATTTCTGAGGCCGATCATCCGACCATATGGCGTTTGCTCCAAAACGCGTGCGTGAGATGTGACATCTGTTGTACGAACACGCAACTAACCTGGCCCAGAATCCTTGTTGTCCCGTAAAGCGACCAGGTCAGGCTGACGTGAAGACTCCACGCACATCCCCCTCCATGCCGTCCAAGGCCCCGTCGGGCTTCATGGACCGCTTCTTCCACTTCACCGAACGCGGCTCGAACCTCTCGACCGAGATCCGCGGCGGCCTGGCGACCTTCTTCGCCATGGCCTACATCGTCGTGCTCAATCCGCTGATCATCGGCACCGCCGAGGACGTCAACGGCGAGACCCTGGGCATCCCGCAGGTCGCGGCGGTCACCGCCCTCGTCGCGGCCATCTCCTGCGTCCTCATGGGCATCGTCAGCCGCTACCCGTTCGCCATCGCGGCGGGCATGGGCCTCAACGCGGTCATCGCCTACGGGCTCGCCCCGCTCATGCCGTGGGCCGACGTCTTCCTGCTGGTCATCATCGAGGGCGTCCTGCTGCTCATCCTCGTGGTCACCGGGTTCCGGACCGCGGTCTTCGCCGCGATCCCGTCGGGGATCAAGACCGCGATCGCGGTCGGCGTGGGCCTGTTCCTCGCGCTCATCGGCCTGGTCAACGCCGGGTTCGTGCAGGCGGGCGAGGGAACCCCGGTCCAGCTGGGCGACGGGGGCCTCAACGGCTGGCCGATCGTGGTCTTCGTGCTCGGCCTGCTCGTGAGCGTCGCGCTGTACGTCCGCAGGGTGAAGGGCGCGCTGCTCATCGGCATCGTCCTGGCGACCGTCGTCGCGATCCTCGTGGAGACCGTGCTCGGCGGCGGCGAGGCGGACGGCCTCGGCTGGAGCCTGACCGTCCCGAGCCTGCCCACCGGCGTCGGCGACCTCGTGGCCCTGCCGGACCTCAGCCTCGTCGGCCTCTTCACCGAGGGCGGCGGCGACGTCCTCGCCCGGTGGAACGAGATCGGCTTCGCCACGGTGTTGATGCTCGTCTTCACCCTGCTGCTCGCCGACTTCTTCGACACCATGGGCACCATGGTCGGCGTCGCCTACGAGGCCGGGCTGGTCGACGACGACGGCAACATGGAGAACACGCGCGGGGTCCTCGTCGCCGACTCCTTCGGCACGATCCTCGGCGGCATCGGCTCGGCGTCGGTGAACACCGTCTACGCCGAGTCGGCGGCGGGCGTCGGCGAGGGCGCCCGGACCGGTGTCGCGCCGATCGTCACCGGCGGCATGATGCTGCTGGCCACCTTCTTCACCCCGCTCGTGAGCCTGGTGCCGTTCGAGGCGGCCACGCCCGTGCTGGTGCTGGTGGGCTTCATGATGATGACCCAGGTGGTCAACATCGACTTCCGGGACCCGGCGCTCGGCATCGGGTCGTTCCTGGCGATCATCATGATGCCGTTCACCTACTCCATCGCCAACGGCATCGGGTTCGGCCTGCTGGGCTACGCGTTCGTCCGCCTGGTGCAGGGCAAGGCCAACCAGGTGCACCCGCTGCTGTGGGTGATCTCGGTGATCTTCCTGATCCACTTCGCGGAGGCCCCGATCTACGCCCTCATCGGCTGATCCGGGCCGCATCCCCGCGGCGGGAATGCGCGGGGTCGTGAACGGCGTTGTCTCCAGTGATGAGTCAACGCCGTTTACGCTTACGTGGCACCATGTTCCCCCCGACCCCGCACCACGAGCCCGACCGGGCGGTGAGGGGCTGATGTCGCGCCTGGCGATGTTCCGATCCCTGGCCGTGCGCAACTACCGCCTGTACGCGCTCGGCCAGCTCATGTCCAACCCCGGCACCTGGATGCAGCGCATCGCCCAGGACTGGCTGGTCCTGCAGCTGAGCGGTGGCAGCGGCATCGCGCTGGGCATGACCACGGCGCTCCAGTTCCTGCCGATGCTGCTGTTCGGCCTGTGGGGCGGGGCACTGGTCGACCGGCTCGACAAGCGGCGGATACTGGTCTTCACCCAGGCCTCCATGGGTCTGCTGGCCGTCGCGCTGGGCGTGCTCGCCACGGTGGGCGCCGCCCAGGTGTGGCACGTCTACCTGTTCGCGTTCGCGCTCGGGCTGATCACGGTGCTGGACAACCCGGGCCGCCAGGCGTTCGTCCCGGAGATGGTCGACCGGGAGCGGCTGAGCAACGCCATCGCGCTCAACAGCGCCAGCTTCCAGCTCGGGCGGGTCACCGGTCCGGCGATCGCCGGGCTGCTCATCGCGTGGATCGGCAGCGGGCCGGTGTTCATGATCAACGGGGTGTCGTTCGGCTTCACGATCGTCGCGCTGTTGATGATCCGCACCGGCGAGCTCCACAGGACCGACCCCGTGCCGGGCGGCAAGGGGCGGATCCGCGAGGGTCTGCGCTACGTCAGCGGCAGACGGGACCTCGTGCTGCTGCTCGTCCTGGCCGCGTGCGTGCAGTTCTTCGGGGCCAACGGGCAGAACCAGATCGCCCTGATGGTGAACAACGTGTTCGAGACGGGCGCGGCCGCGTTCGGCGTCGCCGCCGCGGCCCTGGCGGTCGGGGCGCTGGTGGGCGCGCTGCTCGCCGCCCGCCGGGAGCGGCCGAGGCTGAGCCTGGTGCTGCTGGGATCCCTGGGGTTCGGGGTGTCCCAGGTGGTCGCGGGCGCGATGCCGGGCTACGTGTCGTTCGTGGTGGTGCTCGTACCGATGGGCGTCGTCTTCATCACGTTCGTGACCACACTCAACGCGACGTTCCAGTTGAGCGTCGACCCGCGGATGCGCGGTCGGGTGATGAGCATGTTCATGCTGGTGTTCATGGGCGTGGCGCCGATCGGCGCCCCCGTGGTCGGCCTGCTCGCCGACGCGTTCGGTCCCCGCGCGAGTCTGATGACCGGCGGTGTGGTGACGATCGCGGTCGTCTGCACGCTGAGCGCGCTCCTGGCACGGGTCACGGGCGTGGGCCTGTGGGACCTGGTGTCCGGGAGGAGCCCGGGCCTGGAGAGTGCGCACATGGCTGAGGAGCCCGAGGACCCGGCGGCGGCAGAGGAGACCGGGGAGTCACTGGAGTCTGAGGAGGCCCTGGGGTCCGCAGAGGCTCCGGGGACGCCGGAACCGTGTGGGGACGACGTGGATCCGGATCGGCGCCCTTCGGAGGAGACCGGCGCCCGGGTGTGAGCCGGAGCGGCCGTCGGATCACGGCACGCCCGTTCGGGGAACGAGGACGGTATGAGACTCTTCGTCGCGCTCAACCCTCCGACCGAGACCCTGGAGGCTCTGGCCGAGGCCGTCGACCGGGGGCGCGGGTTCGGGCGTCCCGTGCGCTGGACCGGGACCGACGCCTGGCACATCACCCTCGTGTTCCTGGGAGAGGTGGAGGAGGACCGTCTGCCGGTGCTCACGGCCGCGATCGGGGAGAGGGCGCGCACCCAGCGGGCGCTGTCCCTCGCCATCGAGGGCTGGGGCCGCTTCCCGCCGAGGGGACGGCGTTCGTCCGTCCTGTGGGCGGGCGTGAGCGGGGACACCGAGGCCCTGGACGCTCTCGCCCACGGCATGCGTTCGGCGGCGCGAGCCGCGAGGATCTCCGTGGAACGCAGACCCTACGTGCCGCATGTCACGGTCGCCCGAAGCCGTCCGCCCAGCGACCTCGGAGAGGTCGTCGAGGCCCTCGGAGACCTGCGGGGGGACCGCTGGCAGGCCCGCGACGTGCACCTCATCGAGAGCCGTCCCGGTTCGGCCGACCGCTACCGAACCGTCCAGACCTGGGCGTTAGGCTGGGAAGCCGATTCGGAGCGACCACCGGAGCTGGACACGCCATGAGCATGCTCACCAACAACCGCAAGCAGCGCTGGCTGCTGCCCGTGGTGCTCGGTTCGATCATGCTCATCGTGGTGCTGGGGTCGCTCCTCACCTGACCGGGGTCCGGAGGGTCGGCGCTCATGCCTTCGCGGAGACCAGCTCCACCGCGTGCGCCACCAGCGCGGCGTTGTCGTGGGCCTCCGTGCCGTCGGGCAGCCGCATCGTGTCCTCCAGCCCGATCCGCACGTCGTAGCCGGCCTCGACCGCCTCCTCCAGCATCGGCCAGGCGGTCGCGTCCGAACCGTGCAGCATCCGGGGCGTCGTCACCCGGGCCCGGTCCAGGAGCGAGATCACCGCGTCGGCGTTCGCGCGCGCGTCCGCCACCGTGACCTGGGTGGGTTCGACCAGGACCGCCGCCACCGGGATCCTCGTCGCGACCAGGATGCGCGCCGCCTCCACCGTCCACACCCCGGCCTCCACCGCCACCCGGCGGTCGTCCAACAGGTGCACGAGATCGACGGATCCCGCCTCGTGCAGGTTCACCGTCACCGAGTCGGGTAACGCGGACGAGGCCCATCTCTGCACCAGGTCGTACCGGCGCCAGGGGTCGGACTCGGCGGACAGGGAGGTGGTGAGCGACACGGGCACCTCGGGCCCGTCGGCGCGCAGCCGCTCCATCAGGGGCGCGACCACCTGCGGTTCGAGCGACTCGGCGCCACCTGAGTCGCGCGGGTGCACGTGGATCGCGGTGGCGCCCGCCTCGACCACGGCGTGCGCGTCCGTGACGAGCTGGTCCACGGACACGGGCAGGGCGGGATGCGCACCGGGACGGCGGTCCCCGTTGAGACAGGCGACGATCCTCATGTGGGTCTCCTCACGGCGCTCCGTATGCCGAATGTGCCCGCTCCCCAGCGGGTGCAAGCACCGGGGCCGGATCGCCCTGGCAGGATGGCGACCATGACACGACCGCTCGCACTCGCCGTGGCCGCCCTCCTCGTCGCGGCCTCCGCCGTCCCGGCCTCCGCCTCGACGACCGAACCGGGCGACGACGGCACCGGCGGCCTGGACTACCCGCGCGGAGGCGAGGGTCCGGAGGGGTCGGAGACCGCGTTCACCCTCCAGGACCCGGGCATCGCCGAGTCCAGCGGCATCGCCCCGTCCCAGCTGCACGAGGGCGTGTGGTGGACGCACAACGACAGCGGTCCCATCGCGCCCGAGGTGTACGCGGTGAACGAGGAGGGCGAGACGCTCGCGACGATCACCCTCGCCGTCCAGCTGCGCGACTGGGAGGCGATCACCGTCACCGAAGGCGCGGACGGGGCGCCCGCGGTCCTCGTGGGCGACATCGGCGACAACTTCGGCGGGAGCTGGCCGAACGTCAGCGTCCTCCGCTTCCCCGAGCCCGCGACCCTCGCCGACGCCACGGTCGAGCCCGAGGAGATCACCCTGACCTACGCCGACGGCGGGCGCGACGCGGAGTCGATGATGGTCGACCCCCGCGACGGCCGTCTGTACGTGGTGTCCAAGGAGTTCTCCGGCGGCGTGTACGCGGCGCCCGAGGAGCTCGACCCGGCGGGCGTGAACACCCTGGAGCGGATCGACTCGGCCCCGCTGTTCGCCACCGACGCGGCCTTCGCGCCCGACGGCAGCCGGTACGTGATCCGCACCTACTGGGGGGCCAACGTCTACGACGCCACCGAGGGCGTGCCGGGCGCCTCCCTGGGATCGTTGGAGCTGCCCGAGTCCGACCAGGGGGAGTCGATCGCCTTCACCCCCGACGGGACCGCGCTCATGGCCGGGACGGAGGGGGTCAACGCCCCCGTGTGGCGGGTGCCGCTGGAGGAGCGGTACCTGTCCGGCGAGCCGACCGAGGCGGAACCGGAGCCGACGCAGGAGAGCGAGGCCGACGCCGAGGCGGACAGTGGAGGGGGAGGGGCGCTGCCGTTCATCCTGGGCGGGGTCGTGGTCGCCGCGCTGGTCATCGGCGGGATCGTGCTGCTCGCCCGCCGGGGGTAGCGGTAGGTCCTCGGGTGTCGCCACCCGTTCCACGAGTTCTCACACGCTGCCCGGAGCGGGGCGTTCCGTTACCCGGCTTCGTCGGGCGGGAGCGCCGCCTCCGCCGCGGCCATGACCCGTTTCCAGTGCTCGCGGCGCTCCGCCCGCTCGTCATGAACCGCCAGACCTCCTCGGCTGGCAGCGGCGGGGTCCGCGACACGCCGATCTGGTACCCGGCGTCCCGGGTCAGTCCGACCTCTCCCATGGGCTCCTCACTCCCGGCTCTCCCGGCGGGCGCGCAGCGCCCTCACCTTCGCGCGGTTCCCGCAGCGGTCCATCGAGCACCACCGCCGCCTTCCGGGGCGCGAGGTGTCGACGAAGAGCAGCAGGCAGTCGTGCGCCGCGCACTCGCGCACGCGGTCGACGTGGGGTCCCGTGAACAGGTCGACGGCGTCGCGCGCCACGGTGGACAGCACCCGTGATCCGTCGGCGGGCACGGCCCAGGACGAGGTTCGATCAGGGGTCATCACCGGCGCCAGCGGCGGCTCCGCCGCGCACCGGTTGATCTCGGCGACGTCCTCCGGGGGGAACGCACGGCCCTGGGCCGCCGCGCGCGTCACGCGCAGGATGGCGTCGCGCAGGCGGCGGGCGTCGGTCACGTGCGCCTCTGACACCCGCACGTCCTCCAGGCGCAGCCGCGACACCCGCGTCCACGCGGCCAGGTCGTCGGGCGTGTGCAGGACCTCCCAACGGGCCAGTTCGCCGGGGCCGCCCGTGGTCAGCAGTTCCAGGCACAGCGCCCCCGGGTCGAACAGGTAGCTCGCCCCGTCCGGCGGGTGCATCGGCACGCCCGTTGCGCTCGTCTTCATGTAACTAGTATAACTGGAATCACCGGGGGCGTTCGGCCTCCGGAGGTTGGGGGGATCACCGATGGCCGTGAATGTCCAGCTCGTCGTGGACTGCGCCGAACCGCTCTCGCTCTCCCGGTTCTGGGCGACGGCGCTGGAGTACGAGCCCGAGGACAACGACGCCCTCATCGGGCGCCTGGTGGACCAGGGGCTGGTCGGGGAGGACGACTACACCGTCGTGGCCGGGCGCAGGGCGTTCGTCACCGTCGCCGCGATCCGCCACCCGGACGACCCCGTGCAGGAGGACACCGGGATCGGCCTGGGCCGACGTCTGCTCTTCCAGCGGGTGCCCGAGGGCAAGACGGTGAAGAACCGCCTCCACCTCGACCTGCGCGTGGGCCACGACCGGCGCGCCGGGACGGTGAAGGCCCTGGAGGCGCTCGGCGCGACGGTCGTGCGCACGGTCGAGGAGCCCGGGGCCTCGCACGTCACCATGCTCGACCCCGAGGGCAACGAGTTCGACGTCCAGTGACACCGGCGGCTACCCCTCGGGCGTGAGGAAGTGCTCGCGGACGAGGAAGGCGTGGCGGGAGAAGTCGGTGAACACCCCGTCCACGCCGACCTCGAAGAACGCCTCGTACTCGGCGGCGAAGCCCCCGTAGTCGCCCGGCTCGCCGTCCGAGCGCAGCTGCTCGGGCAGGAAGTGGTTCTCGCTGCGGAACGTGTAGGGGTGCACCAGGAGCCCCGCCTCGTGCGCGTTCTCGACGAGGTCCGTGGGCTCGCCCAGCCCGCCGTCCTCCGTGGTCGGGATCACCAGGCTCTTGTGCGGGCCGATGGCGTGCGCGAAGGCGGCGACCTCCGCCAGGCCGTCCGGGGTGGTGTAGTGCAGCCAGTGCTCCTCGGTGCCCATGAGGTAGACGAGGGGGAGTTCCGTCTCGGCGAGCTTGCGCAGGCTCTCCGCCTCGAAGGACTGGAGGAACACCGGGACCTTCGGCTCCGGACCGGTCAGCCCGGCCTCGCGGAGAGTCGCGATCAGGGTCGGCTCCAGCTCCAACCCCTGGGACACGTGGTAGGCGGGGTGCTTGGTCTCCGGGTAGATCCCGATCGGCCGCCCCAGCTCCTTGGTGAGCGTGAACGCGAGCTCGATGACCTCGTCCAGGGTCGGGATCTCGTAGGCCCCGTCCATCAGCGCGTTCATCGCGCGCACGTCCTGGAGCCGCTCCACCGCGCGCAGGGTCTTGATCTCGGCCAGGGTGAAGTCCTGGGCGAAGAACCCCTCGACCTCGTGCCCGTCGATCGTGCGCTTCGTGCGCCGGTCGGCGAACTCCGGGTGCTCGGCCACGTCGGTGGTCTGGCCGATCTCCTGCTCGTGGCGGCAGATCAGCTTCCCGTCCTTCGTGGCGACCAGGTCCATCTCGATGAAGTCGCCCCCGTACCGCGCCCCCAGCTCGTAGGAGGCCAGGGTGTGCTCCGGGCGGTGGCCCGACGCCCCCCGGTGGGAGATGATCTTGATCGGGAGTTCCTTCTTGTTCCTGCGCACAGCCGAACCGTCCTGAGAAGCGGAGTAGACGACAGAGTCCTCGGGGGGATCACGGCCGACCCGTGGGGGGTCGGAGGATCCATTCTCCCCGAGGCCGCCACCGGACCGCGCCCGAGGCCTCCCGATACACGGAGGGGCCGACCCGCGCACCGCGGACCGGCCCCGTCCCCACCCGGGTTCCCTCAGGAGAGCCGGGACAGCACGAAGTCCACGCACTCGGTGAGCGCCTGGACGTCGCCGGGCTCCACCGCCGGGAACATGGCGACCCGGAGCTGGTTGCGGCCGAGCTTGCGGTACGGCTCGGTGTCCACGACGCCGTTGGCGCGCAGCACCTTCGCGACCGCCGCCGCGTCCACGTCGTCGCTGAAGTCGATCGTGCCGACCACCTGAGACCGCTTGGCCGGGTCGGTGACGAAGGGCGTGGCGACCGGGGACTTCTCGGCCCAGTTGTAGAGGATCGACGACGACTCGGCCGTGCGCGCCACCGTCCACTCCAGGCCGCCCTGCGCGTTCATCCACTCCAGCTGCTCGGCGAGCAGCAGCAGCGTGGCCACGGCCGGGGTGTTGTAGGTCTGGTCCTTGCGGGAGTTGGCCACCGCCGTGGTCAGCGAGAAGAACTCCGGGACGTAGCGGCCGCCCGCCGCGATCTCCTCCACGCGCGCCAGCGCTCTGGGCGACATGACCGCGATCCACAGGCCGCCGTCGGCCGCGAAGCTCTTCTGCGGCGCGAAGTAGTACACGTCCGTCTCGGCGATGTCGACCGGCAGGCCCCCGGCGCCGCTGGTGGCGTCCACGAGCACGAGCGCGTCGTCGTCGGCGCCCGCCACCCGCCTGATCGGGGCGGCGACGCCCGTGGAGGTCTCGTTGTGCGTGAGCGCGTACACGTCCACACCGGCCTCGGCGACGGGCTCGCCGTGGCTGCCCGGGTCGGTGCTGATGACGGAGGGCTCCTCCAGCCACGGAGCGCCCTGGGCGACCTTCGCGAACTTGCTGGAGAACTCACCGAACGCCAGGTGCTGCGACCTCGAGCGCAGCAGACCGTGCGCCGCGATGTCCCAGAAGGCGGTCGTGCCGCCGTTGCCGAGCACGACCTCGTAGCCCTCGGGGAGGGAGAAGAGCTCGCTCACACCCGAGCGCACCCGGGACACCAGGGACTTCACCGGCTTCTGGCGGTGGGAGGTGCCCATGTAGCGGGTGCCGGAGGAGGCCAGCGCCTCCAGCTGCTCCGGGCGGACTTTGGACGGGCCGCTGCCGAAGCGGCCGTCGGAGGGCAGCAGGTTCGCGGGAATCTGAATGTCGTCGGTCACGGTCACCAGGGTAGTGGTGAGGCCCTCGACACGGCCGGTCAGGGCACGTGTTGGCGGCGTGAACATCCGTGACGGGCGCACGGGGAGTCACACGTCGCCGGGCGGATCGGCGGGCCGGGTCGACGCGTCGCTGGGTGGGGCGGGTGGCGCGATCGGCGCGCGGCGCGAGAGGATGCCCCTCGTGGACCACCGAAACCCTGCCGAACTGCGGAAACCGTACATGGGTGAACCCCTGCACCGGGCCGACCTGGCCGACCACCCCATGACGCAGTTCCACCTGTGGTTCGACGAGGCCTACGCCTCCGACCTGGCCGAGCCCAACGCCATGGTGCTCGCCTCAGTCGAACCCACGGGCATGCCGCGCGCGCGGACCGTCCTGATGAAGGGCTACGACCGCCGGGGGCTGCGCTTCTTCACCAACTACACCTCCCGCAAGGGGCAGGCCCTGGACGCCGATCCGCGCGCCAGCGTCGTCTTCCCCTGGCACGCCATCCGCCGCCAGGTCCTCTTCGCCGGCCGCGTCACCCGCCTGTCGGACGCCGAGAACGACCGCTACTTCGCGTCCCGGCCGCGCGGATCCCAGATCGGCGCCTGGGCGAGCGAGCGCCAGTCCCAGCCGGTGACCGACCGCGCCGAGCTCGACCGCCTCTACCGGGAGTTCGACGACGTGTGGACCGCCGAGGAGGAGATCCCCCGACCGGCCTACTGGGGCGGCTACCGACTGGTCCCCGAGGAGGTGGAGTTCTGGCAGGGCGGCGCCGACCGCATGCACGACCGGTTCGTCTACACGCCCGACGGGAACGGCGGCTGGCGGGTCGAGCGTCTGGCCCCCTGACCAGCCGCGTGTCGTCTCCCGCCCGCCCGGATCTCCCCGACACGCCCCCGCGAGGGCACTTCGTACGCCCGTTCGGTATATCGTGGGTCGAGCCGGGGTCGCGTCTGAGCCCCAGGACACCCAACCCCCCACCAGCGGTACCCGTGCCCCCCGACCGGCGGGGTCCGCGGCGCAGGGGGTGCGGACCGCCCTCCAGGAGCCGGGTTCCGACCGAACCTCCGACGAGGGCGACGCGTCCGCGCTGTGAGACCAGAAGTTCGCGTCGTCACCGTCGCGATATGCTTGCGGTATCGGTGGTCGCTCCCGCGGTCCTGCGGACGTCCCGGTCCCCACTCGGCCTCTGGGAATCACGTACCCCCGGCCTGTGTTGTGAGAGACCTGCCGTGCCCGCCGTGACCGCGCGACGGGCACAGAGCCTTGGGAGGGGAGACTTGACCGCACACGGGCTGATCGACACCACGGAGATGTACCTCCGGACGGTCTTCGAGCTCGAGGAGGAGGGGATCGTCCCGCTTCGGGCGCGGATCGCCGAGCGCCTGCACCAGAGCGGCCCCACCGTGAGCCAGACCGTGGCCCGCATGGAGCGCGACGGTCTGCTGCGCGTCGAGAACGACCGTCACCTGGTCATGACGGCGGAGGGCCGCCGCCTGGCCACCCACGTCATGCGCAAGCACCGGCTCGCCGAGCGGCTGCTCGTCGACGTCATCGGCCTCCCCTGGGAGGACGTCCACATCGAGGCCTGCCGCTGGGAGCACGTCATCTCCGAGGCGGTGGAGCAGCGGCTCGTCACCCTGCTCAACGCCCCCTCGGTGTGCCCGCACGGCAACCCCATCCCCGCCCTGGACGAGCTGGGCCTGGAGGACTACGCGCCGGAGCCGTTCACCGACGACTCGATCGTCCCCATGGTCGAGGTCGCGGGGAACAGCGACACCACCGTCACCGTCCGGCGCATCAGCGAGCAGTTGCAGTCCGACGCCGACATCATGCTCACGCTCCGCAAATCCGGGGTACGACCGGATCAGGAAGTGGTCCTGCGGTCCACGGACGACGGGGTGCGCGTGACGGGCGGCGAGGCCGGATCCGCCGACCTGCCGGCGGATGTCGCCGGGCACATCTTCGTCGCCAAACCGTGAACCGTTCGGTGGACGGGTGGCACATCGGGATTGTCTCAATGCGCTGCGGGAACGTTGACGGTGTTGCTACGCTCGCCCCAAGGTCGGTCGTTCGGGGTACCGGGAGCGGGCATGTGCGCAGCTCATGACGGCGAGGTGGCGGCTAGATGACACGGTGGGGTGAGCCCTTCCGAGAGAGCGACGCGCTCGCCACGGCCGCCGTCGTGGACCAGGCGCAGATCGCCATCGTCGTCATCGACCGGTTCAGCCTGCTCAGGTACTGGAACCCCTTCGCCCGCGAGCTCTTCGGCTTCGTCGACGGCCGCGACTACGTGGGGCTCTCCCTGCTCGACATCGGCATCCACGAGTCCGACCGCGAACACGCCTCCCAGCTGGCCCGCCGCGTCCTGCGCGGCGAGCCCTGGGAGGGCACCTTCGCGGTGCTCAAGGGCGACGCCAACTGGATCCACGTGCGCGCCCAGGCGGTCCCCCTGCGCAACGAGGAAGGCGAGATCGACGGCATCACCCTGATCGCGCGCGAGGCCCTGCGCGGCGGTCGGGTGGAGGAGCAGTACGGTCTGCTGGAGCGCATCAGCAGCCGCCTGGCCAGCTCGCTGGAGTTCGAGTCCACGGTCAGGGGCGTGGCGGGCATCCTCGTCCCGCAGTTCGCCGACCACTGCTTCATCGACCTCTACGACCACGACCGACTGGTCCGGCAGGTCTCGGTGCACGCCGAGGGATGGAGCCCGCCCGCGCGCACCTGGTTCGAGGTCGGCGACGAGGTCCGCTACCCCGAACGCCACTTCGTCACCCAGGCGCTGCGCCGCCTGGAGACCGTGGTCAGCAGCGACTACCTCTTCGACCACTCGCCCACCGACCGCTCCGACCACGTCTCCCGCCAGGTCGGCGTCACCTCCGCGATCGCCGCGCCCCTGCGCGCCCGGGGCGAGGTGCTCGGCGTGCTCACCCTCGCCCTGTCCGGGCTCTCCCCCCGGCAGAAGAGCACCTACGGAGGCTTCGACCGCGACCTGGTCGGCGCGATCGCCTCGCGCGTGGCCCTGGCCATCGACAACGCCCGCCTGTTCGAGGAGGAGCGCACCACGGCGCTCGCCTTCCAGAACAGCCTGCTGCCGAGCACCTTCCCGCAGCTGGACGGCCTGACGATCGCGCACCGCTACCTGCCCGCCGGTCCCATCCAGGCGCACGGCTACGGGGTGCAGACCCAGGTCGGCGGCGACTTCTACGACGCCATCCCGCTGTCCGCCGGACGCGTGGGCCTGGTCGTCGGCGACGTCGAGGGACGCGGACCGCACGCGGCCGCCGTCATGGGCCAGCTGCGCGCCGCCCTGCGCGCGTTCGCCCAGGCCGACCGCGAGCCCGCCGACATCCTCCGCGAACTCGACGAGTGGGTCCGCCAGCTCGGGCAGCCCGACGGCGACGGCGGCACCTGGATCCCCAGCGTGAGCTGCCTCTACATGGTCTACGACGCCTGGTCGCGCGAGCTGTCCTACGCCAACGCCGGGCACGCCTCGCCGCTCCTGGTCAGCTCGGACGCGGTCGAGACGCTCGACCTGGAGGTCACCGACCGCATGCTGGGCGTCCGCGCGCGCGGCGGCGCGGGCGAGGACGTCGTCTACCACCAGGCCAACCTGCGGCTGCCGATCGGCGTCACCCTGGTCCTGTACACCGACGGTCTCGTGGACCGGCGGCCGGCGGGCGGCCGACCGGATCCGGAGGGGGCGCTGCTCCGCCTGGCCGAGCGCGTCACCGAGGTCGCCGACAAGGACGTGGAGCAGATCGCCGAGGCGGCGGTGCACAGCGTCCCCGGCGAGATGGACGACGACACCGCGCTGCTGGTCGTGCGCACCCACTCCGACGAGCTCGCGCTGTGCGAGGGCTGGTTCAGATCCGAGGCCTCCACCGTGGGCGAGGCGCGCCACCTGGCCGCCAACACGTTCGAGGAGTGGGGGGTGGACCGCGACCAGGCGGAGCTGGCGTGCCTGCTGGTCTCGGAGATCGTCACCAACGTCGTCATCCACGCCACCCCGCACCCCGTGCACCGCGAGTTCACCGGCAACGGCGTGCTGGACTCCGAGACCCCCTTCGACGCCGGCGGCTCGGTCGACGAGTTCGACGAGGACTGGACCGACCTGTTGGAGGAGGCGGCCTCCACCGACGAGTCGGACGAGGAGCAGGCCGAGAAGGAGTTCCTCCTCCGGCTGCGCCGCGGCGCGTCCGCCGTGTGGGTGGAGGTCTTCGACCACGACCTCCGGCTGCCGCGCATCCGCAGCGCCGCCGCGGACGACGAGGGCGGCCGCGGTCTCTACCTCGTCGAACAGCTGGCCACGCGCTGGGGCTCCCGGCCCACCCCGGACGGCAAGGCGGTGTGGTTCGAGATGCCGATGCACGGCGAGGACCACGACGAGCGGACCGACGGCGACCGGTCGGAGGCGGCGTCGGCGGAGGGGTCCGCCTGACCGTTCCGCGGCACGGCACGGGAGATCCCCTCCGGGCCCCGTGCCGGGACGGAGCGCGTCGACCGGCGTGCGGCGTGACGCGCGCCCCCGACGGCTCTCAGCGCCAGGACCACGCCCACAGCAGCAGGCACAGGAACACGAAGAAGACCACGATCCCGCCGGTCGTCCACGGGATGTGCACCTTGGGCCGGAGCTTGCGCACGCCGATCACGAGCAGCACGACCAGCAGGCCCATGACGATGAGGCCGTCCCACGCACCGCTCATGACCGATCCGACCCTTCCCGAACGGGGGCTGTGTCACAGGCCCAGGCCGCGCCCCACGATCTCCTTCATGATCTCGGTGGTGCCACCGAAGATCGTCTGCACGCGGGCGTCCTGCCAGGCCCTCGCCACCGGATATTCCATCATGTACCCGTAGCCGCCGTGAAGCTGGAGGCAGCGGTCCATCACCCGGTTGCACATCTCGGTGGTCCACCACTTGGCCATGGCGGCGTCCTCGACGGTGAGCTCACCCCGGTTGAGCAGCTCGACTCCCCGGTCGACGTAGACGCGGGCCATGTCCACCTCGGTGGCCATCTCGGCCAGGACGAAACGCGAGTTCTGGAACCGCCCGATCGGGCGGCCGAAGGCGGTGCGCTCCCGGCAGTACTCGACGGTGTGCCGGAGCATCGCGTCGGCGGAGGCCACCGCGCAGGTGGCGATGGACAGCCGCTCCTGCGGCAGGTTCTCCATCAGGTGGATGAATCCCTGGTTCTCCACGCCGACGAGGTTGGCGACCGGCACGCGCACGTCGGAGAAGAACAGCTCGGCGGTGTCCTGCGCCTTCATCCCGACCTTGTCCAGGTTGCGCCCGCGCTCGAAGCCGGGGGCGCCGCGCTCCACGGCGATGAGCGAGAAACCCTGCGCGCCCGCGTCGGGGTCGGTCTGGCAGACCACGATCACCACGTCGGCGTTGATCCCGTTGGTGATGAAGGTCTTCTGGCCGTTGACGACGTACTCGTCGCCGTCCCGCACCGCCGAGGTCCGGATGCCCTGGAGGTCGCTGCCGGTGCCGGGCTCGGTCATCGCGATCGCCGTGATCACCTCGCCGCTGGCGAACCCCGCCAGCCACCGCCGCTTCTGCTCGTCGGTGGTCAGCCCGACCATGTACGGGGCCATGACGTCGTTCTGGAGGGTGATGCCCAGGCCGCTGGCGTGGGCGTGGCAGATCTCCTCGTTGACGACCGTGTTGTACCGGTAGTCGTGGAGCCCGGTGCCGCCGTACTCCTCGGGCACGCCGTGGCCGAGGAGGCCGACCTCGCCCGCCCGCCTCCACACCTCGCGTGGGACGATGCCGTC
Source organism: Nocardiopsis sp. NPDC049922 (assembly GCF_040660275.1). Classification (NCBI taxonomy): domain Bacteria; kingdom Bacillati; phylum Actinomycetota; class Actinomycetes; order Streptosporangiales; family Nocardiopsidaceae; genus Nocardiopsis; species Nocardiopsis sp. NPDC049922. The sequence continues at coordinate 528,416 of NZ_JBFAME010000001.1, read as the reverse complement.
CTTCTCCCACGTGTCGTGGAAGGGGACCACCTCGCGTGTGAGGAACTCCCTCACGCTCTCGCGGAAGAGGTCGTGGTCGGAGTCGAAGAGTTCCCGCTTCATGTGCTGCTCCGAGGGTGTCGGCGGACGCGTGCGCTCACACGGTAACCGAGTCGGATTCGGTTTTGAAGGGGGCGGGCAAGGGCGGGCAAAGATCCCGGGGCGCGCGGGCGGCCACGGGGGAGGATTCCGGGACCGCTCCCTACGGTGGCCGTAGTGGGCCGTCGCCGACGGGCGCGGCCGGTGCGGGGGAGTGCCGATGACGGGGAGCGGGGCGGACCGGCGGGAGCGGCGGGGCGTGCGGATCGCGGCCATCATGACGGCGCTGATGCTGGGCGTGTTGCTCGCGGCCCTGGACCAGACCATCGTGGCGACGGCGCTGCCGACGATCGTGTCCGACCTGGGCGGGCTCAACCACCTGTCCTGGGTGATCACCGCCTACCTCCTCGCCGTCACCGCCAGCACCCCGCTGTGGGGCAAACTCGGTGACCAGTTCGGCCGTAAGAAGCTCTTCCTCGCCTGCATCTCGGTCTTCGTCGTCGGCTCCGCCCTGTGCGGGACGGCGCAGGACATGCTCCAACTCATCCTCTTCCGGGGCTTCCAGGGCGTCGGCGGGGGCGGGCTGATGGTGCTGGCCGCGGCGATCATCGGCGACGTCGTCTCGCCCAGGGAACGCGGCAGGTACCAGGGGCTGTTCGGCGCCGTGTTCGGCGTCTCCAGCGTCGCCGGCCCCCTTCTCGGCGGGCTGTTCGTCGACCACCTCAGCTGGCGCTGGGTGTTCTACGTCAACCTGCCCCTGGGGATCCTGGCGTTCCTCCTGGTGCTCGCGGTACTGCCCCACCGTCGCCCGGAGGGCCGGGAGCGCGTGGACTACGCGGGGATCCTGCTGCTCGCCGCCACCGCCGTGTGCCTGACACTCGTGGCCGCCTGGGGCGGATCGATGTACCCGTGGACGTCGCCGGTGATCCTCGGTCTTGTGGTCGCCGGGGTGGCCCTGGGCGTCGCCTGGTGGTGGACGGCCCGCCGCGCCGCGGAGCCGGTCATGCCGCTCGGACTGTTCCGCGACCCGGTGATCGCGGTCCCCATGGCCGTCAGCTTCTGCGTGGGCGTCGCGATGATGGGCTCGATGGCCTTCCTGCCGCTGTTCCTCCAGGTCGCGCACGGGCTGTCGCCCACGGCCTCGGGCCTGTTCCTGCTGCCGATGGTCGCGGGCCTGTTCCTGACCTCGATCGGCAGCGGCCGCCTGGTCACCCGCACCGGCCGCTACAAGGCCTTCCCGGTGACGGGCATGGCGGTGACGGTGGTGGGGCTGACACTGCTCTCGACCCTGGGACCCGAGACCCCCGACGTGGTCATGGGCGTCTACTTCTTCGTCCTCGGCTTCGGGCTGGGGATGGTGATGCAGGTGGTGATGCTGGCGGCGCAGAACGGCGCCGAGTACCGGGACCTGGGGGTCGCCACCTCCTCGGTCACGTTCTTCCGGTCGATCGGCGGCTCCTTCGGCACCGCCGTGTTCGGCTCGGTGTTCGCCGGGCGGTTGGCCGCCAACCTCGCCGAGCGCGCCGACCGGATCGAGCTGCCGCCCGGGGTGGACATCGCCGCGCTGGAGAGCGACCCGCGTACCGTGGGCGAGCTCTCGCCCGAGACGCAGGCCTCGTTCCTGGAGGCCTACGCCGACGCCATCGACGCCGTGTTCCTCTGGGCGGTGCCCGTGGCGCTGGTCGGGTGCGTCCTCGCGGTCTTCCTCCGGCAGATCCCGCTGCGCACCACCGTGGAGCCCCCGGACCTGGACGAGGCCGTCTCGCCGGTGGTGTGCGCCGGTCGCGGCCCCCTCGCGGTCGTGGAGAAGGCGGTGTTCCGGTACCGCGGCAAGGAGGGCGCCCGCGGGATGTACGAACGCCTCAGGGAGGCGTCCGGGTTGGGGGTGTCCGCCGAGGCGTGCTGGGCGCTCAGCCATCTGGGGGCGATGGGGCCGCTGAGTCAGGACGAGGTGGAGCGGATCGCCAGCGTCTCCAGTGAGTGGTGGGAACGGATCCGCCGGGAGTTGGTGGACGCCGGGTACCTGGTGCCGGAGGGTGCGCGCTGGGAGCTCACCCGGAGCGGGGTCGGGGCGGCACGCGCGGTGTTCGACGCCCAGCGCACGGCGCTGCGCTCCCTCCTGGCCGACTACGAACCGGGCGAGCACCCCGAGGTGGCGGCCGCGCTGGCGCGTGTGACCGCCGACACCCTCGGCGACGAGGAGGACGCCGCCGTCCTGATGGAGCGCGCGCGGTCGGAGTGATCCGGTGCGCGGGGCCTCGACGCGGCTCGGAGCGGACGTCCGGGGAGCGGCCCGAGCCGGAGGACCCCGGAGCGGGCCCCCGACCCGCCACGACACGGAGAGGGCGGGGCGAGGGCTTGCCACGGACGCCAAACCGAATACAGTTCGGTTGAGAACCGTCGTCCCCACGTCCCTGGAGGTTCCCCGTGGCCGAGGCATACATCGTCGGCGCCGTCCGCACCCCCGTCGGCACCAGGAAGGGCGCGCTCGCGGCCGTGCACCCCGCGGACCTCGGAGCGCACGTGCTCAAGGAACTCGTCACGCGCACCGGCGTGGACCCGGCCGCGGTCGAGGACGTCGTCATGGGCTGCGTGACCCAGGCCGGACCGCAGGCCCTCGACCTGGCCCGCACCGCCTGGCTGTCCGCCGGGTTCCCCGAGTCCGTCCCCGGCGTCACCATCGACCGCCAGTGCGGCTCCTCCCAGCAGGCCGTGCACTTCGCCGCCCAGGGCGTGATGTCCGGTACCCAGGACCTGGTGGTGGCCTCCGGCGTGGAGAACATGGGCATGGTTCCCATGGGCGCCAACGTCCAGTTCGCCATCGACAACGGTCTGGGCCTGTACGGCGACGGCTGGGTCGAGCGGTACGGGACGCAGGAGATCTCCCAGTTCCGGGGCGCCCAGCTCATGTGCGAGAAGTGGGGCTACAAGCGCGAGGAGCTGGAGCGCTTCGCCCTGGAGAGCCACCGGCGCGCGGCGCGGGCGATCGAGGACGGTCGCTTCGACGACCAGATCGCGCCCCTCGCCGGGGTCACGCGGGACGAGGGCGTGCGCCCCGACACCACCCTGGAGAAGATGGCGGGCCTCAAGCCGCTGCGCGAGGGCTGGGAGCTCACCGCCGCCGTGGCCAGCCAGATCTCCGTGGGGGCCGGTGCGGTCCTGCTCGCCTCCGAGCGCGCCGTCCGCGAGCACGGCCTGACCCCGCTCGCCCGGATCGTGCAGCTGTCCCTGGTCGGCGACGACCCGGTCTACATGCTCACCGCGCCCATCCCCGCGACCCGGATCGCGCTGGACAGGGCCGGACTGACCATCGACGACATCGACGTCACCGAGATCAACGAGGCGTTCGCCCCCGTGCCGATGTCCTGGATCGAGGAGCTGGGCGCGGACCCCGCGAAGGTGAACCCCAACGGCGGCGCGATCGCCCTGGGCCACCCGCTGGGCGCGACCGGCGCCGTCCTCATGACCAAGCTGGTCAACGAGCTGCACCGCTCGGGCGGCCGCTACGGCCTCCAGACCATGTGCGAGGGCGGCGGTCAGGCCAACGTCACCATCGTCGAACGGGTCTGAGGCCGCCTCCCGCGCCCGTGGTCGACCCCGCTGCGACCGGAACGCACACGGTCGCAGGCGGGGCCGCGCGTGACGGCCTCACGCCTGGCGGGGCCTCGGCGGCCGGTATCCCGTGTGGGCGGGCCAGATGTTGTGGTTGCGGCGGAACACGTTGTCCGGGTCGAAGTCCCGCTTGACCTCGGCCAGGCGCTCGTGGTTGTCCACGCCGTACCCGGCGACGACGCGTTCGGCCCCCTCCTCCGGGACGAAGTTCAGGTACACGTCCCCGGTCCGCCAGGGCTTGGTGTCCTCGCGCACGTCGCGCACCCACTGGCGGGCGCGCGCGTCGTCCGCGGCGTCCTCCCACATCGCCAACGGATGAACGCTCCACTTCGCGTGACGCCAGGGAACCGGGTAGTCGGCCATCGACCGGTCCACCGCTCCTCCGAGCGGGAAGACGATGTGCTGGGTCGGTGAGGGGACCACCATCTGGTGCGCGCGGGAGCAGAACCGGTCGACGAACTCGTCCGGCAACGCCTCCAGGTGCTCCACCGACCAGTAGTTGCGGTATCCGGGCGGATCGTCCAGCGCCCGCTGCGCCTCCGCGTAGGGCATGTCGGTGAGGAGTTCGGCCTCGGGCCCCATCCTGGTGACCGGAGCGGCCAGGTCCCGCAGCATCCGCGCGTCGCCCGCACAGGTCAGCACGACCGCGCACATGAGCGTGCCGACCAGCTCGTCGGGGACGAACGGTTCCGGGGTCGGGACCAGGTAGATCACGGCGCCGCCGAGTTCGTCGGGCGCGTCGTCCATGAGGTCCCGCCACGCGCGGACCACGCCCGGACCGGTGTCGGGGTGGAAGAGGAGGACGCCGAGCGCGAACCGCGGCAGCGGGTGCAGGCGGAAGGTCAGCTCGGTGGCGACGCCGAAGTTGCCGCCGCCGCCGTGCAGGGCCCAGAACAGCTCCGCGTTCTCACCGGCGGACGCGCGCACCCGGTCGCCCTCGGCGGTCACCAGGTCCACGCTGAGAAGGTTGTCGCAGGCCAGACCGAACTTGCGCTCCAGCCACCCCGACCCTCCGCCGAGCGCGAGACCGGCCACGCCCGTGGTCGAGACCCGGCCGCCCGTGGTGGCCAGCCCGAACCTCGCGGCGGTCGCGTCCAGGTCACGCATGAGCGCGCCGCCGCCGACCCGGACCTCCATCGACTCCGGGTTCACCGCCACCGAGTGCATGCGGCGCAGGTCGATCACCAGTCCGCCCTCGGTGAGCCCCATGCCCGCGACGCTGTGCCCCCCGCCGCGTACGGCGAGCTCCAGGTCCTCCTCACGGGCGCACTCGACGCAGCGGCGCACGTCGTCCACGGTCCTGCACTCGGCGATCACGCTCGGGTGCAGGTCGATCATCCCGTTGAAGACCGTGCGGGCGTCCTCGTACCCGGGGCCGCCGGGGGTGAGAACGGGTCCGGTCAGGCCGGACCGGAGGGCGTCGAGCGCGGCGTCGGAGATCGCCGCCTTGAGCTGGGCCATCGCTGTCCCCCTCGGATGACGGGGCCGGGGCGGAGCGGCGCGGGGTGGACGCGCCGCGGTTCCCTCCCCCTCAGCCTAGGCCGGGCACCCGCCGCCGAATAAGCCCACTTTGAAGGAAAATTGCCTGTTCATGCGTGCTCGGGGGATGTCCCGTCCCGACGATGCCCCGGCCGTCCAGATCGGCGACCACGTCCTCGGCCATCCACAATGGGAGGACCGAGGCACGCGCGCGCTCGGCGTCCGGGCCGTAGTAGTAGTCGAACACTGTCGTCACGTGGCCGACTGGTCCTCGGAGACGGAGAGGATCTCCGGAATCGCGGTGTCCCAGAGTTCCGGCGGCGGCATCTGGTGCCCCATGCCCTTGAGCGGGACGAGCCGTGCTCCCGGGATCTCCCGTGCCAGTGCCTCGCCGTGCCCGTACGGGAGCAGCGGGTCCGCGGTGCCGTGCAGCACCAGCGTGGGCGCTGTGATCTCGCCGAGCCGGGTGCGGACGGACGTGCCGCCGTCGAGTTGCCAGTGGTTCTGCGCCGAGGCCAGGGCCGGGCTGCGGTCCCAGGCACGGCCGACGACGCGGCGCACGCGCTCCTCGTCGACGGGGATGGTGCCCGCGAACGTGCGCTCGCCGTCGGTGTAGTAAGCGATGACCGCCTCGCGGTCGGACCAGTCGGGCGCCTCGTCGCCGCCCTCGGCGAACCGCTCCGCCAGCTCCTCGCTCATCGGCGGCAGGCCGGCGTGGTCCGGGCCGCCGGGCCCGCCCGGGCTGGTGGCGATGAGCGTCAGGGAATCGACCCGGTCGGGGTGGTGCACGGCCAGGTGCTGGGCGATGCCACCGCCCATGGACATGCCGACGATGTGGGCGGCCGCGATGCCGAGCCCGTCGAGCAGGCCGACGGCGTCGGCGAGCAGGGCGTCGCTTCCGTACGGCGGCTCGCCGGGCGGGAAGGTCGTGGAGCGGCCGGTGTCCCGGGTGTCGTACCGGATGACGTGCCGCCCTCCGGCGGCGAGGCGCTCGCAGAACGGGTCGTCCCACCAGTCCATCGACGCCTCGGCGCCGCCGATGAGCAGCAGGGCGGGTGCGGCCGGGTCGCCGAAAGTCTCGACGCACAGTTCGACGCCGTTGATCTTGAGGAGTCGTTCGCCGTGGGATTGATGAGCAGTCATGTCTGGCACGCTAGACCCCGCGACTCCATCATGAAAAGCGATAATGTGCGATCGATGCGATCGTTTCTCGCGATGGAAGGCCCTACGCTGGAACGCGTGACCGACGTCGAGTTGCGCCACCTGGCGGCGATGGTCGCCGTCGTCGAAGAGGGTTCGTTCGGCCGGGCGGCCGCTCGTTTGGGATACGCCCAGTCGACGGTGAGCCAGCAGGTCGCCGCGTTGGAGAGAGCTGTCCACGGTCCGGTGTTCGATCGGCCGGGCGGTCCCAAACCAGTACGGCTCACCCCACTCGGCTCCGTGGTCCTCAGACAGGGGCGCGAAGTGCTGGCGAAGGCGGAGGCACTGGCCGACGCCGTGGACCGGTTCGCGGCGGGAGACGGCCGGATCGACGTCGGCACGTTCCAGAGTGTGTCCAACGTGATCCTGCCGTCGGTCGTACGCCGGCTGAGGGACGAGCACCCCGGCTGCGACATCAGGTTGTCCGAGGAGGAGCCGGAGCAGCCGCGGATCGGCGACCTCGACCTGCTGTTCTACGACGGTCGCATCGACGGCGACGTCGAGTGCCTCAAGCTGCTCGACGACCCGTACCTGCTGGTGGCGAGCGTCGGCGCCTTCCCCGAGGGCCCGGTCCCGTTGGAGCGGCTCGACGGCGCACCGATGGTGGCCTGGCCGCTGACCTGCGGCCAGCCCCTGATGGAGCGGGCGATCGCCCGCGGCGGCGCCCGTCCGCGCACCGTCTTCCGCACCGCGGTCAACGACACCCTGCTGTCGTTGGTGCGAGCGGGCATGGGATCGGCGGTGCTGCCCTGGCTCGCCGTCCACGGCGCCGACGTCCTGTCCGACGACAGGCTCCGCGTCCACGAGCTGCGGCCGTCCCCGCCGGCGCGGGAGATCTGTCTGCACTGGCGGGCCGTAGGTGCCCGGTCACCACTCGCCAGCCGGGCCGTCGAGATCGCCGTCGAGGTCGCGGCCGAGCTCGCGCCGACGGTGACACGCTGATTGCGGGCATGCATGCATGCATTCACATAGGCTTCGGTTATGAGCCAAGTGACATGGAGAGCGGAAGACGCGTTGGTCCAGCGGGTGAAGTGCACCGCCGAGCGCCGGGGGGTGAGCATGAACGAGTATCTGACCCGTGTCCTGCGCGCCGCCACAGACCCGGATCTGGAAGGCGACGAAGCCCAGGCCATTCGGGCGAAGCTCGCCCAGGCGGGCCTGCTCGACTCCTCGGGAACGCCTCGGACGCGCCCCAGCCGGGAGGCTTTCGAGCGGGCCCGGCGGGCGGCGGGCGGCGGGACCTCGCTGGAGGACCTCGTTGCGGAGGGGCGTGGATGACCGTGTTCGCGGATACGTCCGCCGTGGTCAAGCTGTACGCGACGGAGCACGGATCCGACGTGATGCTGGCGGTGGCCGATCCGGTCGTGGTCTCCCAGCTGACCCGTGTGGAGGTCCCCGCCGCCCTGTGGAAGAAGCACCGTGTGGGGGATCTGGGTGTGGAGGACACCCGTGTCCTGGTCTCCGGATTCGAGGCGGACTATTTCGGCGCGCCGGGAGAACCCCGCCGCTTCTCCGCCGTGACCGTGACCGCGGAGATGCTGGAGGAGGCCGTGCGACTCACGGCCGTGCACGGACTGCGGGCGTATGACGCGGTGCGGCTGGCCACGGGGAAGGCCGTTCGCTCCGTGGACCCACGCTGTTCCACCTTCGCCGTCTTCGACAAGGATCTCAGAGGCGCCGCCGCGTTGGAGGGGTTCTCCCTACTGCCGGAGCGGTAGCCGCTCCGGGTGTGGCGGGCCGGGGGCGCGGGCGCCGCCCGGCGCACCTCCCTCACCCGCCGGTGAGCGCCGGACCCCCGACCCCCCGCTCCAGCCCCAGCCACGCGGCCATCCGGGCGAGCTGGTCGGTGAGCTGGTCGAGCGTGTCGGCGGGAGCGTCCTCCTCCAGCGTGATCCGCTGGGCGAGCAACACTCCGGAGGCGCGGTCGGACTTGAGATCGACGCGGGCCACGAGCCGGTCGCCCAGCAGGAACGGCAGCACGTAGTAGCCGTGCACCCGCTTGGCCGCCGGGACGTAGATCTCCAGCCGGTACCGGAACCCGAACAGCTCCTCGGTGCGGTCGCGGTGCCAGATGAGCGAGTCGAACGGGCTCAGGAGGGCGCGGGCGTCCACCTGGCGCGGAATCCGAGCGTCCTTGTGCAGGTAGGCGGGTCTTCTCCAGCCCTCGACGCTCACGGGGACGAGTTCACCGGAGTCGACGAGGTCCCGGACGGCCGCCTTGGACTCGTCGGGCCGCAGCCGGAAGTAGTCCCGCAGGCTCGGCTCGGTGGCCACACCGTGGGCGCGGGCGGAGATGGCGACCAACGCGCGGTGGGCGTCGGCGGGCTCGGGAAGGGGAGCGTCGCGCAGGTCCCGGGGCAGGACGCGTTCGGCCAGGTCGTAGCGGCGTTCGAACTGCCCGTTCCGTCCGTCGACCATGACGTCGCCGACCCAGAACAGGAACTCCAGGCACCGCTTCACCTCGGACCAGTTCCAGCCCCAGTGGTCCTTGGCGCGCGGGAGGTCGTGGTCCAGCGCCGCCTCCACCTCGCGGGCGGTGGCGGGCCCGATCCAGACCAACTTCCCGAGGACGGCCTTGACCAGCTCCGGCTTCTCCCGCTGGATGCCGTTGATCCACCCCGCGTCGGTGCGCGCCCGGTTCTGCTCCATCCGGAACCGCATCAGCTGCCGCGTGGCGGGCGGCACCAGGCTGGCCTCGTGCGCCCAGCACTCCACCAGGCGGGCGGCGTCGGTGCGCGCCCTGGTCGTGGTGGCCCGGTCCAGCATCGAGGTGTCGTAGGCGCCGCCGCGCGCGAACACGGGCAGGTACTGGCTGCGCGCCAGCACGTTCACGCTGTCGATCTGCAGGATCCCCACCCTGCGCACGACCCTGGCCAGGTGGGCGAGTGTGGGTCGTCCGGAGGGGCGACGATCGGCGAAGCCCTGTGCGGCGAGGGCGATCCGGCGTGCCTGGGCGAGGGAGAGCACCGCGTCGCGGCGGGGGTGCGGTTCGGCCATTCGAACACGCTAACCCCCGCTGACGACATTCCGGAAGGTCGGTCGCCCTGTCAGCCCATCCGGCGGTGCTGGTCCGGCAGCTCGGAGGGACCGGGTTCGGCCGGGCCGATCAGCGGGCCCGGAACGGAGGGGTCGAGGACCCCGTCCTCCAGCCAGGTGTAGGCGTCGTCCATCAGGCGTCGGGACAGCTTGCCGTCCACGTCGTCGGTGTTCGACCACAGGTCGGTGAGGAGCGCCTCGACCCGCAGCCGCGCCTGGCGGCAGAACACGTCGGCCAGCTCGAAGGGGGTGTCCCCGCGCTCGGGGTGGGCGTCGGCGTCGTACCGGGCGCGCACCGCGACGGCGCTCATCGCGAACAGTTCGGCGCCGATGTCGACGATCCGGCCGAGGAACCCCTGCTTGACCTCCAGCCGCCCCTGCCACCGCGACATCCCGTAGAACGTCGACCGGGCGAGCCTGCGCGCGGCCCGCTCGACGAACCGCAGGTGCCCGGCGAGCGGACCGAACTCGGAGAACGCCGACGGCACCTGCCCCTGCCCGACCACGAGCGTGGGCAGCCACTTCGCGTAGAACCCGCCCGCCTTGGCCAGGGCCCGCGCGCGGTCCGAGCGGTCGGCGTCGGGATCGATGAGGTCGCCGGTGACCGACAGGTGCGCGTCCACGGCCTCACGCGCGATGAACAGGTGCATCACCTCCGACGACCCCTCGAAGATCCGGTTGATCCGCAGGTCGCGCAGCAGCTGTTCGGCGGGCACCCCGCGCTCGCCGCGCGCGGCCAGGGACCCGGCGGTCTCGTAGCCGCGCCCGCCGCGGATCTGGACGAGGTCGTCGGCGATCGTGTACGCGTGCTCGGACGCCCACAGCTTGGCGATGGCCGCCTCGATGCGGATGTCGGCGGACTTGTCGTCGGCGAGCTGACCGGCCAGGTCGAGCATCGCCTCCATGGCGTAGGTGGTGGCGGCGATGGAGGAGATCCGCTTGGCCACCTCCTCGTGTCCGCCGATCGGGCGACCCCACTGGACGCGTTCGCGGGACCACTCGCGGGCGATGCGCGTGGACCACTTGCCCGCGGCCACGCACAGCGCGGGCAGGGACAGCCGACCGGTGTTGAGCGTGGACAGCGCGATCCGCAGCCCCTGCCCCTCCCTCCCGATCCGGTTGGCCGCGGGGACGCGCACCCCGTGCAGGCGGGTGACGCCGTTCTCCAGGCCGCGCAGCCCCATGAAGCGGTTGCGGTGCTCGACGGTGATGCCCGGGGAGTCGCCCTCGACCACGAACGCCGTGATGCCGCCCCGGTGGCCGGGGCTCTCGGGGACGCGGGCCATGACGACGAGCAGGTCGGCCACCACGCCGTTGGTCGTCCACAGCTTGACGCCGTCGATGACGTACTCCTCGCCGTCCTCGCTGGGTGTGGCGGTGGAGCGCAGGCGTGCGGGGTCGCTGCCGACGTCGGGCTCGGTGAGCAGGAAGGCGCTGATGTCCGTGCGCGCGCAGCGGGGCAGGAAGGCGCGCTTCTGCTCCTCGGTGCCGAACATGGAGACGGGCTGCGGGACGCCGATCGACTGGTGGGCGGAGAGCAGGGCGCCGATCGCGGGCGAGACCGAGCCGACGAGCGTGAGGGCGCGGTTGTAGTACAGCTGGCTGAGGCCCAGGCCGCCGTACTCGGTGGGGATCTTCATGCCGAACGCGCCGACGTCGCGCAGCCCGGCGACCACCTCGTCGGGGATGCGCTCGTCGCGCTCGATGCGCTGGGCGTCGATGCCCTGGCAGAACTCGCGGAGTTCGGCGAGGAACGTCTCGCCGGTGGCGCGGGAGACGGGATCGGGTTCGGGGAGGGGGTGGATCAGGTCCAGGCGGAGCCGTCCCAGGTACAGCTCCTTGGCGAAGCTGGGGCGGGTCCACTCCGCCTCGCGCGCCTGCTCCGCCACGGCACGTGCCCGCCGTTCGTCGACCACGGGTGCGTCGGTGGGTGTGGTGCCGGGTTCGACGGTCGACATGGATCGCTCACCTCATCGAGGAAAGGGCTGTGTTCTGTATCACAGCACTACCCGTCCGTGTCCGATCTGACGCGTGATGTGGCCGCCCTGTGGACGGTCGGGCGGGCCTCCACGGAAAAAGTCCTCGTCGACGCGAACCGTGGCGGCGCCCGACACGTCGAAGCAGTCGCGACACAATCCACCGAGCATGTGCTGGGAGTCGCACGGCCCCGGTGCGGAGGACGGCCGCGCCGGGGCCCCTCGTCCTCCCCCTCCGGCGCGATGCCGTGACGTGGGCCGCTGTCGGCCGCATGGCCTAGCCTTCTCCTGTGCGTATCGCGACATGGAATGTGAACAGTGCCCGGGCCAGGGCGGCGCGGATCGGCGCCTGGCTCGACCGCAGCGACGTCGACGTGCTCGCCGTCCAGGAGACCAAGGCCCGGGACGACCAGTTCCCCGCCGACGTCTTCACCGACCGCGGCTACGAGGTGGCCCACTTCGGCTTCTCCCAGTGGAACGGGGTCGCGATCGCCTCCCGCGTCGGCCTGGAGGACGTCCGTACCAGCTTCCCCGGCCAGCCCGGATACGGGGAGCCCGAGGAGATCGAGGCGCGCGCGATCGGCGCCGTCTGCGGCGGCGTGCGGGTCTGGAGCCTGTACGTGCCCAACGGCCGCGAGATCGACCACCCGCACTACGCCTACAAGCTGCGCTGGCTGAAGGCGCTGCGCGAGGCGGGCGCCGCGGAGCTGGCCGCCGACCCGGACGCGCAGATCGCGCTCATGGGCGACTTCAACGTCGCCCCCCAGGACGACGACGTGTGGGACATGGCCGAGTTCGAGGGCAAGACCCACGTCACCGAGCTGGAGCGCGCCGCGTTCGACGACCTCGTCGGCGCGGGGTTCGACGAGGTCGTCCGCAGGTACGCCCCCGGCCCCGGCGTGTACACGTTCTGGGACTACCAGAACCTGTGCTTCCCCAAGAAGAAGGGGATGCGCATCGACTTCGTGCTCGCCTCCCCGGCGCTGGGCGGCCGGGTGAGCGGCGCCCTCATCGACCGCGAGGAGCGCAAGGGCAAGGGGCCGTCCGACCACGCCCCGGTGATCGTCGACCTCGACGGAGAGAAGAAGGAGGCGGGAGCGTGAGCGCACCGCGGATCGCCGTCTTCGGCAGTGTGAACATGGACCTGGTGGCCTACGTCGACCAGGTGCCGTCCTCCGGTGAGACGGTCGCCGGCACGGACTTCCGCCAGGTGCCCGGCGGCAAGGGCGCCAACCAGGCGGTCGCCGCGGCGCGGGCCGGGGCGGACGTGGCCTTCCTCGGCGCGGTCGGCGACGACTCCTTCGGCGGGGAGCTGCGCGCCAACCTCCTCGACAGCGGCGTCGACGTGTCCGGCCTGCGCACGGTGCCCGGGGCGTCGGGCGTGGCGCACATCGTCGTGGACGGCTCGGGCGGCAACCGGATCATCGTGGTCCCGGGCGCCAACGGCGAGGTCCGGGGCACGGTCGACGGTGACGCGGAGATCATCGACGGCAGCGCCGCGCTGCTGCTCCAGCTCGAACTCCCGATGGAGGCGGTCCTGGCCGCCGCGCGGACGGGGAGCGCGCTGGGGGTGCCGGTCTACCTGACCCCGGCCCCCGCCCGTGAGCTGCCCGACGAGCTGCTGGAGTGCGTGGACGTGCTCGTCCCCAACCAGCATGAGGCCGCCGCGGTCACCGGGTGCGTCGAGCCCCGGGAGGCCCTGGCCGCGCTGCTGGAGCGGGTGCCGCAGGTGCTGCTGACCCTGGGCGAGGACGGATGCCTGTTCGGGCGGCGCGGCGTGGAGCCGGTGCACGTCCCGGCGCGCGAGGTGAGGGCCGTGGACACGACGGCGGCCGGGGACACCTACTGCGGGTCGTTCGCGGTGGCGCGGGCGGAGGGGCGGTCGCCGGAGGAGGCGATGCGGTTCGCCGCCGCGGCCGCCGCACTGTCCGTGCAGCGGCCGGGCGCGAGTTCGTCGATGCCCGCGCGCGCCGAGGTCGAGGCGCTGCTGGCCGGGTGAGCCCGTCGCGGGCGGGACATCCCTCCGCCCGCGACGGGCCGGTCCGGTCAGCCGACTCCGTTGACCAGGCGGTCGACGTCGATGGTGAGCTGGAGCGCGTCCAGCACGCTCTCCGGGGCGATCTCGTTGTCCGCCTCGCCCCGCAGGCACGCCAGCACGTGGTCGATCATCGCCGTGTACTGGTCGGCGGCCGGAAGCTCCAGCTCCCGCGCGCCCTCGGCGGTGTGGGCGGTGACGGAGCCCGAGGGCCTGCCGTCGAAGCCCATCGTCGCCACCGACTCCAGCACGCCTCCCTCGAAGGTGGCGGTGTAGCCGCCGCGCGCCCCCCAGGGCATGGGCATCAGCGAGGAGACCGAGTCGCGGGCGATCGCGCCGTCGAAGCCCATCACCGCCTCGATGGAGGCGCTGTCGTCGTCGCGGGCGACCGCGGTGACGTCGATGCTGTCCGGTCGGCCGAGGGTGCGGACGATGATGTCCATGTCGCTGTGCATGGCCTCCAACGGGAGGGTCCTCAGCCCCAGGCTGGCCCCCGGCCACAGGTGCGCGGTCCGGTTCCACAGGGACAGCTGCTCCAGGCGTCCGTAACCGCCGCCGTCCACGGCGTCGAACAGGGCCCGGTTGGCCGGGATGAACCGCTCGAACATGTCCACGAACACCTGCCTGTCGCTGCGCCGGGCGGCCTCGGCGACGCGTCGCGCGTCCGCGATGTCGCCCGCCAGTGGCAGTTCGACCAGGGCGTGCTTGCCCGCGTCCAGCGCGCGCAGCACGTGGTCGGCGTGCTGCGGGACGGGCAGGCAGACGTCGACCAGGTCGAACGAGCCGTCGTCGAAGGCCCGGTCCGTGTCGGTGCAGGCGGCGAACCCGAACTTCCCGGCCACCGCGGCGGTCTTGTCGGGATCGCGGCCGAACATGACCACCTCGACGTCGCCGCGTTGGGCGTAGACCGCGGCGTGCGCCTGTCCGAACCCGGTGCCCAGCAGAGCGATCTTCATGATGTGTCTCCTCTTCCTCCGTGTGGCGGTGCGTCCCGGGGCCCGGGACGGCCGCGTCAGGCGTGCTGTGTCGTGGTCGGCGCGGAGAACAGGCCGAAGCGGTTGCCGCGCGGGTCGACGATCCGGGCGTAGACCAGGCCGTCGGGGTTGGCGTCCGGGCCGAACTCGACGGTCGCGCCCAGGCGCTCCGCCTCGGCGGTCGTGGCGGGCACGTCGAGGACGAGGAAGAGGGGCATGAGGTAGTCGACGCCTCGCTCCCCCAGGTCGTACATGCCGCCGCTGGGCCACGGGCGGCCGGTGAAGACGTTGTGGTACGGCTTGCCGCCCGCGGTGTCGTCGAAGACGAACCGCCAGCCGAACGCGTCGGCGTAGAAGCTCCGTGTGGCGTCGGCGTCGGCGGTGCCGATCTCGAACCAGGCGAAGGAGCCGGGCACGGGCCGGGCCGCGGTCTCCGCCATCTGTTCCTGGCCCCGCTCGGCGAACTCCCTGAGCCGCTCGGGCGTCTGGTCGTTCTGGAACAGGGAGAACACGGTGCCGCGCGGATCCGCGACACGGGCGAAGGTGGTCACGTCGCAGACCCGCGTGGCCGGGACGACCGCGGTCGCGCCCAGCGCCTCCAGCCGTTCCTGGGCGGCGGCGACGTCCGCCGAGACGATGGAGACGTTCGTCGCCTCCACGGGGCTGTGGGCGTTGTCGTAGATCGCGCCCATCGGGAACGGCATCCCCGGGGCCATGATCCTCGTGTAGGTGACGCCGCCGACCGAGGAGTCCTCGTCGACGGCGAAGCTCCAGCCGAGCAGCGAGCCGTAGAACTCCTTCACGGCCTCGCCGTCGGCGGTGCTGATCTCGAACCAGACGACGTTCCCCGGATCCATGAAACCCATGGCTGTCCCCCCGAAATGCAGTGCGTGTCCATGACCGGTCCTCGTGCTCGCCGGGCGACCCCGTGCGCCGGTGACCGGCCGGTGTGTCTTCGACGCTAGAGGCCTTTTAGGACACCTCACGTCCTCAGAAGCTGGCAGACTGGAGATATGACCCAGGACATGCCCGCCCGGATGCTCCGCCTGCTCTCCCTGCTCCAGATACGCCGGGTGTGGTCCGGCGCCGAACTCGCCGAGCGCCTCGGGGTCACCGGCCGCACCGTCCGCCGCGACATCGACCGCCTGCGCGAGCTCGGCTACCCCGTCGAGGGCGCCACCGGCCACGCGGGCGGCTACCGCCTGGCCGCGGGGACCGACCTGCCCCCCTTGCTGTTGGACGACGAGGAGGCCGTCGCCATCGCGGTCGCCCTGCGCACCGCCGCCTCCGACGTCACCGGGATCGAGGACTCCGCCCTCGGCGCCCTGGCCAAGCTGGAGCGGGTTCTGCCCTCTCGGCTGCGCCGCCGGGTCACGGCCCTCCAGGACGCCACCGTTCCCGTGGCGTGGAGCGGCGGTCCCACGGCCGACCCGAGCGCCCTGGCCACCCTGGCCGCGGCCTGTCGTGACCACGAGATCGTGACCTTCGGCTACCGCTCCAGGCAGGCCGCGGACACCACCGCCCGCCGCGTCGAACCCCACGCCCTCGTGACCGCCGGACGCCGCTGGTACCTGGTCGGCTTCGACCTCCACAGGGACGCCTGGCGCGTCTTCCGCGTCGACCGCCTCACCGCCCCGGCGCCCACCGGCCGCCGCGTCACACCGCGTGAGCCGCCCGGCGGCGACCCGGCCGCCTTCGTGGCCACCGCCATCGTCTCGGCTCCCACCCGCTACACGGCACGCGCCAGCGTCCCCGAGCCGGCCGAGGACGTCGGCGCCCGTACCGGAGCCCTCGCGGACCGCCTGAGCCCCCGCCGCGAGGGCGGCACCGTCGTGGACCTGTCCGCCGACGACCCGGTCCACATCGCGGTGCGGTTCCTGGGTCTGGGCTCCGACGCGGAGCTGACGGGGAGCCCCGGACTCGCCCCGCACCTGGAGGAGTTGGGGCGGCGGCTCCTGGACGCCGCCCGGTCGCTCGCCGGGGCCGGTGACGGCGGCGGTGAGCCGGGGGAACCGGAGGAACCGCCGACGGGTGGTGCGGGTTCCTCCTGACATCGGGCGGACCGCCCCAGAGCGGACCGTGCCGCACACGCGGGAGGCCGGAGCCTCGCGGCCCCGGCCTCCCCGGTTCGCGTGGGACGCGTCGCGCCCCGCGCGGAGACTACATGTGCTCGGGAGCCTCCACGCCCAGCAGGTCCAGGCCCTGGACCAGGACGCGCAGCGCGACCGCGACGAGCGCCAGCCGCGACTCGCGCTGCTCCTCGGTCTCGGCGGTGAGCACCGGGCAGTGCTCGTAGAACGCGGTGAGCGCCTGGCCGAGGTCGAACAGGTACGCGCACAGGCGGTGCGGCTGGAGGAGGTCGCCGACCTGCGCGACGACCCCGCCGAACGCCAGCAGCTTCAGCGCCAGGTCGCGCTCGGCGCCCTCCGCGACCGTGATCGTGCCGCGCGCCTGGTCCGGGTCCAGCCCGCCCTTGCGGAAGATGGACCGGATACGGGCCTGGGCGTACTGGAGGTAGGGGCCCGTGTTGCCGGTCAGCGCCAGCATGCGGTCGAAGTCGAACGTGTACTCGGTGTCGTGCGAGACCGACAGGTCCGCGTACTTCACCGCGCCGATGCCGACCTTGCCCGCGATCGAGGCCTGCTCCTCGGCGCTGAGGTCGGGGCGGTTCTCCGCGACGACCGCCGTGGCCCGCTCCACCGCCTCGTCCAGCAGCGCCACCAGCCGGACCGGCGCGCCGCTGCGGGTGCGCAGGATCTTGCCGTCGCCGCCGAGCACGTTGCCGATCTGCACGTGGGTGGTCTCCACGTGGTCCGGCAGCCATCCGGCCTTGCGCGCGGTCGCCCACACCATCTTGAAGTGCAGCGCCTGCGGGGCGCCGACCACGTACAGGATGCGGTCCGCCTTGAGGTCGTCCACACGATGGCGGACGGTGGCCAGGTCGGTGGTGGCGTAGCCGTAGCCGCCGTCGCTCTTGCGGACGATGAGCGGCACCGGCTTGTCCTCGCGGCCGGTGAACTCGTCGAGGAAGACGCACAGCGCGCCGTCGCTGATCTCGGCGATGCCCTTGGTCTCCAGCTCGTCGCACACGTCGGCGAGCATGTGGTTGTACGTGCTCTCACCGGCCAGGTGGTCGTCGGTGAGGGTCACGCCGAGCTTGGTGTAGACCTTGTTGAAGTAGACGCGGGACAGGCCGACGAGCTTGCGCCACAGCCGCAGCGTCTCCTCGTCGCCGCCCTGGAGGGCGACCACGCGGCGGCGGGCCCGGGCGGCGAACTCGTCGGGGCCGGGGCCGGAGGCGTCGAACTCGACCCGGGCGGCCTGGTAGAAGGCGTTGGGGTCGGTGGTGAGCAGGTCGGCGTCGGCGGAGTCCTCGCCGACCGCCAGCAGGTGCTCGATGAGCATGCCGAAGGGCGTGCCCCAGTCGCCGATGTGGTTCTGGCGGATGACGTTGTGGCCCAGGAACTCCAGGGTGCGGGCCAGGGAGTCGCCGACCACGGTGGTGCGCAGGTGCCCGACGTGCATCTCCTTGGCCACGTTGGGCGCGGAGTAGTCGACCGGGACGTTGAGCGCCTCCTGCCGGGGGACGCCCAGGCGGGGGTCGTCGAGCAGGTCGCGGGTCCGCGCGGCGATCCAGTCCTCGCGGAGGGTGAGGTTGATGAAGCCCGGCCCGCTGACCTCGACGTCGCGGCAGACGTCGGCCACGTCCAGGTGCTCCATGATCGCCGCGGAGACCTCGCGCGGCTTTCGGCCCAGTCGCTTGGCGAGGGCGAGGGCGGCGTTCGCCTGGTAGTCGGCGAACTGGGACGGGCGGATGACGGGGTCGGTGTCGGCGAACTCGGGGCCGAAGGCGGCGCCGAGGGCGGACTGGACCCGTCGCGAGAGTACTTCCTGCGGGTCGGCCATGGCACAAGCGTACCGACCGTCCCAGGCCTTCCCGGTCGGTCCTGGCACGCGGTGACGGCACCCCCCTCTACCGGATGTCGTGGCCCGGGCGGGTCCGGTCGTACCGGCGCCGTGCCTCGGCGATGACGTCGCGGTGGGCGAGGGACCACTCGGCGAGCGCCTCGACCAGGTGGGTCAGGCTGGCGCCGGTCTCGGTCAGCCGGTAGTCGACCTGGGCCGGGACGGTCGGGTACACGGTGCGCAGCACGAGGCCGTCGCGCTCCAGTCTGCGCACGGTGAGGGTGAGCATGCGCTGGGAGATGCCGTCGATGGCGCGCTGCAGTTCGCGGAACCGGCGCGGACCGCTGGCGAGCTCGACGACCACGAGCACCGACCACTTGTCCCCGATGCGGTCCAGGACGTCGCGGATGCCGCAGTCCGGGTGGTGCTCGCGCCCGCAGGGATCGAGTCCGGCGGGCGCGGCGGTTACCTCGGTGTGCGTGGGTGACATGAGACTGCCTTCTTGTCGCGGGTGGAGCGGAGGTCCAGGATCAACCGTAGTTACCGATGAGAACCACCACGGAAGACGGCGACTGACATGATCTTGGTGACCGGAGCGAACGGAAACCTGGGAGCGGCCACACTCGCGGCGCTGCGGGCCCGCGGCGCCGCCGCGACGGGCGGCAGCCGCACCCCGGGCGACGGGACGCGCCGTCTCGACTTCGACGACCGCGCGAGCCTCGACCTCACCGGGGTGTCGACGCTGGTGCTGGTCTCCGCCGGGTACGCCGAGGACGACCAGGTGGTCGCGCGGCACACGGCCGTCCTCGACGCGGCGGTCCGGGACGGCGTCCGGCACGTCGTCTACACGAGCCTGACCGGCGCCGGGGACCATCTCGGATTCGCGCTCGCGCACCGCGCGACCGAACGGCTGCTGCACGCGAGCGGCCTGCCGTACACCGTCCTGCGCAACGGTCTGTACGCGGAGCTGTTCGGGGCGCTGCTGACGTGGGCCGACGACGGCGTGGAGTCCGCCTTCGGGGACGGCGCCCTGGCCGCGGTCACCCGTGCGGACCTCGCGGAGGCCGCGGCGGTCGTCGCCGCCGACCCCGAGCGGCACGCCGGTCGCGTCTACGACCTCGTCGGCACCCCGGTCACCGCCGCGGACGTGGCCGGGGAGCTGGGAGTCGCCCACCGCACGATCGGCCTGGGCGAGTACCGGCGCAGACTCCTCGAGGAGACGCCCGGACTGCTCCCGTTCCAGCCGCCCATGATGGCCTCGATCGCCACCGCCGTCCGGCACGGCTTCCTGGGCGACGGCGGCCCCGACCTCGCCGCCCTCCTCGGCCGTCCGGCCAGCCACCCGCTGGCCACGGCGGTCGCGGTCGCGACGGCCGCGCGCCCGATCCGGGCGCGCTCGGGCCAGCCGTGATCGGTCGCGCCGGGCTGGCCGCCGACCTGGATCAGCGCTCCTCGGACTGGGCCAGGCGGTGCAGCCAGTTCGGCGGGCGGTGGTGGACGCGCCGACGGATGCGGTCGCCGATCCGGCCGACCGCCAGGTCGTGCGCGAGCCCGCACGCGCGGGCCACGCCCCAGGCGCGGCTGTCGCCGTGCGCGATCACCACGGTCCCGTTCAGCCCCAGCAGCGCGGCCCCGCCGTAGGTCTCGCTGTCCAGCCGGTCCCGCAGCTCCCTCAGCGCCCTGCGCTGGAGGAACGCCCCCACCTTCGCCGCCGCGGACGACGTCAGCGCCTCCCGGAACGCCTCCATCGCGAACGTCGCCGTGCCCTCCACCGCCTTCAGCGCCACGTTCCCCGTGTGGCCGTCGGTCACCACCACGTCCACCCGCCGCGCCAGCAGGTCGTGGCCCTCGATGTTCCCCCGGAAGTCCATGCCCTGGGACTCCTCGGCGGTGGCCGCCAGCAGCTCCGTCGCCCTGCGCACGAGCTTGTTGCCCTTGCCCGGTTCGGACCCGATGGTCAGGATCCCGACCCGCGGCCGCTCCACCCCGAACGCCGTGTGCGCGTAGGCGCACCCCAGGTGGGCGAACTGCACGAGCATCTCCGGCTTGGCGTCGGCGTTGGCGCCCGCGTCCACCAGCACCGTCGGCGTCTCCCCGGTCGGCAGCGTCACCGCCAGCGCCGGTCGCAGCACGCCGGGCTGGGTCCGCAGCCGGACGGTGGAGGTCGCCACGACACCGCCCGTGGACCCGGCCGAGACGAGGGCGTCGGCGTCTCCACGGCGGATCAGACGGCACGCGACGGCGGCGCTGGACCGGGGGCGGCGCCAGCTGGCCAGGGCGCCCTCGTGCATCGCCAGACTGTCCTCGGCGTGCACCACGGGCACGTCCCGCAGGGCGTTCTCCTCGGCGAGCAGCCGGGCGATCTCCGGTCGCCGACCGACCAGCACGACCCGCAGCCCGAGCTCGCGGACGGCGAGCACCGCGCCCCGGACGATCTCCGCGGGCGCGTGGTCGCCGCCCATCGCGTCCACCGCGACGGTCGGCGGGGACGTGCGCGGCGCGACGGAAGCGTCGGCGGCCACGTCGGATGTGCCACTCAACTCGGTGTGTCCTTCACGGGTGAGGTCGGTGGTCGGGCGCGCGTGGCCCCCGACGTTCGCGCAGGTCGCTCGAGATGGCCCGGAGTTCGTGCCGTACGCGGCCGAGGCGTACGCGGCGGGCCCGCAGACACGGTACCGGGTCGCTCCTGGAACGCCTGGGTTCGGTGGGTTCGTATCCTCGTGCGAGGATACTTCCCGTATGTCCAGGTCAGGGCTGGATATTGCGGTTGGTGGGTACAAAACCCCTTGTCGGGGTATACCCGCTTGCCGGTCCGGGTGTTCGAGCGACACCCGGATCCGTGTGACCCACACACTGAATTTCCGTCACAGGTGGTCCGACGGTGTCCACGCACACCGAGCCCGCCTGATCAGGGCTGCCTGGCGGTACCCCGTCACGGCCCTGCACGTATGCAGGAGAGGAGAGGCGTGAGCGTAACGCCAGACGCGGCACTGTCCCCGTCCGCCGGACGTCGGTTTCGTGCCTACACGACGAAACACCTCGACGAGCTCACGGCGCGAGCAGGACTCGACGCCGACGAGCGGCTCGCGGTGCAAGCGGTGGCCAACGTGCTCCCGTTCCGGGTCAACAGCTACGTCGTCGACGAGCTGATCGACTGGGACGCGGCACCGGACGATCCGATCTACCGGCTCGTCTTCCCGCAGGCAGACATGCTGCCCTCTGGCGATGTCGCCAGGATCGCCGATCTGATCCGTTCCGGCGCGTCGCGCAAGGAGCTCAACGAGGCCGCCAACAGGATCCGCGCCAACCTGAACCCGCACCCCGCGGGCCAGATGGACCTCAACGTGCCCAAGACGGCCGACGAGGAGCCCATCCCGGGTGTGCAGCACAAGTACAAGGAGACGGTCCTCTTCTTCCCGAAGCAGGGCCAGACGTGCCACGCGTACTGCACGTACTGCTTCCGCTGGGCCCAGTTCGTCGGCGACGCGGACCTGAAGTTCGCCTCCAGCGAGATCGACCAGCTGGTCGAGTACGTCCGCAGCCACCCCGAGGTCACCAGCGTCCTCTTCACCGGCGGCGACCCGATGATCATGGGCGAGGGGGTGATCTCCAAGTACATCGAGCCGCTGCTGGAGATCGAGCACCTGGAGGCCATCCGCATCGGCACGAAGGCCCTGGCCTACTGGCCGCAGCGCTTCGTCACCGATCCGGACGCCGACGACACCCTCCGCCTGTTCGAGAAGGTCGTCGCCTCGGGCAAGAACCTCGCGTTCATGGCGCACTTCTCGCATCCCAACGAGATGCGTCCGGAGCTCGTGCGGGAGGCCGTCCGACGCATCCGCTCGACCGGCGCCATCATCCGCACGCAGGCCCCGCTGATCCGCACCATCAACGACGACTCGGCCACGTGGGAGAGCATGTGGCGCACGCACCTGCGCCACGGGATGGTCCCCTACTACATGTTCGTCGAGCGCGACACGGGCCCGCAGGACTACTTCGCCGTGCCCCTCGCGGAGGCCTACGAGATCTTCCGCGGCGCGTACCAGAACGTGTCCGGTCTGGCGCGCACGGTCCGCGGTCCGTCGATGTCGGCGACCCCGGGCAAGGTGTGCGTGGACGGCGTCACCGAGGTGGCGGGCGAGAAGGTCTTCGTCCTGCACTTCATCCAGGCACGCGACCCCGAGCTGGTCGGCAAGCCCTTCTTCGCCAAGTACGACGAGAAGGCGGCCTGGCTGTTCGACCTCAAGCCCGCGCTGGGCGCGACCCACTTCCCGTGGGAGAACCCGCCCGCCGCGGTCAACGGTCTGGTGGACCCCACCCGCCTGTAGGCGACCACGTGTGAGGAACACGGAGCCCGGCACCGTTCGCGGTGCCGGGCTCCACGCGCGTCCGGACCGTGGACGGCGGCCGCCGGAAGTGGGATGGGCTGGCGGCCGACGGTCTGGACGCTCTCCGGGCAGGTCTCGGTGTGGGGGGAGGGCCCGGGAAGCGGGGACGGCCGGGTCGGGGCCGGAGGGCCGAGGAGGGACCGGGGGACGGGACCGGGGTCGGTACGGGCTCTCGGCGGGGCGCGGACGCGGCGCGGGGGTCGCGTCAGGCGATCAGCGCGTCGAAGTCCCCGGTCTTGGCGCCGTTGACGAAGGCCTTGATCTCGGCGGGGGTGTAGACCAGCGCGGGACCCTGCGGGTCGCGGGAGTTGCGCACGGCGATGTCCCCGTCCGGGAGGGTGGCGATCTCGACACAGTTGCCCTCCGGGTTGCTCCAGCTGCTCTTGATCCAGACGACATTCGGCAGGTGGCTCGCGGGAACGCCGTTGTAGATCGGATGCATGTCAACCTCCTGGAACTTCGGGGACGTGTGAGCGGGTGTCCGTACGCGGCTGTCCAGTGCGTCGCGCCCGTCGCAGACGAACCTTCGGGCTCTCGCCGGGCGGATCAGGCCTGGAGTACAGGATGGCCCGGGATTCGCGCGGGTTCGTCTCGTCCTTCGTGCGGCCCAAAGCGTAACTCATGCACGTGCAGACGTGATTACATCGGTAAGTACATGGGGACGAACCCGGGGTCACCCACGGGCGTCGTCGCATGTCATGCCTTACGCGCACGGGCGTGGGACGGTTCCCGCCGCTGGGATCGTGTCCGAGTCGTGGCCGGAGCCGGTCATCTGAGAACAATGTGCCCAGGAGTGGGCATCTCACCTGTGACCGGTCCGCCCCATGACGTTACCAAGCGTGATGGATCGTGAGCGAACGGGCGTCGGTTCCGGGTGTGCCCGGTCTTCAGGAGTACCGCTCCAGGAACCCGCGCAGGATGTCCTCGGTCTCGTGCGGCGGAGGGGCCTGGGTGGCGAGGTGGTCCATCGTCAGGGCGTAGCGGTGGGTGTCGTCGTACTTGTCGAAGTACAGCGCGCTGCTCAGCTGCTCCAGGTAGACGACGTCGGGCAGCTGCGGAGTGGGGAAGCGCAGGATGCTGAACGGGCCTCCGGCGGCGGCGTGGCCGCCCATGGCGAAGGTGGCCACCTGGATGGTGATGTTGGGCCGCCGCGCCATCGCGATGAGGTGCTCGATCTGCCCGCGCATGACGTCGTCGTCGCCGTACGGGCGGTGCAGGACGGCCTCGTCGATGACCGCCCACAGGCGGGGCGCCCGGGGTTCGACGAAGCGGCGCTGCCGGTGCATGCGCATGTTGACCCGGTTGGTCACGTCCTCGTCCGACGTGGCGGTACGCGACAGGCGGATCACGGAGCGGGCGTAGTCCTCGCTCTGGAGCAGCCCCGGCACGAACTGGACCTCGAAGGTACGGATGATCGAGGCGGCCTCCTCCAGGCCGATGTAGACGCCGAACCACTGGGGGAGGACGTCGCCGTACTTGTGCCACCAGCCCTGGGCGTTGGCGCTGGAGATGAGTCCGAGGAGCGCCTCGCGCTCGCCGGCGTCGTCGACTCCGTAGAGTTTCAGCAGGTCGTCGACGTCACGCGGCTTGAAACTGACCTGCCCCAGCTCCATGCGGCTGATCTTGGCGTGCGAGGCGCGGATGGCGTATCCGGCGTCGTGGCGGGAAATGCCCCTGGCCTTGCGCAGGCGCCGGAGCTGGCTCCCGAGGAGAATGCGCAGCACGGTGGGCCCGCCACTGGAATTCGCCAGGAAATCCTGAGTGACCTGCATATTCTCTGCACGGTCGGCGACCACGTCACCCTCCCTGTAGCGGCTTCGGCGCTGGCGACCGCTCAGTATACCCAGAGGTCACGGAAGTGGACAGGGGGTGCGTATCGGGTTCGAGCGGTGGAAGGCGCCACTGTGCCCGGCGTAATCGTGTGTACCGGAGAGTGAATTCTTCGTCGGGGATCTACCGTTTCGAGCTCTTCGTCCTATAGTCTTGCCAACCGTTGCGCTGCACGTGCATCCGTAACTCACGGATGTAAGCGACGTTGACCGCGTCGGACAGGGCCGCGTGAACCGACATCACCACGTGAGGACCGTGATGAACGCAGAGCTGGTGTCCTCGGGGGTCGACTCCGAGGCATCCTGGAGCCGTCCGTCGCTCTCGGAGGCGACCGGCGGCCTCCTGGGCGGTTGGTGGGAGAGCACGCTGGGCCGTCTGGACGTGGGGGAGTGCGCGCGCACCCGCGACACCGTGGCGCGGGCCTTCGGGGCCACGCCCGACTCGGTCCGCACGGCCCGCGAACTCGCGGCCGGTGCGGTCGAGGAGTGGGCGCTCGCGGAGGTCGGCGACGACCTGCGGCTGATCGTGTCGGAACTGGTCGGCAACGCGTGCCGACACGCCGTTCCCGAGGGTCGGCCGCCCGAGGAAACGCGCGTCCTGGTGCAATTGAGATATCTGCGCGTACGGCGTCAGATCGTGTGTATGGTCGCCGACCAGGTGGAACGCGGGCCGGTGAAGGTGGAGGCGCACCATTTCGCCGAATCGGGGCGCGGCCTCGGCCTCGTCGCCGCGTTCAGTCGGACATGGGGGTGGGATCCGGTCCGGGGCGAAGGAAAGATCGTTTGGGCGGTTTGTGGTGGTGAAGGCTGAAATGCGCCCCCTCTCGTCCGGATAACGGTCATCCGATGCCTTCGGGGGACATCGGTGCCGCCGATCGGGCGGAGTAGGCTGTCAGCGCATGTCGGCATTTGCCCGACGGCATCCTGACGAGAGTTCTCTCCGAGCCCGGGAGCGAGGCGTGACCGTGCTGGACACGGAACGGGGCCGGTTCGCGTGCGGTGGCGCCGCCGTGGTCGAACTGGACGGTGAGATCGACCTGGCCACGGCGGACCAGGTGTTCGGCCGTCTCGTGGCCGCGACGGCGCGGGGGTGCGTGATCGCGGACCTGACCGGGGTGGAGTTCATCGACGCCTCCGGGGTGAACGCCCTCATCGCCGCCGTCCGCGCCGCCACCAGGGCCCAGCGCCACCTGGTCCTGGCGGCGCCGCCCCGGCAGCTGTCCCGGATCCTCGACGTCCTGTCGCTGCACGGCGTGCTGCCCACCCACACCGACGTCGTCGACGCCCGCGCCGCCCACGACCGCACCGGCACTCGAACGCACTGACGGGGTGCGTCCGGCGGGGACGGAACCCCCGGACACACCCCGTCGTCTGCGCTCCGGCGGGCGGCTACTCCACGGTCACGCTCTTGGCGAGATTGCGCGGCTGGTCCACGTCGTTGCCCTTGGCCAGGGCCAGCTCGCACGCGAACACCTGCATCGGGATCGTCGACACGATCGGCTGGAGCAGGGTCGGCACCGCCGGGATCTCGATGAGGACGTCCGAGTACGGCCGCACCGACTCGTCGCCCTCCTCCGCGATCACGATCGTGCGGGCGCCGCGGGCGCGCACCTCCTGGATGTTGGACACGATCTTGTCGTGCAGCACGCTGCGGCCCCGGGGCGAGGGCACCACGACGACGACCGGCAGGCCGTCCTCGATCAGCGCGATCGGTCCGTGCTTGAGCTCGCCCGCCGCGAACGCCTCCGCGTGCATGTAGGCGAGCTCCTTGAGCTTGAGCGCGCCCTCCATCGCCACCGGGTACCCCACGTGGCGGCCCAGGAACAGCACGGTGTCGGCGTCCGACAGCGACCGCGCCAGCTCCCGTACCGGGTCGACGGTGTTCAGGACCCGCTCGACCTGCTGCGGCATGGTGGCCAGCTGCGCGATGACCGCGTTGATCTCGTCGCCGAACTTCAGCCCCCGCACCTGCGCCAGGTACAGGCCGACGAGGTAGCACGCCGCGAGCTGGGTCAGGAAGGTCTTGGTCGCGGCGACGCCCACCTCCGGGCCCGCGTGCGTGTACAGCACGCCGTCCGACTCGCGCGGGATGGTCGACCCGTTGACGTTGCAGATCGCCAGCACGCGGGCGCGCTGCTCACGGGCGTACCGCACCGCCATGAGGGTGTCCATGCTCTCGCCGGACTGCGAGATGGCGATGACCAGCGTCTGCTGGTTCAGGATCGGGTCGCGGTAGCGGAACTCGCTGGCCACCTCGACCTCGCACGGGATGCGGCACCAGTGCTCGATGGCGTACTTGGCGATGAGGCCCGCGTGGTAGGAGGTTCCGCACGCGATGATGACGATCTTCTCGACCGTGCGCAGCTCCTCGGGGGTCAGCCGCATCTCGTCGAGGGTCAGCTGGCCCTCCGCGGTCACGCGGCCCAGGAGGGTGTCGGCGACGGCCTGCGGCTGTTCGACGATCTCCTTGAGCATGAAGTAGTCGTAGCCGCCCTTCTCGGCGGCCGACGCGTCCCAGTCCACGTGGTACTCGCGCACGTCGACGGGGGTGCCGTCGTAGTCGGTGACGACCACGGAGTCGGCGCGCAGCTCCACGACCTGGTCCTGGCCCAGCTCGACGGCCTCGCGGGTGTGCGCGATGAACGCCGCCACGTCGCTGGCCAGGAAGTTCTCACCCTCGCCGCGGCCGACGACCAGCGGCGAGTTGCGGCGGGCCGCGACCACGAGACCGGGGTCGTCGATCGAGGTCGCCACGAGCGTGAAGGCGCCCTCCAGACGGCGGCACACCGCGCGCATGGCCGCGGCCAGGTCGCCGTCGCCGCGCTGCTTGAGCTCGGTCGCGAGCAGGTGCGCGGTGACCTCGGTGTCCGTCTCGGAGGTGAACTTGCAGCCCAGGTCCTCCAGCTCGACGCGCAGGGCGGCGAAGTTCTCGATGATGCCGTTGTGCACCACGGCCACCCGGTGGTCGTTGTCCACGTGGGGGTGGGCGTTGACGTCGTTCGGCGCACCGTGGGTGGCCCAACGCGTGTGCCCGATCCCGGCGCCGTCCCCGTCCACGGGGTGGTTGTCCAGCGCCTGGCGCAGGTTGGCGAGCTTGCCCGCCCGCTTCTCGGTGTGCAGGGCGCCCTGACCCTGCACCGCGACACCCGCGGAGTCATATCCGCGGTACTCCAACCTCGCGAGGCCGTCCACGACGACCTGGAGCGCCGGTTGCGGCCCGACGTAGCCAACGATTCCGCACATGAGCGCCAGCGTAGGTGAACCGGCATGGTGAAGCGACCAACCAGTGCCCCATACCACTCGCTGTTTTCGCAGGTAACGGTATAGACCATTTGGTGTACGGGAGGTAGACCGCGCAGGTCGGGGGCAGGGTCGTGACGCAGAGTGGAACCGTACTCGCGCGTTCGGAACCGGGAAAAATTCCTGCGAGGTCGGGCGCGTGAACGTGTGGTTTCGGGCACGTTCCCCTCACGGGGCCAGTTTGGGGGGACCGGCCGCCCGGGGCGCTCCGGGGGCTCGTCTAGTGTGGTCAACCGTGTCCTACGCGACGAAGAACGGCGTCTCCTCGCCGTACGTGGAGCTCGACAGAGCGGCCTGGGCCGCCCTGCGCGCCTCCACGCCGCTGTCCCTGACCGAGGCGGACCTGGCCGTGCTGCGCGGCACCACCGACCCGACGTCGCTGGACGACGTCCGGGACGTCTACCTGCCCCTGTCACGTCTGCTCAACCTGTACGTCGGCGCCACCCAGCAGCGGCACGCCGCCGTGCGCGGGTTCCTGGGCGAGGCCGACCGGCCCTCGCCGTTCATCATCGGCGTCGCGGGCAGCGTCGCCGTCGGCAAGTCCACGACCGCCCGCCTGCTGCGCTCACTGCTCGCACAGTGGCCCAACCACCCCGACGTGGAACTGGTCAGCACCGACAACTTCCTCTACCCGAACGCCGTGCTCCAGGCCCGGGGGCTGAGGCGCCGCAAGGGGTTCCCCGAGAGCTACGACCGCCGCGCGCTGGTGCGCTTCGTGTCGGAGATGAAGGCGGGCGCCGAGCGCATCGACATCCCCGTCTACTCCCACCTGGCCTACGACATCGTGGCCGGCGAGCGGCAGACCGTCCGCCGCCCGGACATCCTCATCGTCGAGGGCATCAACGTCCTCCAGCCCGCGACCGCCGGGCGCCTCGCGGTGGCCGACTTCTTCGACTTCTCCATCTACGTGGACGCCAAGGTGGAGAACATCCGGAGCTGGTACCTCGACCGCTTCCGGGAGCTGAGGCGCACCGCGTTCGCGGACCCGCGCTCCTACTTCCACCACATGGCCACGACCATCGGCGAGGAGGAGGCCCTGGAGTTCGCGGCCAACACCTGGCGCACCATCAACGAGGTCAACCTGGTGGAGAACATCCGACCGACGCGCGGCCGCGCCACCCTGGTCCTGTTCAAGGGCGACGACCACCGCGTCCAGCGGGTCCGACTGCGCAAGACCTGACCCCGCACCGGACCCGGTGCCCGGCGGCGGCCCCGGACCTCGGCGGTTGCCGGCGGCGTCCGGCGGCGCTAGGGTGGGCCCCTCTTCATCCGGCCGCGCCCCTTCCTGGGTGCCGTGTGCTGTGACGGATCGGAACGAACCGGGCCCTTGAGGCGACCGGGGCGGGACCCGCGCACGCGCGTGGCCGTGCCATGTCCCGCCTAGCACCTCCGAGGTCCGTGCATGACCACGACCGATCCCTCCGACGTGCCCGTGAGCCCCGAGCTCCAGGCCGAACGCGACCACCTCGCCGCCGCCCGCGCCGCGCTGACCCGCATGCGGGAGGAGGTCCAGGGCACCTCCCTGATGCTCGGTGACGTCGTCAACGACAAGGTCACCAACGCCGCGCTCCGGCGCGGTCGCGAGCGCCGACTCGCCGCCCTGGCCGACGTCCCCGGCGCCCCGCTGTTCTTCGGCCGCCTCGACTTCGACCCCGGCACCGTGTTCGTCGACGACCGCGCCGAGCCCGCCGACACCCCCGACCGGGTGCACGTCGGCCGCCGCCACGTCCACGACGCCGACGGCCGACCCATGGTCCTGGACTGGCGCGCGCCCCTGTGCGTCGCCTACTACCGGGCCTCGCCCACCGACCGGATGGGCGTGGTCAACCGCCGCCGCTACGGCTTCGGCGCCAGGGGAGAGGAGGCCGTCCTCACCGCCTTCGAGGACGAGCCGCTCACCGTCGAGGACGCGGGCGACGCCGCCGGCGACCTGCTCGCCGCCGAGATCGAGCGCCCCCGCACCGGACCGATGCGCGACATCGTCGCCACCATCCAGCCCGAACAGGACGACCTGGTCCGCGCCCCGCTGGAGACCACACTGTGCGTCCAGGGCGCGCCCGGCACCGGCAAGACCGCCGTCGGCCTGCACCGCGTCGCCTTCCTCCTGTACACCGAACGCGAACGCCTCGCCCGCTCCGGCGTCGCGATCATCGGTCCCAACCGCTCCTTCCTCTCCTACATCCGCGACGTCCTGCCCGCGCTCGGCGAGGTGGACGTCGCCCAGACCACGGTGACCGAACTCCTCACCGCCGACCTGCCCGAACGCGAGCGCCCCGCCGCCGGGTGGGTGCGCCGCACCGAGGAGCCCGCCGCCGCGCGGACCAAGGGCGAGGCACGGATGGCCGAGGTCCTGCGCCGCGACCTGTGGTCCCACCTGCGCGCACCCGAGGAGACCGTGGTGGTCCGCCGGGGCGCCCGCCGCTGGCGCCTGTACCCCGAGGACCTGCGCCCCCTGCTGGACGAGTTGGCCGAGCGCGGTGTCGCCTACGGGTCGGGCCGCGAACTGCTCTCGCACCGCATCGCCCACGCCGTGCTGTCGCTCATGGAGGCCGCCGGGGAGGTGTGCGACGACCGCACGCACGCGCAGGTGCGCCGCGACCCCGCGGTGAGGTCGGCCGTGAACGCCCTGTGGCCCAAGGTCGACCCGCTCAAGCTCGTGCTGGGCCTGCTCACCGACCCCGAGCGCCTCGCCCGCGCCGCCCACGGGCTGCTCACCCCCGACGAGCAGGCCGCCGTCCTGCTGCCGGGGAGGCCGCGCGGACCCCGGTCGGCGCGCTGGTCCGAGGAGGACCTGGCACTGGTGGACGAGGCCGCCGCGCTGGTCGAGCGTCCCACCGGCCTGGGGCATGTGGTCGTGGACGAGGCCCAGGACCTGAGCCCGATGCAGTGCCGCGCCATCGGCCGGCGCTGCGTGTCGGGCTCGCTGACCGTGCTCGGCGACATCGCCCAGGGCACCAGCCCGTCGGCGGCGAAGAACTGGTCCACGCTCCTGGAGCACCTGGGCAAGCCCACCGGCCACCTGCGGGTCCTGAACCGCGGATACCGCGTCCCGGCGCAGATCATCGACTTCGCGGCGCGCCTGCTGCCCGCGATCGCCCCCGGCCTGGGCGCGCCCAGCGCCGTCCGCCGGGCGGAGGGGTCGCTGACCGTCACCTCCGCCGACGGGTCACTCGCCCCGGCCGTCGCCGAGGCGTGCCGGAACGCGCTCAAGGGGGAGGGGTCGGTGGGGCTGATCGCCGCCGACCACGAACTCCCGGCCCTGCGCGGGGCCCTGACCGCCGAGGGACTGTCCGTCCCGCTCCTGGGTGAGGTCGCCCTCGACGCGGGCCGCCTGGTGGCCGTGCCCGCGAGCCTGGCCAAGGGTCTGGAGTTCGACGCGGTCGTGGTCGCCGAACCCGCCTCCCTGGTGGCCGCCGAGGAGCGCGGGGCCAACCGGCTCTACGTGGTGCTCACCCGCGCGGTGAGCACCCTCCACGTGGTCCACTCCCGACCCCTCCCCGAACCACTCGGGTGAGGTCGCGGTCCGGGGCCCGTGTCCGTCGTGGCGGTGGCCGGGCCCCGGGCCGTCAGCCGGCGGTGACCGAACCGGCGGCCGAGATCTGGGAGATGCGAGACACCGAGGAGCAGCGCGGCGTCCCGTTGGCTCGCGCCCGCGGCGCGAAGGGCCGCCACCGCCTTGGCGAGGGCCTCCTTCTCACGTGCGGCGGCCTGAGCACGGGCGGAGCGCGCTGCCCGGGCCTCGGCGAGCTGGTCCTCGACCTCCTCGACGTGCAATGAGACGGTGACGGAACCCGCCGGGACGTCCAGTACACCGGCGATCGCGTCCCGGGCCATCTCCTCGGCGTCGACGAGGGTGTGGCCGTACGTGTGGATGCGGAGTTCGGGGATGTCGACGGACCAGGAACGACCATCCCGTTCGCACCAAGCCTCGTAGTGGTGTTGGGTCGGGGTCACCATTCTTCTCCGGGGATGCCTTGGCCTTCAGACTGGGGAGGAATCGGAGCCTCTCCACCTTAGGATGTGGTGACGGCCAAGCCGTTCGGAGTGAGGTGGCTCACATCGAATGGGGATTCTCCCTTCCCTGTCGGTGTTTCCCGTTAGTTTGCCGATCGTGACGACGCCACCACACACAGGCCAGGAGGCCGGGTATGCCCGGTACACCTTTCGGTTGCGTGCGTCGTCCACCGCCCGGTGGGCGCTGTCGGGTGAGTGGGATCGGTGTCGGTGGGTGTGGAACCAGTGCGTGGCCGAATCCCGCGCCGCGCACCAGGCGGGACAGGAGTGTGGTCCGGCCCGGCTGGACAAGCTGTTGACCGGGTGGCGTGCGGACCGGGGGTGGCTGCGCGAGGGCGGGTCGGTCCCCCAGCAGCAGACCGTCCGCGACTTCGCCGCCGCCCGCGCCAAGGCCCAGAAGGACGTCAGGAACCGGGTGCCGGTCCGCCAGCGGGCGGGGATGCCCCGCTTCAAGAGGAAACACGCGGCGCGTCCGACGTTGAACTACACCCGGCGCGGGTTCCGTCTCAGGGACGGACGGTTGCACCTGGCCGGGGGCATCTGCTTGACGGTGGTGTGGTCGCGCCCGTTGCCCGATGCCCCGTCGAGCGTGCGGGTGTACCGCGACAGTCTGGGCCACTGGTACGCGTCTTTTGTGATCCCCGCCCAAACAGAGCCCCTCCCCTCCACGGGGCGGGTGATCGGTGTGGACTGGGGTGTGGCGGAGACCGCGACCACCACCTCGGACGTTCACGACCTGCCGCACGCCGAGCACGGACGCCGGGCGGCCAGGCGTCTGGCCCGGTACCAGCGGATGATGGCCCGCAGGAAACCCGCCAAGGGCCGAAAGCCATCGAAGGGCTATCTGAGGGCGAAGAAGCGGGCGGCTCGGGCGCACGCGAAGGTCGCCCGACAGCGTCAGGACACCGCGCGCACGTGGGCCAAGAAGGTCGTGCGTGACCATGACGCGATCGCGGTGGAGGACTTCACACCGAAGTTCCTCGCCACGTCCTCGATGGCGCGCAAGGCGGCGGACGCGGCGATCGGGGCGACCAAGCGGGCTCTGGTGGAGATGGGTCGCAAGCATGGTCGGGACGTGCGGTTGGTGCACCCGGCCCACACGACGATGGACTGCGGTGGGTGCGGTGCCAGAGCCAGCACCGCCTGCCGTTGTCGGAGAGAACCTACACCTGCACCGCGTGCGGAGTGTCCCGCCCCCGGGACAAGAACTCCGCGCACGTGGTGTTGGTCCGGGCCGGTCTGGCCCCGGCTGGTGTCGAGGGCAGAGGACCCGAACGTCCGCTGGACGTTCGGGCGGCCTGAGCCAGGAATCCCCGTGGGTCCCGTGGTGGGAAAGGTGATGAGCGTCCCCTTCCCTCCGGGGAGGGGAGCAGTCAAAGGTTCTCCACCTCCTTGACCATCGTGAGGGCTGTGAGTTCCGGGATGTCGGGATGGCGGCCCGCGCGGGCGTCAGTTCGCGGCCCGCGCCGCCCGCCCGTCGCGCGTCCGTCTCCACTGGCCGGGGATGATCCCCGCGGCCAGCAGCCAGAGCGCGACGGTCACCAGGTGCGCCCGTTCCAGCAGCCCCAGCGCGACCCCCGGATCCCCGTCCCCCGCGGACCAGAACCGGATCCCCGCCAGGACCAGGACGGCCACGGCCGTGACCGCCTGGAGCCCGGCCATGACCGCTACGAACAGCCACGCGGGATCGCTCGCGCGCCACCGGTTCACCGCCAGCGCGACGACGCTCAGCAGCGCCGCGACGACCGCCGCCACCGACAGCAGCGCCTGCGCGACCGACGCCCCGTGCACGCCCTCGGCCAGCGCCTCCGCGGCGCACGCGACGTCCGTGGACACCCGGCACGGGCCCGGCATCAGCGACGTGGTCAGGGAGATCGCGCCGAAGGCCGCCATCGACCACCAGGAGACCCGCAGCCAGCGCCGCGTCTGTCTCGCGCCCAGGGACAGCCCCAGCGCCGCCGCCACGATGACCAGGATCGACGCGATGCGGTGGGTGCTGTCGAGGAAACGGCCGAAGGTCGTCCCCGGCTCGGCCAGCGCGCCCTGCGCGGCGCCGCCCCCGGGGAGGACGATCTCCGCGACCCACAGACTGAAGACCACGGCCGCGGCCACGGCGGCGACCCTTCCGTCGCGGTAGTCCCAGTGCAGACTCGCGGTGCTCGTGTCAGGCATGGCGCCCTCCGGTTCCGCTGACGGCCCTCTCACTCCTCCATGGGACGTGGCCGGGCGTGTTCGCGTTCCGTCCTCCGACGGAAAGCGGCTCGTTTTCGAACCTACGTCACCCAACTCGCGGCGGCACCGTTATCCACAGGTGTGTGTTGGCGCGCCATGATCGGGGTGAGAAAAGGACCAGACACCGCGCGCGGGACCGTCGGGAACCGCGCTGTCATGGGTATGACCGACAGAAAGGCACACGTGATGGACGGTGCGGCCACGACCCGGTGGCTGATCGTGGGTGTGGACGGCAGCGACTCCAGCAGACACGCGTTGGAGTGGACCGCCCACCAGGCCGTGCTGCGCGGGCTCGGGCTGCGGATCGTCGTCGCGGCCAGTTCCCCCGCCACCGTCGGCGTGTTCGCCGCTCCCGTTCCCGGGGAGGAGCCCCAGGCCGTGAGCGGGGCCGACACCTCCACGGCCGAGCGGCTGCTGGCGTACGCCGCCGACTGGGTGTCCCGCCTCTTCCCGGAGCTGGAGGTGGACCCCCGGCTGTCGTCCGCCCGTCCGCTGGACGCCCTGCTCGTGGAGGCGGCCGCCCCGGACGCCGCCGCGGTCGTGGTCGGGTCGCGCGGGCTCAGCGGGTTCCTCGCGGCGTTCGTGGGGTCGGTGGGGATCGAACTGGCCGCCCGGTCGCCCGTCCCCGTCGTGGTCATGCCGCACGAACACGCCTCCGCGCACGGCGTCCGGGGGCGGGTGATCGTCGGGGTCGACGGGTCCGAGCCCAGCCGCCGGGCGGTGGAGTTCGGCTTCGCCCAGGCGGAGTTCGCCCAGACCGAACTGGTCGCGGTCTGCGCCTGGCAGCCCCTGGTCGCCTTCGCCGCGGCCACGGGCCCCATCCCGCCCGAGCTGTTCGACGACACCACGGCGGCCGAGGCCGCGCGCCAGTCCCTGGAGGAGGAGATCGCCGACGCGCGCCTGCGGCACCCGGGGGTGACCGCGACCCCGCGCGTGGTGCGGGCCCACCCCGTGGTCGCGCTGCTGGAGGAGGCGACCCCCGCCGACCTCATCGTGGTCGGCTCCCGGGGGCGCGGCGGCGTGCGCGGGCTCCTGCTGGGCTCGGTGAGCCACTCGGTCCTGCACGGCGCCAGGGGGCCCGTCGCGATACTGCGCTGACCCCGGCCCCGCGGCCCTCGCACCGCCCCGGCCCGACCCCCGCGGCCTCCGCCGCTCCTCCGCCCGCCGACGCGCTCACCCGCGAGCGCGCAGGCGCAGCGCCAGTTCCGGGCACATCCGCACGGCCAGTTCCGCGTCGCCCACCAGGGCGTCCGGGACGAGGACGTCCCGATCCCGCGGGTAGCCGTTCCGGTCGAGCAGCACCAGGTCCGGCAGCAGGTCGGCGCACAGGCCGTGGCCGTCGCAGCGCGACCAGTCCAGGTGCAGCCGGGCCCTCCGGTCCGCCGGTTCGTCCGTCAGCGGCAGCTCACCGGCGACGGGCCGCCCGCATCCTCCGGTGAGCGCGTGCGTGGACACGTCCTCGGCGAACACCGCCAGCGCGCTGCGCGCGAACACCGCGCTCCCGTCGGGGTGGGCGCAGGCGCCCTTGCCCTCGCCCACCTCCGCCGCCGTCAGCACGGACTCCGGCTCGCCCCCGCCGCCGACCAGCGCGGCGAACGACTCGGCCAGGGCGGGCAGCCCGCGCACGCACGGCCCGCACTGCCCCGCGCTCTCCCCGGCCAGATAGCGCAGCACCCGTTCGACCTCCCCCAACGGACACGTCGCACCGGACAGGGGCAGGACGACGCCCGCGCCCAGGGCGCCGCCCACCTCCGCCATCCCCTCGCGGGACAGGCTGGCCCGGGCGACGGCGTCGGGGGCGAGCCACGACCCGTGGTAGCCGCCGACGAGCACGGCCTGCCCCGGGGAGACGTCGCACATGTGCAGGACCTGGACCAGAGGGGTTCCGGCGGGAGCCTCCACGACGACGGATCCGCCGACCGTGAGCAGGATCGTGCCCGGTTGCTCGGAGGTCCCCACCGACGAGTACCGGTAGGCGCCGCCGAGGGCGAGCAGCGCCGCGTGCGCGAAGGTCTCGGCGTTGGACAGCAGGGTGGGCAGGCCCGCGACCCCGCTCTCGCTCGCGCGCCGCGGCTCGCCGGGCGGGATCGGCGCCCCGCCGTTGACGGCCTGGACGAGGGCGCCCGCCTGTCCGGACACGAACCGGTGCGGTGTCCGGACCATCCGGAAGACCAGGGGCGACCGGCGCTCGGCCACCGCCGCGCGCAGCGACTCCTGGGCCGGGTCCTCGTCGGCGCCGGGCACACGGCGGTCGGCGACCCCCACGACCACCTCGGACGCCCCGAGGGCCCGGGCGGCCAGCTCGGCGCCGTCGAGCACCAGGTGGGGGAGGCGTTGGAGCAGCATCCGGTCCTTCGCGCTCCCGGGCTCGCCCTCGGCGGCGTTCACCACCACGCGCGCGGGCGTCCGCCGACGGAACGCGGACCGCAGCACGGAGCGGAGCTTGCGGGCGAAGGGGAACCCGGCGCCCCCGCACCCGCGGAGGGCGCCGAGTTCGGCGAGGACGACGAGGTCGTCGGCGGTGATCTCGGGGAGTTCGCCGTGCAGGCGTACGTGGGTGTCGTGGTCGACGCGTTGGTGCTCGTCCAGTCCCAGGGTCAGCCGCGGGCGGCCGATGGTCAGGGTGATCACGGGTGTCCCTCCGGGTGCGGGGACGGGCGGGCGGCGGGTGTCGGGGCGGGGGCGGAGTCGGGCGGTGCCAGGACCTCGGAGGCGGCCCGGTCGCCTCCCCGTGCGTCGAGCTCGGGTCGCACGGTCACCACCAGCCGTAGGACGAGGGCGGCGCAGACGGCCAGGAGGCACAGCAGGTAGCCGACCACGACCCAGGCGGCGGGGGCGCGTCCCACCGTCAACCCGTGCACCAGGGCCAGCGGCCAGCAGAGGTAGGCGGTCAGGTGGATCGCGCGCCACAGCCACGAACGGGAGGCCTCGGCGAACCGTCCGCGCAGGGCTCCCGTGACGGTGACGACGATCAACAGATCGGTGGCGATGATCCCGTACGCGACCGCCGCGTCGACTCCGAACGGGAGCACCGCGTTGGCCGCGTTCAGTCGGGTGAACGAAATCTGCAGGATGACGTGCGGAAGGAGGAAGCCCAGGGAAAGCAGAGCCGCCGACTTGTGGGATGATTGGTGGACTATTCGCAGGCGTGGAGTGCTGATAATGCGGTCCGTGGCGATTATGCCAAGAGTCATTGTCACAGTGAGTCCGACAAGGGATATCGCGCCCGAATAGGTCCAGAGGAGATCCTGGACGACGCGTGTCACCGCGAGGCTCTCGGGTGTGATCAGGGCCAGAAGGGTGTTCGCCGCGACCACTCCCACCAGCACGGACACCCACTTCCATGGGTGTGGGCGGTGTGGTCGACGGCTGCGTATCAGATGTCTGATATCCAGCGCACTTCCGCGTGATCTGCGGTTTCTTTCGAACATGCTGTCCACCTCTGTTCAGCACCGCGCGGTGTGGTTCCGCACGGCGCGGCCGAAATGGTGGGAGGTTCGCGAGTCGCGCTCGTGGCGGCCGAAGGTAGCACCGGCGGGCGGTCTCCGCCAGGTGTTCGCGGGTTTTCCTTCGGCGGTTCCCGGTTGTCAAGACCCTGGTGTGGTTTTTTTCGTCCGCCGAAACCCCAGTTCAGAAGTGAGATCGGGGAAATCGTGCGTACGAGAATGGCGGGCGAGTCGATGTTCGGGGCCATACTGTCCGGCAGCCGGGCTATCACGGTCAGATAAAGACGCCCGGTAATCCAGCCTGATGGGAGAGACCTGTGAACACAGAGGTGAAGGGCGCCACCGCCCTCGGCCTGACCCTGTTCCTCCTGGTCACCGGATGTTCCACCGACGATTCCGCCGCCCCCGTCCCCGCCGGGGGCGCAGGCGGGGGCGCCACCGGTGAGGAGGCCCCCGCCGACGACGGCGCGTCCGAACCGGACACGGGCGGCGGCGGTGACGTCATCGCCCTCGGCACCGTCTGGGACGACCAGTTCGGCGACATCCTCACGGACGGGGACGGCAACGTCCTCTACCGGTTCGCCGACGACGCGCGGAACCAGTCCTCCTGCGTCGACGGGTGCGCCGAGAACTGGCCGCCGCTGGACGTCGGCGACGACGGCGCGCCCGTCAGCGTCGAGGGCGCGGCCACGGCCGACCTCGTCGCCACGATGGAGCGGGACGACGGGTCGTTGCAGGTGGCCTACTCCGGATGGCCGCTGTACACCTACGTCGGCGACGCCGCCCCGGGCGAGGTCAACGGCCAGGGCGTGGCCGACACCTGGTACGTCGTCGCGCCCGACGGCGGGATGGTCACCGCGGCCCAGGACGGGGCCGGCGACTCCGCCGACGCCGACGGCACGGACGGCTACGGATACGGCGGCGACGACCGGCCGCCGCCCTCCCACCGCGTGACGGTCCCGGACCTCCCCGCTCGCTCCGGGACCTGATCGCGATGGCTCCGCGCAGCACGCCGCGCCGCGCCGAGGGCACGCACCGAGCCGACCCCGACGCCTCCTCCCTCAGGGGACGGGCGCGCTGGCGGTCCCCCCGCTCGATCGAGCTCCTCGGCGTGGTCGGTTTCCTGGTCGTCGCCTCGATGACGGTGTTCATGATCGCTCCGAACGGCTCCACGAGTGTCGCGGGCGTGTTCTGGAACGACTGGGTCAGCACCGAGTTCGGCCCGCTCGGCCCGGCCGACGTCGACGCGCTGATCAAGGTGCGCCAGGCCGGTCTGTGGGAGATCCCCGTGGGCCAGCAGGCCCGGGACCGGGCCCAGCTCGACCGGGTCCGTGAGGTGGGCGCGATCCTCGCCGAGGACCACACGCTCATGGACGAGCAGGTGCGCGACATCGCCGCCCAGCTCGACGTGCGGTTGCCCAACACACCCAACCCGGACCAGCAGCGCTGGATGGACGAGCTGTCCGGACTGTCCGGGGCCGAGTTCGACCAGGTGTTCGCCGACCGGCTGCGCGCCGCGCACGGCGGGGTCCTCGCGGTCCTGGCCGAGGTCCGGGCCGGAACGCGCAACGAGCTCGTCCGCTCCTTCTGCCAGCACGGGATGCTCATGGTGCTGAGGCACATCACGCTGCTGGAGAGCACCGGCCTGGTCGAGTACGAGGAGCTGCCCGCGCCGCGTCCTCCGGAACGGCGC
Organism: Nocardiopsis sp. NPDC049922; assembly: GCF_040660275.1. NCBI lineage: Bacteria > Bacillati > Actinomycetota > Actinomycetes > Streptosporangiales > Nocardiopsidaceae > Nocardiopsis > Nocardiopsis sp. NPDC049922. The sequence goes on along the minus strand of NZ_JBFAME010000001.1, from coordinate 489,218 downwards.
CCACTGCCCTGACCCGGGCGGACTCTCACGATCCACTCCCCACAGGGGCCCGGAGGGGTGCCCGGCGCGCCCGGCCCTCCCTCATCGCGCCCGCCCCCTTCGGGCCCCGCCCCCCTTTTTCCGTGTCCATCCCGCTGGCGCGCGGTGCGCACCGCGCGCCCGAACACTGAGGAGTACGAGCATGGCGAACGAACGACCGCGTCCACGATCGCGGCCACGACCGTCGAGGCGGTCCCGCGCGCGGAACCGGAACCGCGTCCTCGGCGCGGTGGCGGCCCTGCTGCTGGCCGCCGGGGCGGTGACGGTGGTCCTCGGCGGCGGCGGTTCCCCGACCGAGGGAAGTCTGGCGTCGAACGGGGAGGGCGGCCCCGGCCGCGATCCCGTCGACCGCTACCCCGGCCGCGGCGACGGCCGTCGCGACCGCGGCCCCTTCGAGGAGGACTTCGCCGACATCCGACAGGCCCCGCCGCGAGAGCGCGATCCCGCACCCGGCCGGTTCGCGTCCACCGGCGGGTTCACCGTCGACTGCGGCGTCAACGCGAACGGCCTGCGCAACTCGGAGAACGTCATCGTGGCTCCCGGCGTGCCCAACGGGGCCCAGCACACCCATGACTACGTCGGGAACCAGGACGTCAACCGGTTCACCGACGACGTCGCCGTCAACAACGCGATCCTCGCTCGGGGGGACACGACCTGTGCGGGCGGCGACCGGTCGATGCACTACTGGCCGGTGCTGCGCGACACCACCGGGGAGGACGACGACGCCGACCGGCCGGGCGGCGGCCTGGACGGCAACGTCGGGCGGATCCTCGTCCCGTCGTCGGTGACCGTCGAGTTCCTCGGCAACGCGCGCGGGCCGGTGGTCGGGATGCCGGGGTTCCTGCAGATCATCACCGGCAGCGCCCGCGCCGGCACCCAGAACGGCGCGAACGCCAACGCGCAGTGGACCTGCACGGGGTTCGAGGACCGCGCGTTCCCCGACCGCTACCCGCTCTGCCCCGAGGGCAGCGACGTCGTGCGCGTCTTCGACTTCCCCAGCTGCTGGGACGGTCAGAACATCGAGAGCGAGGACAACCGCTCGCACATCGTCTTCCCGGAGGAGGACGGCGGCTGCCCCGACGGGTTCACGGCTGTGCCGCGCCTGCGCCACACGCTGGTGTACCAGGTGCCCGACGGGCCGAACTTCGCCGTGGACGGCTTTCCCGAGGAGCGGCACGACCCGATCACCGACCACTCCGACCACATCAACGTGATGCCGCGCGAGCTCATGGCCGACGTGGTCGACTGCCTGAACGACGGCCGGGAGTGCTCCCGGTCCCTCCCGGGGCCCGAGCCGGGGCCGTCCGCCCCCACCTGGGAGAACCGGGGGGCGTGACGCCGGGTCCGGGGCGAGAGGTCTAGCGGTCGAGGCCACGTGGACTCCTCCCGACGGCCGGAGATCGTCGTGTGACGAACAGCACGGTGTGTCGTCGCAGGTGGGGCTGGTGGGGCACTTGCCCTGTGTGCTGGGAAAAGTGACGCGTGCCCGGCTCCGCACACGGTCTCACAGGGCGGTCTCCGGCGCGTCGGCGCGCGGCCCGAACCCCTTGCTGCGCAGCGGAATCCGAAGCTTCACGTCCAGTCGATTAGACCATTGGACTATACCAATTGGTCACTACGGGTCGTCGTCGTTCATGATGCGAGAGATCTCGACATTCGAAGAGGAGCGGCTGTGACTGACGTGGGTATCGATGTGGGTGTCGCCCCGACCGACCATGAGGAGCTCGTCTCCTGGGTGCGCGACGTGGCTGAGCTCACGCAGCCGGACGCGGTCGTGTGGTGCGACGGCTCCGACGAGGAGTGGACCCGTCTCACCGACCTGCTCGTCGAACAGGGCACGTTCACCCGGCTCAACCCCGAGAAACGGCCGAACAGCTTCTACTGCACGTCGGACCCGACCGACGTCGCCCGCGTGGAGGACCGCACCTTCATCTGCTCCGAGCGCGAGGAGGACGCGGGCCCCACGAACAACTGGATCGCCCCCGACGAGATGCGCGCCACCTTCGGCGAGGTCTTCAGGGGCGCCATGCGCGGGCGCACGATGTACGTCGTGCCCTTCTGCATGGGCCCGCTCGGCGGCGACATCTCCCAGCTGGGCGTCGAGATCACCGACTCCCCCTACGTCGTGGTGTCCATGCGCATCATGGCGCGCATGGGGTCGGCCGCCCTCCGGCTGATCGAGGAGCGCGGCGAGTTCGTCAAGGCCGTCCACTCGGTCGGCGCGCCGCTGGAGCCCGGCCAGCAGGACGTGCCCTGGCCGTGCAACAGCACCAAGTACATCTCCCACTTCCCGGAGACGCGCGAGATCTGGTCCTACGGGTCCGGCTACGGCGGCAACGCCCTCCTCGGCAAGAAGTGCTACGCGCTGCGCATCGCCTCGGCCATGGCCCGCGACGAGGGCTGGCTCGCCGAGCACATGCTCATCCTCAAGGTCACCTCGCCCGAGGGGCGGTCGCACTACATCGCCGCCGCCTTCCCGAGCGCCTGCGGCAAGACCAACCTCGCCATGCTCCAGCCGACCATCCCCGGCTGGAAGGTCGAGACCGTCGGCGACGACATCGCCTGGATGCGCTTCGACTCCGAGGGCCAGCTCCGCGCGATCAACCCCGAGGCGGGCTTCTTCGGCGTCGCGCCCGGAACCGGCGTCGAGACCAACGCCAACGCCGTCGAGACCCTGTGGGGCAACAGCATCTTCACCAACGTCGCCCTGACCGACGACGGTGACGTCTGGTGGGAGGGCCTCACCGAGGAGCCGCCCGCGCACCTGACCGACTGGAAGGGCCGCGACTGGACGCCGGACTCCGCGGAGCCCGCCGCCCACCCGAACTCCCGCTTCACCACCCCGGCCGGGCAGGCGCCGACCATCGCCCCCGAGTGGGAGGACCCGGCGGGCGTGCCGATCTCGGCGATCCTGTTCGGCGGCCGCCGCGCCACCGCGGTCCCGCTGGTGACCGAGTCCCTGAGCTGGCGGCACGGCGTCTACCTGGGCGCCAACGTCTCCTCCGAGAAGACCGCCGCCGCCGAGGGGACCGTCGGCGAGCTGCGTCGCGACCCCTTCGCCATGCTGCCGTTCTGCGGCTACAACATGGGCGACTACTTCGCGCACTGGCTGCGCGTGGGCGCGGGGGCCGACCAGGCCAAGCTGCCGACGATCTTCTACGTGAACTGGTTCCGCAAGGACGCCGACGGCCGCTTCGTCTGGCCCGGCTTCGGCGAGAACAGCCGTGTGGTCAAGTGGATCGTGGAGCGCCTGGAGGGCCGCGCCGACGCGGTCAGCACCCCGATCGGCAACGTGCCGACGCCCGACGGGATCGACACCGAGGGCCTGGACCTGTCCGCCGAGGACCTGGAGTTCCTGCTCTCCGTCGACCGCGACATCTGGAAGCAGGAGGCCGCCCTGGTCCCCGAGTTCTTCAAGACCTTCGGTGACCACCTTCCCAGCGAGCTCTGGGACGAGTACCACGCACTGCTGGACCGACTCGGCCAGTAGCCGTCTGCGCCGATCCCGCCTTCCGCACGCGGGATCGGCCCCAAGGGGGCGCGGGCACTGTGGCACCCGCGCCCCCTTCGTCGTGTCCCGGGCGCCGCTGCCCGCAGGCGCGATCTGGCCGAACCCGCCCTGGGCGTTCGGACCGGCACGGCCCGCGGAGCCGTGGGTCTCCGGGCCCTGCGATCAGTCCTCGACGCGTCTGATGGTGCGCACCCGGTCAGCCGCGATGCGGAAGACCACGCCGATGCCCTCCTTGGTGAAGTCGACGAACATGCCAACGGTCATGAAGTGGTCGGCCTCGACGTCGACGGTGTCGCTGAACCCCTCGTTGATCCTGAAGGTCGCCATGGCGCTGTTCCCCCGACGGCGCTGTGCACGGGTACCGGTACTCACCAGGGTAGACCCCATCGCCCCCGACGCTCCGCGAACACCCGACGCCGGTGCTCGGCCGACAAACCGGGGCGTTCCCCCTTTTCACCCCGGCGGCGATCCCGCCCGTGTTACGCATGGTGCACTGACCCACCACCATCCCCCGGGGGGAAACCGTGACGTTCCTTCTCGTCCTGTCCGTGCTGATCGCCATGGTCGGTGGCGCCGTGCTCGCCGTCTGGAGATTCGGCGTCAGCGACGAGTACTCCGGCGGCGCCGTGGGCGTCGTCGTCGCCCCGTGCGCGCTCGCCCTCTACCTCGTCGCGGCGGCGATGGGCGTGGTGATCGGCTGGGAGGACTTCAAGGCGGCCCAGGACGGCACGGTCTCCGAGGCGGGCGCGGCCCAGTCGCTGTACTGGAGCACCACCGCGTTCCCCGTCGAGGAGGGGGAGCACGTCCGATCGCAGCTGCGCGCCTACCTGACCACGGTCGTGGAGGACGACTGGCCCCGGATGGTGCGGTCCGGTGAGCTGAGCCCCGAGGGCGACGAGGCGCTCGCCGACCTGGCCGCGTCCGTCCGGGTCCTCTCCGTCTCCGACACGGGTGACGGCCTCGACCGGCTGACCGCCCGCCAGGAGCTGACCAACCTGAGCGACGCCCGCATCGAGCGGGCGGACGCGGCGGGCGACACGGTCCCGCCCGTCCTGATGGTGATCGCGGTCGTCTCCGGCGTGGCCGTCGCCGTGCTGCCGTTCGCCATGGTCAGGCCGGGCGCGCGGGTGGCCTACTTCTGGGCGGCGGTCAACCTGGCGTTCGTCTTCGGCACCATCGCCCTGCTGTTCTACCTGGGCACGCCGTACAACGACGTCCTCGCCACCGACTCCGGGGGCATGGAGGACACCCTGGCGGCCTTCGAGCGCACCGACCGCACCCTCGACGCCCGCTGAGCCCCGGTCCGTCAGCCCGTCCGCCGCGCCGCCGCCCGGCCCGAACCGGCGGCGGCCAGGGCGGCGACGACCCCGACGACCACCATGGTGCGCGTGGGGGTGAAGGCTCCGGACGGCCCCTGCCCATCCGGGGCGGACGTGTCCGCGAGGATCTGCTCGCGGACGGACTCGGGCCCCTCGGGCACGGGCGCCGGGGACGCGGAGGCCTCCGCCACGGGGGCCTCCGACGGCGTCGCCTCCTCGGGCTCCGCGGGCGCGGGCGCCGGGGAGGCGGTGTCGGGGGCGGCCCCCTCCCGCCCGACCTCGGACGGCGGCCGGGGGTCCCCGGGCTCGCGGGGGAGCTCGGGTTCGCCGGGGAGCCCGGGTTCGACGGGCGTCTCCGGGTCGGACGGGGCCGGCGGCTCCGGGGCGGGCGGTTCGGGGTCGGCGGGCTGGCAGGGCGGGGCCTGACCGGCGCGCACGATGACGCGCACCCCGTTCGCGCACACCAGGACGTAGGACCCCGCACGCACCTGGATCCGCGTGTCCGGCGCCGCCACGTCGACCCCCTCGGGGCCCACGTCCACGCTGGCCGCGCCGCCCTCCACGCGCACCCCCGACGGGCCGACCGACACGGGGCCGTCGGCGTCCTGGGCGGTCGCGGCAGCCGCGGAGCAGGCCAGGACGAGCCCGCTGACGGCCGTCAGGGCGGACAGTGCACGTCGGGAGGGCGGCATGTTACTCCTCGTGGCGTGGCCGGGGCGTGGTGTGATCGTACGCGTTCCGGCCAGGCCGTACCCCCGAAACCGCCGGTTCGCCGGACCGGTGCCCGGAGTCGGCTCAGGGGGAGTGCAGACGCAGCACCGCGTGCTCGGCCCAGTCCGGGGGGCGGGTCAGGCGCGAGACGACCGCCATCGTCGTGAACGCCAACGGGATCGTCCACGCCGCGGGCTGCGCCATCAGGACCGTCGGCCACCCGGGCGGGGTGTCCATGAGGATGGACCACCCGACCGCGCCCGTCGCCGTCACCGCGCCGACGACCAGCCCCGCCGCCGCCCCCGGCAGGGTCAGCCGCCGCCACCAGATCCCCAGCACCAGCAGCGGACAGAACGTCGACGCCGCCACCGTGAACGCCCACACCACGAGCACGTTGATGTCGATGCCCTGCACCGGGAGCGCCAGGAGCACGGCCACGCAGGCCCCGACCGCCACCGCCAGCCGCAGCCGGGGCACGCTGCCCTGGAACAGGTCGTGCGACAACCCGCCCGCCAGCGCCAGCAGCAGCCCGGACGAGGTCGACAGGAACGCGCCGAACGCGCCCGCCGCCACCAGCGCCGTCAGCAGGGTGCCCGCCGTCCCCGGCGCGGCCTCGGCGGGCAGGACCACCGCCACGGTGTCGGTGCCGCGCAGCAGCACCAGCTGGGGCGTGAGCACCCGGCCGAGCAGTCCGTACACCGTCGGGAACAGGTAGAACAGCCCCAGCAGCGCGATCACGCCGACGCCCACCCGCCGGGCCACGTGCGCGGTCGCGCTGGTGTGGAAGCGCATGATGACGTGCGGCAGCCCCATGCAGCCGAGCGTGACGGCCAGCAGCGTCGACCACGTCTCGAACAGCGGGAACCCGCCCGCGCCCAGCAGGGGCGTGCTCCACAGGTCGCCGCCGAGCTCCGGCAGGCCCGCCGGGTGCGGCACACCCGCCCCCGCCGGGAACACGTACTCGGTCCCCGCCGCCACCGTGTGCTCGCCCGCCGCCAGCTCCACCTCCGCGCCGGAGGGCTCGGTGACGGTCACCGGCGCCTCCAGGTCGAATCGCGTGCCCACCGTGAACTCCACCGGCGTGGCCTCGGGGAAGCGCGTCCCCCACTCGGGGTGCAGGGCCTCGGCCCGGGTGTCGGCGCCCGAGACCACGACCAGGTACACGGCGGGCACGGCGAGGAAGGTCAGTTTGACCACGTAGTGGAAGGCCTGGACGTAGGTCGCCGACCGCATGCCGCCCGCGGCGATCGCCCCGCTCACCACCAGCCCCGCGAGGACCACGCCCACCCAGTACGGCGTTCCGCTGACCAGGGACAGCACCACTCCGGCCCCCTTGAACTGGGGAACCAGGTACAGCAGCATGATCACCAGCACCACGAGGCCGCACAGCTTCCGCAGCCGTGGCGCGCCCAGCCGGTACTCGGCGAAGTCCGGCACGGTGTAGGCGCCCGACCGGCGCATCGGCCCGGCCACCAGCGCCACCACCGCCACGTAGCCCGCGGTGAACCCCACCGCGTACCACATCGCGCCCAGCCCGTTCTTGAGCACCAGCCCCGCCAGCCCGAGCATGGAGGCGGCGGACAGGTACTCCCCCGCGATCGCCATGGCGTTCCAGTGGGGGGCGACCCGCCGCGAGGCCACGAGGAAGTCCGAGGCCGACCGCGCCGCGTGCACACCGTAGACGCCGATCACCAGGCTCGCGAGCAGCACCAGGCCGATGGCCAGGACGGAGATCACCGCCCGTCCCCGCCCGGCCGCTCCCGTTCCTCGGCGCGCTCGGCCGCGCGCACGTGCCACAGCGCCAACCCGAACAGCAGCGGATAGACCACCACCGCCAACAGCAGCCACGACACCGGGAGCTGCGCCCACCGGACCCGGCCGAGCACCGGGAACAGCGCGAACGCGCCGCTCATCCCGAACAGCAGCAGCGACAGCAGCGCCACCGTGCGCACCGCGATCCGCCGCTGGGCGCGGAACAGCCGCCGCGCCCGCTCCGTGTCCACCGGCTCCGGTATCGGCAGCAGGTGCTGCACCGGCCGGTTGCCCCGCGCCAGGGCCACCCGCGTCTGCGGGCTGGTCAGCTTCTCCCGCCGCGCGCTCACGGCGTCGACCGCTGGTCGTCGCCGTCCCGGGACCCGCCCCGCCCGCCGCCGCGCGCGTTGGCGGCCCGCCCCAGCTGGTCGCGCCGGGCCGCCTCCATCAGCTGCTCGCGCAGGTGGCGGCCGTGTCTGCGGCTGACCGGGACGTCACCGGCCGGGGTACCCGCCACCAGGCCGGAGGAGGAGGTCACGCGCAGGTCCCGCACCCACGGGATGGCGATGAGGTAGCCCCGGTGCACGCGGACGAACCCCGCCGCCGCCCACACCTCCTCCAGGTAGGACAGCGACAGCCGGATCAGGTGCGTGCCGTCGGCGGTGTGCAGGCGCACGTAGTCGCCCTGGGCCTCGACGAACTGCACGTCGTCGCGCTTGACGAACACCGTCCGCCGACCGGAGTCGATCTGCACCACGTGCAGGTCCTCGGCTGGCGGGGCCGCGTCGGCGGGCCGCCGCAGCTGGGCGATCCGGCCGACCGCCTCCGCCAGCCGTTCGGGCCGGATCGGCTTGAGCAGGTAGTCGACGGCGCCGATCCCGAACGCCTCCACGGCGTGCGCCTCGGAGGCGGTCACGAACACGATCGACGGCGGCTCCGACAGCACGCTGAGCACCCGTGCCACGTCCATGCCGGTCAGCCCGGGCATGAGGATGTCGAGGAAGGCCGCGTCGATCGAGGTGGTCCCCAGCAGCCGCACCGCGGTCGCTCCGTTCTCCGCGACCAGGACCTCCGCCACCTCCGGCATGTCCCCGAGCAGAGCGGCCATCTCCTGCCGGGTCGACGCCTCGTCCTCGACCACCAGGACCCTGAGCCGAGCCCTCACGGCGCCACCACCCCCCGGGTGAACCTCGGCACGCGCACGGTCACCTTCGTCCCCTCTCCCAGCGCGGTCTCGATCACCAGACCGTACTCGGGACCGTAGACGGCGCGCAGCCGCTGGTCGACGTTGGCCAACCCGACCCCGCGCGACGGCGGGCCGGTGCCCGCCAGCAGTGACCGTGCCAGGTCGGGGTGCATGCCCACGCCGTCGTCCTCGATCTCGATGACGCACAGCGGCCCCTCGCCGTAGCCGGACACGCTGATGTGCCCGCGCCCCTCCTTGCGCTCCAGACCGTGCCGGACGGCGTTCTCCACGACCGGCTGCACCACCAGGAAGGGCACGGCCACCGGGAGCACCTCCGGGGCCATCCGCACGGTGATGTCCAGACGGTCGTGGAAGCGGGCGCGCTGGAGTTCGAGGTAGGTCTGCGTGGCCTCCAGCTCGTCGGCGACCGTGGCGTAGTCGCCCTTGTCGGAGAACCCGTAGCGCAGGTAGTCGGCGAAGTCGGACAGCAGGTGGCGGGCGCGGTCGGGGTCGGTGCGCACCAGCGCGGCGATCACGGCGAGCGCGTTGTGCACGAAGTGGGGCGAGATCTGCGCCCGCAGCGAGCGCAGGTCGGCGGCGGCGATCCGCGCGCGGGCCCGGCGCAGCGCCGCGTGGTCCAGGTGCTCCGCGACCAGGGCGGCGGCCGCCTCCACGTCGGCCTCCACGGGGTCGCCCACGGCCACCAGCGCGCCGGACAGCTCGTCGGCCACCATGAGCGGGGCCGCGTACACGGCGGCGCCGTCGGGCAGACGGCCGCGCGCACCGCCCCCGTACTCGAAGACCTGGGCGAGCAGGCCGTCCAGGTCCGCCGGTCCGACGCGCCGACCGTGCGCGGCGACGGGTCCGTCGAGGTCGGCGAGGACCACCCCGTCCACCGCGAGCAGCCGCCGCAGGCGTCGGGCCGCGGCGGGGGCGCCCCGCCCGTGCAGTCCGTCCTGGAGGTCGAGCCCCAGGGCGTGGAGCTGGCGCATCAGCTCGGCACTCGACTGCCGATCCGAGGACGCCCGGCGCCGTCGGGAGGGGGACAACCGCGACAGCCACCTGTTTGACACGGTACGACCCTATCCCAGCGGGATGTGTCGGTGGTCACGTTCTCGGTCGCCTCCTCCCGTCCTGGCCCGGACAGGGGTCGAGCCCGCCCCCGGACGGTCGGGGCGGGCTCGGTGTGGTGCGGTCAGTGTTGGACGGCCTTCTCCGCGCCCGCGCCGGTCAGCGCGCGGACCTGGAGCGTGGCGAACTTGTCGAAGTCGCGCTCCTTGGACAGGAAGGTCCCGACCACCGCGCACAGCAGGCCCAGCGGCACGGACACCAGCGCGGGGTTCGGGATCGGGAACCACGCGAAGTCGGCGCCCGGGATGAGCGCGTTCTCCGACCCGGAGACCACCGGGGAGAAGAACACCAGGCCGACCGCGCCGATCAGGCCGCCGTAGATCCCGGCCAGGGCGCCCGCCGTGTTGAACCGCTTCCAGAACAGGCTGAGCAGCAGCGTGGGCAGGTTGGCCGAGGCGGCGACCGCGAAGGCGAGCGCGACCAGGAAGGCCACGTTGAGCCCCTGCGCGAAGACGGCCAGGACGACCGCGACGGCGCCGATGGCCATGGCGGCGATCCGGGCGACCCGGACCTCCTCCAGACCGCTCGCCTTCCCCCGGCGCAGCACGGAGTTGTAGAAGTCGTGCGCCAGGGACGAGGACGACGCGATGACCAGCCCGGCGACCGTGGACAGGATCGCCGCGAACGCCGCCGACGCGATGAGCGCCAGCATGACCGAACCGGCGATCTGGCCGCCGACGCTCTCGCCCACCGTCTGCGCCAGCTGCGGGGCGGCGGTGTTCCCGGCCGCGTTCTGGGCCGTGATGGCCTCGTGGCCGACCAGCGCCGCCGCGCCGAAGCCCAGCACCAGCGTCATGAGGTAGAAGGTGCCGATGAGGCCGATGCCCCAGTTGACGGACTTGCGGGCGCTCTGGGAGTCGGGAACGGTGTAGAAGCGGATGAGGATGTGCGGCAGACCGGCCGTGCCCAGCACCAGCGCCAAACCCAGGCTGATGAGGTCCAGCTTGTTCCACATGGTCTGGACGGGGTCGCCCGCCACCTCGACGCCGTAGCGCAGTCCGGGCTCCAGGAAGGCGGCCCCGTTCGCGCTGGCCTCGGCGGCGTCGCTCATCAGCGCGCCCAGGTTGAAGCCGTACAGCGACAGTGTGAGCACGGTCAGCAGCGCGGCGCCCGACATGAGGATGACGGCCTTGACGATCTGCACCCAGGTGGTGCCCTTCATCCCGCCGAGGGTCACGTAGGTGGTCATCAGCAGGCCGACCACCACGATGCCGACGATCTTGGCGACCTCGGCGTCCATGCCGAGGAAGGTCTCACCGGGCTGGATGCCCAGCAGCAGGGCGATGAGCGCGCCCGCGCCGACCATCTGGGCGAGGAGGTAGAAGATCGAGACCACGACCGTGGAGACCGCCGCCGCCGTCCGGACCGGACGCTGGCGCATGCGGTAGGACAGCACGTCGCCCATGGTGTAGCGGCCGGAGTTGCGCAGCAGCTCGGCGACGAGCAGGAGCGCGACCAGCCAGGCGACGAGGAAGCCGATGGAGTAGAGGAAACCGTCGTAGCCGAACAGGGCGATGATCCCGGCGATGCCGAGGAAGGACGCGGCGGACATGTAGTCGCTGCCGATCGCCAGGCCGTTCTGGAGCGGGGAGAACCCGCGGCCGCCGGAGTGGAAGTCGGTGGCGGTGCGGGTGGCGCGGCTCGCCCACACGGTGATGCCGAGCGTGGCCGCGACCATGAGGCCGAAGAGGACCAGGGTGACGACGCGGCTGCCCTCGCTGACCGCCTCCTGCGCGAGCGTCATCGGTCCGCCTCCTCGGTGACGGCGGGCAGTTCCCCGCGCAGCTCCGTGGCCAGGCCGTCGAGCCGCCTGCGGGCGTAGAGCGTGTACAGCACGGCGATCCCGAAGGTGGACGCGAACTGGAGCACGCCGAACACGAGCGCCACGTTCACGGTGCCGAAGAGCACGGCGCCCATGAGGTCGCGGGCGAAGGCGGACATGAGGACGTAGAGCAGGTACCAGGCCAGGAACGCGAGGCTCATGGGGAAGACGAAGACGAAGAGCCGCCGCTTGAGTTCGACGAAGCGCGGGTCGCCGTGCATCGCGACGAAGGCCGTGTCGCGGGCGGTGCCGCCACCGCCGTCGCCCGGCGGGGCCGAGCCCCTGGTCTGCTTGTCGGTTGCCATGGTGGAACTCCTCTGGGGGATGTGCGGGGCCGCCGGTGACACCCGCGTTGCGCCGATGTGACCTGGGTTACTCGGAACTGTAAGGAGGGACACGCTCGCGGGGGAGGAGGCGCGCGCGTGCGAGCGGTGAACGCTGGGGCCGCGCGTCGAGCGGTCGTCCAGTGTGCGGTGAGCGGTCGCTCCCCGCGGTGAACGGACGGCGGGCGGCCCCGGGACGCGGACGTCCCGGGGCCGCCCGGTGGCGCGGATCTCCGCCCCGGGCGGATGAGGCCCGGGCGGGGCGGCGTTGTACCGTGCGGATGGGCTGTGGCCCTCCGCCGACGGACGCGTGTCGACCTCCGTTCCGGCGGACCGGCCCCCAGCACCCCGGACGAGGTGCGCCGTACCCGGAACGACAAGACGGCGTGGACATGTTCGCCGCGTCGTGGAGGTCTTCGGGTCATGGCCTGGGTCGTTCTCGTGGTTTCCGGTCTGCTGGAGGCGGTGTGGGCCACCGCGCTCAACGCCTCGCAGGGCTTCTCGCGTCTGTGGCCGTCCGTCGTCTTCGGGGTGTCGCTGGTCCTGAGCATGGGCGGGCTGGCATACGCCCTGCGCACCGTTCCGCTCGGGACCGGCTACGCCGTCTGGGTCGCCGTCGGGGTCGTCGGAACCGCCCTGGTCGGGGCGTTCCTGTTCGGTGAGGGCCTCAGCGTGCCCAGGGCGCTGTGCCTGGTGCTCATCGTCGCCGGGGTGGTCGGACTGAAGCTCCTCCACTGACCCGCGGTCGGACGCGTCCGCCGCCGGTCAGTCGACCCAGGTGCGGATGGTGTCCATGCCTCCGCCCTCGGGCCCGGCGAAGTACTCGCTCTCGGTGTGCACCACGGAACCGTCCTCGGTCACCGTGGTCCGGACCACCGTCAGGCGGGCCTCGAACCGGTCGAGCTGGACGGTGCGGTGTTCGTACCCGATCTCGGCGGCGGCCCCGGTGGCCGTCGCCGCGACCGCGCCCGCGGCGACGGCCAGGGTGAACAGGACGCGGCCCGGCGCCCGGAGGAGCGCGGGGAACCGGCCGCTCCGCTCGGGCGGCCTCGGGGGTCGGTGGGATGTGCTGCGGTGTTCGGTCAACGGTCGTCCTTCCCGTGGGTGAGGAACGTGAAGGGGAGGCCCCGCCCTCGTGGGCGAAGCCTCCCCGGCCACGTGCGCGCCGGAATCGGCGCACGGTCGGTCTCATGGGTCCGGTCCGGGGCTCGTGAGTCTGGACCGTGTCCATGAGCCTGTCTCATCCGTGCTCGATCCCGCGCGGAGGACACGCCATTTGATAACACTCCGTAACAGTGTCGCTACTTGAGGTGCTCCTACCGGTGGTGCCACGGGCCGTGGCAGTGGTAGTGGTAGTCGTAGTAGTGCCAGTGGCCGTGGCAGTGGTATCCGTATCCGTAGCCGTATCCGTGGTGGCGGAACTTGGCCTTCCCGTGGCGGAACTTGTCGCGGTCGTGGCGGTCGTGCCGGTCATGCCGGTCGTGGCGGTCGCCGCGTCCGTCCCGATCTCCGCGCCCGTCCCGGTCACCGCGCCCGTCCCGATCTCCGCGTCCGCCCCGGTCGCCGCCGCCGTTCCTGTTGTCGTCACTCTGCCCGGGTGACATGCTCTGCTGGCTGACGGACGGGCTGGCGGCCCCGTTGACCTGGGCCATCGCGACCGACGGCACGCCGAACGCCAGAGTCGGGACGGTGACTCCCGCGATCAGGGCGCTCGCGATCCTTCCCTTGCCCATCGAAACCCCCCTTCGGTCGTCGCGAGGGCGCACGGCGTCGACATCCATGGCAGCGTGACCACATCCGGTCGACGGGAGCCCCTTGCACCCATGACCCCCGCCGAGGTCCTGGGACGCTGCACCCGGACGCTGCCGTCGGTCGGCCCCCTCACGTAAGCACAGTCGGTGAACCGATGTGTGCGATATGCGTTAGTCCTGGGAGATCTTTTAAGTTTCTACTTCTTCCTCATCCTATGTCTCGAATGTGAAGCGTGCGAAAAGAACTGTCATATACGTGACATTCGGCTTGGCGCAGCATCCCGACGGGGCGCCGATCGGTCTAGGTTGCGAAGTGGTCGGGTACCCGGTCGCCGGTGAGAACCGGTGTCGGAAACCCGGCCCTGAGTAACTCTCATCACTTCGGAGATACGGTATGACGTTCAAGCAGGGTGACCGCGTTCAGTTCCGCAGCAGCCGCCACAACGACCAGATCCGCACCGGCCGCGTGCACTCGGTCCAGGGCAAGGGCAAGGGCGCTCAGTTCACGATCACCGACGACGAGGACCAGCAGTCGGTCCACGTTCACGCGCACCAGATCGAGGGCAAGCTCTAGCCTGCCGCTTTCACGCGCGACGGGGGCATCCGGCCGAGTGCCGGATGCCCCCTCCGCGTTTCCGGGCGAAGGCGCCCCATTCCCCTTTCTTCCTTGGTAAAGGAAGCTTTTGTCGATCCGGCGGTACCGATCACGGAGTCCTCCCGGGCGGGTGCTCGCCCCCGTGCTCTAATCGCGATGGGGAACGGTGGGTGCTCCGGCGGCGGTCGGCGGCCTGAGGGCCGCCCCGAGTGAACCCCGGAGCGTCCGACGCGAGCGACGGTGCGCGACCACCGCGCCCGCGCCCCAGATCGTGACAGTGCTCTCCGTGGAGTCCGGCGCGAGCGGCCGGGGCGACGGAAGGTCTCCTCGGCCCACGCCGGTCCCGCGGCGAACGTCCGTCCAACTTCTGCGCGTGGCTGTCCGGCCACACGAATCCACCGTCCGCCTCGTCCGTCCCGTGTGGGCGGACGAGCACGAGTTCGGGTGAGGAGCCGTTGAAGAACATGCAGGCGACAGGTGTGGGACGTACCGACGAGTACCGGGTCGTAGCCCCCAGGGTGAGCGGCGAGACAGTGGATCCCGAGCGGTTCCACCTGGCCGAATGGGTCGTGTCGTGTCTGGAGAGCAGGGGAGCGGCCCGTCCGGGCCCCGCGGCGGTGGCCGCCCTGGCGGAGCGGCTCACGACACGGCTCCTCAGCCGGGGCGAACTGGCCTTCCGGGAGGGTGACCGCGACGCGGGGGTGTGGATCGTCCGGTCCGGCCGTCTCGAACTCGCCGTCAAGGGGCGGGCGCGTCCGCTGATCGTGCAGATCCTCCGCCCGGGGGGCGTCGACGGCGACATCCAGAAACTGCTGGGCATGCCCTTCCCGTACCGGGCGCGTGCCCTGGAGGAGTCGGAGTGCCTGACCCTGGCGCCGCTCGACTTCGAGGAGCTGCTGGGCGAGTACCCGGAGATGTCCCGGCTGTGGATGTCGACCATGGCGGAGCGACTGTCCGAGTCGCACGACCGCATCGTGGGGATGCTCGGCCGCACGCTCACCCAGCAGAGCGCCCGGCTGCTCCTGGACGAGGCCAGCGGTGGCGTGGTCGACGTGCCCCAACAGAAACTGTCGGAGATGCTGGGCGTCTGCCGGCCCTCGCTGAACAAGGTGCTCAAGGAGCTGGAGGGGCACGGTCTCATCCGACTGCGCTACGGCGCCGTCGACATCCTCGACCCCTACGGGCTCGCCCAGAGGGCCGACTGACCAGGGCGACCACGGGCCCGCCGATCGCGTCCGGCGGGTCCGGGCAGGCGGAAGGGGTGGGAACCGTACGGTCCCCACCCCGTGACCCCGGTGTCCCGGAGGTGTTACACGGCGGCTTCCGAGGAGGCGTCCTCGGCCCGCTCCGAGCGCCGGCGCGTGATGTACATGACCACACCGCCGGTCAGGGCGATGGCACCGCCCACCAGCGCGAGGTCCTCGGACGGACCGGTGACGGCGAGCTCCTCGGGAGCCTCGCCCACCACCGCGCCGCCGCCGCCCCCTCCCCCTTCGGGGCGAGGGCACGGACCGATGAAGGCACCGCCCGCACCGGCTCCGTCACAGACCTCGTGGAACTCGCTGTCGTCGGTCTCGGAGTGCACACCGCTACCGTTGTCGTCGTGGTGGGGATGGCCGCTGAACGGACCCCCGCCGCGACCCTCCTCGGCTTCGGCGGGCGCCGCGCCCTCCGCGGGTGCTTCGTCGACGGTGTCGGCCGTGGCCACGCCGGCGACGGACAGCGAGCCGCCGATGAGAGCGGCCATCGCGACCCCGGGCCAGAATCTCTTGTCCAGAACAGCGCGTCGAACGAGTTCAGACATTTGCACTCCTATGGATTGGATGCAGGTAGTCGCAGCTTTTCGTAGATTCGTGGGTCATTAGAGGACCGGCACGCCGCCGGAAGCGCCGAACTGTGTCGCCCTTCCGACAGTTCTCTGCCCTCCGGTGCCGTGGAAACTGCGGAAATCTCTTGTGCTGCGGGCTTTCTGGTGCTCCGTTGACGCCTGCATGGGTTCGCGGCGTGATCAACAACTGCGCCCCCCTTGCAGGCAAAATGCCGGAAATACTGTCGCTTCGGTAACAGATGAACCTGTATATGGGGAATTCTTGTGGTTACCTGGTGCGCGTTGCCGTCATATGGGGCCGTTCCCGACCCCGAACGGGCGGCGACCCGGACCCCGACCGGGGGGACGGCGTCCCCACCGGTCGACGGACCGGGGCGGGAACCGCCAGACGAGAACGTCCCGCAGGGGGGTACTCGGCGGAACTCGCCGGTGGCCCGGGCGGGCTCAAGGCCCGTCCGTCGCACAGGAGGGAACTTCCATGAAGGCGAAGACGATCGCACGCGTTCTCGTGGCCGGAGTCGCGGCCCCGATGTTGGCCCTCGGTGTCCCGTCGGCCGCCCTGGCCGGCAGCTTCTGGCACGGAGACGCCCAGTTCGCCGGTCCCAACGGTGCCTCCTCGCAGAGCATCACCGCCATCGCCGGCAACCACGGTGGTGGCTTCGGATTCGGCGGCGGTGGCGGCTTCGCGCTGTACAAGGCGAGCTCGTCCGTCGCCGGGCCGTTCGGCGCGTCCTCGCAGAACCTCTTCAGTTTCGCCAACTAGCTGGAAGCAAGGCGGGTGCCCCCACGGGACCGCCCGCCTGCCGCAAGGAGGTCTCGTCCCCGTGGCGGGACCTCCGCCCTTGCGTGTGCCGCCGACGCACCTCCCCGGCGGTCACACGGTCGCGGTGCGGTTCGCGGACACCCGCGGACGCGCCACGGGCTGGACGGAGGACGGAGAATGAACCCGAGGGTCACGCCGGCGAACTCCGAGCGCCGACTGAACGGGGCCGAGACCGCGGATCCACGCATCCAGCAGGCGGCGTGGGTGGCGCGCTGCGTGGGCCGGGGTTCGGCGGCGCCACTCACCCCCCGCGACCTGAGCGCGCTCGCGACGTTCCTGCACCGGCAGTCGCTCTCCCGGGGCGCCGTCGCCTTCCGCGAGGGCGACCCCGCGTCCCGCGTGTGGATCGTCCGCTCCGGCCACGTGGAGTTGTCGGTGGGCGTCGGCGACGAACGCACGGTGATCGAGATCAGGCACGCGGGCGACGTCGACGGCGACATCCAGTTCCTGTTGGGCAAGCCGCTGCCCTACACCGGGCGCGCCACGGACGACGTGGAACTCCTGTACCTGCGCACCGAGGACTTCGAGCACCTCATGTCCGAGCACCGTGCGCTCGCCCGGCGGTGGCTGGCCAGCATCGCCGGACGGCTCGACGCCAGCCAGGGCAGGATCATGGAGCTGCTGGGCAAGACCCTGACCGAGCAGACCGCCCGGCTCCTGCTGGACGAGGCCTCCAGCTCGGTGGTCCCCCTGCCCCAGCGCACGCTGGCGGCGATGCTCGGCGTGCGCCGCCCCTCCCTCAACCGGGTCCTGAAGCGGCTGGAACGCGAGGGGCTCATCGAGATGAGGTACGCGGCGATCGAGATCCTGGACGCCGAGGGGCTGTACAAGAAGGCGCGCGGAGAACGGGGCTCCTGACTGGGTCACCGAGGCGACAGTTCGACTGCGCGGACGCCGTGCGAGTGGTTGATTGGTCAATAGTCGCGATCGCGACTTCATGCGGTACACCAACGCGCGGGGACAGGCGCGTGCGGGAGCGTCGGACGCTTCCGTGGACGACCGGCCAGGCGCCGTGGCCGGGGCCCGCGTTCCAACGAGGGAGCAGACCATGCCGAAGCGCACTGTTCGCCGTGTGGCGGCCGCGCTTCTCGCGGCGCCCATGCTCGCGCTGGCGGCCCCGGCGGTCGCGTCCGCCCACAGCTACTGGTACGGCTACAGCTCGTACTGCAGCTACGGCTCCTACGGGTACTACGGGTACTACGGGTACTACGGCAAGTGTTACTACTACCCGTACTACTCGTACGGCGGCTACTCCTACGGCGGCTACTCGTACGGCTACGTCTACTAGGCGGGCTCCGTTCGACGGCGTGAAGGAGGGACGACGCGGACCCGCTCCCGACCGGGGGCGGGTCCGCCCGTGTGTTCGCGGGCCGGGGAGACCGGGAGACCGATTGCGTCAGCCAGAAGACAGTTCGACGACGCGGACGCGGCGCCGGTGGTTGATTGGTCCATGGTCGCGATCGCGACCACGCGGTACACGAACTCGGGGGTGGGCGCGTGTGGGGCGGTGACCGTTCCCACGGACGACCATCGATCGTGCGCCTTCGCCCTCGACGCAAGGAGCGGATCATGCGCACGCGTACTGTTCGCCGTGCGGCGGCCGCGCTTCTGGCGGCGCCCATGCTCGCGCTGACGGCCCCGGCCGTCGCGTCCGCCGAGCAGTTCGGCGGAGTCGTCGCCGCCAGCCCCATGAGCCACGGTTTCGGCCACGGTGGGTTCCACGGCGGCTTCGGCCACGGCGGCTTCAAGCACGGCGGCTTCGGACACGGTGGGTTCCACCGCGGCTTCGGCCACGGGTTCCACGGCGGCGCGTTCTTCGCGCAGAGCGGCAGCTTCGCCGGGCTCGGCGGCGCGTCGTCGTTCAACGTCATCAGCTTCGCCCGTTAGCCGGGCACCGAAGGAGGGACGACGCGGACCCGCTCCCGCGCGGGGGCGGGTCCCTTCGTGTGTCCGCGCGCCCGTGGAGACGGCGCGGTCCGATTGGGTCACCGAGGAGACAATCGGACTGCGCGCACGCCGCGTGAGTGGTTGATTGGTTGATGGTTGCGATCGCGACTTCTTGCGGTACACCAACGCGCGGGGACAGGCGCGCACGGAAGTGCCAGACGCTTCCGTCGACCCACGGCCAGGCGCCTTGGCCGGGGCCCCGCGTTCCAACCAGAGCACAGGCAGGCCACCGCGTCGTGGCTACCGCGGCGGGGTGGTGGGGCGATTCGCCCCGGTTGCAAGGGAGCAGACCATGCCGAAGCGCACTGTTCGCCGTGTGGCGGCCGCGCTTCTCGCGGCGCCCATGCTGGCGCTGGCGGCCCCGGCCGTCGCGTCGGCCGACTTCTACGGCGGCTACGGCTGGGGGCCCGGCTGGAGCTACGGCTACCCCGGCTACTACGGCGGTTGGGGCGGCTGGTACGGCGGCTCGTTCTTCTCGCAGAGCGGCAGCTTCGCCGGGCCGGGCGGCGCGGCCTCGTTCAACGTCTTCAGCTTCGCCCGCTAGGCGCCACATGAAGGAGGGACGTCGCGGCGTCCCGCCGGACGCCGCGACACGGACCCGCTCCCGCACGGGGGCGGGTCCGTTCGTGTGCGCGGTCCGGGACGACGAGGCCGCCTGATTGAGTCACCGAGGAGACAGTTCACCGGCGTGGACGGCGGGCAAGTGGTTGAATAATGGACAGTTGCGATTGCGACTTCATGCGGTACATCCAGACGTGGGGACAGGCGCGTACGGAGCGCCGGACGCCTCCGTAGACCACCGGCCGTGCGCCTCGGCCGGGGCCCCGCGTTCCAACCAGAGCACAGGCAGGCCACCGCGTCGTGGCTACCGCGGCGGGGTGGTGGGGCGATTCGCCCCGGTTGCAAGGGAGCAGACCATGCCCAAGCGCACTGTTCGCCGCCTCGCCGCCGTGGTCCTCGCGGCGCCCATGCTGGCGCTGGCGGCCCCGGCCGTCGCCTCCGCTGACCACGTCGGCGGCCGAATCGGCAGTGGAGCCTTCTGGTCCTACAACGAGTCTCTTGCTGGCTTCGGCGGTGCGAGCAACCTGAGCATCGTGAGCCGTGCGGGTTTCGGCGGCCACGGCGGCCACTTCGGCGGAGGCCACTTCGGTGGCGGCGCGCTGTTCTCGCAGAGCGGCAACTTCGCCGGCCCCGGCGGCGCGGCTTCGTTCAACGTCTTCAGCTTCGCCCGCTAGACGTCACATGAGGGAGGGACGTCGCGGCGTCCCGCCGGACGCCGCGAAAAGGGCCCGCCCCCGCACGGGGGCGGGTCCGGCCACGTCGTCAGCGCCCCTCCAGCAGGATCCGCCGTCGCCCGGAGTAGACGTTCATGGAGGCGCCGCGGAGGAAGCCGACGAGGGTCATCCCCGCCTCCGCGGCCAGATCGACGGCCAGGGACGAGGGCGCCGAGACCGCGGCCAGGGCCGGTACGCCCGCCATCCACGCCTTCTGCACCAGCTCGAACGAGGCGCGCCCCGAGACCATGAGCACCGTCTCCCGCAGCGGCAGCCGGTCCGCGTGCAGCGCCCACCCCACCAGCTTGTCCACCGCGTTGTGGCGGCCCACGTCCTCGCGCACGGCGAGCAGTTCGCCGTCAGCGGTGAACAGCCCGGCGGCGTGCAGCCCGCCGGTGCGCTCGAACACCCGCTGGGCCGCGCGCAGCCGGTCGGGGAGCAGCGCCAGCGTGTCCGCGCCCACGCGCAGCCCGTCGTCGGCCACCGGCCACCGGGCCTTGGTGCGCACGGCGTCCAGGCTCGCCTTGCCGCACAGCCCGCAGGAGGACGTCGTGTAGAAGTTGCGCTCCAGGGAGGTGTCCGGGCGCGGGACCCCGGGCGCCAGGGACACGTCGAGCACGTTGTAGGTGTTCACCCCGTCCTCGGTGGCCCCCGCGCAGTACCGGATCGCGGCCACCTCCTTCCGGGCGGCCACCACGCCCTCACTGACCAGGAATCCGGCCGCGAGGTCGAAGTCGTGTCCGGGGGTGCGCATGGTGACGCTCAGCGGGGCGCCGTCCAGCCTGATCTCCAGGGGCTCCTCCGCGACGAGCGTGTCCACCCGTTCGCTGACGGCACCGTCCCTGATCCGCAGGACCCTCTCCCTGACCGTGACCCGTCCCATCAGCCTCACCGCCTCCGTCGACCGTACACACAGGTTTCCATGGGTCGGCGGGTCGTCGTGCCGCGGGTCTTGGACCCGGGGCGATGCGGGAATGATGGGGGCAACAGGGGTTGGTGGTGAGCGAGCATGTCGAGGCCAGGCGCCGGGACTCCGCCCGGACCGCCGGGACCGTCCGGGGCGTCGGACCACGTCGGCGCCGCGAGCGACACGGCGGCGGTGATCGACGAGTTCGGAACGGTGCTCGGCTGGACCCGCGGCGCGCGGGAACTCCTCGGATACCCGCCCGTCGAGGTGGTCGGCCGGTCCGCGGTGCGGCTGCTCGCCGCGCCGGAGGACCGGGACCCCGCCCGCATGGCGCGTATCGCCGACCGGTGCCGGTCGGGGAGCAGCTGGCAGGGCAGGGTCGGATTCCGGCACAGGGACGGCCGGACGATCGAGGTGGACCTGCGCGTCTCCGCCGCCTTCGACCTGGACGGACGGCGGTGCTTCCTGGCCTGCGGGAGGGAGTACACACCGGGGTGGACGGTCAGCGAGTCCGTGCTGGACGGCTTCCTCACCCGCTCGCCGATCGGCATGGCCGTGGTCGACCGGGAGCTGCGCTTCGTCTGGGTGAACAACACCCTGGAGCGGTTCGGCGGGGTGCCGAGTGACCAGCGCCTGGGCCGACGGCTGGGGGAGATCCTGCCCGGACT
Organism: Nocardiopsis sp. NPDC049922; assembly: GCF_040660275.1. Taxonomy (NCBI): domain Bacteria; kingdom Bacillati; phylum Actinomycetota; class Actinomycetes; order Streptosporangiales; family Nocardiopsidaceae; genus Nocardiopsis; species Nocardiopsis sp. NPDC049922. Next base: position 467,631 of record NZ_JBFAME010000001.1, on the reverse strand, counting down.
GCGCGCGGAGTCGCTGGAGGACGCCATGAGGAACGTCCTGGAGACCGGCGAACCCGTCATCGACCACGAGTACCAGGGCTGGAGCTGGGCGGACCCGTTTCGCCCACACGCCTACTCCGCCTCGCTCTTCCCCCTGATCGACGCGAAGGGCGCCATCACCGGTGTGTGCTACATGGTCATGGACGTCACCGAGCGGTGGAACGCCCAGCACCGTCTGAGCCTGCTCAACGAGGCGGGCACCCGGATCGGCAGCACCCTGGACGTGTCCCGGACGGCCCAGGAACTCGCGGACTTCGCGGTGCCGCGCTTCGCCGACTTCGTCATCGTCGACCTCCTGGAGTCGGTGCTCGGCACGGAGGAGCCGCCGCCCTGGCCTCCCGGCGCCAAGCCCGTGATGTGCCGGGCGGGCATGAGTTCGATCCGGGAGGGCTGCCCGGAGGCGGTCGCCAGGCGCGGGGACCGGGTGGACTTCGTGCCGCCGCCGCACGACGCCCGCTACCTGGTCGAGGGCGACGCCTTCCTGATCCCGGTCCTGGACCCCGACGACGACGTCTGGGCGGTGGAGCAGCCGGCCCGGGTGGCGTCCATGCGGAAGTTCGGCCTGCACTCCCTCATCTCCGTGCCCATGCGTGCGCGCGACACCGTGCTGGGTCTGGCCACCTTCGTCCGGTCGGAGAACCTGACCTCCTTCGAGCCCGACGACCTGATGCTGGCCAAGGAGCTGGTGAGCCGGGCCGCCGTGTGCGTGGACAACGCTCGCCGCTACTCGCGTGAGCACGCCATCGCGCTGGCGCTCCAGCACACGCTGCTCCCGCAGGTGCTGGCCAGGGGGACCGTTCTGGAGACGGCCTCCTCCTACCTGCCGTCGGACGTCAAGGACGGGGTCGGCGGCGACTGGTTCGACGCCATACCGCTGTCCGGCGCCCGGGTGGCCCTGGTCGTGGGCGACGTGGTCGGGCACGGTCTCACCGCCGCCGCGACGATGGGCCGCCTGCGCACGGCCGTGCACACGCTCGCGGACATGGACCTGCCCCCCGACGAGCTGCTGGCCCACCTCGACGACCTGGTGATCAGCCTGGTCGAGGAGGACCCGGAGGACGAGACGACGGCCAACGCCATGACGGGCGCCACCTGTCTGTACGCCGTCTTCGACCCCGTCACCCAGCGCTGCGTGATGGCGCGCGCCGGGCACCCGCCGCCGGTCGTGGTCCGGCCCGACGCCAGCGTGTACTTCCCCGACCTGCCCGCCGGGCCGCCCCTCGGGCTGGGCGGACTGCCCTTCGAGACGGCCGAGGTGGAGCTGCCGGAGGGCAGCCTGCTCGGCCTGTACACCGACGGTCTCATCCGGTGCGACGGTCAGGACCCCGAGTCCGGCATGTCCCGCCTCGGCCGCTCCCTGGCCCGGCCGGAGGTGCCGATCGACGAACTGTGCGCGAGCACGGTCCGGGGGCTCCTCCCGGGCGCCCACACCGACGACGCCGCGCTGCTGCTCGCCCGGACGCACGCCCTGGGGGCGGACCGGGTCGCCTCGTTGGAGGTGCCGTCCGACCCGGCCGCGGTGGCGGACGTCCGGGCGTGGGCGACCCGGCGCCTGCACGCGTGGGGACTGGACGAGCTCACGCTGACGACCGAGCTGGTCGTCAGCGAGTTGGTCACCAACGCCATCCGCTACGCGACGGAGCCGATCCGGCTGCGGTTGCTGCGCCAGGCGGGGTTGATCTGCGAGGTCTACGACGCCAGCAGCACCTCGCCCCGGATGCGGCACGCCCGTACCACGGACGAGGGCGGGCGCGGTCTCTTCCTGGTCGCCCAGCTCACCCACCGGTGGGGCACGCGGTACACCGGGGAGGGGAAGATCATCTGGGCCGAGCAGCACCTCCCGGCCACCGCCGACGCCTGAGACGTCGGCGTCCTCCGCGGCCGGTCGGAGGCGGACCCGATTCCGTGACCCTCCGTGTCCGCACCCGTGTTCGCGCAGCGCAACGGACCTCGGCCCGTGCCGCGCCCGTACGGAGTTCCGCCTGGTCCCGACTTCCCCAAGCAGTGGATTGAGGGGGTTCCTCTCTCACCGCATCGTCACGGAACGCGACGGTCGGTTGGCCGGATCAGGCCAGCCGTCCCCCCTCGCGCATCGCGTCGACGCGTGCTAACAAGGTCCACCGCCGCCGACCGCCCACGCGCGCGTTTCCCACGATTCGCTCGTTCATGCCTCCGACGCCCGTCGTTTTCGCCATCTCTGTAAGCAATCCTTCCGAATTCGCTGCGTATTCGGGCCATTGTCCTCTTCCTGTGCGTGCCCTACCTTTTCCCGTGTTCGCTACCGAGTGGACACTTTGGTACTCGCTGGGTGACAAGCCCGGCGAACCGTTCACCCCCCACGGGCGCACGGCGCCCTCCTGCCTAGCACCCCTCTGAAAGGGCAGACCCTTGAGAAGACATCCCGTTGCCCGCTCCATCGGGACCACCACCCTCTCCCTCACCCTCGTCCTCGCGGGGGCCGGCCTGGTCTCGGCCGAGACCCCGACCGCGGACATCTCCCCCGAGCAGATGGCGGCCATGCGCGCGGCCTTCGGGCTCAGCGCGTCGGGCGTCACCGACCTCATCGAGGCCCAGGAGGAGGCCGCCGAGACCGAGGCCGCACTCCGCGAGGACCTCGGCGAGGACTTCGGCGGCGCGCTCTTCGACGTCGACACCCTCGACCTCACCGTCCAGGTCACCGACCCCTCCGCGTCCGAAGCCGTGCGCGACGCCGGGGCCGTCCCCGAGCTCGTCGACAACGGCGAGGCCGCGCTGGAGGCCGTCGTCGAGGCCCTGGACGCGGCCGCCGACGAGGCTCCGGCCACCGTCCACGGCTGGTACGCCGACCCCGTCAGGGACGCGGTCGTCATCGAGTCCGCCCCGGGCCACGAGGCCGAGGCGGAGGCGCTCGCCGAACGGGTCGGGGCCGAGGCGGACACCGTCGTCGAGGAGAGCGCCGGGACGCCGCGGACCTACGCCGACATCGTCGGCGGCAACCCCTACTACTTCCAGGAGGGCGGGGGCTGGTACGTGTGCTCCGTCGGCTTCGGGGTCGTCGGCGGCTACGTGACCGCCGGCCACTGCGGCGCCGAGGGCAGTGACACCTGGCGGGACGTGCCCGGCACGGAGCGGATCGGCACGGTCGCCGGTTCGGTCTTCCCCACCAGCGACATGGCCTGGGTCCGGGTGACGGGCCCCGGCTTCGTCCCGACCGCCGAGGTCAACGACTACGACGGCGGCACCGTGACCGTCACCGGCTCCACCGAGGCCCCCGTGGGCGCGTCCGTGTGCCGTTCGGGCCAGACCACCGGCTGGCACTGCGGCGTCGTCGAGGCCAAGAACCAGACCGTCCGCTACTCCGGCAACGAGCGCGTCCAGGGGCTGACCCGCACGACCGCCTGCGCCGAGGGCGGCGACTCCGGCGGCTCCTGGCTGGCGGGCACCGAGGCCCAGGGCGTGACCTCCGGCGGCTCCGGCAACTGCACGTTCGGCGGCACGACCTACTTCCAGCCGCTCAACCCGATCCTGGAGCGGTGGGACCTGACCCTGCTCACGGGCTGACCTCCTGACCGGTCCCCGCTGCTCCGGGGACCGCGGTGCGGGCGCCGACCCCTCCTGGCTGGTCGGCGCCCGCTCGCTCGTGTCCCGCTCCGGCCCCGGTCAGCCGGTGAGTTCGGCGCGCAGGGCGGCGCATCCCTTGACGTAGGCGGTCAGGTGTTCGGCGGCGAAGGCGTCCGGGTCCCAGTCCTGCGGGGACACGGCGGTCGAGGCCGCGGCGACGTAGGCCCACCCCGTGCGGCCGTCGGCCAGCTCCAGGGGGCGCAGGTCGTACCAGTCGTCCTCGTAGACGTCGATGATCCGCCGCTCGGACTCCGACAACCCGGAGACCAGCCGCCCCGGGGCGGTTCCGGCGCCCGGGACCAGCACGGGGTAGGGACGTCCGGGCAGCGCGGCCACCCGCCAGCCGGGAGCGGCGGCGGGCTCGGTGTCCGGGACCCGGCCGAGGAGGGCGTCGAGGATCTCCGGGAACAGGAGCGTGCCGTAGGCGAACAGCGGCTGGCGCCGCTCGGAGAGTCGGTGCATACCAGCGGATCATAGGAGGGGCGGCCCGGTGCGCGAGCACCCGGTACCGCCCGACGCCGCTCGCCTCACCGGAGTCCGGCGAGGATCCCCTCCACGACCCGGGCCACCCCGTCCTCCTGGTGGGAGGGCGCCACACCCAGCCCCAGCGCGGGATCGAGCAGGTCGGGGTGCCCGTTGGCCATCGCGTACCCGTGGCCGGCCCACGTCAGCGCGGACAGGTCGTTGGGCATGTCGCCGAAGAACGCGACCTCCTCGGCGGGCACGTTCCAGGCCCCGCACAGCTCGGCGAGCGCGTTGCCCTTGGTCACGCCCGGGGCGCTCATCTCCAGCAACCGGCTGCCGCCGGAGTAGGTGACCTCGGCCAGCGCGCCGATCGCGGACTGGATCTCCAACCGCATGGAGTGCAGGGGCGTCTCGGCGGCCCGGGCGAGCAGCTTGGCGACCGGCGCCGCGCGTTCGACCACCTCCTCGGCGGAGCCGACGAGGGTGCTCCACGGTGCCTCGGCGTGGGCCGTCGACAGCCCGAAGGAGGGTTCGTAGACGAGGCCGTCGCCGGTCTCCACGGCGAACCCGACGTCGGGCACGGCCGCGAGCAGCTTGGCGACCACGGTGCCGGCGGCGTCCCGGTCCAGGGCGCGCACCCGGGTCTCGGACTGGCCGGGCAGGCGGGTGAAGGCGCCGTTGGCGCAGATCACGGCCGAACACGCGAGCCGGTCGGCGATCATCCAGGTGGCCGCGGGCGGACGGGCGGTCACGACGACCACCCTCAGACCGGCGGCGTCGGCGGCGGACAGGGCGTCGATGGTGCGGGGAGAGAGGGAGCCGTCGGAGCGGAGGAGGGTGCCGTCGAGATCGGTCGCGATGACCCGGGGAGAGACCATGGGCAGGATTATTCCCGCCTCCGGTGACCGTTTCGACCGGTTTCGGCGTCGACGGAGGTCAGCGGCAAAGGGGTGCGCACCGTCGCGGGGACGCGTTCGACCACCCCGCCCCGGAACACGTCGTACAGGTCGAGGGTCTCCAGGTGGACGTAGCCGATGTGGCAGTCGCAGCTGGTCCTCGGGCAGGGGCGGCGGCCGAGCCGGGCGGCGAACGAACCGTCGTAGAGGTTGCCCATCGGGGTCTCCACGAAGTGGCAGCGGCGCACGTTGCCGTCCCCGTCCACGGACAGCACGGAGTCGCCGGTCCGGCAGGGGAGTCCGAGGCTCGTGTGGGGCGTGCGGCTGTAGTGGAAGTGCGGATCGAGGTCCTGCCACTCGGCGGCCTCGGTGTCGGTGTAGGTCCGCCCCTCGGCCGCGTTCACCCACAGGTACACGCCCTCGGGCAGCTCGGCGCGCATCCGCCGCGCCGCCGCCAGGTGCTCGGGCTCGCCGACCACGCCGACGCTGAACCGCACACCGAGGTCGACGAGGCGGTGCGCCTTGGCGGCGAACCGCTCGTGGGTCACCTGGCCGGGGTGGTAGGTGGTCCACAGCGCCGCGGTGGTCAGGTCGCAGTCGGCCAGCCACTCGACGCGGCCGCTCAGGTTGGTCTGGATCGCCACCCGGTCCACGTGCGGCAGGTGGCTGAGCCGACGGATCGCCGTGCGGTACCAGGACCGCACCAGCCCCTCGCCCCACGGGGTGAACAGGACCGAGAGGCGCGTGTCCGGGTGCGCCGCCGGGTCGGCCACCCAGTCGGCGAACCGCTCCAGGGCCGCCCGGTCCGCGCGCAGCGTCCCGGGGGTGTCGCGCCGCTTGGCGAAGGGGCAGTAGGGGCAGTCGTAGTCGCAGCTGGCCAGCGGTCCCCGGTACAGCAGGGTCAGCCGCGGAGGCGGGACGCGCGTACTCATCGGGCCTCGTACTCGGCCATGAGGGCGGCCACGGCGGCGGAGAAGAACAGGGGGCCGATCGCGTCGGAGTGCGCGAGGCCCTCCTCGGTCAGACGCACGCGGTCCGCCCCGGGGGCTGAGGCCAGCCAGCCCCGGGCGGTCAGCGCGGCGAACTCGGCGGGGAAGTCCGCCCCGGGGTGGGAGCCGAAGCGCGCGGCGTAGGCGGCGGCGTCCATCCCCTCCGCCCGCAGCAGCGACTGGAGCAGGTGGCGGCGGCGCCGTTCCCCGCCGTCCAGGTGGAAGCCGACCTCGGCGCGGCCGAACCCGGCGGCGTCGCGCTCCACGTAGTCGGCGATGATCGACCGGACCTGCCCGATCCCCACCGCGTAGTCGAACGAGTAGTGGGTCGCCGAGGTGTAGGACCGGGCGCCGCAGCCCAGCCCCACCATGCCGTCGGTCTGGCAGCAGTGGTCCGGCCCCGTCGCCTCCGGCACGTCCGCGCGGCGGAACATCCGCATGGACACCTGCTCGTAGCCCCGTTCGCGCAGGTGGTCGCGGCCCTGCCGGTACAGCGCGAGGCGGTGGTCGTCCCACGCGCGGGCGCGGCGGCCCAGGCCGGTGAGCGGGCGCACGTACAACGGGTAGAGGTAGACCTCCTCCGGCTCCCACTCCAGCGCGGTGTCCAGCGAGTACGTCCACGTCCGGGCGGTCTGCCGGTCGATGCCGTAGATCAGGTCCACGTTGAGGTCGGCCGTGGTGGCCGCCCGGATCGCCGCCAGGGCCCGGTCCACCTCGGCGCGCCTCTGCGGGCGTCCGGCCGCGTGCGCCTCGGCGTCGACGAAGCTCTGGACGCCCATGCTGATCCGGGTCGCGCCGCGCTCGGCGAGGACGGCGAGCCGGTCGGGGGTGGCGGTGGCGGGCGAGGTCTCCACCGAGACCGGGAGGGCCGACAGGTCCACGCCGAACGCGCGCTCGGTGAGGTCGTAGACCCGGGTGAGCTCCTCGGCGGTCAGGTAGGTGGGCGTGCCCCCGCCCAGCGCGGCCCTGGCGAAGGCCGCCCCCTCCGGCAGCGCGGCGGCGACGGCGTCGGCCTGCCGCTCCATGGCGTCCAGATAGGCGGTGACCTGCTTGGCCGGGGGCGTGGACCGGGTGAACAGGTTGCAGAACCCGCAGCGCATCTCGCAGAAGGGGATGTGCGCGTAGAGGGACAGGGCGCTCACGTCCTCGCCGCGCCACAGGTCGGCCAGGAGGGGCGGCTCCGCGAAGGGCCGGTAGGCGCTCTTGTGCGGGTAGGCGTACACGTACGACTGGTAGGGGGAGTCCGCGCGCACCGGTTCGGGGCGCGGTGTGAGGGCGGTGGTCACGGGCGCGCCTCCTCGGCGTCGAGAGTGGTCCCCCGGGGCAGGACGGCGTGGGCGTAGGGGACGGTCCACACGGTCTCGTGGCCGATCCGGTGACCGGTGTGGCCGTCCTCGCCGTAGGCCGTGCCGTGGTCGGAGCACACGATCGCGAAGCACGGGCGGCGCGCGGTCATCGCGGCCACCAGCGGCGGCAGGTGCCGGTCGACGTACTCCAGCGCGGCGGCGTGGCTCTGGCGCGTGTCGCCGTCCGCACGGGTGGCCCCGGGCAGGTGGAACCAGTTGGGCTGGTGCAGCGCGGCCACGTTGAGCAGGAGGAAGAGCGGCTGGTCGGCGGGGCGGGCGGCGGCGATCTCGGCCGCCCGGGTCACCTGGTTCTCGAAGGAGCGGGGGTCGGTGACGCCGAACGACTCCTCCCAGTGGCTCTCGGCGAACAGGTCGGGCAGCACCGAACCCAGCGCCGACCGGCGGTTGAAGAACCCCGTGCCCCCGACGCAGGCCGTGTGGTAGCCGACCTCGGCCAGGCCGCTGGCCAGGTCGGCGGTCTCGAAGGTCCAGGTGTGCGGCGCGGTGGTGGCGCTGCCCGGGAAGGCGGCGGCGAACAGGCGCGGGTGGGGCCCGGGTTCCGCCGGGGTGGGCAGGAACCCGGCGAGCATCGCCAGGTGGGAGGCGTAGGTGAAGCTCGCGGGGGCGTGGCGGCGCTCCCACCGGCCGCCCGGCAGCAGACGGGACAGGTGGGGGGTGCGGCCCGCCTCGGCCAGCTCGGCGGCCACGTCGTGGCGCAGGGTGTCGAGGGTGAGCAGGAGGATGTCGTGTGTGCCCACGACGGCGTTCATGTCGGGGGTGTCGGGCGGTGTGGTGCTGGTGGTGCTCATGCGGCTTTCGGGGATGTCTGGTGGGCGGGGACGGCGAACCGGCCGGTGGCCAGGGCGTGCAGCTGTTCGCCGTAGGTGTCGCGGCCCTCGTGCAGGACGCCGGGGATGAGGTCGCCGAAGGCGTTGACCTCGCACACCGTGAACGTGTGCCATCCGGGGGAGGCGATCAGGTCCACCCCGGCATGCAGGGTACGCGGGAAGCGCGCGGCGGCCGCCTCGGCGGTGGCCATGGCCGCGCTCCACGCGCCCGGCCCGACCTCCTCCCGCAGCGCGTCCAGGTCCCCCCGGGCGTTGCCGAGGTGGAGGTTGGTCATGGGCGAGGCGGAGGAGCGCACGACGGTGTGGGTGGCCCGCCCCGCGACCACCACCACGCGCAGGTCGATGGTCCGCCCCGCGAAACCCGCCTTGGGCACCCAGCGTTCGACGTGCAGACCGTCGGGGGCCAGGGCGTCCACGACCGCCGCGACGTCCTCCTCGGTGGTGTAGGTGCGCAGCCTGAGGCTGTTGAACAGGCGGACCGATCCGTCCTCGCCCCGCTCCAGGTGCGCCGAGGTCACCGCGCGGATCCGCCCGCCGGGCGCGGTGGCCAGCGCGATGACACCCGAGGCCGACGAGCCGTGTCGGGGCTTGACGAACACGCGGCGCCACCCCGCCTCGGCCATCGCCGCGCGCAGCGACGCGTGGTCGGTGACCTCGCCGGGGAGCGCCGGGGCCACCGGCACGCGGCCCTCGGCGAGGCGGGCGTGGCAGCGCCGTTTGTCGCACATGACGACCAGGTCCTCGGGCTCCTGCACCAGGTGGGCGCCCGGGGTGTCGGCCACGGCCTCCGACAGTCGGGCGAGCGCGGCGCGGAACCCGGCGTGGTGGTCGCCGGTGCCCTCCGCCCGGTAGGGGTCGGGGTCGTGCGTCCAGCCGCGCAGGAGGCGTTCGGTCTCGCCGTCGCCGCCGGGGGAGTCCACCCGGACCAGGGCGTCCGCGGGCAGGGAGACCGGCCCCGAGGCGAGGTCGCGCCAGGGGACGACCACGGGTTCGGGCAGGTCGGCGGAGCGGGCGGCGGCCCGGAACAGGTCGAGGCGGCGGTTGCCGGGCACGCCCACCACGACCAGGGGCCGGTCCTGGAGGCTCACTCGGCGACCGCCGTGAAGTAGTAGGTCGTGCCCTGGTACTCCGCCGCTTCCTGAGGGGACGACAGGTCCACCTCGACGTCCGCCTCGGTGAACGCGGCGCGCAGGCGTTCGACGCTCTCCTCGGACAGGTAGTGGTGGTGCAGGTCGAGCCGCTTCAGGTCGCGGAAGACGGGTGCGGTCAGAAGGGGTTCGACGTCCTCGTCCCGCAGGGTGCCCAGGGAGAGGTCGAGGGTCTCCAGACGCGCGGTGACGGGCGCGTCGGCCAGGGCTCGCACCCACGTACCGGTCGCATCGGAGTTGCGCAGACCCAGTGAACGGAGCTTCGGGAACGCCTCGCCGGACAGGACCGGCGCCAGGTCGTCCACCGCCGCGGTCGTGCCGACCGCGTACGCATCGTCTCCGAGCCACAGCTCCAGGTGCTCCAGTTCGGGCAGCGAGGAGGCGCACACGTCCCGGACGACCTCGGATCGGAGCCCGCCGCTCTGCACGGTGAGCCGACGCAGGGACGGGTGTCCGTCGACACGCAGGCTCAGCGGGCCGCTGCCTCCGCGCACGGTGAACTCGGTCAGCTTCGGGAAGGCCGCCAGGAGCGGCGCCAGGTCGCAGTGCCCGATCCAGGAGATCTCCTCGTCTTCCTGGAGGATCTCACCGAAGAACAGGGCGCGCAGACCGGTCAACCGCGGCGCGAGGGAGATGATCCGGTCGCGGGCCTCCGTCGACTCCGAGCGGAAGCGGGGGACGGAATCGAGGCCGTGGCCGACGATGAGCGCGCGGACGGACTCCGGCGGCACCAGGTCGGCGAACCGGGCCAGGTAGGCGTCCGGCTCCTCCCAGGGCTCCTCCTGACCGGAGAAGTCGCTCCGGTAGGGCGGAGGCTCGGTCCGCAACCGCCAGGCCACGGAGTCCGGCGCGGCGATCGCCTCGAAGAGCGGCTGGTAGGACGGTAGTGGGGCGGAGTGCGGCTCGTTCCCGTTCCGAGCCCAGCGCATGGCCGTCGTGAACTCCCCACGGATGGCCTCCCAACCGGTGAACTCGACGACGGGCAGACCCGCGAACTCGGTGATGTGGTGTCTGTTGGGCATGGCTGGGGCTTTCTGGAACTCTGGGGCGGTCACTCGGCGACGGCGGGGTAGTACTGGAACTCGTCGCCCCAGTCGTCCGGCTCCTGGGGGTCGGACAGGTCCACCTCCACACCCGCCTCGGTGAACGCGGCGCGCACGCGTCCGACGTTGTCCTCGGACAGGTAGTGGTGGTGCAGGTCGAGCCGCTTCAGGTTCCGGAAGGCGGGGGCGTCCAGGAGAGCGTCGACGTCCTCGTCCCGCAGGGTGCCCAGGGAGAGGTCGAGGGTCTCCAGACGTGCGGTGACGGGGGCGTCGGCCAGGGCTCGCACCCACGTACCCGTCGCGTCGGAGTTGCGCAGACCCAGTGAGCGGAGCTTGGGGAACGCCTCGCCGGTCAGCACCGGCGCCAGGTCGTCCGGCGTGCTCACGCCCTCGTACTCCTCGGCTCCGAGCCACAGCTCCAGGTGCTCCAGCTCGGGCATCGGGGAGGCGCACACGTCCCGGACGACCTCGGGTCGGAGCCCGCCGCTCTGCACGGTGAACCGACGCAGGGACGAGTGCCCGTCGTCGAGGCGCAGCCCGAGCGGGCCGCTGCCCCCGCGCACGGTGAACTCGGTCAGCTGGGGAAGGGCCGTGAGCAGCGGGGCGAGGTCGCAGTGCTCGATCCAGGAGATCTCCTGCTCGCTCTGGAGAACCTCCCCGAAGAACAGGGCCCTGAGGTTGGTCAGCGTCGGTGCGAGGGCGACGATCCGATCACGGGCCTCCTCCGACCGGAACTGGTAGTCGTCGTCGTCGGAGATGTTGCCGACGATGAGCGCGCGGACGGACTCCGGCGGCACCAGGTCGGTGAACCGCTCCAGGTAGGCGTCCAGGTCCTCCCAGGACTCCTCATGACGGTAGTGGCTGCTCCGGTAGGGCGGAAGCTCGGTGCGCAACCGCCAGGCAACGGACTTCGGCGCGGCGATCGCCTCGAAGAGCGGCCGGTAGGACGGCGGCAGGGTGGCGTGCGGCCTGTTCCGGTTCCGAGCCCAGCGCATGGCCGTCGTGAACTCCCCACGGATGGCCTCCCAACTGGTGAACTCGACGACGGGCAGACCCGCGAACTCGGTGATGTGGTCGCTGTTGGGCACGGGGTGACTCCAGGGGTGGGAACGGTGGACGGGGCTACTCGGTGACGGCGGGGTAGAGGGACGCGTCCAGGTCGTCGGGGTCGTAGTCCGCGTACGGCTCCCGGCGGTCGCCCAGATCGATCTCCACACCCCCCTCGGTGAAGTGTGTCCGCAGGCGCTCTGCGGTGTCCTCGGAAAGGTAGTGGTGGTGCAGGTCGAGCCGCCTGAGCTCGCGGAAGACCGGGGAGTCCAGCAGGACCGACGCGCCCCGGTCGGTGAGGGTGCCCATGGACAGGTCCAGGTGCTCCAGGCGCTCGGTGAGGGGGGAGTCGGCGAGGACGCGGACCCAGACGTCGGTGTCCTCGGCGTTGCGCAGGCCGAGCGAACGCAGCTCCGGGAAGGCGGTCCCGGACAGCACGGGCGCGAGGCTGTCCGGGACACAGGTCCCCCCGTACGACCAGACGCCCAGCCACAGCTCCAGGTGTTCCAGCGAGGGCAGGCCCGACGCGGCGATCTGCCGCCCGACCGCGTCGGGGAGACCGCCGGACTGCACGGTGAGGCGGCGCAGGGCACGGTGCTCGGGGACGTGCAGTTCCAGCAGACCGTCCTCGGGGTCGTCCTCGTCGGGCGGGTAGGAGATGCCCGCGCCGCGCACGGTGAACTCGGTCAGCCGGGGGAAGGCCGCCAGCAGCGGGGCCATGTCGGTCTGCTTGATCCAGGAGATCTCGTACTCCTCGCCGATGATCTCGCCGAAGAAGAGGGAGCGCAGGGCGGGGAATCGGTCGGCGTGCTCGATGAGCAGGTCACGCACGGGCTCGGCTGGCGGCTCCGCACAGAAGTCCCCCCAACCTCCGATCACCAGGGCCGCGATCCCGGAGGTGTCGACCGCGTCCAGGAACCGGGAGAAGTAGGGCGCGAAGTCCTCCACCTCGTCGAACCCGGTCCGCAGCCGCCAGGCCACCGACTCCGGAGCGGCCACGGCCGCCTTCACCGCGGGCCTCAGGGGCGGCGGCGTCGGCGCCGTCCGACCCGCCTCCCGTGCCTCGTTCTCGGCACGGGTCCAGCTGCCGGGGTCGAGGTCCTTGGACGGGAACTCGACGACGGGGAGACCGGCGAATTCGGTGATGTGACGGTCGATGGGCACGGGATGGCTCCAGGGGAGGGGACGGTGGGCGGGGGCTACTCGGTGACGGCGGGGTGGAAGTAGTCGTCGCGGGGATCCCCCTCCGGGTAGTCGGCCACGGGCAGGCCCGCGAACTCGGGGGTGTAGTCGTGAAAGACCATGGACGTCCGTCCTACGTGGGGCCGGTGTCGGACATACCTACCAGGCCGTGCCGACACGCCGTCCGCCGCCCCGAGTATCGGCGCTGGTCGGCGCTGCGTCCGGACAGGACGCCTCCCTCGGTGTGACAGTGTGTACATGGCTAGGCACAGTGAACTCCGCGACTTCTGGGAGCGCCGGCTCGAAGGCGACTGGACCGAGAGCGGCGTCGGGTACCGGGCGCTCGGGCGCCCCTTCAACCGGTGGATGTACCGCGTGCGGGAGGAGGTCTTCCTCCGCGAGGTCGGCCGCCTGGCCCCTCGGGGCCGCAGCGTCCTCGACGCGGGCAGCGGCACCGGTTTCTACGTGCGGCTGTGGGAACGGCTCGGTGCGGGCGACATCACCGGCTGCGACATGACCGACGCCGCCGTGGCGCGGCTGCGCGGACGCTTCCCGGACCACCGGTTCGTCCGCCAGGACGTCTCCGCGCTGGACGCGTTCGACACCGACTCCTTCGACGCCGTCTCGTGCATGGACGTCCTCTTCCACATCACCGACGACGACCGCTACGCGAGCGCCCTGGCGGAGTTCGCCCGGGTCGTGCGTCCCGGCGGGTACCTGGTGATCTCCGAGAACTGCCTGCAACGCCCCGAACAGCGCGGGGAGCACCAGGTCAACCGGACGCTGGAGTGGATCGCCGGAACCGCCGACAAGGCCGGGTTCGACGTGATCCGCCGCGTGCCCCTGCTCGTGCTCATGAACGCCCAGGTGGACGCCTCCCTGCCGTGGCGCAAGCTGTGGGGCGGGACCCTGCGCGCCGCGACGGTCACCGCGCCGACCGGCTGGGCGGCCGGTGCGGCCCTCTACCCGCTGGAGCGCCGTCTGGTGCGACGGCGGCGTGAGAGCCCGACCACCGAACTCCTGGTGTGCCGCCTGCGTGAGCGGCGCTGACGCGAGGACACGGGCCGGAGTGCGAACCGTCGTGACGTGCGCGGGATACGGTTGACGTCCACCTCGTGCAGGAGACGGTCAGGCCGAGGAGGCCGAGCCCGGTGCCGACCGGGCCCGGTTCGGCGCGTGATCCGTTCTGGAGGCGACAGTGCGACGCTCGACCCTCGTGTCCGCGGCCAAGTGGGGGCTCGCGGGGCTTCTGGCGACCCAGGCGGCGGTGGCCGCGACGATCATCGGGGTCGACCAGTGGCGCAGGCGGGTACGCCCGCACCGGGCGCGCTTCCCGCGGACCGCGCCCGTGGAGCTGCCGCTCGGGGACACCTCGGCCACGGTCTACACCTACGGCGAGGACGTCTACGAGGACATGCTCGCCGCCATCCGCGGGGCACGGCGGCGGGTGCTGTTCGAGTCGTTCATCTTCAAGGACGACCGGACGGGCCGGGAGTTCAAGCGCGCCCTGATCGAGGCCGCCGACCGGGGCGTCGAGGTGTTCGTCATCTACGACGGGTTCGCCAACCTCGTCGTGCCGCGCTCCTTCTTCGACTTCCCGCCGGGCGTGCGCGTGCTGCGCTACCCGGCGTTCCGCCCCGGCGTCCTGCTGCTCAACGTGCGCAAGTCCGGCCGCGACCACCGCAAGATCCTCACGGTGGACGGGGAGATCGGCTTCGTCGGCGGGTACAACGTGGGCTCGCTGTACGCGACGGAGTGGCGGGACACGCACCTGCGGGTGTCCGGACCGGCGACGTGGGAGCTGGAGAACGCCTTCGTCGACTTCTGGAACATGAACCGGGGCGAGCGCCACCCGAGGCTGGACCACATCGGCGACACCGGATGGGACGCGCGGCTGAGGGTGCACCGGAACGTGCCCGAGCAGCTCATCTACCCGATCCGGGCGATGCTCCTGGAGGCGATCGACCGGTCCAAGGACCGGGTGCTGTTCACCCAGGCCTACTTCATCCCCGACCGGGAGCTCCTGCGGGCCCTGGTGGACGCGGCGGCGCGCGGCGTGGACGTCAACGTGCTCGTCCCGGAGGCCTCCAACCACGTGATGGCGGACTGGATGGCCAGGGGGCAGTACACGGCGCTGCTCCGCGGCGGGGTGCGGCTGTGGCTCTACCAGGGCGCCATGGTGCACGCCAAGACGGCGACCGTGGACGGCAGGTGGAGCACGATCGGCACGGCCAACGTGGACCGCCTGAGCCTGACCGGGAACTACGAGATCAACGTCGAGATCTTCGACGAGGGCGTGGCCAAGCACCTGGAGGAGGTCTTCGCCAACGACCTCACCAACGCGCGCGAGCTGACGATGGAGGAGTGGCGGTGCCGCCCGTTCGCCGCCAAGTTCGGGGAACTGATCCTGGCTCCGTGGCGGCCCTTCCTCTGAGCCCGGCGGGCGTCAGGCGGTCGGCCGGGAGGCGATGGGGCGGGGCAGACGGAAGGGGTCGCGTTCGGCCCGGCGGGGGCGGGGGCCGCCCCAGTGCTGTGGGCCGGGGTGCGGGTCGCGGTGCAGGACGGAGGCGATCGCGGACTCCGAGCCGCCGCGCTGGTGGGTCCTGGGCCGTCCGTCGTCGTGCGACTGGTCCGCGTTCGGCATGGTGGGTGTGGCCCCCGGGAGGTTCGTCGGCCGGTCGGCGGACCGGCGTGGTGGTCGTTCCTGGGGCCATGATCGGACAGGAGTCACGTCGTGTCATGGCGACACGGTGGGGCCGGTGAAGATCGGTGCGCGTCGACCGCGCGGCGCTGCCCGAAGGTCGACGAGGTCTGGTCCGCCCGTCCCTCGGACGTTAGACTCGGCGGTGGGATTGCATCAGGTAATGCAACGACGAGGCCCCCGGCGGCGCTGGGGGCCTCAGTCGTGTCGAGGGTGGCTACGCGGACCGGAGTCCGCCCAGGAGCGCGACCCACTCGGCAGCGGGCACCTCCAGGTGTCCCAGCTCCCGGTGCCGGGTGTCGCGCACAGCCGCGCCGCCAGGAAAGTCAGCGACCTCGACGCAGTTCTCTGTGCGTCCTTGCGAGTAAGACGACTTGCGGAAGGTCAGGTCGTGGGATTGCATGAGTGCCTTCTCTAACTGGGATTGATCAGGGCCTCCAGGGCCGCCCGGGAGTCCTCGATGGACAGCGCCGAAGCCTGCACGTGTCGGTACACCGTTTCGGCGTGAGTGATTTCGACGGGGTCCTCGTAGAACAACTGGGCCATGATGTCTTCTCGGTATACCACCGGCGGGTCATCCTGGAAGTCCAAGATTGAGAAGGATCCTGTCGTGGCTGCGTGCAGGCCTGCGGAGTCGGGCAGCACCTGCACGCGCAGGTCCCGGCGCTGGACGTCGATCAGGTACCGGACCTGTTCTTCGCGGACGTCCGCGGGGATCTTTCTCAGAGCGGCCTCGTCGATGATCGCCCACACCTGTGGGCCGGTCGCTCCGGGGGTGATGATCTGCTTCCGGGCCATGCGGGCCTCGACGTACCGCTCGACTTCGGATTCATCGGTGACACCGTGGCTACGGGTGATCGCCCGCGCGTACCCCTCGGTCTGGAGTAGGCCTGGGATCACCAGTGCCTCATAGGTGCGGATGGACGCGGCTTCCAGCTCCAGGCCGACGTAGGCCCCCTGGCCGAGCACGTCAGAGTATCCCACCCACCATCCCGACTGTCGGGCCTGCTTGGTGAGCGTGATGTAGGCCTGACGCTCCTCGGGGTCGGTCACCTCGTAGATGTCGAGCAGCGCCTCCACGTCCGCGACGGCGGGACGGACCCATTCGTTGTTCTCGATCCGAGTGAGCTTGCCGCGCGACCACTTGCCCTTGCCTCGCTGCTTGGCCTCGGTTGTCACGTAGGAAGACGTATACCCCTTCCCCTCGCGCAGCTCCCGAAGCCGTCGCGACAGGCGCCGCCGACGCAGGGTCGGGCTCTTGGCCATGTGTGTCTCGCTCCTCGCGCTCGATCGCTGGCGTAGCGATCCTATGCCGCGTTCGCGTTGATCAGACATTTGGTACACCGCCCATAGAGATCCGGGCGTACCACCCGGTGGTGTCTCTCACCAAGATAGATTCTCGCACCGAATATCAACATGGGCATTGAGAAATTGCTTGCGATGCGTCACCATGGGGCTACCTGATCAGTCCCGCCGGACCTCCCATCCGGCATCCGACAGGAGGTGTGCGCCATGCCGCTCTACCTGCGAAGCAACGAACACCAGCGCGGACGCCCCCGTCGCGCCGCCCGTCCCCGGGCCTACGTCTGGTCCCCCGTCCGGGCCGCTCGTGTCCGCTTCTACGTCGCCCACCCGGCCGGTGACCTCGCGCCGCTCGCCCTGGCCGTGCGCGGCCTGCTCACCCTGCGAGGTGCCGCATGATCGACACCCGCACCGGCGACCTCCTCGCCGCCATTCGCGACGCGCTCACCCTCCCGGACGCCACGACCGATGTCGGCCGTGCTTGCCGGGAGAACCTGGAGCGCACCCGCGCCGCCGCCGTTCGCCAGGCCGCCGACTACGCCGTCAGCACCGGCGACCTGCCCGGAGCCGTCGACCTGATCGACGCCGCGATCGCGGCCTCGCCGGTCACCCACCCGACCGCCGTGCCGCCAGTGCCTCGCCAGGGGTGGTGACCCGATGAAGCGCCGTACCGTGTGCGACCTCCACGAACTCGCCGACCTGCCCGCCCTCAAGGCGTGGGCGGCCGAGCGCGGAGCGGACGTCCACTGCCTGGGCCCCGACCTGGAATGCCACGCCGTCTACGCCGCGATCCTCGGCCCCGTGATCCGCGTGGCCCGGACCGCCCACCCGGACCCGCACCTGCACACGCTCGTGTGGAAGTCCCCGCTGGAGCACCTGCCCGACACCGCCTCGGCGTTCTGAGCCGGTGCGGCCCCTGCCCCCGGCTGGGGCCGCACCTCCCCCCAAGGAGGAGCGGTGGACGGAGCCACCCGGTGCACCGGCACCGCCAGCGGACAACACGACTACATCCCAGACCCGCCCACCCGGCACGACCGCATCCGGACAGCCAGGTGTCGCCACTGCGGCGACGTCTTGACCGTCACCCGATAACCCACGAAGGAGCAGTACATGACAGCGACACTCGCCCCCGACCCCGTGTCCCGCCCGAGCACGCCGACCGCCGCACAGGACTGCGGCATGTGCAACGGGCAGGGAGGCAGCTGGGTGACCAACGACGGCGGGAACCCCGGCAAGATCTTCCGCGAGTGGGTCCCGTGCGTCGGATGCAAGGGAACGGGAAAGGTCGGCTGATGGGAAAGAGCATCGGCATGGACTACGCCCCTCTCGCCGCCGCCCTGGCCGGACGCCTCCGCGACCGCGGCACCCCCGAGCACATCGCGACGCTGTTCGCCCGGGTGCCCCGGCACCGGTTCCTGCCCGACGTGGTGTGGACCGAGGACCGCGCCCGCATCGACCGGACCGAGGACCCGCGGACCTGGCTGCGCACCGCCTACACCGACCAGGCCCTGACCACGCAACGCGACGACGGCCGCGACGGCGGGATGGGTCTGCCCACCTCCTCGTCGTCGGCCCCCAGCGTCATGGCGCGCATGCTCACCGCCGCACGGATCGAGCCGGACCAGCGGGTGCTGGAGATCGGCACCGGGACCGGGTTCAACGCCGCCCTGCTGTCGGAGCTGCTGGGTGCGCGGAACGTGGCCACGGTCGAGATCGACGAGACGCTCGCCGAGACCGCCCGCACGTCGCTGTACGCCGCCGGATACACCCCGGACGTCATCGTCGGCGACGGGGAACGAGTGGAGGCGAATGCCCCGGCGTATCACCGGATCATCGCCACGTGCACCGTCGCACGAGTGCCGTGGTCGTGGCTGGACCAGGTGCGCGGTCGGGGCCGGATCGTCACCCCCTGGTCACCGTCACCGGGAGCTCCGGGCGGTGTGCTCGCCCAGCTCGACACCCACGGCAGAGGTCTCGCCGAGGGCCGGTTCGAGGGGTCGCTGGCGTTCATGTGGGCGCGCGGTCAGCGTCGGACGGGACAACGCGCGCCCGATGCGCACGCGGGCCCCGACCACGTCGAGACCGTCGATGGCGACCCGCGCACGGACTTCCTCGACGGTGAACGGGCCCTGATCCTGTCGCTGCTCGTGCCGGGCTGGTTCCACGGCATGCGCGTGGAGCCGGGTGCCCAGGAGCCGCACGTGTGGGCGGCGTCCGCCCGGTGCTCCTCGTGGGCACGGTGGCACTCGGACGGCCGCGTCGAGCAGGCGGGGGCGCGCAGGCTCGCGGACGAGTTCGCGGCGGGCATGTCGTGGTGGGGCGCACGCGGTGGTCCGGGCGTCGATCGGTTCGGGTTGACCGTCGATCGGGAGAACGCGCGCCAGACCGTGTGGCTCGACGATCCCCAGCACGCCCTGTGGTCCACGCACCGGCAGATCACCTAGGATCCCCGCGTGCCCGTTTCGGGAGATGGCGGGCGCGCGGGATCTACGAGGAGGGGTTCCGCGCTACCGGATGAGCCCTGGAGACACGGAGAGCGCCATAGATTGCAATTAGGACTGCAACTAAGGCGCTCCCGCCGATGGTGACCCCGAGGCGTTGCCCCAGGTCACGCTGGCGGCCCCAGCAGGATTCGAACCTGCGACACCCGCTTTAGGAGAGCGGTGCTCTATCCCCTGAGCTATGGAGCCATGGGTGCGGTGGGGAGGTATCGGTTCCCTCGCCGCTGGGCCAAGCCTAACCCAGGATGGGAGTGCGTGGGGTGTCGGTCGGCCTTCTGGCGGCCTGACTCGGGGACTCTGGACGCTGGGCGCAGTACGCTGCTCTACGATTGGTTGTCCTGGTGGCGGTGTGATGTTGTTCACGCTGTCTGTCGCGATCTGACCGCGTATGCCCCTCTTCCGTCGTGACGGGGGTGGCGGGATGTCGCCACACGCCGCGATGACCAGGGATGACGCCGAACGTTGGAGCGGGTGGCCAGGGGGGACCGGGGAAACCGGTCCGGACGGCCGCGGCCCGGCCGTTCGGCCTCGTGTGTCCGCATGTGGACATGTAGTACGTTGCGATGCGGCCACGTTAGGTGTTCGACGACATGCAGGCGGAGGATCATTCGTGCCGTTCACTGCTGATTCGGCGCGGCGGGGGTTCCGCGTACCGGAGAACGGGGGACCGGCCGCCCTCGCGGAGTCCCTCCGTGGTCGGCGCCACGCGCTCCTGAGGACGCTGACGCTGGCGGTGGCCTCGGCGGTCCTGACCGTGTCCGGAGCCGTCGGCGCGATCGCCCCGGCGTCCGCGCAGGAAAACGACCTGGCGCAGCTGCGAGAGCAGAACGAGGCGGCGACGGAGGCCCTGGAGGCGGCCACCGACGAGTACGTCGAACGCCAGGAGGCGGTGGAGGACGCCCAGGGGGAACTGGTCGACGTCCTCCACGAGCTGCAGCAGACCGAGGTCGAGCTCCGGCAGATGCGCGAACCGCTCGCGCAGCTGGCCAGCACGCTCTACCAGCAGCCCGGCGGAGGCATCCTCGCGATGCTCGCCACGGGTTCGCTGGAGGAGGACCTCCAGACGCAGTCCTACGCGGCCAAGATCGCCGAGGACAACCAGGCGCTCATCCAGGACGCGACCGACCTGCGCGAGGAGCAGGTCCAGCTGGCCAGCCAGGCGCAGGAGTTGCAGACCACCACGCAGCTGGAGCAGGTGGAGCTCGCCGCCGAGGTCGACGAGCTGCGGGAGCAGGCCGAGGAGAGCACCAACCAGCTCATGGAGGAGCTGGAGCGCCTGGGCCTGGATCCCGGTACGTACATGAACCAGGCCGAGTGCGACCCGAGTCGCGCGTCGGACGCCGACGGCTACCCCAACGGGCAGCTGCCGCAGTCCGCCCTGTGCGCGCTCTACGACGACAAGTTCCTGCGCGCCGACGCCGCCGCCGACTTCTTCGAGCTCAACATGCGGTACGTGGAGGAGTACGGCGAGAACATGTGTCTCACCAGCGCCTACCGCGACCTGCCGAACCAGTACCGCGTGTACCGCGAGGTGCCGCCGGGCTTCGCCGCCGTGCCGGGAACCAGTAACCACGGTCTGGGGCAGGCCCTCGACCTCGGCTGCGGCATCCAGAACTACCGATCCGAACGCTGGAACTGGATGGACGCCAACGGACCCGACTTCGGTTGGGTGCATCCCGCGTGGGCCAAGTCGAGCCCCTTCGAGCCCTGGCACTGGGAGTACACCCGCTGACCGCCCGCCGCCGCCCACCGGCCGGGCGGCGGCGCACGGCCGCCCCCAGGGGCGGGGTCAGACCGTCTCCGGGGTGAGCTCGCTGGTGCACTGGCCGCAGCGGCTGGCCTTCTTGGGGACGTCGGTGAGGCAGCGGGGGCACGCCCGGGTGGTGGCCTCCTCGGCCTTGTCGAACCTCTCCAGGAGCTTGCCGACCGGCATGACCACGAAGAAGTACAGGATCGCGGCCGTGATCAGGAACGAGATCAGCGCGTCCACGAACGCGCCGTACATGAACCGGCTGCCGTTGATCTCGAAGTAGAGCTCGTTGAAGGTGGGGATCCCGCCGAAGATTCCGATCAGCGGGGTGATGAACCCTTCGGTGAACGCGGTGACGAGGTTGGCGAAGACCGCGCCGATCACGACCGCGACCGCCAGCTGCACCAGGTTCCCCTGAAGCAGGAACTTCTTGAAGCCGTCCATGGAACTGCCCTACGTAACTCGTGCCGACAAGTGCTCGTGCCTCCAGGCGGGATGCCTGATGTGGCGCTGGGCCAGCATTCACCACGACTGGTGGCCGGTCAACCGCGAATGGTGACGGACAGTCGCGAGGCGACCGCGTGCCCGGCCAGGGCCCTGGCCTCGGCGGGGGTCGCGGCGATGAGCAGCAGCGCTCCGCCCTCCCCGCCCCGGACGTCCCCGTCCGGCACGGCGAGGACCGGCCGGTCGGTGGCCACCTCCTCCGCCGGTCTGGCACGGGGACGGTGGGGGTCGCCGGGGCCGGTGGCGGCCAGCACGTCCACACGGCTGCCGGGGGACAGCAGGTCCACCGACCCGGGGTCGGCCACGCGGACCGGGGCCGCGACCAGGTCGGGGCCGTAGGCGCGGGCGGGCGGATCGGACAGGCGGGCGTCGGTGATCACCTCGCCGCGGCGGACGGGCGCGTTGAGCAGGGCTCCGTCCCATCCGGTCCCGGGGGCGAGGGCCCCGATCGGGACGGCGTGGTCGGGCAGGTCGCGGCGGACCAGGTCCCGCCCGGTCAGGGGACGCGCGGGGTCGAGGTCGTGGGCGGCGACGAGCACCGCCGTGGTGGCGTCCGGAGGGGGACGCACGAGGAGGGTCGCGGTCAGCAGCGCGACGGCGGTGAGCAGGGCGGCGAGGACGCGCCGGCGCCGGTCGACCAGTCGGGTGAGCGCGTGGCGGTGCCGGTGGGGGCGGGAGGGGGTGGTGGCCATGTCACCACGCTAGGCGGCGGAAGGGCGCCGTGGCGGTTGTCCACAGGGTGGATTCGCGCCGGAGTGGACGGTGCGCCGCCGGAGGTCGGCGGCGCTCGGCCGTCAACGGCCGCGGCGGATCAGCTGGCCGCGGCGGTGGTGGTGGAACCGCTGCTCGCCGTGCTCTTGGCGGGGGAGCTGGACGAGCCGGAGTCGGCGGAGGTGCTCTTCGCGGAGTCGGAGGACGAGGAGTCGCCCGACCCGCCGCTCTTGCCCTCGGCGGAGTTGGAGCCGGTCAGCGCGGAGCTGTTGGAGGACGTGCCGCTGTCGGTGCGGTAGAAGCCCGAACCCTTGAACACGATGCCCACGGCGGAGTAGACCTTGCGCAGACGTCCCTCGCACTCGGGGCACACGGTCAGGGAGTCGTCGCTGAAGCTCTGCACGACCTCCATCTGGGCGCCGCACTCGGTGCACGCGTACTGGTACGTAGGCACTGTTCGTGTCCTCCTATAACTGGCACTCTCGCCCGTTGACTGCTAAATAGTAATCGCTCGCCGACCTGGGCCGCGACAGCGCCTCGGGCCGAACACACGCGTCGGGGAGGACCGGAGCGGGACGTCGGCGCCGTCGGGCGCGACCGCCAGCGACAACGCTTCGGCGGGGTCGGTTAATCCCGTTCGGTCCGGTTCGCCCGTCCCCCGGGAGCGGGCCAGACCGCGGCGTCGGGGTCGAACACCCGCAGGCCTCCGCCGGGCGTGACCACGGCGTCCACCGGCCGGTCGTGCGGCTCGCTCGGCACCGACGCCACGAACTCCTCGTCGTGCACCACCGCGATCGACGGCGTGTGCGGTCCCTTGTGCGCGAGCGCCCGGTCGTAGCACCCCGCGCCGCGCCCCAGGCGCATCCCCTCGCGGTCCACCGCCAGCGCGGGGCAGATCACCGCGTCCGCCCTGGCCAGCGCGGAGATCCCGTACCGGTGGCCGGTGGGCTCGACCAGCCCGCGCCCGGCGGGGGCCAGGCTCTCGGGGCCGTCGAAGGCCGCCCAGTCCAGGTCGCCGCCGGGCAGGAAGACCGGCAGCAGCACGTACGCGCCCCGCTTCCACAACGCCGTCACGAGTTTGCGGGTGTCGGGCTCACCGCCGACGGAGTAGTAGCAGGCGACGGTCCCGCCCATGGCCAGCCACGGCAGGTCCATGAGGGTGTCGCGGACCGCCGAACCCACGCGGTCGCGCTCGTCCGTCGCCCGCTCGCGGCGCGCCGCCAGGATCCGCCGCCGCAGCGCCCGCTTGTCCGACCGGTCCGTCGATCCACCCTCACCGTCCATGGCCCCAGTCTGGCACCGCCCGGCCACCGGGGCGCGGCGCGGTACCACCCACGATGAACACCGGATGGCGGTTTCGCGTCATTGGTCCGAAAGCGTCGGGACTTCTCGCACCCGCCTCGGGTGTGGAGGCCACGGGTGACCTGCGGACTGTCCTAGAGTGCCGACATGAGCGCCGACACCGACCAGACGCGGACCCGATCCACCTCCACCTCCGTCACGAAGGCGGTCGTGCCCGCGGCGGGCCTGGGCACCCGGTTCCTGCCCGCGACCAAGGCCACCCCCAAGGAGATGCTGCCGATCGTGGACAAGCCCGCGATCCAGTACGTCCTGGAGGAGGCGGTGGCCGCTGAGCTCCGCGACGTCCTGATGATCACCGGTCGCAGCAAGCGCTCGATCGAGGACCACTTCGACCGCGCCTACGAGCTGGAGGAGGCGCTGGCCGCCAAGGGCGACCAGGAACGCCTCCGGTCGGTGCGCGAGTCCAGTGACCTGGCGCAGGTGCACTACGTCCGCCAGGGCGAGCCGCGCGGGCTGGGCCACGCCGTGCTGTGCGCGGAGGCGCACGTGGGCGACAACCCGTTCGCCGTGCTGCTCGGCGACGACCTGATCGACAACTCCGGCCTGCTCAGCCGCATGATCGAGGTGCGCGAACGCCACGGCGGCAGTGTGGTCGCGCTCATGGAGGTCGAGCCCGAGCAGGTCTCCCTCTACGGCTGCGCGGGCATCGAGCCCACCGACGAGGAGGACGTCGTCACCGTCACCGACCTCGTCGAGAAGCCCGCCGCGGACCAGGCGCCGAGCCGTTGGGCGATCATCGGCCGCTACGTCTGCGACCCGGCGGTCTTCCCCGTCCTGCACGAGACCCCGCCCGGGCGCGGCGGCGAGATCCAGCTGACCGACGCCCTGCGCGAGCTCGCCCGCCGCAAACCCGAGGACGGCGGCACGGTGCGCGGCGTGCTGTTCCGGGGCCGCCGCTACGACACCGGCAACAAGGCCGACTACATCCGCACGGTGGTCGACTTCGCCTGCCGCCGCCCCGACCTGGCCGCCGAGCTGCTGCCCTGGCTGCGCGAGTTCGTCGACCGCCACGAGGGCGGCACGGCCTGAGCGGAACCCGGCGCCATCCTGGTGACAATGGGACATGGGTTCCCCTCCGGTACGGCTGGGGCGCCCACGTGGACCACGAGCCGGAAGGACCCCCGTGAAGACCGTCGAACAGCACGTCAGCGACGTCCTCGGACTGATCGCGCCACCCGAACCGACCGAGCTCGACCTGCTCCAGGCGCACGGGACCGTGCTGGCCGAGGCCGTCGCCTCGCCGGTGTCGCTGCCGGGGTTCGACAACTCGTCGATGGACGGGTACGCCGTGCACGCCGCCGACCTGTCCGCCGCCACCGCCGACGAGCCGGTCACCCTGCCGGTCATCGCCGACATCGCCGCCGGTGACGGCTCCCCGGTCGCGGTTCCCCCGGGCATGTGCGCCCGCATCATGACCGGCGCGCCCATGCCCACCGGGGCGGACGCGGTCGTGCCGGTCGAGTGGACCGACGGCGGGACGACCACCGCGCGCTTCGACCGCCCGGTCAAGGGAGGCAACGCCGTCCGTCGCGCCGGCGACGACGTCCGCGCGGGCGCCGAGGTGCTGCGCCCGGGCGTCCGCGTCGGCGCGGGAGAGATGGGCGTCCTGGCGTCGGTCGGCCGCCGCTCCGTCTCCGTCTTCCCCCGACCGCGGGTCGTGGTGCTGTCCACCGGGGAGGAGTTGGTCGAGCCCGGCCGCCCGCTGGGCCCCGGCCAGATCTGGGAGTCGAACAGCTTCATGCTCGCGGCCGCCGCCCGCGACGCCGGATGCGAGGTGCACCGGCACGGGTTCGTCGGCGACGACGCGGCGACCGTGCTCGACACCCTGGAGGGCCTGCTGACGCGCGCCGACCTCCTCATCACCAGCGGCGGTGTGAGCATGGGCGCCCACGACGTCGTCAAGGAGGTGCTCACCCAGCAGGGCACGGTCGAGTTCACGCAGGTCGCGATGCAGCCGGGCAAGCCCCAGGGGTTCGGGACGGTCGGCCCGGACAGGACGCCGATCCTCACCCTGCCGGGCAACCCGGTGAGCGCGTTCGTCTCCTTCCAGGTCTTCGTCCAGCCCGTCCTGCGCAAGCTGCGCGGCCTGGACCCGAGACCGCTCCCCACCACGCGCGCGACCCTGACCTCCCCGGTGACCTCGCCGCCCGGGCGCCGCTCCTTCCTGCGCGGGGTCCTCACCGAGTCCGCGCACGGCCCGGACGCGCGCCCGACGGTGGCGCCCGCCGTCCGGCAGGGATCCCACCAGCTGTCGGCGCTGGCGGACGCGGACGCGCTCGTGGTGGTCCCCGAGGACGTGACCGAGCTGCGCGCCGGTGCGGTCGTGGAGGTCGTGCGCCTGCCCGAGGGGTGAGCCGCCGCGCGGCCGCGTGCCCCGGGCCCGGGGGGTTGTGCCGTACGGTCGTGGTGGACACGCCCCCGCGTGCCCCCGCGGCCTGGCCAGGGCCGTGCTCGACCTTCGAGTGCTGACGAGGCGACCGATGAGCAACACCCCACGGACGGAGCGGGCCGAGCACCCCTCCGGTTTCACCCACCTGGACGAGTCCGGAGCGGCGCGGATGGTCGACGTCTCCGCGAAGGACGTGAGCGCGCGCACCGCCACCGCGACCGGTCGCGTCCTGCTCACCCCGGAGACCGTCGCCGCGCTGCGCGGGGGCGGGGTGCCCAAGGGCGACGCGCTGGCGGTCGCCCGCATCGCCGGGATCCAGGGGGCCAAGCGCACGCCCGACCTCGTCCCGCTGTGCCACCCCATCGCCGTGCACGGTGTCGACGTCGACCTGGCCGTCGTCGACGACGGCGTGGACATCACCGCCACGGTGCGCACGGCCGATCGCACGGGCGTCGAGATGGAGGCGCTGACCTGCGTCATGACCGCCGCGCTCGGACTGGTCGACATGGTCAAGGCGCTCGACCCCGAGGCCGAGGTGACGCGGGTGCGCGTCGAGGAGAAGACCGGCGGCAAGAAGGGGCACTGGAGGCGCGGTGAGTGAGCGCCCGGGCGCGGGCCCCAGCGTCGTGGTCGTCACGGCCTCCAACCGGGCGGCGGCCGGGGTGTACCCCGACCGGTCGGGACCGGTGATCGCGGAACGGCTGCGCGCCCTGGGGTGCGCGGTCGTCGGTCCTTGGGTGGTTCCGGACGGCCTGCCCGTGGCGGAGGCCCTCGACCGCGCGCTGGACATGCGGGCGGGCGCCGTGCTCACGACCGGCGGCACCGGGCTCACGCCGCAGGACCTGACCCCCGAGGTGACCCGCCCGCTGCTGTCCTTCGAGATCCCCGGGATCGCCGAGGCGCTGCGCGCCGAGGGCCGGGCGAAGGGCGTGCCCACGGCGATCCTGTCGCGCGGACTGGCGGGGGTGGCCGAACGGGAGGGCCACCGCATGCTCGTGGTCAACCTGCCCGGATCCAGGGGCGGGGTGAAGGACGGCATGGACGTGCTGGAACCGGTACTGCTGCACGCGTTGGACCAGTTGTGTGGCGGTGATCACGCACGCCCCGAATGAGACGGAAGAATGACCGGAATCACATCACGGGCATTCCGTCCATGGAGAATTCCTTGACCTGTCACCGGTTTTCGGTGCGTGGCAATCGGGGTTAGGTGGAAACCGGAACTCGGCTCGTGCGAGTGACGCCCGCCACGTGACACCCCCGGAGTGGAATACTGGGGGCGTCGTCGGTGGTGGGCGCACCGCACGCCCCGGAGGGGTCGTGTCCGTGGTCGGTGATGCCGAGAGGCTCGGAGGGACGGTCGTGTATCGCAGACAAGGGTGGCCCGTCACCCTGCAGGACGGGCCGATCGCGCTCCGACCGCTGCGGCTCAGAGACGCCCCGGCGCTGCGGGACACGCGTTCGCGCAACGCCGAGTGGCTGCGCCCCTGGGAGCCGACCTACCCCGAGATGCCGCTGCGCACGAGCGGACTGACCCCCTACGTCTCGATGCTCCAGGCCATCCGCCGCGAGGCCCGCCAGGGGCTGTCGATGCCCTGGGCGATCACCTGGGGCGGAGAGTTCGTCGGACAGCTGACCATCGGCGCGATCGTCTGGGGTTCGGCCAGGTCAGCGCAGGTGGGGTACTGGATCGACAGTGCCCACGCGGGACGCGGGATCACCCCCACGGCGGTCGCGCTCGCGGTCGACCACTCCTTCTTCGGCGTCGGGCTGCACCGGATCGAGGCCAACATCAGGCCGGAGAACAGGGCCAGCAGGCGCGTGGTCGCCAAACTCGGCTTCCGCGACGAGGGCGTGCGACGGCGCCAGCTGCACATCGACGGCGCCTGGCGCGACCACATCTGCTACGCGATCACGGCCGAGGAGGTGCCCCACGGTCTGCTGCGCCGCTGGCGTGACCGCGCGCCGTCCGGACCGTTCCCCGAGTCCGGTTCCGACCCTGGTTCCGCTTTGGGGCCGGAAGACCCGAACGGAAGCGGGAATCCACGCGATCCGGCGAGTCCGCACCCGGGACCCAACTGATCGCGGCAGCGGCACGGGAGCCTTCGGAGCCAAACCCCTCTTTACTCAGACCATGTCATTACTTTGCGTCGATTTTGAACTCCGCTCCGCAATCAGCCGCTGACCTGCACTTCCTTGTCCGAGAGCAAGCCGACCGAAACTGAAGGTCCACAATCTTGCGACACTCCGGTCAGAATGTGGCGCATTTATGGACACGGGGTCGTACCGTGCGGAACGTAGACGCATTGACGATGCGGCCAACGCGAGGATTTGGCTCACGGGATTCGTCCCCGGTACGGCCGGGGACGGGGACGGGCCCCGGCCGGGGGACGTCCGGGGAACCGGGGGCGCCACGCGGAGCGGTGTCGACGAGGTGTCGAACAACGTTCAGTGGCCGTCATCGTGAGGAGGGGTGATGAGCAGCTCTCCTCTGTACCTGGCCATCGTGGTGGTCTGGCTCATCGTCCTCGTGCCGATGCTGTTGCGCAAGGACTCAGTGGACACCGTCCACGAGGACCAGCGTCGGGGGGACGAGTGGGAGCCGGAGGAGGCCGAGGAGGGTGAGGAGCCCGACGACGCCGCGGGGGCGGCCCCGGAGGAGGGTGAGGACCCGGACGCCGAGGAGACCCAGGTGCTCCGGCGGCCCGCGTTCGGCCCCGCCGGGCCCGCCGGTCACGGCGAGGGCGCCGGGGCGACGATCCCGGGGGCGCGTCCGTCAGCCCCCGCGGGGCGGCATCGCAGGGCCGGTGAGTCGCGGGCGCGGGTCATCGCCCGTCGGCGGCGCCGCACCACGGGGCTGGCGCTGGTGAACGCGGCCACGATCGTGGCGGTCGCGCTCGACCTCGGCCCGTGGTGGGTCATGACCCCGCCGATCCTCCTGCTGTCCGGGCACCTGGTCCTGCTCAGGGAGGCCGCCAAGGCCGACGCCGAGCGCCTGGAGGCCCAGCTCAGGGCGCGCCGCCGCGCGGTGGTCCGGGCGCGTCGTGCGGCCGAGGAGGAGGAGCGCCGCGAGGCGGAGCGGGAGGCGCAGGTGATCGCCCTCCGCGAGCGCCGCAACCAGGTGTACGACCAGTACGCGGACGCCCGGCTCCGGGCGGCCGGGGACTGATCCGGATCGGGGTGGTCCGGTCGTGTTCGGACCACCTCGGAAACCCTGCTAGTCTTTATCTCGTCTTCGGGGCTATGGCGCAGTCCGGTAGCGCACCTCGTTCGCATCGAGGGGGTCTGGGGTTCAAATCCCCATAGCTCCACCGCAGATCAAAGGCCCTGCTTCCCAGCGGAAGCAGGGCCTTTTTCGTGCCGTACAGCAGCGAAATACAGCAACGGGGTCGGTCAGTCCTCCCCGGTGATCAACCCTCCGAGTCGCTTCAGCGCCTCGCGGCTCTCCTTGCTCGGCACCTCCGCGTAGACGTTCATCGTCATGCTGATCTGGCTGTGCCGGAGCACCTGCATGGCCACCCTGGGATGGACGTCCAAGGCCACCAGGAGCGACGCACAGGTCTTCCGGGTGGTGTGCACCTTGATCCGCCGGACTCCAGCCTTACGGCACCGAGCGTGGAAGCTCCGGTTGAAGTTCCGCGGTTCGATCGGGCGCCCGGTGGCCGTGGTCAGTACGAGGCCGGAATCCTCCCACTCCGTCGCGTCGGCCTGGAGCTTGTCCCGCTGCTGGAGGGCCAGCGCCATGGCGGTCGCGACGATCCCCGGAAGCGGGATCGGCTTCTCGGAGGACTCCGTCTTGACCTCCCGAACGAGGAGCTTCCCGCCCACGCGCTGAACCTGTCGTTCCACCATCAGCTCGACGTCGTGGTTGGCGAAGCACTCGGGACAGAACGCCGTGCCGTGGTCGGCGCACGACCGCTCCCAGCCGTCCCAGCGAACCGCGTCGCCAGCGACCCCCAGCGCCTCACCGCGTCGGAACCCCAGCACGAGCACCAAGACGTAGGCGAGATACATGGGGTCATCGTCGCGCCGCGCCGATTCCAGGAACTGGCGGGCGTCCTCGACGCTCCACGGCATCTCCTTACGCCGCCGGATCTTGGGCACCTGGACCAGCTCGGCCGCGTTGCGCGAGATCAGTTCCTCCCGGATGGCGCTGTTGAGGCCGTTCCTCAGGGTGTTCCTGGCGTCGTTGGCGGTGCGCTCGGAGACGGCCTCCTTGCAGCACCTCCCGACCGCACAACACCGGCGCTTCTCCAGAGCGCGGGCGGCGTCCTTGCCCTGAGCGCAGCACTGGCACTCCTTCACCAGCTTGTTCAGCCAGGTCTGAACGTCGCGCACCGTGAGCTTGTCCAGGCGCTTCTTCCCGAGCTTCGGCGAGATGTAGAGCCGGACGAACATCTCGTAGTTGGTGTACGTGGCCGGGGCCTTGTGAGGCTCGATGACCTCCTTGAGCCAGTACGCCAGGTACTCAGAGAGCTTCGGTACCTTCGTGGCCACCGGACCCTTCTTGGCCTCCGTGTGCAGCTTGATCCACTTCTCGTGGACCTCCTCACGGGTCTTGCCGTAGGCCCACTTGCGGCGGTCCTCCCCGGCCGGGGTCGTCACCCACACGTAGGCGGCGTACCCGTTCTTGTAGGGGAAGATCGACCCCTCCTTGTTAGCGCGCTTCCCCATCAGGCAGCGTCCTCCGCTTCGTGCTTGAGCAGTTCGACGTAGGCGTCGATGGCGTCGACGGTCACCCGCCGGTTCTTACCGGTGCCGACCGTGTCGAGGCGGCCGTCACGGATCTCGGCGAAGAGCCGGGTGCGCCCCATCGACAGGATGTGAGCGGTCTCAGCCAGGGTGAACAGTCGCTTCGGCAGTTCGTGAACGGTCATGATGGAAGTGCTCCTTTCTGGGAGTGCGGTCCCGGGTTTTGCTGGCAGGCGGCCCCGGGGCCGCTTCTTCTCGGGTGGGGGATCAACTCGCGTCGCGCATGCGAGCAGCACACGCGGCGCACATCTCGGGGTGGGCGGTGCTCTCGGACCTGTGGAAGGCCTGTCCGCAGGTCCAGCACGCCCCGAACTCCACGGCTCCCGTGGCGGCTCCCGGGAGATGCGCTACATCCGCTACGTCCGCTACACCGCTGGTCACAGCCGCATCCGGCGTAGCGGACGCGTAGCGCGTAGCGGACGAAGGCGCTACGTCCACCCCCGGCTGCCCTCCATGGCTAGCCATGGGTGGGGTGTGAGGCGGCAGGTACCGTGACCAGGCGTCGGTCAGGTCGGCGGAGTGGTAGCCCTTGGGCACCCGCCCGTCGACGGTGCGGACGTTGCGCGCCTTGATCGGCTCTCCGTCAGCGGTGGTGTAGTCCTTCAGCAGCCGGGACAGTCGCCGCGCGTCCAGGCCCTTGCCACCGAGCTCGGCCCACGGGGCGTCCTCGATCGCGTACAGGCACTCCAGCAGGGTGACGGTCGGGAGCTTGTCCACGCCCTGGCGGCCGAAGACGGTGCGCAGATCGGCCAGGAGCCGCACCCCCAACGACACCTTGGTGGGGTCGGTGGCGACCTTGACCAGTTCCACGCACGCCGCCCGTGCCTTGTCCGGCCAGGGTCCGCCAGCGGCGTCGGCCACCATGAGTAGGGGTTCCCACACGTCCGCGGGCCGGTCGGTGACTCCTTCGGGCATGGTCGGGAACGTCTGGCGCACCCCGTCGATGACCGACTCCGCCCAGGAGGCGAGTTGGTCACGTAGGGCGTGGCCTTGGGGTTCGTTGAGCCGCGCCCGGTAGGGCTCGACCTTCTCGTGCGGGGCGCGCCGTCGCATGCGCACGATGACCGAGCGGGTCAGCACGGTGTCGGGGAGTTCGCCCAGGCCGCCCAGACCGACGGCGGCGTAGGAGGGGAACGCGACCACGGTTTGGGAGGCTCCGTCCCCGACGCACCGGTAGGAGACGCCGGAACGGCGGTGTCCGGCGTTGATCAGCCCGCGTAGTTCCTCGTTGTCCTTGGCCTTGGGACCGAAGACGGTGTCGATCTCGTCGAAGAGCACCGTGGGTGGACGGTCGGGGTCGCCGATGGCGCGGAACAGGGCGGCCGGGGTGGCGTTGACCGCCAGCATCGGGTTGGGCACCAGGGTTTCCAGGATCTCCAACGCGCGGGTCTTGCCGGATCCGGGTTCGGGTGAGAGGAACGCCAGGCGGGGTGTGGAGTCGAAGGCGTCCATCAGGTGGGTGTGGGCGGCCCACAACGCGGTCGCGGTCGCGGCCGCGGGTTGGGGGAAGGCCACGAACCGGCACACGAACGCCTCCACCTCATCGAGGAGGGCCGCGCCCTGGCCGAGAGCGTCCATGCCGGTGTCCCACCCCTCGGTGTCGGTGTTGGTCGCGGTGTTGGTGGTGGGCATCAGGCGGCCTCCCAACCCCGGCCACGGCCCCGGCCGTGCTTGTGCTCGCCGTCGCCTCGATGGTGGGGGTGTTCGCCCTGGTCGCGGCCAATTCCGCCAATTCCGCCACCCCTGGCGGCATCGGCGTCGCCAGGACGGTCAGGGGAAGGGTGTTCTCCCTGGCTGGAGCCAATTCCGCCACCCTGGCGGACGGGGCCGCCACCCCTGGCGGCGTCCTGGTCGTCGTCGGCTTGGTCGACGTCGTCCTGGTGGTGGTTGTCGAGGGCGTGGGACCAGTCCCAGCACACGGGGCCGTGGAGGTGTTCGGTGTCGCCGGGGGCTGTGCCGTGGCGCGCGCCCTGGACGCGGTCGCGGGCGGCCAGGACGTCGTTGCCCCACGCCCAGGACTCAGCGGCCAGGACGACGGAGGCGATCTTGGCGGGGTGGGACTCGGGCAGGGCGCACCAGGCGGCGGACCCGTAGGCGGGTGGGGGGTTGGCGGGGGTGTTGCCCCGGCGGATGAGACGGCGGGCCCACTCGCGGCGGTAGGAGCGGACGTGGTGGTGGTCGGAAGCGGTCATGGTGAACGGGTTCCTTCCTCGAACGGGTGACGCGGGTGCGGGTGCGGGTGGGGTGCCTCCCCCTGCCTCCCCTGTTGACCTGCGGGTGCCTCCCCTGCCTCCCCTACGCGGGAGCGGGGGTGCCTCCCCCTCTGATCTGGGGGTGCCACGGGTGCCACACCCCGCAGGTGCCGGGGGTGCCGGGTGCCGGGGTGGGCACCTGGGGGTGGGCACCCTGGGCACCACCAGGTCAGGACGGGTGCCCAGGGGTGCCCGGTCAGCGGGGCGGCGGGACGGTGGGCAACCCGAGGTCGTGGGGCCGGTACACGCGCATGTGGGTGCCGAACGGGGCCAGGGCGTCGACCAACCGTTGCGCCAACGGGAGCCGTCCGGTGCCGAAGGCGTCGCGGTCGTCGGCCTCCAGCAACTCCAGCGCCTCGACGTAGGGCACCCACACGGCCCCGTGGCGCGGGTGCTGGTCGGTGGTCGGGGCGGCCACCCAGGTCAGGTTCAGCCCCGCTGGGTGCGGGCTCCGGTAGGCGCCGGTGATCCGGTCGGGGTCCGTCCCGACCCGGGCGCGTTCACGCACGCAGCGCACGGCCGCGGATCGGATGTGCTCGCCCTGGTCCACGGGGCCGGTCGGCAGTGTCCACTCCGGCCCCTGGTCGGGGTCGCGGACCAACAGGACGAAGTCGTCGGCGTCGAGTACGACGGTGGTGACGGACACCTGGTGGCGGGGGCAGGAGAACACCTGCGCCTGCGAGGTTCCCGGGGCCACCGCGGCCGCCTGGTCCCCGGACAGGGGCCGGTGTACGGGGAGCGGGGACAGGACCGGTGCGGTTCCCGTCGAAGTGGTGTGGGGCATGATGGAAGTCCTCCCGTTCGGAGTCTGCTTCGGATCGGTTGAGGGGCCCCGGCGCGGCAGTGGATCTTGGCGGAGAAGGTGCCGCGTCGGGGGCGGATTCACTCCAGCGTCAGCCCCGTGTCGGGGCGGTGGGTGAGAGCGCGGCCGAACCAGGTGGCCAGCAGCCCCGCCTCGTGGGCGCGCATCGTGTAGACGATTGCCCGGGTGCGCAGGTGGTCGGGGTCGGACTTCTTAGCGGGGTGGAGCCCCTCCAGCTGGTCGTGGACGGGGATGAAGGCGTCCCGCAACGGCACCCACACGTCCACCAGGTCCACGGACTGGGGCGCGTGCCATGCCTGGGACTCGGCGGCGTTGATACGGCGCTTGCCGCCGAACCGCTTGGCGAACGCCCGGCCCTGCCGGGTGCGCCACCCCCCGGTCAGGTTGAGGGACCGGCACACCTCGCCGTCGTGCCACAGGGCGAGTTCGCCGCCGGCGCGCTTGACGCCCTGGGCGACCCAGGCGTTGATCACGCGCACCCCGGCCGGGTCCAGACGCGGCGGGATGACCTCACCGCCGGGGCGGGTGGGGAAGACCGGCGGGAGCAGCTTGCCCAGGGCGGCCTGGCGGTCGGCGTCGGACTGCGGCATGTCCGACAGGGCCAGGGCTAGGGCCTGCTGGGTCGGGCACAGCTTGGCCACCCACGCGTTCGGGTCTTGGTCGTGGTGGCGGGGCGCGGGAACCGTGGCCGGAGTGGAGGGGGCGGAGGGGGCGGGGCGGTCAGCGAGCAGGGGCATGTCAGCGTCTCCCAGCATTCGTATGCGTTCGCATCCGGTGGACACGACGAAGGTAACCCGCAGAGATTCTGCGAGTCAACATGAAACGCAGATTTTCTGCGACCAGTAGAATCTGACGAGTACCCGCAAGTCACTCACAAGGAGAACTCGATGCCCCTCACGTTTGGGCTGGTCGTTCGCTTCGCGCTCAAGGAAGACGCCGGGCAGGCGTTCGACCAGCTTGTCGAAGACACCGTGGCCAAGATCAGGGAGAACGAGGCCGGAACGCTCGTGTACACCTGTCACACCGTTGAGGGGCAGCCTGCTCAGCGGGTCTTTTACGAGCTGTACCGAGACGAGAAGGCGTTCGCTGAACACGAGCGGCAGCCGCACGTTCGTGCGTTCCTGGCTGAGCGTGAGAAGTACGTGGAGAGCTTCGAGGTTGACCGACTGCGGTTGACCACGGGAAAGGGGCACCATCTCGATGGACAGTGACCGAAAGCTCATGGGCAGCCGCGTCGCCTCGCTTCGCAAGGAGCGCGGCATGTCCCAGAAGGAGCTTGCCGCTGAACTGGGGCGCTCCGAGTCCTGGGTGTCCCAGGTTGAGCGGGGCGTGCTTCCCGTAGACCGCCTGTCGATGCTCCAGGCCCTGGCCGACGCCTTGCGGGTGTCCATTCAGGACATTCGGGGAGTCGAGGAGGGCACCCCACAGGGGCAGGAACCCGAGGAGTACCAGAACGACCTTGAAGGCGTGCGGCTTGTCATCACAGGTCATCCAGCTCTCACGGCCGTGTTCGGCACTCAGCAGCTAGACAAGCCGGTCGAGCTGTCGGATCTCCGTGAGCGTGTCGACAAGGCTTGGAAGCTGGTGCACGCGGCGTCCTATGGAGAACTCAGCGAAGAGCTGTCGGCGTTGATCCCGGCCCTGGAAGGCCACGTTCGCCGATCCAGCGTCGAACCCGAGGCGTACGGGCTGCTCGCGCGTGCCTACCAGGCCGCTGCCTCGACCCTGGCTCGTCAAGATGAGCATGACGCGGCTTGGGTCGCCGCGGATCGTGCCATGCAGGCCGCAGAGCGCGCTGGGCTCCCTCTGGAAGTGGTAGCTGGTGTCTTTCGACTCGCGCACACCTTCCTTCGGATCGGGCGCCTGGACCAGGCCGAGCACGCGGCCGAGGGCGCAGTCGATGCGCTCAGAACCCAGTGGGAGGCGGGAACGCTGCCGGTGGAAGGGAAGTCGCTGTTCGGAGCTCTTTGCCTCGTGTGTGCCGTCATCAGCGCGAGGGAAGGCGACCGAGCGGGAACCCACAGGTGGATCGACCGCGCCCGGGAGATCGCGGAGGAGATCGGCGAGGACCGGAACGACTTCGGCACGGAGTTCGGCCCGACAAACGTCGGCGTTCACGCGGTCAGCACGTCCGTCGACCTGGGCGACGCCGGAATGGCGCTCGACTTGGCTACGGGCGTGGATACGTCGGGGCTCTCCCCAGAGAGGCAAAGCCGGTTCCTGCTTGACCAGGCACGGGCATACACGCAGCGACGCCAGGTCGGTGAGGCGGTCAAAGCGCTTCTCAACGGGGAGAAGCTCGCTCCAGAGCAGGTACGAACGCATCCGCTCGCACGGCAGACAATTCGCGACCTCATCCAGCTGAGCCGAACGCCGTCAGCTGATCTGGTCGCCCTGGCCGAGAGGGCGGCGGTCGCGTAGCCAGCGCACCACAGGGCGGGGGCTCTCTTCGGAGGGTGCCCCGCCCTTCGTTGTGTGGCGGACCTGTCCGCTACGCGCTACGCGTCTGCTACGCCGGACGCGGCTGTGACCAGCGGTGTAGCGGACGTAGCGGATGTAGCGCATCTCCCGGGAGCCGACACGGCGACAGTCGAGGGCGAACATCGCTCGCGGCTCCGTCGCAGCGACCGACACCCCCTCACGCCCGGAACCAGCGACCACGAACAGTGACGAATTTCCACTCCGTCCACTCCGTCCACTGGAAATCTGAGACACCCCCTGTCACACGTTGACCTGCGATTACGTCAGGTGGACTTCCCATCGTCCAGTGGACGGATCCGGGGTGGACAAGAGGACATTGGGACCATCCCCGCTGTTCAGATGGGTGGACGATGGTGGACGTTCGGGGTGGACATTCGTCCACTCCGTCCACCCACGGTGGACATCGGTAGACATCACACTCCGTGGTTGACGGTGGGGTCGGTCCGGCCGCACCCAGCACCAGGTGACGCTGAGCGGCCACCTCGCCCCGCAACTCCAGACGCACCCGGGGGGTGCAGCACGGCGGTCGCGCCCCACCCCGGTCTGGGACGTGCCCGTGCGCCTGGTCCCCGTCGTCGCGACCCTGGCGACGCGGCCGACGCCACGACCTCCAGCCGCATGACCACCACCAGCAGGACGCCACAGGATGCCACACACGGTGACACGGACACCGTCTAGCGAGTGCGTCTTGTGCCCGAGGCCGAAGACGCGGCCCTAGACGCCCTGGACCCCCTCGTCCAGCAGAGGATAGACGGTTCCCAGACGCTCTAGACGCCCGTTTCGGCGCTCGCACCCGCCATCGGTGTCGTGGCCGGTGGCAGGCGTAGACGACCGTAGACGCCGAGAGGTAGACACCCCCAGCGTCTAGTAACCGAAAGTCACCCCCCGGTGTGGACACAGCCCTCCGCTCGCAGCGGGCACGGGCTCTCCGAGGGGGTGGGCTGCCCGACAACGGCGTCCAGGGCCAGACGACGAACGGGCCCCACGGGTCCGGGCGAACGAGCGGGCGAATCCGCGGAGTGGCTACCGGCAGCCCAACCGGGTGGGACACCTCCCCGGCCCTGGGGACACCCCGCTCCTGGGGGGGTGTTCGGGCCCTTTGTGCGCCGTGTGGTGTCGGGGTGTCCCACCCTGGGACGCGCAGGTCAGCGGGTGTCCCAGCGGCTGGGACGCTCCTGGGACGGTGCTGGGACGTCCCAGGGGTGGGACACCTGCGCGTCCCGGGGTGGGACGCCGTCATGGTTGCCCTGACGGCCCGTGCGGTTGAGGTGACCCGACACCCGTTCTGCCCCCCTGGCTAGCCAATGGGGCACCCGAGAATCCGGCTTCATCAGATGGCCGCAGACGGGCGAACACGACCCTTCGAGGGTGGATCCATCGTGGCCGGAATCGGCTGTTCAGAGGCGTTCTGAGCGCTCTGCTGTACAGCACGGAAGTACAGCAGCCGAGACGCACGGGTGCGAACGCATGCGAACTGATTCGGATCTTTGGCCGCTGGTCAGACGGAGGAAAGCGAAGACACGTTCGTGCGGTCAGTGCTTCGCATCGAGGGGGTCTGGGGTTCAAATCCCCATAGCTCCACCGCAGACACAAGGCCCGCGTGGTCGGTTGCTCCGCAACCTTCGGCGCGGGCCTTCGTCTTTTGGGGAACGCCTCCCGTTCCCGGTCGACGCGATGACCCCGTCCCAGGGCTGGGGCGGGGCCACGCGCGTGCTCGGGTCCAGGATGTCATTCCCTGTGACGGGCGGTCTCCGGACCGGAGCCCCGAGTGTCACCGGCGAAGTGGCTATCCCCTGTGGCGGGGCGGCCGGGCACGGTTCCAGACTAACGCCGAACGCCCGGAACGCCCCGGGGACGAGTGGGTGCGGCCATATCGCAATCTTCACGCCAGAAACTTTCCACTGTATAGTTCGGCCTATGGCAGACCGCTACCACCACGGAAACCTGCGCGCCGCCGTCCTGCGGCGGGCCGCGGAGGTCATCGAGAGCGAGGGGCCCTACTCCTTCAGTCTGCGATCCCTCGCGGCCGACCTCGGCGTCAGCCACACGGCGCCCCGGCACCACTTCGGCTCGCGGGAGGGCGTGCTCAACGCCATCGCCGTGGAGGGGTTCCAGGGGCTCGCCGAACGCCTGCGCGCCACCCGTGCGGCGGGCGGCGACTTCCTGGAGACGGGGGTGGAGTACGTGCGCTTCGCCGTCGAGCACCCCGCGCACTTCCAGGTGATGTTCGCGCCCACGCTGCTCGACGTGGGGGAGCCGGAGCTGGCCGCGGCCCGGCGTGCGGCGTTCGCCGAGCTCACGACCGGTGCGGACACCGTCGCCCCGGACGGGGGGGACAAGCCCGCCGCCGTGGTCGCCGGCTGGTCGATCGTGCACGGCATCGCGACGCTCGCCCTGACGGGCAACCTCGACTCCTCCGGGGTGCGGGCCCTGTTCGGTGACGCCGACCTGCTCGACATCGCGCGCCGCAGCGCGGGCCTGCTCTTTCGCCACCGTCCCTCGGAGGAGTAGCCGGGTACGGCCGCCGGCCCACGGCGGCGGGGAAAGCGCCGCCTCGGCAGGGGGACCTTCCGCCCCAGGCGGGCTCGACGGCGGTGTCGGGTGAACCGACCCGGCGCTACCCAGGTCATGTCGCCAGAAAACAGGTCCAAGAGCTCTGTCGCACGATCGCCGCGCGGCACCATCGTGGTGTTCCGGACCGGGAATGCCGGGCGGAATATGCGATTTGTGCTCGTCCGAAACGCGGGCCCACGGCGGTCTCCGTGGGTTCCCGACGGAACCCGACACCGACGGCGGTCGTGACGGAACGTGATTCCGGGGGCTGCCGTGGCGGAAGTGGGCGCACGGATCGGGGAGGTCGCGGGGGCGTTCCCGGATCGCTGTCGGACGCGCCGCCGCAGGTGCCCGCCCCACCCTTCCCGGGAATCGCGGACGGAGCTGGAGAATCCGTTTGCCGGAGAACTTCTCCAGCTCTCGGCCCGCTCGTTTCAACTTTAATGAATCGAGGCCTTGTCTTGGCTGGTCAATGGTGATCCGGTGTCTCTCTGTTCACAATGGAAACTGCTCTGAGCTGCGAAGACACGGAGAGTATCGACCATTTCTCCACAGGCGCCGCAACCTTTGGTGGTCTCTCCTCCATGGGAATGCCAATGAACCTCCACGGGACTTGTGCGGGCTCGGTTTGATACGCCATCTTGGTCGGTGGGATGGGCTGGAGGCCACAGGAAAGGTAGTAGCCATGACCACGCATGCGCGGACCTCTCACAACAGTGGGTGGAGCTGGCAGTAACCAGCCCGGTGCGCGGGTTCCTCGGAACCCCGGTGGAGGGGCCCCGACGCGGTCCCTCCACCGCCGGAGGCGGGGATCCGGGCGCGTGCGGAGTCGGCGTGGCGGCTTTGGCCCCGGGTGCCACCGGGTAGGGAAGTGGCGATGACCCCGGCCCCGGGCGGGGCCGGACCGAGCCGACGCCGAAGGGCCGCGATCCCCGTGTCCGACTCCTCGCACCACAGTGGCGGCTACCAGTATCCGGAGGATCCCGAACCCGCCGGAGGGTACGAGCCGCCGGCCCCGGAACCCCCCGACCCGCCCCGCACCACGGTGGAACCCCTGGAGGAGGTCGAGGAGGCCGCCGAGAGCCCGATCGCGGCCGAGCGCTTCCGCCGCACCTCCCCGGCCAGGCGCATGATGATCCCCGCCCGACGGAGCGGCGGGCACTGGCGGCTGCTGTCCGGGACGGTCGGGTACGTCATGGTGGTCGGCGGGATGGCCGACTACGTCGATCCGCAGACGCGCGCGCTGGGGCACCTGGCCTTCTGGGCGCTCATCGCGCTGGCCATGTTCGTGAGCGTCGGCCGCGAACGCCGCCACGGCTGGGATCCCGCGCCGCGCTGGCCCTGGTTGGCCGGGGCGCTGGGCGGGGCGGTCGCCGTCGAGGTCCTGGTCCTGGCGGTCGGTTCGCCCGCCATCATCGTCGGGTCACTGGTCGTGCTGGGATTGGCCCTGTTCGTCCTGATGCTGGTCGGCTGACCTCAGGTGGCCTCGTCGTCGAAGGGCGGGCGCTTGCCGTTGAGCCGGGCCGCGGGCCTGCGCTCGGGCTCGTCGTCGTCCTCCCAGAAGTGCTTCTGCACGAAGCGCTTCGGGTTGAGGTCCTGGACGTCGAAGTCCTTGAACTCCGGCCCGAGCCCGTCCTTGATGTCGGCCGTGGCGGAGTTGGCCATGGTCCGGAGCTGGCGGAGCAGGCGACCCAGCTGCTGGGCCATCTTGGGCAGTTGGTCAGGACCGAAGATCAGCACCGCGAGCAGGAGGAGGACGATGAACTCTCCTCCGCTGATGTTGAACATGCGCGATCCTCGCCCTTCGTGATCCGACCGGCTTCAAGCAGGTTAACCGGTATCCATGCCCATGGGTAACCGTGCCCGGATGACGTCGAGGTGTCCGAAGACCGACCGGCCCCCCGCTCACGGGGGAGCGGGGGGCCGGTGAAGACGGTTGGCGGTCAGACCGCGCGAACGTCAGACGCCTGCGGGCCCTTGGGGCCCTGGATGATGTCGAACTCGACCTTCTGGTCCTCTTCCAGGTTCCGGAAGCCGCTGCCCGCGATCGCCGAGTAGTGGACGAACACGTCGGGCTCGCCGTTGCCCACGGCGATGAACCCGAAACCCTTCTCAGAGTTGAACCACTTCACGGTGCCCTGAGCCATGTGCTCTCCCTTGGGGACTACTTCGGGGCCGCACCCTGCTGGCCCCGGGTCGCCGGGCGCCGCACCGACGAGTCCTCCCCGACGAGCGCCCACGTGCAGTTCCGCGAGGCGCCTCGGGCATCCATGGAAACAACAACAGCAACCAGTTGCTGACAGTACCAGGACGAGTGCTCGCTGCCGAGAGTTTTCCGGAAGGAATCCACGGTTTCGCGCTGTCCTCTTTCGGCTACTCCAAACTATTGATTTCCACCGCCGCTGGTACTAGGGCGTGCATGGCGGACACTTGCCCTGCTACACGTCGCCCCAGCACAACTCTCGCTGCGTTCTCATCAGTCGACAGCCAACCCGGGCTGACTCCTTCTTCGGCCTTGCGATAGCCGCACTGGATGCGCCGCTCGCGACGGGCAGCATCCACCACACACGCCCTAATGGACACGAACTCCGTCCGTGGGCAAACGCCTCCCGAACCTGGTCAGGAGCCCCCGTTGCCGTAGATCCACACGTCGAACCACAGCCGTTCCCGCCAGCTCGCCTCGTCGAACGGGTAGGCCGACAGCACCGGGTACAGATACGCGAAGTGCGCGATGATCAGCAGCAACACCACGCCGAAGACGATTCCGCCCAGCGCCCGGCCGTAGGGGGCGAATCGCGGACTGTCCTCACCGGCCCCCATGACCAGGCCCAGCATCAGCACGATGCCCAGGACCAGGAACGGCAGGATCGGCAGCGCGTAGAACAGGAACATCGGCCGGTCCGGGTAGGCGAACCACGGCAGCCAGCCCGCCGCGACCGCCAGCAGCACCGCACCGGCCCGCCAGTCGCGGAAGGTCACCCACCACCCGATCATCACCACGAGCGCGATGATGCTGATCCACCAGATCACCGGCGTGCCGATGGACACGATCGAGGTCACGCAGTCACCGGTGCCGCAGCCGACCGCCTCGCCGTTGTAGTGGAACATCACCGGCGTGCGCATGACGAGCCACTCCCACGGCGCCGAGATGTAGGAGTGGTCGCTGGTGAGGTTGCTGTGGAAGTTCATCATGCGGACGTGGTAGTCCCACAGACTCCACAGCGCCTCCACGGGCGCGCTCAGCGGCGCGGGCACCCACTCGGGCAGCACCCCGACGACGCGGTCGCGGTTGTAGCCGCCGCTGGTGAACAGCCACCCGGACCACGAGACGAGGTACACCACCGCGGCCACGACGACCGTCTGGACGAACGCCGGGACGGCGTCGATCCCCAACCAACGCCAGAACGGCCGCTGCTGACCCACACCGCGCCGGGCCCCGTAGTCCCAGGCGACGGTGAGGAGTCCGAACGCCGCCACGAAGAACAGGGCCGACCACTTCGTGCCGATCGCGAGACCGAAGCACAGACCGGCCGCCAGCCGCCACCAGCGGGCGCCCAGCCATCCCACCCGGGCCAGGTCCGCACCGGACTCCGCCAGGCGGGCCAGCC
Source organism: Nocardiopsis sp. NPDC049922 (assembly GCF_040660275.1). Lineage (NCBI taxonomy): Bacteria > Bacillati > Actinomycetota > Actinomycetes > Streptosporangiales > Nocardiopsidaceae > Nocardiopsis > Nocardiopsis sp. NPDC049922. The sequence continues at coordinate 425,342 of NZ_JBFAME010000001.1, read as the reverse complement.
GCTCCCGGGTGACGTCGCGGTCGATCACCAGACACGCGAAGCCCGCCAGCAGCCAGAGCGTGAGGAAGATGTCCACCATGGCGATGCGGCTCAGCGTGAAGTGCAGCCCGTCCAGGGCCAGAATGAGGCCCGCCGTGCAGCCCAGCAGCACCGACCGGGTCATCCGCGTCGCCACGCGCACCAGGATGAGGACGGAGAGCACACCGGCCACCGCGGAGGCCACCCGCCAGCCCTCCGGCGTCATCGACGCCCCGAACGGCAGGAGCGACCACAACCAGTCGCCGAGCGCGATCATCCACTTGCCGACCGGCGGGTGCACGATGAAGTCGCCGGCGCCGGTGAAGATGTCCCGCTGCCCCTGGGCCAACAGGTCGTCGGCGCGCTCGACGGTCTCGTGCTCGTAGCCGAAGTTCCAGAGCCCGTAGGCGTCCTTGGCGTAGTAGGTCTCGTCGAAGTAGATCCGCGCGGGCTCACCGAGGTTGAAGAACCTCAGGGCTCCGGCGAACAGCGCGACGAGGACGGCGCCCGCCCAGCCCAGCCACCGGGGTTCCGGGCGGGCGGTCGAGGGGCGGTTCAGGTCGAGGCGCTGGTGGGGAGGGTGCGGCGACGTGGGAGGCGGTGCCTCGGAGGAAGGTGCGGTGGTGGTCATCTCGGCTCGTAGGTTGGGGTTCGGAGATGGGTCCGTGCGGACCGCGAAACCTATTCGGTCGGCGTGACAGGCCAACCGTAGCGTGACAGGACGGGGATCACAGTGGTTGAGGGTGTGGCTGGTACACGGCGCGTCGGGACGCTGACGCTCGCCGGGTTGCCCATCGGGAACCTGGAGGACGCGCCTCCCCGGCTCATCCGCGCGCTGGAGGGAGCGCGCGTGATCGCGGCCGAGGACACGCGCAGACTGCGTCAGTTCGCCGCGCGCGCGGGCGTGCGGCTGGGCGGCGCCGAGGGCGCCAGGGTCGTGTCCTACTACGACGCCAACGAGAGCCGCAGGACCGACGAGCTGCTCGGCGACCTGAGGTCCGGCACCGACGTGCTCGTGGTCACCGACGCGGGGATGCCCGGTGTGTCGGACCCGGGCTACCGCCTGACCGCGGCCTGCGCGGAGGAGGACATTCCGGTCACCTCCATCCCTGGTCCCTCAGCCGTCACGACCGCGCTCGTGGTCTCCGGACTGCCCACCGACCGATTCTGCTTCGAGGGATTTCCGCCGCGCAAGGGGTTGACGGGGTATCTCGCCGACCTCGCGGACGAACGGCGCACGATGGTCTTCTTCGAGAGCCCGCACCGGATCGCCGCGACGCTGGAGGCGATGGCCGGGGCCTTCGGCGCCGACCGCCGCGCCGCCGTGTGCCGCGAGCTGACCAAGACCTACGAGGAGGTGCGCCGCGGCGGGCTCGGGGAGCTGGCCGCCTGGGCCGCCGAGGGCGTGCGCGGGGAGATCTCCGTGGTCGTCGAGGGCGCGCGACCGGGCGGCGGTTCGACGGACCCGGGCGACCTGGTCGCCGCGGTCGCGGCCCTGGAGGAGGAGGGCGTGCGCCGCAAGGAGGCGATCGCCCGGGTGGCGAAGGAGGCCGGGGTGCCCAAGCGCGAGGTGTACGACCTGGTGCACGGCGTGGGGCAGGATCAGGGACATGCGTAGCGAACTCTTCCAACGTGTCCAGGAGAACAACATTCCGGGCATGTCCCTGCAGAACCACAAGATGCTGCGGATCGGCCTCAACGGCGAGGTGTTCGCCCGGCAGGGCTCGATGGTGGCCTACCAGGGCAACGTCGACTTCTCCTACCAGGGCGCCGGCAGCGTGGGCAGGTTCTTCAAGAAGGCCCTCACCGGCGAGGGCATGCCCCTGATGCGGATCACCGGCCAGGGGGACGTCTTCCTGGCCCGCGACGCCTGGGACGTGCACCTCATCGACCTGGAGGGCGATGCGCTCACCGTCAGCGGCGACAACGTCCTCGCCTTCGACCCCACCCTGAGCTGGGACATCCGCCGCGTCGAGGGCGCCGGGATCATGACCGGCGGCCTGTTCAACACGGTGTTCCAGGGGCACGGCCGCATCGCCATCGCCTGCCACGGCATGCCGGTCCTGCTCAACGTCGACCAGCCGACCTTCGTCGACACCGACGCGGTGGTCGCCTGGTCCAGCTCCCTGCGGACCGGGGTGCGCAAGACGGTGAAGGCGGGCGCGCTGATCGGCCGGGGCAGCGGCGAGGCCGTCCAGCTGGCCTTCGAGGGCCAGGGCTTCGTGCTCGTCCAGGCGTCGGAGGGCGCTCCGGCGCCCGCCGCCACGGGGTGACGGAACCCCCACCCCCCGCCTTCCGCCCCCGACACACGGGAAGGGCCCCGGGAACCGTGCCGCGGCACGGTTCCCGGGGCCCTCGCGTTCGGGACGGACCCGTCGGCGTGGCCTACACGACCGCGCCGTCGTCCATCTCGCGGGCGGCCTTGGCGGCGGTGCGCTGCTTGGCCTTGCGCTCCTTGAGCACGTGCGGGGCGGGCGTGTTGTCCCACTTCTGGAAGAAGACGGCCAGCGGGACCGCCACGAACACCGTGGAGAACACGCCGGTGGTCAGACCGACCAGCATCGCGATCGAGAAGTCCTGGAGCGAGGACCCACCGAAGAAGGTGAGGAAGCCCAGGATGATGAGCGCCCCGACGGAGGTGTTGACCGTACGCGGCACCGTGTTGAGCACTGCGCGGTTGGCGATCTCCGGGAACGGCGACTTCTCGTCCCGCGCCCACTCGTCGCGGACACGGTCGAACACCACGACCGTGTCGTTGACGGTGAAGCCGATGACGCTCAGGATCGCGGCGAGGAAGACGCCGTCGATCGGTTTGCCCAGCCAGATGAACAGGCCGATCACCAGCGTGATGTTGAACGCCAGCGACAGCATCGTCGACAGGCCGAAGGACCAGCGGAACCGCCAGGCGAGGTAGATCAGCTGGAGGGCGAGCGCCGCGCCCAGGGCGATGAGCGCCCGGTTGCGCAGCTCGTCGCCCATGCTCGGGCCGATCAGCTCGTCACTGAGCAGTTCCACCCCGCCGGTGGCCTCGTCCAGCGCGTCCTGGACGGAGGCCGCGTCGGAGTCGGAGATCTCGCCGGTGCGCACGGACAGGTCGCCGTCACCGGACTCCTGCACGACCGCGGTGTCCGAGCCGGGGAAGTCGAGTCCGGCGACGACCTCGCGGGCCTCGTCCACGCTCAGGTCCTGGTCACCGGTGATCTCGTACTCCAGGACCCGGCCACCGGTGAACTCCACGCCCAGGTTGGTCTCCCGCACGAACGGCGCGGCGACGGACGTCGCGACGATGAGCCCGGCCACGATCAGCGCGATCCGGCGGTACTTCATCACGTCGGGGTTCTTGGTGGTCAGCCAGGTGCGCACCGAGCCGATCCGATTGAGACCGGAGACCGCCGGGTGCTTGCGGACGACCGCGCGGCGGACCGCCCACTCGACGAGCACGCGCGCGATGACCAGGGCGGAGACCATCGAGGCGATGGTGCCGATGCTCAGGGTCACACCGAAGCCCTGGACGGTGCCGGAGGCGAAGAAGAACAGCAGCGCCGCGGCGATGAGCGTGGTGATGTTGGTGTCGAGCACCGCGCTCCACGCCTTGCGTCCGCCCTCGACGAAGGCCTTCTCCAGGCTCGGCGGGATGGCCCGGCGGCGACGGCGGCGGGCCGCGGCGCCCTTGACGTCCTCGTCGTCGCCCTCCCGCATGCCGGAGGCCCGGTTGGCGTCGTAGACCTGCTGCTGGCGCTGGAACTCCTCGCGCGCGCGCTCGAAGATGAGCACGTTGGCGTCGATGGCCATACCGATCGCCAGGACGAAGCCGGCCAGACCGGGCAGGGTGAGCGTCGCCCCGATCGCGACCAGGGCTCCGTAGGCGATGAGCGTGTAGAACGCCAGGGCCACGGAGGCCAGCAGACCGACGAGTCGGTAGACCAGCGTGATGTACAGCGCGGTGAACGCGATGCCGAGGAGGGCGGCGATCGCGCTCGCCTCGATGGCCGCGGCGCCGAGGGTCGGGCCGACCGTCTGGCGCTGGACCTCGGTGACGGGCAGCGGCAGCGAACCGCCCTCGATCAGGACCGCCAGCTCGCCCGCGCTCTCGCTGGTGAACTCGGGGTTGGTGATGGTGGTGACGCCCTCGCGGCTGCCCGCGTCGCAGATGTAGCTGTTGTTGAGCTCCGGGGCGGAGATGATCTCGTTGTCGAGGACGATCGCGACGCGGCGGCGCGGGTCGCCGACGCTGTTGCAGGCGGCCTCGGCGGTGAGCTGCTCCCACTCGTCGCGGCCCTCGCCGCGGAAGTTGACGTCCACGACCCAGGAGGCGCCGGTGGCGCTGTCGAGCCGGGCGGTGGCGCCGGCGATGTGGTCGCCCTGGATGGCGGCCTCGCCGAGCTGGAGGTAGGTGCCGGTGGAGTCCGGGAGCGTCATGACGACGTCGTCGGGGTTCTCCGCGGGCTGCCCCTGACCGGCGGTGGGGTCGCCGCCCATGCCGCCGAGGAGCTCCTCCAGGTCCTCCTGGGTCATCTCGGACTCGCCCCCGGTGGACTCGTCGCCGGACGACTCCTCGCCCTCGCCGTCCTCGGCGTCGGCGGGGGCACGGGCCTCGTCGGCGGTGTCCTGCGGGGCGTTGGCGAAGTCGCCCTGGGGCTGGACGCCCTGCCCGCCCTGGCCGGTGCCGAGGACGGGGTGGATGGTCAGCTGCGCGGTCTGGCCGATGATCTGGGCGGCCTCGGCCGGGTCCTGGACGCCGGGCAGCTCGACGATGATCCGGTTCTCACCGGAACGCGACATGTTCGCCTCGGCCACGCCGAGGCTGTCGATGCGCTGGCGCAGCACCTCGATGACCATGTCGGTGTTCTCGGAGTTGGCGGGGGTGCCGTCCGGGCCGTCCTGGGTCTCCAGGACGATCTGCGTGCCGCCGCTGAGGTCGAGACCCAGACGGGGCGGGATGAACCACGCCGCGCCGAACGCGACGAGGACGACGAGGAGGGAGATGAGCGCGCGAATCCAGCGCCCTCCGGCTCCCGTTTGACTGGACAAGGGGTGGGACCTCTCACTGCGGATGGGTGGATCGCCGGGCGCGACCGGTGTGCCCCGGGCGCGGTCCGACGGGGGTCAGACGGTGGTGGGCGCGGTGAGAGGAGGCGCCCGCGTGGGCGGCAGCTCCCCGAGGGTGACCTGCTCGGGCAGGGGATCGGGGTGCGGACGGGGCAGCGGCCACCACGGCTGTTCCCACGCCGCCAGCCGGAGCGCGCAGCTGGGCACCGCGTCGGTCAGGTCGCGCGGCGTGGCGCGCTGCTCGCAGGTGACCGGGGCGGCCGCGGCGGTGAACACCGGGTGCTCGCGGGGTCTGGCGCGTTCCTTGGGACCCTCGTCGGTCGGCGCGTCGGTCCGTTCGGCGTCGGCCGCGCGGTGCGCGCCGACGTCCTCGCCGGGGCCGAGCGCCGGTCCGGCGCCGGCCAGGCCGCGCGGCGCGAGCTCGGGCCCGCCGGGCACGACGGCGCCGGAGGCCAGGGGGAGCGACAGCACCACCATCAGCACCATGCCGGTGATCAGGGCGGTGGTGCGGGCAGGGCGGGGCCGTGCACGGACAACCGTGGTGACCACCGTGACCACCGCCTCGAACGAGAAGGACCGGGTTTCCTGTGCGGCCGCCGGGCGCCCCGGTCGCGATCGGCGGCGTTCTGCAGAGCATACGGGCACGTTCGCACCGGGGGGAATCGTCCCACGGGGACCTGTGGACGACCACATCCGGCCTCGGGCGAGGGGGCGGCTCCGGTCACCGCCGTCAGGGGGCGGCTCCGGTCGCGTGGAGGGGCCGAGTCCGGACGCCTCGGCCACGCGCGTCGGCCGGACCCTGTGCCGGAGGGCGCGGTCGTGCCCCGACGGCTTTAGTCTTGAGGCATGTCGTCGAATCGTCACATCCTGACCGCGGTCGCCTGGCCCTACGCCAACGGACCGCGCCACATCGGTCACGTGTCCGGCTTCGGAGTCCCCTCCGACGTCTTCTCCCGCTTCCAGCGAATGTCGGGCAACCACGTGCTGATGGTCAGCGGCACCGACGAACACGGCACCCCGATCCAGGTGCTGGCCGACCAGGAGGGCGTGAGCGCCCGGGAGCTGGCCGACCGCTACAACCGGATCATCGCCGAGGACCTGGTCGCCCTCGGCCTGTCCTACGACCTGTTCACGCGTACCTCCACCGGCAACCACTACTCCGTCGCCCAGCAGCTGTTCACCACGCTGTACGAGAACGGCTACGTCTTCACGCACACCACCAAGGGCGCGATCTCGCCGTCCACGGGCCGCACGCTGCCCGACCGCTACATCGAGGGCACCTGCCCGATCTGCGGCTACGACGGCGCGCGCGGCGACCAGTGCGACAACTGCGGCAACCAGCTCGACCCGGTGGACCTCATCGGTCCGCGCTCGCGGATCAACGGCGAGTCCCCCGAGTTCGTGGACACCGAGCACTTCATGCTCGACCTGCCCGCCTTCGCCGACATCCTCACCACGTGGCTCAAGGGCAAGGAGGGCGACTGGCGTCCCAACGTCCTCAAGTTCTCCCTGAACCTCGTCGAGGACCTCCAGCCGCGCGCGGTCACCCGCGACCTCAACTGGGGTGTGCCCATCCCGCTGGAGGGCTGGTCCGACAACGCCAACAAGCGCCTGTACGTGTGGTTCGACGCGGTCATCGGCTACCTGTCCGCGTCCATCGAGTGGGCCCGCCGGATCGGTGAGCCGGACGCCTGGCGCCGCTGGTGGCAGAGCGACGACGCCCGGTCCTACTACTTCATGGGCAAGGACAACATCGTCTTCCACTCGGTGATCTGGCCCGCGATCCTGCTCGGCGCCAGCGGCGAGGGCGACCGCGGCGGCGACACGGGCGAGCTGGGCGGGTTCAACCTGCCCACCGAGGTCGTCTCCAGCGAGTTCCTCACCATGGAGGGGCGCAAGTTCTCCTCCTCGCGCCGCGTGGTGATCTACGTGCGCGACTTCCTGGAGCGCTACTCCGCCGACGCCCTGCGGTACTACATCATGGCGGCCGGTCCCGAGACCCAGGACACCGACTTCACCTGGGCCGAGTTCGTGCGCCGCAACAACGACGAGCTGGTCGCGGCCTGGGGCAACCTGGTCAACCGGTCGATCTCCATGGCGGCCAAGAACATCGGCCGCATCCCCGAGGCGGGCGAGCTCACCGACGAGGACCAGCGCGTGCTGGCCGACTCGCGGGCGGCGTTCGCGGCGGTCGGGGCCAGGCTGGAGCGGTCCCAGTTCAAGGCGGCGCTCCAGGAGGCGATGCGCACCGTCGCCGAGGCGAACAAGTACATCTCCGACCAGGCCCCGTGGGCGCTGAAGAAGACCGACCCGGAGCGGATGGCCACCGTCCTGCACGTGGCGCTCCAGCTGGTCCACGACGCGAACACGCTGCTCACGCCGTTCCTGCCCGAGTCCGCCAACAAGGTGTACGCGATGCTCGGCGGCACCGGCACCTGGTCGGGCATGCCGCGCCTGGAGACCGGCCACGACACCATCGGCGGCTCCGAGGAGTCCGTGGACTACCCGGTCATCACCGGGGACTACGCCGACGACGAGGCGCGCTGGGAGTCCCGGCCGATCGTTCCGGGCACCCCGCTCAGCCGCCCCCAGCCGCTGTTCGCCAAGCTCGACCCGTCCGTGGTGGACGAGGAACTCGCCCGCCTGGAGGGCGAGGCCGATGGCTAGGCGCAGCGGGAAGGCGGTCCGGGAGCGCAACAGCCAGACGCCGCCGCCCGTGCCCGAGCCCCTGCGCGTCCCCGTGGCCGACAGCCACACCCACATGGACATGCAGACGCCCGGGGTCGAGGAGATCATCGCGACGGCCGCGAGCGTCGGCGTCACCCCGCTGATCCAGGTGGGCGTGGACCTGCCGTCCTCGCGCTGGGCCGCCGAGACCGCCGCGGCGCACCCGGGCCGGGTGTGGGCGGCCGTGGCACTGCACCCCAACGAGGCGCCGCGCGTCGTGCACGGCGACGGGGCCGAGGGCGTGGAGGTCGACGACACCGACTGGGCGGGCAAGACCCGGCCGGGAGGCGGCTACGAGGGCCTGGCGGAGCAGCTGGCCGGGATCGACGAGCTGGCCGCCCTGCCCCACGTGGTGGCGGTCGGCGAGACGGGCATGGACACCTTCCGCACCGGCCCGGAGGGGGCGCGTGCGCAGGAGGAGTCCTTCCGCCGCCACATCGACATCGCCAAGCGGCACGGCAAGGCGGTGATGATCCACGACCGCGAGGCGCACGACGACGTCCTGCGGATCCTGGCGGAGGAGGGCGCGCCCGAGCGGGTGGTCTTCCACTGCTTCTCCGGCGACGCCGACATGGCGAAGGTCTGCGCCGAGCAGGGCTACTACATGAGCTTCGCGGGCAACGTGACCTTCGCCAGCGCCGAGCCGCTGCGCGAGGCGGCCCGCGTGGCCCCGCCGGAGCTGGTGCTCGTGGAGACCGACGCGCCGTTCCTCACGCCCAAGCCCTACCGGGGGCGGCCCAACGCCCCCTACCTGATCCCGCACACGCTGCGGTCGCTGGCCGAGACCAAGGGCATGGACGAGGACGAACTCGCCGCCGCCGTCGCGGACAACGCGCGGCGCGCCTTCGGCTTCTGAGCCCCGAGCCCACGTGACGCCCGGCCTCCCGATCGGGAGGCCGGGCGTCCGTCACGCGGGTCCGGCGAGTGCCCGCCGGGGACTCGACCCCGGACCCCGACCCTCAGAACGCGTGGCCGCGCTTGCGCCGCCGGGCGTCCCTGGCCACCTTGTCGTTGGCCTTCCAGCGCCGCTTCTCCTCCTCGCGCAGGCGGCGGTCGGCCCTGGACCGGTTCCGCTCGGCCTCGCGTCGGAGCCGGTTCCACCGATCCAGCCGCCGGGCGTCCAGCTCGCCCTCGTCGACGGCGGCGACGACCGCGCAGCCCGGCTCGGGGCCGTGCGAGCAGTCCGCGAACCGGCACCGCTCGGCGAACTCCCGGATGTCGTCGAAGGTCTGGTCGACACCGTCCGTGTCGCCCGGGACGTCGATCCGGCGGACGCCGGGGATGTCCAGGACCATCGCGCCGCCGGGCAGCGTGAGGAGCTGGCGTCGGGTGGTCGTGTGGCGTCCGCGCTTGTCGTTCCGGATCTCGCCGGTGTCCATCAGCGTGCGTCCGGCGATCGCGTTGACCAGGCTGGACTTCCCGGCGCCGGACGTGCCGAGGAGGACCCACGTGCTGCCGGGCAGCAGCAGACGGGCCAGGTCGTCCAGGCCGTCCCCGGTGCGGGCGCTGACGGTGTGCACGTCCGCGCCGCCGGCGACCGACTCGACCAGCTCGACCACCTCGGCGAGTCGGTCACCGGCGAGGTCGGCCTTGGTGACGGCGACGACGGGGGTCGCCCCGCTGGCCCAGGCCAGGGTCAGGAAGCGTTCCAGGCGGCCCACGTTGGGCCCCTGGTCGGCCGCCTCGCAGATGAGGACGGCGTCGACGTTGGCGGCCAGGACCTGGTCGTGGGAGTCGGTGGCCACGCCCTGGCGGACGAGGGCCGAGGAGCGCTCCAGGACGGCCTCGATCAGCCAGGCGTCGCCGGAACGGCGGACGGCCACCCAGTCGCCGCTGGTCGGGGCGCTCGCGGGGTCGGTGCGGGCGGCCCGGCGTACGGCGGGGGCGTGCTCGGCGGTCTCGGGCTTGGGCAGCAGCACCTCGGCGCCGCCCCGGCGCGCCGCGGACACGCGGGCGGGCAGGAGTACGTGTTCGCTGGTCAGGGCGACGGCGTCGAAGGCCGCCTCGACCTGGGAGGACCAGCCGTAGGGGGTGAGGGGGTGCGACGCGCGGGCGTCGGAGTCGTGAGTGCTCACGTCGGGCTCTCTGTGATGGCGAGCCCCGGGAGGAGTCGGTGTCCTCAGGGCTCGCGGACGATCGGGGAGGTGGGCTGGGGGGTGAACGTGAACTCAGCCATGGTGTGGTCCTCTCCGTCGTCGGACGGCCCGTCGCGCCGTGCGCGGGTCCCGCGATTCTAGGCGGGGCGGGTCCGCGGGCGCCAGCGGTTTTCCGACGCGCCCGGTTCCCCGGTGGGCTCCGCTCCTCGGCGCCCACGCGCGCGGGGGCCGACCGGTGCGGTCGACCCCCGTGGACGCGTGGCTCCGCCGCCTCAGCCCATGTCCTCCAGCGACCGGCCCTTGGTCTCCGGCACGAAGCGGACGATGAACGGGATGGAGAGCAGGGCGAAGGCCGCGTAGATCACGTAGGACCCGGACAAGTTCCAGTCCGACAGGGACGGGAAGCTGACGGTGATGAGCCAGTTGGCGATCCACTGCGCGGAGGCGGCGACGCCCAGCGCGGCGGCGCGGATGCGGTTCGGGAAGACCTCGCCGAGCATCACCCACACGACCACGCCCCAGGACAGGGCGAAGAAGAGCACGAAGGCGTGCGCCGCGACCAGGGCGACGGCGCCCTGGGTGTCGGGGAGGGCGACGGCGCCGTCGATCTCGGTCCTGAACGAGAACGCCCAGGCGGCCAGGGCGAGCGAGACGGCCATACCGGCGGAGCCGATCAGGGCCAGCGGCTTGCGGCCGATCCGGTCGACGAAGAGCATCGCGATCACGGTGCCGAGGACGTTGATGATCGAGGTGGTGAACGAGTAGAGGAACGAGCTGCCCGGGTCGACGCCGACCGACTGCCAGAGCGAGGAGCTGTAGTAGAAGATCACGTTGATGCCGACGAGCTGCTGGAAGACCGACAACCCGATGCCGACCCAGACGATGGGCAGCAGACCGCCCCGGCCGCCCACGAGGTCGCGGAGCCTGGGCTTGTGCTCGCCGCGCACGCGGGCGTCGATCCGGGCGACCACGGCGTCCACGTCGGTGCCGTCGGCCTCGACCGCGGCGAGCACCCTCGCGGCCTCCTCGGTCCGCCCCTGGGCGACGAGGTGGCGCGGGGACTCGGGGATGCGCAGCGCCAGCAGGCCGTAGAGGGCGGCGGGCAGCACCTCGACGCCCAGCATGACCTGCCAGGCCTCCAGACCGAACAGGGCGCCGCGCTGGTCGCCGTCGGCCAGCGACAGCAGGCCCCAGTTGACGAGCTGGGAGACGGCGATGCCGAGCACGATCGCGGCCTGCTGGAAGGAGGCGAGCCGTCCGCGCTGGGCGGCGGGGGCCACCTCGGCGATGTAGGCGGGGGCGATCACCGAGGCCATGCCGATGGCGACGCCGCCCAGGGCGCGCCAGAAGGCCAGGTCCCAGGCGGTGAAGGGGAGCATGGAGCCGAGGGCGCTCACGGCGAAGAGGACCGCGGCGACCCGCATCACCCGGGGACGGCCGACGCGGTCGGCGAGGCGACCGGCGACCATGGCGCCCAGCGCGGCGCCGAGCAGGGGGATCGCGATGACCGCGCCGAGGGCCGCGGAGCCGACACCGAACCGGCCCCGGATGCCCTCGACGGCTCCGTTGATGACCGCGCTGTCGTAGCCGAAGAGGAAGCCGCCCATCGCGGCGGACGCGGCGATGAAGATGACGTAGCGCAGGTGGTGCGGCCTGGCCGTCGACGGCCGTGGCCGGGTGGGTGAGGTGGTGCTCACGGGGTCTCCTGGGGTGCGCGGCGGCGATACCGGGCGTGGCGCGGACGCACGTCCGGGGGATGTGTGCCCGCCTTGGCATCGTCATGTGTAGGCAAACGCGGATCCGCTGCCTTCATGTCTTCAAGAACCTTAAACAAAATAGTGATGTACGACGCAACCCAGGCGTAACGATCGTCTTTGCTTTCATGACTTGAAGACAAGGATGCACGGTCGGGTGTCCGCTGCCACCGGGGGTTCTGGGCACGCCAACGGATCCCGAGCAGATGGTGTGACGTGTGCCACGTGTTGGCCGGGGTTTTGCCTGACGGTGTCGGGGGTGGGCCGAGCGGGGTGTTACCGGTTCTCGGTCCGCATCCCCTGGAAGGCGATGCGGCACAGGGAGTCCGCCAGCTCGTCGGCGTCCAGGCCGCGGTGGGGCTTGTACCACTCGACGATCGAGTTCACCATGCCGAACAGCAGGCGGGAGGCGACCGCGGGATCGACGTCGTCGCGGATCTCCCCGGCGGCGATGCCCTCGCGCACGAGGTCGGCGACCAGGTGGTCGAACTCGCGGCGCCGGGCCAGCGCGTGCTTCTCCACCTCGGTGTTGCCCCGGACCCGCAGCAGCAGGGTGACGTGCGGCAGTTGCTCCACCAGGACGCGGACGCTGCCGTGGAGGACGTTCTCCAGGCGGCCGATCGCCGGGCCGGTGGTCGACGCCTCCTCGCGCGTGACCGCGAAGAGCGCGTCCAGGGCCAGGTCCAGGGACCGGCGCAGCAGCTCGGTCTTGCCGCTGACGTGGTGGTAGATGGCCGACTTGGTCACGCCGAGCGCGCGGGCCAGGTCCTCCATGCTCGTGCCGTCGTATCCGCGCTCGTTGAACACGCGGGCGGCGACGCGCAGGACGGAGTCGGCGTCGTGGCCGGGGCGGCCGGAGCGGCGTCGGGCGGCCTCACCGCGCGCGGGAGCTGGTTCGACTGGGGAAGTTCGGGACACGTCTGTCGAATCTACCTCCTGCCGGGCCCCGCGTGCGGGGGCGGCGTCCGCCCGAGGCCCCGTGTCGCCGGGTGCGTTCGGGGCCGCGAACTGAACGAACGGTCGGTTGGTCATCCAGCCTAGACGACCGCCGTTAGGGACTCGTCAAGGTCGGTAGTGTCCGGATAGTCGCGAAGAGTAGGTTCTGTGGCGTCCGTGAAACCCACGGTGTTTTGAATACATACGTGAGGATTTGCACCCCCTATGTCCCTCTCACGCCGAGGTGCCCTGCGCGCCTCCCTCCTCGGCGGCGCCGGCGTCGCCGCCGCGACCGCACTTCCGGCCTCCGCCTTCGCCGAGCCCGTCCCCACCGCCGAACCGGGCTCCGTCGACGCCGACACCGCGATGCGCCTGCTCCGGCGGGGCAACCGGCGCTGGCGTGCCTTCCGCTCCCGTCACCCGCACGAGGGCAGAGCCCGCCGAGCCGAGCTGACCGCCGGTCAGTCCCCCTTCGCCACGGTCCTGGGCTGCGCGGACTCGCGCGTCCCGCCGGAGTTGGTCTTCGACCAGGGCCTCGGCGACCTGTTCACCATCCGGTCCGCCGGAGAGGTGCTCGACGAGTCCGTCCTCGGCAGCGTCAGCTACGCGGCCGAGCACCTGGAGGTGCCGCTCATCGTGGTCCTGGGGCACTCCTCCTGCGGCGCCGTCACGGCGGCGGTCGAGGCGCACCGGACCGGCGAGATCCCGCACGGCCACATCGGCTACCTGGTCGAGGAGATTCTCCCCGTCGTCGAGTCGACGCCCGACGACGGCGAGGACTTCGTCGACGACTGCATCCGGGCCAACGCCCGGCACGTCGCCGAGACGCTGCGGCAGGACGCCGACCTGCGCGACCGGGTCGAGTCCGGGCGGCTGGAGATCGTCGCCGCGCGCTACGACCTGGAGGACTCCCGGGTCACCTGGCTCTGACGCACGGGGTGCCCGGGAACGCGGCGGGCGCGGGCGCGGGCCGCCCGATCGCGCGCCGTCCGTTTCCGGGCACTTCACAGCGTCGGACGGGATGGGGGAGAATGCGGTCAGAGCCCCCCGAGACCGCAGGGAGACCGGTATGTTCCGGATCGCCATCAGCCGCCTCGCCGACGACGGGTGGCGCATCGTCCCGGAGCGGCGGGAGACCGCCATGACCGTCGACGAGGCGCTGCGCGCGGTGGAGAAGTACCTGCCCACCGTCGATACGAGCGAGATCGACGGTGACGTGGTGCAGCGGTCGGTGAACCGGGTCAACGACTTCCGCCGCGACGTGTCCACCGCCGACGGCGACCGCTACCGCGTGGTCATCGCCCCCATGATGTGAGCCCGTCGGGGTCTGCTCAGAACAGGCCGCGCTCACCGGCGATCGCGTGGATCCACCCGTGGAGCGTTCCGGCGATCTCCTCGGGGTCGGTGGCGTCGTGGTCGACGTTCAGGCGCAGGAGGGTGTCGCCGCCCTCCCCGAACAGGATGCCGGGCTTCTTGTCCAGCTCCAGCACCACGTCCACGCCCTCCTCGTCGGTGAGGAAGGTCAGCTCCAGAGACTCCAGGCCCTCGTACTGCCCGGCTCCGGTGTACTCGAACTCCTGGTAGAAGGGCAGCTTCTGGCGGGATCCGGCGATCTCGCCCTTCTCCAGGTCGACGCCCTTCAGCTCGAAGCCCAGCGCGTGCAGCGCCTGGAGGACCGCGGCCTGGGCGGGAAGGGGCTCGATGAGCAGCGGGTCCACGTCCGTGCGGTCCAGGGCGTTGTCCACGTGCAGTCGGGTGTTGACGCCCACGCCCTCCAGGATGTGCTCGCCCCCCAGCGCGGTGACGGGCGCCTCCATGGGGATGGGCAACTCGAAGGAGAACTCGATCTCCTGCTCCGGCTCCAGCTCGAACACCGCGTCGCTGACGACGTGCTCGGCGACGACCTGGTCGATGGTGTACTCGCCCGAGTGCACCTCGCCCTCGGAGTCCTCGTACTCGTACTCCTTCTCGACGGTGGCGCGCAGACCGACGCTGATGCCCTCGACGGTCTGGGCGACGCCGCCGCCGGTGACCTTGAGGGTGCCGGTGACGGTGCCGCCCGGAGTCACGGACTCGGTGTCGAGGGTGGTCTCGACGGTGGCACCGCCGATGCCGACACTGGCGAGCATGCGCTTGAAGATCACGGCCGTCTCTTTCCTGGGGCCCGCTGCCCGGGGCGCCGGGATGGGGGCAGGGGCCGATCCACGGGTGGATGGGGGTTCCGGCGCTGTCGGTTCTAGGACGCGGCGGCGCCGGTGGGGGTTTCCATCGGGGCCGCGTGGGTTCGGCTCGGGGGCGCGGTGGTCAGGCGCGGTCCGGCGCGTCGGAGAGGTGGGCGTTGATCCGGCCGAGCAGGGCGAACAGGTGCGCGCGCTCGTCGCGGCTGAGCGGGGCCATGACGTGCTCGTTCACGTCGTCGAGGATGCGGTCGAGCTCGGCGAGGCGGCGCTCGCCGTCGTCGGTGATGGTGATGACGTTGCGGCGCCTGTCGTCCGGGTCGGGGGCGCGGCGGACCCACCCGCCGTTCGCGAGGTCGTTGAGGACCGCGACGAGGTCGCTCTTGTAGACGCGGGTGCGGCCGGACAGGGTCGCCTGGCTGGCGGGACCGAACTCGGCGAGGGCGGCGAGCACCACGAAGTGGTCCTTGTGGGCGCCCACCGCGCGGAGCGCTTCGCCCGCGACGCGACGCGTCTGGGCGGCGGTCATCCCGGCGAGGCGCGAGAGCTGGCGCCTGAGCCGCTCGGGGGTCTCCTCGCCGTGGTCGAATCGCAGTTCGTCGCTGGTCTCCATGCGGACAGCCTATCCCTCTTGTGTTAGTTGAACTAACGATATAGGTTCGTTGGCGAATCAAACGTTAGTGAATCTAACTATTTGTGGGAGGCCGTCATGACCAGCGCCGAAGCCCTCGACCGGGCCCTCTAGGACATGTCCGTCACATCAGTCGTCCGCTCAGCGGTCCACCCAGTCCGGGGTCCACACGTCATCCGGGGTTCGCGGCCCTGAGGTGCGCAGATGTTCGCGTAGCGCGGTCAGCACAGGGTGCTGGTCTCCGCTGCGGGACAGCAGCACGTGCGGGTAGACCGGGGTCGGATCATGCAACGGGATGCGCCGCAGGTCGTGGGTCTGGGGCCACAGGTACCGGTCCCCGCTGCCGACGAGGGTGGCCAGAGCGGCCGAGTCGGCCAGCGCGTCCATCAGGGCCTCGTCGCCGAAGTGGGGGCCGAGCGCGTCGATGCTCAGACCGAAGGCCTCGGACAGCGCACGGTAGAACGCCGCCCACTCCGTACCGGGCCTGATCCCGGGGATCCAGACGCGGTGGCCGGCCAGGTCCGCGGGCCTGGCCCGGGGTGCGTCCGCCAACGGGTGGGCGGGCCCGACCAGGAGCTCCAGGGGTACGTCCAGGAGTCGTTCGGCGCTGATCCCGGCCGGGACCCGTTCCGCCGACAGGGCGCGGAAGGACGCGTCGACGGTCCCTTCGAGCACCGCCCGGGCGGCCTGAGCGGCGTTCTCGTTGCTCAGCGTGACCGCGTCCAGGTGCATCTCGGGGTGGGAGCGGTAGAACCGGTAGACGGCCTGGGCCGGAGCGATGCGCCGGTTGAGGACGTCGACGCGCAAGGGCCGGCTGCCGGGGCGCACGGCCTGCTCGGCCTGTTCGAGGGCGGTGAGGACCTTCTTGGCGTGCGGCAGGAACACCTGCCCGTCCAGGCTCAGCCCGGAGCCTCGGGTGGTCCGCACCAGGAGCGTGACCTCGAGGTGTCTCTCCAGGGCCGCGATCCGTTTGGAGACCGCCTGCTGGCTGATCCCGAGCTCGTCCGCCGCGGCCTGGAACTGGCCGGTCTCGGCGACGGCCACGAACGTCCGCAGCGCTTCACCATTCACGATCTCAGCCTACTTCCACAACGATTGGTTGTGTCTGGTGGGGCGCACGGTTGTTTGACCGCGCGTTCTGCGGGGTGGTGGGATCAGTGCATGTCCCCACGCACAGAGCAGGTCATGTATGTCCAGACGCCCGAGTTCGCGCGCCATGCGGAGCGCATCGTGGAGGTGACCGACACGACGTCTCGGCTGAACGTGCTGCCGTTCAGCGACAGCGAAGGTCGTGCTGAACTACTTTCTGTTGTGTTCGGTGGCCCGCTCCCGGAGTCGGTGACGATCTACCCGCCGTTCTTCACCGAGTACGGGCTGAACACGACGTTCGGGGAGAACGTCTTCGTCAACCAGGGATGCACGTTCATGGACAGGGGCGGGATCCGCATCGGCGACGGTGCCATGATCGCGCCGAGGGTCAGCCTCATCACCGGGGGGCACCCGCTGCCCCTCGCCGAGCGCCGCGAGTACCTCTCCTTCGCCCCGATCGTTGTCGAAGACGACGTCTGGATCGGAGCGGCTGCCGTGATCACGCAGGGAGTGACCATCGGCGCCGGCGCCGTGGTCGCCGCGGGCGCGGTGGTCACTCGTGACGTTCCCGCCCGCACCCTGGTCGGGGGAGTTCCCGCCCGGGTGATCCGGACGATCGACTGAGCCCGGCCGGGCCACCGGCCCTGGGTGAGCAACACCTGCGGTCCGATCCCGATGCCTCGTCACGCCCGGCTGACCGACCAGCAGCGGGACCGCGTCGACCCCCGCACGACGAAGGGGCGGGACCCTCGGTCCCGCCCCTCATGGCTGGTCTTCGGTTCGCCGGTGCCGCCTGCCGGTCATGGCCTCCGCCGGTCCCGGCGGTAGTCGGACCCGTCCACGTCCGGGAGGATCCCCTCCTGCCGTAGCACCGGGGGCGGCCTGTTCCTCGACCTGGCGGCGGCCGTCCCCGCGACGCCGCCCAGCAGCGTCGCGATCGCCACCCCGGCGACGAGGTTGACGACCGCCGTGGCGATCTGACTGGCCAGTTCGGCTCCCTGGGTGAACGGCGTGACCGCGGCGACCGCCGTCATCAGTCCCATCATCCACCCGAAGAACGCGCGCGGTCGTGGCGCGGTCAGCAGCAGCACGTGCAGCAGGCCCGTGGCCAGCAGCGCCGCCGCGGCCGCCACCGACGCGTAGGCC
The DNA here is from genome assembly GCF_040660275.1 of Nocardiopsis sp. NPDC049922. NCBI lineage: Bacteria > Bacillati > Actinomycetota > Actinomycetes > Streptosporangiales > Nocardiopsidaceae > Nocardiopsis > Nocardiopsis sp. NPDC049922. The sequence goes on along the minus strand of NZ_JBFAME010000001.1, from coordinate 407,719 downwards.
ACGATCCCCGTGCCACCCAGGTATCCGGCCTCCTCCGGGGCGAGCACGGGAATCCCCAGAACCCCCCGGATGATCAGAGTGCCGACCAGGACGACCAGTGTCGCGACCACGGCGGTGGCCAGTCCCCCGGACCACAGCCGTACCGCGTCGACCGGACGCTCACTTCCGAACTCGCTCACGCCGATCCCCCCAGAAACGGCCCCGAACTCGGTCGAAACCCACATACCCGCAGCTCCCGAGCGGTAACCCACACGTGGAAGACTGGGAACATGGCTCACTTCGCGCACGCCCGCGTCGACCTGGACGCGATCGCCGACAACGTCCGGCTCCTCCGCGAGCACGCGGGCGGCACGCCCCTCATGGGGGTCGTGAAGGCCGACGGCTACGGCCACGGCATGCTTCCGGCGGCCCGCGCCGTCCTCGCGGGCGGCGCCACGTGGCTCGGCACGGCCTTCATCCACGAGGCCCTCGCCCTGCGCGCGGCCGGGATCACCGTGCCCGTGCTCGCCTGGATCATCCCCCCGGGCGAACCCGTCGGCGAGGCCGTCGCGGCCGGGATCGACCTCGGCGTCAGCGACCGCGCGGTCCTCGACACCGTGATCGCGACCGCGCGCGAACTCGGCAGCCCCGCCCGCGTCCAGTTGAAGATCGACACCGGGCTCAACCGCGGCGGCGTCGGCGCCGCCGAGTGGCCCTCCCTCGTGGAGGCCGCGGCCCGCGCCGAGGACGCCGGTCACCTGCGGGTCAGCGGCGTGTGGTCGCACTTCGCCTGCGCGGACGAGCCCGGCCACCCGTCCATCCCGCTCCAGCTCTCGAACTTCCACGAGGCACTGGAGGTGGCCGACAAGATCGGCCTCACCCCCGAGGTGCGCCACATCGCCAACTCGGCGGCCCTGCTCACCCTCCCCGAGGCTCGCTTCGACCTCGTGCGCGGCGGCATCGCCACTTACGGCCTGGTCCCCATCCCCGATTACGACGTGCCCGGATTGCGCCCCGCGATGACCCTCCGGTCGCGCGTCGCCCTCACCAAGCGCGTCGGCCCCGGCAACGGCGTCTCCTACGGCCACCGCTACGTCACCGATCGCGACACCACCTTGGCACTGGTGCCCCTCGGGTATGCGGACGGTGTCCCGCGTCACGCCACCAACAAGGGCCCCGTGCTGCTCGGAGGACGTACCCACGTCATCTCGGGAACAGTCTGCATGGACCAGTTCGTTGTGGATGTAGGCGATGAGCCGGTGGACGCGGGGGAGTACGCGGTACTGTTCGGCGATCCGACCGAACACCCCGCGACCCCGACCGCCGGGGACTGGGCCGAGGTCCTGGACACCATCCCGTACGAGATCGTCACGCGGGTGGGCGCGCGGGTGCCTCGTGAGTACGTCGGCGGCGCCTGAGCCGGACGCCGACGCGTACCAGCCGCCTTCTCCGTCCGTCTAGCCTGGGCGGGGAGGTCACCTCCGGCGCGCCAGGAGCCGTGTGCCCGGTCGCCACCCGACCCACTACCGACACAAGCTGCGAGTCAGATGACAGACGTAACAGCCACCGCCACCGGCGCGTCCACCGTCCACGCGGTCACCGCCGCCACCGACGGAGCCATGCGTGCCCTGGGGCGTGACGTGGCCGCCCTCACCCGCCCCGGCGACCTCCTCATCCTGTCCGGTCCCCTCGGCGCGGGCAAGACCACGTTCACCCAGGGCCTGGGCGAGGGCCTGCGCGTGCGCGGGTCGGTCACGTCGCCGACCTTCATCATCTCCCGGATCCACCCGTCCCTCGTGGGCGGTCCCGCCCTCGTGCACGTGGACGCCTACCGTCTCGGCGGGCCGGACGAGATCGACGACATCGACCTCGACATGACCCTGCCCGAGTCCGTCACCGTCGTCGAGTGGGGTGAGGGCGTCGCCGAGGGCCTGAGCGACGACCGGATGGAGATCCGGTTCGAACGCCACCCCGACGACTCCCGGACCGTCCACCTGCGCCCCGTCGGGGACCGGTGGGCCGACGTCGATCTGCCCGGCATCGCCGCCGGGCGCGGATGAGGACGGTCGCCCGTGCTGCTCCTGGCCTTCGACACCGCCACCCCGGCGGTCACCGCCGCCATCGGTGAGACCTCCGCCGACGGCGCCTTCACGCTGCGCGCGAGCGCGTCCTCCGTGGACGCGCGCCGCCACGGCGAACTGCTCAGCCCGACCGTCCGCCGCCTCACGGAGGAGGCGGGCGTCGCGCTCGGCGACCTCGACGGCGTCGCCGTCGGCATCGGCCCCGGTCCCTACACCGGTCTGCGCGTCGGTCTGGCGACCGGCCACGCCCTGGCCGACGCCCTGGACGTCCCCTGCCACGGCGTCACCACGCTGGACGCGCTCGCGTTCGCCACCCGGCGCACGGAGCCCTTCGTCGCGATGACGGACGCCCGCCGCAAGGAGGTGTTCTGGGCCCGCTACGACGACCGCCTCACGCGCGTGGGCGAGGTCCGCGTCGACCGCCCCGCCGAGATCGACACCGAGGGCCTGCCGCTGGTCGGGCACGGCGCCCACATGTACGCCGAGGTGTTCGGCGGCACCGCCGCCGCCCCGGACCCGCTGTACCCGGACGCCGCCGCCATGGTCGAGCTGGCGCTGCTCCGCCTCCACCGGGGCGAGGAGCTGCCCGAACCCAACCCGCTCTACCTGCGCCGCCCCGACGCCGTGGTGCCCAGCGCACCGAAGAAGGTCCGGCAGTGGGTGAAGTGACCGAGGCGCGCCTGCGTCCCATGTCCGCGGACGACCTGTCCGCGGTCATGGACCTGGAGCGCGCGCTGTTCCCCGAGGACGCGTGGACCGAGGGGATGTTCCGCGACGAACTGTCCCAGCCGACGCGGTACTACGTCGTCGCCGAGTCCGACGACCGGGTCGTCGGCTACGCGGGCCTGCGCTCCGTCCCGCCGGAGGGCGACGTCCAGACCATGGCCGTGGCCCGACCGGCCTGGGGACGCGGGATCGGCCGGGCCCTGCTCACCGAGCTGCTCGACCGGGCCGAGCGCGAGGGCGTCGTCCACGTCTTCCTGGAGGTGCGCGACGACAACCCGCGCGCCCAGAAGCTGTACACCGACTTCGGCTTCACACAGATCGGTGTGCGGCGCGGCTACTACAACGGGGCCGACGCGATCGTCATGCGGCGTACGGCCCAGCCCGGACAGGGGTCCGGCGGGGAGGGGAACCCATGAGCGACCATCCGTTGATCCTGGGGATCGAGACGTCGTGCGACGAGACCGGCGTCGGTCTCGTGCGCGGCTGCGAACTGCTGGGCGACGAGGTGGCCTCCAGCGTCGACCAGCACGCGCGCTTCGGCGGCGTCGTGCCCGAGGTGGCCAGCCGCGCGCACCTGGAGGCCATGACCCCGACCGTCCAGCGGGCCCTGGACTCCGCGGGCGTGAAGCTGTCGGACGTGGACGCGATCGCGGTCACCGCCGGTCCCGGTCTGGCGGGCGCCCTGCTCGTGGGCGTCTCCGCCGCCAAGGCCTACGCGATGGCGCTGGACAAGCCGCTGTACGGCGTCAACCACCTGGTCGGGCACGTGGCGGTCGACCAGCTGGAGCACGGCCCGCTGCCCAAGCCCGCCGTCGCGCTGCTGGTGTCGGGCGGCCACACGTCGCTGCTGCTCGTCAACGACCTCGCCACCGACGTGGTCTCGCTCGGTGACACCGTGGACGACGCCGCCGGTGAGGCCTACGACAAGGTCGCGCGACTGCTGGACCTGCCCTACCCGGGCGGGCCGCCGATCGACAGGGCCGCCCGGACCGGCAACCCGCGGGGCATCCGCTTCCCGCGCGGCAAGTGGGGCGACGGCACCTACGACTTCTCGTTCTCCGGGCTGAAGACCGCCGTGGCGCGGCACGTGGAGGACGCCGAGCGGGCCGGCCAGCCGCTGGTCGTCGCCGACATCGCCGCCGCCTTCCAGGAGGCGGTGGTGGACGTGCTGACCCGCAAGGCCGTGGACGCGTGCGTGGAGCACGGTGTGAGCACCCTCGTCATCAGTGGAGGCGTGGCGGCCAACTCGGCGCTGCGCGCCCTGGCGGAGGAGCGCTGCCGGGAGGCCGGGATCGAGTTGCGTGTCCCGCGCCCGCGTCTGTGCACCGACAACGGCGCGATGATCGCCGCTCTCGGCGCCGAGGTGGTCGCCGCCGGGCTGCCCCCGTCCACACTGGAGCTGGGCACGGACACCTCCCTGCCGGTGGGGTCCCCGCTGGCCGTGTGAGCGGATGCCGGGAGGCCCTCGCCGACGCCCCGACGATACGTGACGCGTCCCGCCGACGCCCCCACCGGACGACCGTTCCGGTGGGGGCGTCGGCGCGTGGTGGCCGTGCGGGCTCGTTCCCCTGACACGAAGAGGTCGAGCGCCAGACCCTTCGACCCCGAGACGCGGTCGTCGAGGACGAGGTGGCGCCGGTTCTGGCGGACCACCCGCAGGTGCGGCTGCGCTGGATCGACGTCGAGTCGTTCACCGCCGACGCCTCGGACCTGGTCATCGCCGAGTTCGGCGACCCGCGCGTCCTCGTGACGGGCGGAACGAGCGGATACGGACGCGCGCGAACGGTTCGGCGGCCCGGTGTCCAGGCCGCCGTCCGCGCGCCAAGGTCCGTACGCACATGTGCGTCGTGCCGTCCGTATGTTGTACGCCTGATATGTGGCTATAAGTATTTATAGTGGTGAAATGTGGTTTTGCTGAGTTGACCTTGGTCCCTAAGCCTGCACTTCGGAAGAACGCGACCCTTCGGCTCGGTGGGCGCGTCGCGGGCGCTTCCGGAAAGTAAGGAGTTAATCTGCCGTTGACCGCCTCGAAGGCCCCAGGAGTCCGCGCGTGTGTGCTTTTCGGAGGATCGATTTCCATTGTTTTCCGGACATGGCGCCCTGTGGGGTGGAGGCGTTATCGGGTCGATGATGCGGAGGGACATGAGACGGGAACAACGGAGACGCGGGGCGTTCGCCACGAGAGCGGCGGCGCTCACCTTGTCCGCGGTCGTGGCCCTGGGCGGCCAGGTGTTCATGGGCCCGGCGGCGTACGCGCAGGACCCCGAGTGGACCCCCGGGTCCGGGGGAGGGCCGCCGAGGCCGGTGAGCCCCGCGACACCGCAGCACCCCGCCCACCAGACCAACATGCCGCCGCTCGCGGGGATGCCCGACCACCCGGCGATGGTGGATGTCGGGGATGCCCCGCCGAAGCAGGAGGGCGCCCCGTTTCCGGGGGCGATCGACTTCGGGGCACAGGAGCCGTTCGACTCCGCCGGTCTGATGGGCGACCTCTGCCGGAAGGGGCCCGGCAAGCCGGTCCAGGGGGCGTTCAACAACCAGACCGGGGATTTCCTGCCCAGGCACGCGTTCGTGCGCGAACACGGGAACTTCGCTCCGCGCGGGCCCTGGGAGACCCTCCGGGGACAGTGCCACTTCCCCGTGCTCGGCGCGTGGGACCACCCCGGGGTGACGCGTCGCATCACCGCCGTGCACCAGAATCTGGGCACGGGCGACGACTACTACGAGCTGACCATCACCTGGGCGACGGCGTTCGACTCGTCCACCAGCACGGGGTTCAGCTTCTCCAAGACGGTGACCGACGAACTCTTCAGCACCACGAAGAGCAAGAGCCGGGACCACTCGTGGGCCTGGGGCGTCGCCCGTGAGATCAACCGGCTCCGGGCCATGCTCATCGAGCCCTGCACCGAGGTGTGGCTGGACGCGACCCCCATCCGGCGGACCTTCCGCGTCCAACCGGTGTTCGAGGTCTTCGACCACCGGTTCGAGCGGAACGAGGAGCGGATGAGCGAGGACAACTGGCGGGTGGCGGGGCCGGGGCACCCCTTCATCTTCTCGCCCGGGTTCCACGTCGACGGCACGGCCGACCGCCTGCTGTTCGACAGCACGCCGGACCTGATCATCTCCAAGCGGCAGAGGAACCTCAACAGCAAGCTGTGCGCGTAGCGCGCGGCGCGACACGGGCCGCCCCGTCCCCTGCGGGGGCGCGGGCGGCCTCGTCATCTCCGTCAGCCCGTGGCGTCAGCCGGTGGTGAGGACGAAGAAGGCGGAGCGAGGCGCGGTGCCGGGCGGGTGGTGCGGGGGATGATCCGTGCCTTGATCGCACAGGGGTTGAAGGGGACTTCGGGCACGGAAAGACCCCCGTTCCCACGCCTCAGCGCGGACCGGGGGTCGTCGGGGTTTCGCGTTAGCGGTCGTCCTTGACCGACGAGAGGAAGCCGGTCCAGGCGCGGTTGGCGAAGGTGAGGTGGCCGAGCTCGCGGTTCTGGGTGTCGCGAACGAGGGTTTCGGCTGTGCCTTCCGCGACCTCCACGCAGTTCTGGTGCGAGCCCCCGCTGTAGGTGCTCTTGTGCCACTGGGCGTCACTCATGACGGAGTCCCTCAATCGTCTTCTCGATCAGCCGCAGCGACTGGCTCGGTGGCAGCGCTGCCGCTTGCAGCCGGTGGAACCGTATCTTGAACTCTCCCACGGCGGAGGGGTCGTCGATGAACTGGCCCTTGTAGGCCGACTCCACGTAGACGATCTCCCTCTCCGGCGGGGGATCGAGCACCGAGAAGGGTCCCACGAGCCCCGGGTTCAGGGCCTCGTCGGTGATCTGCAAGGTTATCCGCTCCCGCGACGCGAGAGCGTGGATGTGGCCCAGCTGCTCGCGCATGATCGGCCCGTCGTCGATCGGATCCAGCAGGACCGCGCGGCCGATCACCACCATCATCACCGGTGTCTCCGCCGCCTGGAAACGCTCGCCACGATCCATGCGGTCGCGCACGCGGGATTCGGTCGTGCTGGGCGGCTCCCAGGGAGTGACCGCCCGCATGACCGCGGTCGCGTAGTCGGCGGTCTGCAACAGGGAGGGCACCAGGAAGGGATGGCAGTCGAGGATGGAGGCGGCCTTCGCCTCCAGCTCCGCCATCTGACCCAGCCAGGGGATCTTGCCCTCCTTGACCAGGTCGTCCCACAGCCGCGCCAGCTCGTCGCCGGTCCCGAGCACGTCGTCGAGTGTGGCGAGGACGTCCGCCGTGGGCGAGGTCCGGCCGCGTTCGAGATTGGACACGGCGGTGCCCTTGACCCCCAGCGTCCTGCCGAGCTTCTCCTGAGTCATGCCACGGGCCTCGCGCCGCTGCTGGAGGACGCCGCCCCACCGTTCCCGGATGTCCGTGCTCACCTTCGCCATGGTTGATATTCGCATATCGGAATTGGACAAATAGGTCCTACCATGCTCTTTCCTCACGCGGTGGAGTTTTGCAAAAACTCCATTGCCCCGGGTGGACTTTTGCGAAAACTCCATGGAAGGAGGCCAAGCGCGCGGCCCGTTGGGAGCCTGTTCCCCGACGGCGAAGTCCGGGGCGAGGGGAGTAGGCGATGGGGGAATCGAGGGAGGCGCTGCCGAGGCGGATCCCGTCCGTGGTTCCGGGCGTGCGGATGGCGAGTTTCGGTTCGCTGCCGGGACAGGTGGCGACCGCGCGGCAGTGGTGCTGGCACGGCTCGGGGCTGAGCTTCGACCGGGCGTACCCGCTGCTCACGGTGGTGTCGGAGCTGCACACGAACGCTTTGACGCACACGGCGTCGGGACGGCCGTTCGGTCGGGTGCGGTTGCGGATGGAGCGGCACGGGGGCCTGTTCCAGATCGCGGTGACCGACGACGGGGCGGTGGGTGGTCGGGAGCCGACGGTGCCGGTGGTGGGCGGGGGATACGGGCTGCGCCTGGTGGAGGAGCTGTCGCGGGCCTGGGGATGGTTCGGGCGGCCGGGGGAGCCGCTCACGGTGTGGGCGGTGGTGGACCCGCGCGCGGAGGAGACGCGGGGGTCAGGGACCGCACCCCAGGCCCGCCGTCTGACCAGGCCGGGAGGGGCGGGCCTGAGAGAGCGGAACCGGGGCGCTGGAGGGGCGCCCCGGCCCAACGTCTTGTGGTTGTGATTCACCGACCGCCTTCGAAGTGCCATCCCTTAGGAGCGCTACTCGGATTTGCAGTTCACATATTCTTCAATGCTGGATTCATACTCCTCGCGAGTATCATATTGCCCTTCGTTTGCATCCAAATAGTTCTCGGAAAATTCATATCCGCTCATTTCTTCTCCGCACCAATCAACTTGATTTGCGATCACCGAATCCCGGACTGCCTGGCGCACCTGGCTGTCTGTGATGCTGGAGTGTTCACCGGTGCCCCATCTACTGGAATCGGTTTCGACCTCGTATTCACCTCCCTCTTCTGAAATCACACCGGAATCTAGAAGGATTTGATATCCATCAAATTGCCCTTCTCGGGTCTCGTTGAATTCTTCATAGAATCCTCTAATGTTTTCAACCACCGCACCACTCTGATCGTGTTCAAGCATGCTTTGGAGGATGTGAACATCCAAGGTGGTGCTCACCCACGTGTTTGTGACAGGTTCGACTGGACTTGAACTCTCAGAAGGTTCATTTTGTTCGTTGTTTTCATGTGGGGCTTGGCAAGATGTTGTCCAAAGCGCAGCAAGTCCCAGAAAGACTGCGACACCTTTTGGCGGAGTCTTCTTTGTCATCGTAACCATCCTGGTTCTAACTTCGTGCAAGATTTTGTGTCGGATGTCCTGGCCGTCAACGCGAATGCTCTTTTTCAGCGTTCTATCCGAACCAAGGAGAGTCGGGGCTACGATGGTTTATCTGCGGCCCGTACGCCTTCGTAGAGACTGTCAATGTTCCCACTGTCATACCTTAGCTGAGGCTCCAGGTCATCGTAGATGTCGTTGAATTCCCCAGAGAATTCATCGGAAAATTCAGTTCCCGAGAATCCGCCCGGCGCCCAGTCGACTTCACTTACTTTAAGGTATTCATCTATGGCTTCTCTGATTTCGGCCGTTGTTGGAATATTTTCTTCATCCGCGCTGGGCTGCCCTCCAATGTCGAAGTAGAACCCAGTTCCGCGCTGGTCAATTAGTCCAGCGCGTTCCAAGACATTTCGCGGACTGGCTCCATTTACCGAACGATCGTCCTCGATATCTGGGAATTCGCCACCCTCTCGTTCCATGATCTCCTCGAGGAGGCGCATGCTCGTATAGAGCTTGATCTCGGTTTTCGTTGTCTCAGATGATCCATGGGTTACGATATTCCTATAGTCGTCGTATGCGCTGGCAATGATCTCGGGTGTCAAGCTCTGGGACACGCTTTGTAGCGCAAGCCCAACATTTGGAACCAAGCTCAAGGCGTTGCTTCCCGCGTTAGCAACTGCTGTAGCGATCTTTTGCTGGCGTGCCAGCTCTTCTTCAGAATCAAGGTTTCTATTGACTGCCTCATTGTGAAGTGCGGCATCAACAAGAGATTGGAGAATTCCTGCATCCGTGCCTGTCAGTGCAGCCTGGCCGTCTCGCAAAAAGAGTTCAGTCTGGGCCGCCAAATAACCATCTGTTGCGATGTGAGCACGAGTGGCTGTATCTTCGTTTCCCATGATGTATTCAAGATAGATAAGGCGTTCTGAGGGGGACATTTTAAGAGTGCCATTATTATCGTTCCAAGGGCTTCCTGGCCCCCTCTCCCAGTCAAAATCTGCTTCCCCTTCTTCAAAGCCCTCCTCGCTGGCGAAGCTGCTGATATAGATCTCGAAAAGATCGGTGAGACCATCAGCTAGCTCGCCATTGACTGCAGTGAAGGACGCATTCGGAACCTTCGTTCCGTCTTCAAGCTCGATGTCGATGCCGGTGTCTGAAAGGGTGTCGTGCGCCTCCTTTGAAGTGAGCGCCTCCATGAGTCCATCCATGGCCTCAGCCGCCTTGAGTTGCTCAGCTTCATCGTCGCTCCACGCTGTATCCTCAATCCATGAGATTAGACTCCGGGCTGCTGAGCCATCATCGTCATCGCTCCATTCATGGGAGAAGAGCGCTGCGATGAGGGCTCCCTCATCAGTGTGGATGCCTCCATAGGAGAACTCAATCGGGTGTCGATATTCTTCTCCGTCTGGATACTCTCCAGTGAGGATTGTGTAGTTGGCATCCGTGTTCTGCGTGGCGATCTCCAGCATCGTGCGCAGGGTTTCTTCGTCGGTTCCCCCGGTGCCCCAACTCTCGACAGCGCCCGCGACGGTGCCGATCATGATGGCTGACAGTTCCGTGCCGCCCTGGATCGGATGACCGGTTTCTTCTTGGGTCATTTGATTGGCACCTTCGAAGAGCTCTGTGAGCGCTTCGAAGTCCCCGGCCCAGTCACCCGAGTACCCGCCGGGCGACGCCATAGGACTGTGGACTTTCGGTCCCTCGGCCGCGATTTGGACTTCTCTAGGCAAGTTGTCATAGCTGCCGCCCATTCGTTCATCGGAGGCGGCCAGAAGAGAACTACCGATGATGGCTTCCAACTGTTCCCGCTGTTCTTCTGACAGGTGTTTACTGTCTCGGATAGCCTCGATTGAGTTGAAAAACTCCCCTTGCTCTATCTGGCCACCCCAACCATTCGAATGGCCCCAGCCGCTTGACTCCACAGCATCCGCGTCATCCAGGTGATCGTTTAGGCCATTCAGAATTTCTAGCTCACGTGCGGTGAGTTGGCCCCCGTTTTCCTGCTTACGTGCGATGTAGGCCATGAAGACGTTCATCAGCGCCAGGCTCTCATCGAGTTGCTCCAGAGCTGATTCATCACCTTCCGCAGCAAGCTGGATGGTTCTGCCAATATCAGAGCCGTCCATGCCAGGGGTGACAGCGAAATACTGCTCATCCCCCGTGATGACGTACATGAGTCCGCCAGGGACACTGCCGATGTGCCCCGCTTCTGTGAGGGTCCGGATGTGCTCGGGAGTGGGGCCGTCCGCGAGCATGTCGGACACCTCGGCTGCCTTGCCCTCCAGTGTTCCCCATGCGTCGTCGGCGTACCCCTGATACTCATCGACCAAGTCCTCCTTATCGGCCGTAGTCTCCGCTGCCGATACTTTGGACGCAAGTTCCCCCTCGAGTTCCTCGATCCTGTTGTTGTAGGCCTGAACTGCAACGGAGTACCTTTTAATCACGCCCACTGCATGGATGCAGGCCGCCAGAGCACTACCCCAGGCGTCTTCGTTCTCCTCCGCCGTGCTTCTGATGTTTTCTGATATCAGCTCGGAGAACTCTGTCGCGGTCGTATTGGCTACGGCGTTGTAGCTGGCTGAACGGCCACAGATGTTCGAGTACATCTCGTTGAACCTGTCGATTTGGTTCTGAAGCACCGACACGCTGACATCGCACTCCTTGGGCGAGATCTGGTAGCTGCCATCGGTCATGAGCATGTCCTTCTACGGTGGGAATAGGGGGAGAGGAGCTAAAGCTGATGCTCGTTGATCGCGCGCGTGAGGATCGGCGCACTCGACGTCGCACGATATTCTCCAGAGGCCTCAGCGTCGGTTCGCGCGCCTTCTGACGCTCCTGCCTGAATGTTGGTGGCGAGGGTGCGAGCGTGCTCCTGGACATCCTGCATGTGTATTTCTTGCGTGGATCCGAAGGAGTCCCACTCCGTCACCCCTGGCGAAAGGCGCATGACCGCCGAGGCAGCTGAGACGGCGTCAGCCCAGTCCTCTGCGAGGTCACGGAGCCGGGATGCCGCGGTGAGGGATGCGTCCCCGCCCGCATAAGCCAGGGAGGGGTTCATACCTACTGCCATGATCTCTCCTGTGTCCTTCTCTGCCAACAGCCATGGGATGCCAGCAAGCTTGGGCGTCGTCGACGCTGCGAAGGGCTGCTGGGTTCACGCACACCGGAAGGGAAACGGTGTGCGATGTGCTGAATGCCGGATGTCGGCGACACTATAGCTGTCTGTAGGCGAGGTGAGACGACCTCTAAGCCAGGAGAAGCGGGACGGCTCTGGCCAGATCTGGACATCGCTCATCACGCTTCATCGTGGATGAAGTCGTGCAAGGTGCCACTGGTTCACGCAATCAGACGTTGGATACGTTGTCTGACCTGTTGAGAGTTGGGATTTGCTGCTCTATGAGCTAGGTCAACCGCTCAGGGTTCAGCATGCACAGACGCCGGAGGGCGTCGGACCGTCCCTGGTCCGACGCCCTCCCGTGCGTCTGGGGCCCTGACCCCGGTGCCCTACTCGTCGTCCTCGTCGTCGTCGCGGCGGCGCTTCTTCTTGCCGTCGCGGCCCGGGCGCAGCAGCGCCTCGGCCAGGGCGAGCACCGTCTCCTCCAGGGAGGCGAGGCGCTTGGTCATGTCGTCGTGCGAGTTCTCGACCGCCTCGGTGACGGTCTCCTCGAACTCGTGCCGGTCCGGGCGCTGCTTCAGCTCCCGCAGGACCGGTTCGACGGCGGAGGTGACGTGCGCGTCGATCTCGTCGAGCTTGCTCGTGTGGTCCAGCTGCGGCCGGTCGACGAGCTCGGTCAGGCGGCGGTGCAGCTCGCTGACCTCCATCGACTGCGGCAGCTGGTTGAGCCGCTGGTTGAGCGCCTCCAGCCGGTCGTCGATGGCCTCCATCCGGCCGTCGACACCCTCGAAGTGCCCGCTCACGCCTTCGAACTGGCCCTCGACGCCGTTCATCCGGCCGTTCAGGCCGTCGATCCGTCCGTCGATGCCGTCGATCTTGCCCTCGATGCCCTCGAAGCTCCCCTCGAAGTGCCCCTCGAAGGTGTCGAACCGGTCGGTGAGGCGGCCGAGCTCGTGGTCGACCTTGCCGGTGATCTGCGACAGGTGGTTGTCCACCTTGCCCGTGAGGATCTCGTGCTGGCGCTCCAGCCGCTCGTCGAGCGCGGTGCGGTGCTCGCGGGTCTGTTCGGTGAGCGTTTCGGCGAGGGTCTGGTGGCGCTCGGCGGTCTCGGCGGCCGCCCGGGTGGTCGACTCCTCGACGAACGTCCGCAGCTCGGCCAGGTCGGCGGCGACCTTCTCGGCGTCCTCGGCGACCTGGGCCCTGAGGGCGTCCGTGCGCTCGTGGACGGACTCGCGCAGTTGCTCGGCGGCGGCCTCGTCCCGCTCGCGGTCCTCGGTGCGGCCGAGGTCGATCTGCTCGCTGAGCTCGGTCAGGCGCTGGCGCAGGTGCGCACGGAGGTCGGTGAGGGAGGACTCGTGGTTCTCCCGCAGCTTGGCGACCGCCCCGGTCACGTCCGCGACGGCGGCGTTGGCCTCGGCGTGGTTCTCCTCGGCCTGCGTGCTCAGGTAGCCGACGCTCTCGGAGAACTTGGCGGTCAGCGCGTCGTGCCGCTCCTGGGCGGCGGTCGCGAGGGCGCTCAGGTCGTCGGCGAGGGCGGAGGTGCGCTCGCCCAGCTCGCCGGTGTTCTCCTGGAGCTTCGACAGCAGCGCCTCGTGCTTCTCCGCGGCCGACGAGCGCAGCTCCTCGGTGGACTCCGACACCTTGGCGGCGACGGTCTCGCCCAGGGCCTCGCGGGCTTCGGTGAGGGCCGTGGAGATCGCCTCGCGGCTGGCGGCCACGGCCTCGGACAGCTCCGTGCGGCTCTCGCCCAGCGCCGAGGAGAGGGCCTCGTGCCGCTCGGCGAGGGAGGCCTCGACGGCGTCGGTCTTCTCGGTGAGCGCGGCCAGCGCGGTGTCCAGGGCGTCCAGGCGGGCCTCGAACCTCTCGGTGAGGCCGGTGAGCTTCTCGCCGAGCTCGTCCACCTTCTCCGCCGTGCGGTTGCCCGTCTCGCCCATCCGCTGGAGGCGGGTGAGCGCGGTGTCCAGGTGTCCGGCGATGCGCTGGGTGTCGGCGCGCAGGGACGGCATGTCCGCCAGCGGCTTGACCTGCTGCCCGACCAGCTCGATGTGCTCGGCGAGGGTCTCGGCCCACTCCGGCGGGCGCTCCAGGAAGCCGTCGATCCGACCGTTGACCGCGGTGACCGACTCGGCGAGGGCGGTGAGCTCCTGATCACGCAGTTCGCGCAGCAGCCACTCCATGCCCTCCAGGCGCTGGCGCATCTCCTCGGTCACCGCGCCCTGGGACTTCTGCTCGGAGACGTGCTCCTGTGCGGCCTGGGAGAGCAGGTCACGCATCCGGTCGGAGATCCCGGCCTGACCTCCCCCGTTGAGGAAGTTGTGATTGGTCTGTTCCACCGAGGTGCTCCTTTGGGTTCTGGCGCTCCCGTCCGGGCCCGGAGGAAGGGACGGTGGTTCCGGGCGGTCGGGTTCTCGATGGTCCCCGGGGGCGATGCGCCCCGCGGCGAAACCGCCTTAACGTGACTCAAGCGTGACTGAGCGTATGCGGTCGAGGCATGCCGTCAGGGCTGCTCGAACCGCGCGCGGATCAGTCAACCAAGGCCTTCCGGGGATGTCCATGAGAAGGGAAAGCATTCAGCGGTCGTCAGTGTAACGACCCGAACCCCCGTCGCCCCAGGGATCGGCCAAAGATCCGCGTGCGGGAGGTAACGATCTGGTGCGCGCGCTGTGGCCGGAGTGCGACGCGGTGTCCGGCGAGGCCCCGGCTCAGGCGTGTGCGGGCTCCGGGATCTCCCGGCACAGGAGGCTGTACGGGCGGTCTCCGATCCTGGTCAGGACGACGGTGACCGCCTCGGAGCCCGAGGCGCGCAGGTCCCTGCGCAACTTCTCGGTGTCCACCGCGGACCCGCGTTTCTTGATCGTTACCGTTCCCGCGTCCCGCGCGCGCAGCGCGGAGCGCAGCTTCTTGAGGGAGAACGGCATGACGTCCGTGATCTCCAGGACCCGCCAGAGCGGCGAGGGTTCGGACCGCTCGGAGGTGAAGTAGGCGATCCGCTCGTCGAGCAGGGCGCCGTCCACGCGCGCGGCCGCCTCGGCGACGAGGTGGGAGCGCACCACGGCGGCGTCCGGGTCGTACAGGTAGCGCCGCGCGGGGGCGACGGGTGCGGGGCCCAGGCCCGGGACCTCGTCCAGGTGCGCGATCGCGCCCTCCGTGGCCAGCAGCCCGGGCCGCTCGTGCAGCACGGTCGCCCGGCGCCGGGGCCCGTCTGCGAGCTCGCCGAACCACAGCGCCGTCTCCTTGAGTTCGCCGTCCACCGAGATCCATTCGGCGGCGGCGTCGTCGGGCAGCACCTCGTGCGGGATGCCGGGCGCGGCCTTGAGGCAGGCGGCGGACGAGCCCCGGGCGAGGCCGGTCGCCACGTCCCACGGCGGGGAGTAGGCCGCCGGGTCGAACACCCGGCCCCGACCGCTGCGCCGCGCGGGGTCGCAGAACAGCAGCGGGTAGGCGCCGGGTGCGACCTCGGTCACGTCCCCCTCGCGCACCCGGGCCCGGTCCGCCAGATCGAGGGCGTCGATGTTGGCGCGCGCCACGGCCACGGTCAGCGGGTCGGCGTCCACGCCCTCGACCGACACCCCCCGTTCGGCCAGCGCGAGCAGGTCCGCGCCGATCCCGCAGCACAGGTCGCCCGCGGGGCGCCCGTCCGCGACGGCGGCGGTGCGGGCGGCGCGGTAGTCGGCCACCACGCGCCGGGTCGACTGCTCCAGACCGTCGGGCGTGAAGTACATCTCCTGGGCCAGGCCGCCGAACTTGGCCTTGCCGCGCTCGCGCAGATCCACCTGGGTGAGAATCGCGTTGACCAGGTCCGATACGGGAAGATCGGGGGCGAGCGCGGCCACCCGGGGGTCGTCGCGCAGGTGCGAGGCGGCGGACAGCCGGTCCGCCTTCGGGTCCACGCCCGCAAGCACCTCCTGGCCCGCGTCGGTGAGCAGAGCCGCGAAGGCGGGCACGCGCATGGGTCCTCCATCGTTCGACGGTGTGGGCGGCGCGGATCCGGGTACGCTCCCGGCGCCCCCGACGCGCCCGCTCCGGGCAGGTGGCGGCCCTGACCAGCGGTCCACGCCACATTTCCATTCTGGCACTCGCACGGGTAGAGTGCTAACCGCGACGAGGCCGGTCTGGCACCCGCGACGACAGGCCGCCGCGGTCGCCCCTTTTTCGTAGCCGGTCCGCGCTCGCGCGCGGGCCGAAGTACAGGACACCGAAACCTTGAAGGGGAGGTCACACCGTGTCGACCGCCACCAAGACCGTGCTGAAGCCGCTTGAGGACCGCGTCGTGGTCAAGACCCTGGAGGCCGAGCAGACCACCGCCTCCGGTCTGGTCATCCCGGACACCGCCAAGGAGAAGCCCCAGGAGGGCGAGATCCTCGCCGTGGGCCCGGGCCGTCTCGACGACAACGGCAAGCGCGTCCCGCTGGACGTGAAGGTCGGCGACGTCGTTCTCTACAGCAAGTACGGCGGCACCGAGGTCAAGTACGACGGTGACGAGTACCTGGTCCTCTCCGCCCGCGACCTCCTCGCGGTCGTCGAGAAGTAGGTCTCGACCGGGGCCCGCCCAGGGCCCCGGGCAGGCAGTTCTCCGCATCCCGCACCGGTCGGCGTTTCGCCGGGCGGGCGGGATGTTCGTTTGTGACCACAAGAGGAAGCACTCAGCATGCCGAAGATCCTGGAGTTCGAGGACGACGCCCGCCGCGCCCTCGAGCGGGGCGTCGACCGCCTCGCCAACGCCGTCAAGGTGACGCTGGGCCCGCGCGGCCGCAACGTCGTCATCGACAAGAAGTTCGGCGCTCCCACCATCACCAACGACGGTGTCACCGTCGCCCGTGAGGTCGAGCTGGACGACCCCTACGAGAACCTGGGCGCCCAGCTCGTCAAGGAGGTCGCCACCAAGACCAACGACGCCGCCGGCGACGGCACCACGACCGCCACGGTCCTGGCCCAGGCGCTGGTCCGCGAGGGCCTGCGCAGCGTGGCCGCCGGTTCCTCCCCGATGTCCCTGAAGAAGGGCATCGACGCCGCCGCCGCGAAGGTGTCGGAGATCCTGCTCGACCGCGCCCGCCCGGTCGAGGAGCGCGGCGACATCGCCTACGTCGCCACCAACTCCGCCCAGGACGCGCAGATCGGCGACCTCATCGCCGAGGCGTTCGACAAGGTCGGCAAGGACGGCGTCATCACGGTGGAGGAGGCCCCGACCTTCGGTCTGGACCTCGACTTCACCGAGGGCCTCCAGTTCGACAAGGGCTACGTCTCGCCCTACTTCGTCACCGACGTCGACCGCCAGGAGGCGGTCCTGGAGGACGCGCGGATCCTCATCCACCAGGGCAAGATCAGCAACCTCAACGAGCTGCTGCCCCTGCTGGAGAAGGTCGTCCAGGACAAGAAGCCGCTGCTCATCATCGCCGAGGACATCGAGGGCGACGCCCTGGGCGCCCTGGTGCTCAACAAGATGCGCGGCATGCTCAGCGTCGCCGCCGTCAAGGCCCCCGGCTTCGGCGAGCGCCGCAAGGCCATGCTCCAGGACATCGCCGTCCTGACCGGCGGCCAGGTCATCGCCGAGGAGGTCGGCCTGACCCTGGACAACGCCGACCTGGACGTCCTGGGCTCCGCCCGCCGCGTCACCGTCACCAAGGACGCCACCACCCTCGTGGACGGCGCCGGTGAGCACAGCGAGGTCGAGGACCGCGTCCGCCAGATCCGCAAGGAGATCGAGGCGAGCGACTCCGACTGGGACCGCGAGAAGCTCCAGGAGCGCCTGGCCAAGCTCGCGGGCGGCGTCTCGGTCCTGCGCGTCGGCGCGGCCACCGAGGTCGAGCTCAAGGAGAAGAAGCACCGCCTGGAGGACGCCATCTCGGCGACCCGCGCGGCCATCGAGGAGGGCATCGTCGCCGGCGGCGGCGCCTCCCTGGTGCACGCCTCCGCGGCCCTGGACGACCTGGGCCTGAGCGGTGACGAGGCCACCGGTGTGGCGATCGTCCGCCGCGCCCTGGTCGAGCCCGCCCGGTGGATCGCGGAGAACGCGGGCGCCGAGGGCTACGTGGTGACCCACCGCGTCTCGGAGATGGAGGTCGGCCACGGCTTCAACGCCGCGACCGGCGTCTACGGCGACCTGACCGCCGAGGGCATCATCGACCCGGTCAAGGTCACCCGCTCCGCCGTCCAGAACGCCGCGTCCATCGCGGGCATGCTCCTGACCACCGAGGCGCTGGTCGTGGACAAGCCCGAGGAGGACGAGGACGCGGACGGCCACGGCCACGGGCACGCCCACTAGGAGCGGTGATCCCCGGGGGCGTCGGTCCCCGGAGGGCTCCTTCGGGGGCGGGGCGCGTCGTCGCTCCGCCCCCGTCCACTACCACGGTATTCCCGCTTCTCTCGCCGAATTGTGTGGCGTTTTCGGGCGTTTTTCCCAAAACGTGACCATTCTGTAGTTGTCGATTGGAGCGGTTGGGTCCCGGGTTGGGGGCATCATTCGTAACGTGACGGATGCAGGCGCCCGGGGGGGCGTGACCGCGCGGCGACCGGGAACGCACCGGGATGGAACACACCTGGACGCGGACCCCGCGACGCGAGACACGGGTTTGAACCATCTGGGGTCACTCGCGGTCCAGGGGGACGACGGGGCCATGGATTCGCTGCTGCGCGAGGTGCGGCCCATGGTGGTCCGGTACTGTCGTGCCCGCCTGGCACGGGTCTCCGGGCTGGCCCACTACTCCGACGACGTGGCGCAGGAGGTGTGCATCGCCCTGCTCACGGCGATCCCCCGCTACCAGGACCGGGGACGCCCCTTCGCGTCCCTCGTGTTCGGCATCGCGGCGCACAAGGTCGCCGACACCCTGCGGGGCGCGGGACGGGTGGACGTGGTGCCCACCGACACCGTCCCGGAACCGGCCGACGACGGGCCGGGACCCGAGGAGGCCGCGGTCCGCGTGATCGAGGCCCAGCGGGCGCGGGAGCTGCTGGACGAGCTCCCGGAGAGACAACGGAAATTGCTGGTCATGAGGGTGATCGCCGGCCTGACGGCGGATGAGACGGGACATGTACTTGGGATGTCGGCGGGAGCGGTACGGGTTGCCCAGCACCGAGCTATTGCTCGGCTTCGGCAGGTGGCCCTGGCGAACAGACTCCTCCCGTGAGCACGGCCGCCGACCGCGCTCACGCCCGGTCTGCCCGAACCGCCCGAGACCGCCGCACGGATACTGCCTCCACCCCGCGCCCAGGCGACGGCGCCCGCACTGAGTGAGTCCGGACGCCCGGAGGAACACACGAGCGCCGGGCGGATCTGGAGCGCGGCTTTCGTGGCATTCTCCGGCCCGTCTCAAACGGTGAGACTGGTCACTTTCGGGCCGTGGTGACGGGGCAAACGCTCCTTTCCTCATGAGGCGGCCGAGGCCACGGCCTAGGATGAGGTGACACGCGGGGGCGAATCCGCGCAGGTGTGCCGGGACAGCGGAGGTTGTGTCATGAGTGACGAGTACAGCGACTACGGGGACAAACTGCTGCCCCCCGGACTCACCTACGACGACGTGCTCCTCGTCCCGGCCTACTCCGACCTCCAGCCCGGCGACGTGGACACCACCACCCGGCTCTCGCGCAACATCGAGCTGAGCATCCCGCTGCTGTCGGCGGCGATGGACACCGTCACCGAGGCGCGCATGGCCGTGGCCATGGCCCGCCAGGGCGGCGCGGGCGTCCTGCACCGCAACCTCTCCGCCGAGGACCAGGCCAGCCAGGTCGACCTGGTCAAGCGCTCCGAGGCGGGCATGGTGACCGACCCGGTCACGTGTCGCCCCGACGACACCCTCGCCGAGGTCGAGCGCCTGTGCGCCCACTACCGCATCTCCGGCGTCCCGGTCACGGACCCCGACGGCTCCCTCGTCGGCATCGTCACCAACCGGGACATGCGCTTCGAGAACGACCGCGCCCGCCTGGTCCGCGACGTCATGACCACGGGCGAGCTGGTCACCGCCCCCGTCGGGGTCTCCCGCGAGCAGGCCTTCGAGCTGCTCCGCAAGCACAAGGTCGAGAAGCTGCCGATCGTCGACGGCCAGAACCGCCTGCGCGGCCTGATCACCGTCAAGGACTTCATCAAGAGCGAGCAGTTCCCCGACGCCACCAAGGACGCCGACGGCCGCCTCGTCGTCGGCGGCGCCGTCGGCGTCGGCGCCGAGGCCGAGAAGCGGGCCAAGCTGCTGGTGGAGGCCGGGGTCGACTTCATCGTCGTCGACACGGCCCACGGCCACTCCGCCGGTCTGGCCGAGATGGTCGCCAAGCTCAAGGCCAACTCGCGCGCCGACGTCGTGGCGGGCAACGTCGCCACCCGCGCCGGGGCCCAGCTGCTCGTGGACGCGGGCGCCGACGCGGTCAAGGTCGGGGTCGGCCCGGGCTCCATCTGCACCACCCGCGTGGTGGCCGGTGTGGGCGCGCCGCAGCTCACCGCCGTCCTGGAGGCCGCCAAGGCGTGCGGCCCGGCGAACGTGCCGCTCATCGCCGACGGCGGGCTCCAGTACTCCGGCGAGATCGCCAAGGCGATCGTGGCCGGGGCCAGCACGGTCATGCTCGGCAGCCTCCTCGCCGGTGTCGCGGAGAGCCCGGGCGAACTGATCTTCATCAACGGCAAGCAGTTCAAGGCCTACCGGGGCATGGGCTCACTGGGCGCCATGCGCGGCCGGTCCTTCTCCAAGGACCGCTACGCGCAGGCGGAGGTCGCCGCCGAGGACAAGCTCATCCCCGAGGGCATCGAGGGCCAGGTGCCGTTCCGCGGCCCGCTCCAGGCGGTCGCCCACCAGCTCGTCGGCGGGCTGCACCAGTCGATGTGGTACGCGGGCACCCGCACCGTCGCCGAGCTGCGCGAGCGCGGCCAGCTCATGCGCATCACCAGCGCCGGTCTGCGGGAGAGCCACCCGCACGACATCACGATGACCGTCGAGGCGCCGAACTACAACGTGCGCTGACCGGATCCGGCTCCCCGCGCCCGGCGACACCCCCGGTGTCGCCGGGCGCGCGTGTTCGGGGCGCCCGGAGGCCGTCCGAGCCCACGACGCGGGGCGGACCCGGTGCGCTCCGGGGCGGGAGCGCACCGGATCCGGCCCTCTACCCGACCGCGATGAGGGTCCACACCTCGCTCGCCCGCGTTCCCGGTTCAGCCAGGATCAACGGGGCGCCGTTGCCCGTGGCGGAGTCGACCACCGCGAGGTTCATCTTGGGGTCGTAGTTCACGAAGCGGAGGTTCTGCCCGTCCTTGTCCAGGCGCCAGCCCTGGTGGGGGTGGCTCCGGCACGGCAGCTGCACGACGCGGGCTCCGTCCCCGGCGGGCGTGGAGACGGTCAGGCACTGCCCGCTGTTCACGTTCTCCAGGTGGTAGTGGTACCCGCCCATGTAGACGAAGGTCCACGCCTGGTCGTCGATGTCCAGGCAGTCCCACTGGATGACCGCCGCTCCCTTCTCCAGACTCGACCCGCCGACCCCCGCGCACCTGCCGCTGTTGACGTTGACGAGGCGGTACACGTTGGCCTCGGCGCTCGTGGCCGCGCGGTCGGCGGCCCGGCCACCGGACGCCTCCGCGTGCGCGCCGACCCCGCCGAGTCCCGCGTTGGCCATCAACACGGCGCCGAACACCGCCGCCGCGCGTCCCAGGATTCGCTTACCCCGCATGGAACTCCCTTTCGTCGACCCGAGGTCGAGACGATGAGTGATCAGTGAGAAACCTAGCGTGTTCAACGGCGTCGGGCGGGCACTTCAGGGGAGGGGGAGGCGGGGAGTGGGGAGCGGGAGGGCGACCCGCGGGCGAGTAGACTCTCCGCGGCAGTAAACGCGCCGGTCGAGCGTCCGGCGCAGCACTTTCGAGGGGGATCAAGCGTTGGCTCAGGTGGAGATCGGGCTGGGGAAGAACGGGCGCCGAGCCTACGAGCTCGACGAGATCGGGATCGTGCCCGCCCGACGCACGCGCGACCCCGAGGAGGTGTCCATCGCGTGGCAGATCGACGCCTACCGGTTCGAGACGCCGCTGATGGTCAGCCCCATGGACAGCGTCGCCTCCCCCAAGACGGTCGTGGCCATCGGCCGGCTGGGCGGGCTCGGCGTGCTCGACCTGGAGGGGCTGTGGACCCGCTACGAGGACCCGGAGCCGCTCCTGGCGGAGATCCGTGAACTCGACGACGTCGCCGCCACCCAGCGGCTCCAGGAGATCTACGCCGCGCCGATCCAGGAGGAGCTGATCGGCCGCCGGATCGAGGAGATCCGCGACGCGGGCGTCGTCACCGCCGCGCGGCTGTCCCCGCAGCGCACCGCCCAGTACCACAAGGCGGTCGTGGACGCCGGGGTGGACCTCTTCGTGATCCGCGGCACCACGGTCTCCGCCGAGCACGTGTCCGGCCGGGCCGAGCCGCTCAACCTCAAGCAGTTCATCTACGACCTCGACGTGCCGGTCGTGGTCGGCGGCTGCGCCACCTACACGGCCGCCCTGCACCTGATGCGGACCGGCGCGGCCGGTGTCCTGGTCGGGTTCGGCGGCGGTTCCGGGCACACCACGCGCTCCGTGCTGGGTGTGGCGGTCCCGATGGCCAGCGCCGTCGGCGACGTGGCCGCCGCCCGCCGCGACTACCTCGACGAGTCCGGCGGCCGCTACGTGCACGTCATCGCGGACGGCGGCATGACCGGCAGCGGTGACATCGCCAAGGCCCTGGCCTGCGGCGCGGACGCGGTCATGGTCGGCTCCCCGCTGGCGCGCGCGGCCGAGGCGCCCGGCGGCGGCTACCACTGGGGCAGCGAGGCGCACCACGGCGAGCTGCCGCGCGGCGAGCGGCTCCAGGTCGGCACGATCGGCGACCTGAAGTCGATCCTGCACGGCCCGGCCTCCACGAGCGACGGCTCCATGAACCTCATGGGGGCGCTGCGCCGGACGATGGCCACGGCGGGTTACACCGATCTCAAGGAGTTCCAGCGGGTCGAGGTCGTGGTCAACCCCCACCGCTGACCGCACGCGTCGGCTCCTCGCGGGGCGCTCCGCCATCGGGCGGGGCGCCCTTCCGCGTCGGATCCCCCCGTGACGGGACGGAGGCCGTGTGCGACCATGGTCCGGATTTGGGCGTCACATGACCCGACGACGACCGGACGTCGCCTCGACACTGGAGGACCGAATGGCTGACCACGAGCGCCGTGGTTCCGGGCGAAGCGGCCCGCTCGCGGCCGTCTGCGCGACCCTCGCCGGGTGCCTGCTGCTCACGGGCGGGGTCGTGTACGCGGTCGACCGGATCTCGTCGAACCTGGGCGGGTGGGACGCCTCCGCGCCGGTGGGGGAGATCACCGACGGGAGCATCGAGACGCCGCCCGCCGCCGACCTGACCGGTCCGCCGACCCCCGCGGACGTCGCCGCCGAGGACCGCGCGCGGGAGGCGGGAGCCGGGACCGAGGCCGAGAGCGGCGCCGACGAGCGGCAGAACCCGGGCGCGGGCGTCGCCCGCCCCACCGCGGAGTGGCTCGACGAGGTGTCGGAGGCGACGCGCATTCCGCGCCGCGCGCTGGAGGGGTACGCCAGCGCCCAGCTCGCGATGGACGAGCGGCAGCCGTCGTGCCGGTTGTCGTGGCCGACGCTGGCGGGGATCGGGTACGTCGAGTCGCGGCACGGCACCTACGGCGGGGGCGAGATCGGGCCGGACGGTTCCACGACCCCGGACATCGTCGGCATCCCGTTGGACGGCCGCAACAACACCCGGGTCATCGAGGACACCGACGGCGGTGAGCTGGACGGCGACGAGGTGTGGGACCGGGCGGTCGGCCCGATGCAGTTCATCCCCCGCACCTGGGCCCAGTGGGGCACGGCGCTGGAGGGCGGCGCCGCCGACCCGCAGAACATCGACGACGCCGCGCTGTCCGCCGCGCGCTACCTGTGCGAGGGGGGCCGCGACCTGACGGCGGCGGCGGACTGGGAGAGCGCGATGCTCGGGTACAACCAGTCCAGGGCCTACCTCGACGACGTGCTCGCCTACGCGCACGCCTACGCCGACGCCGCCTGACCGGCGCGGAGCCCCCGCCCCCGGGCCGCTGGGACCGGGGGCGCCGGGGCGGTCCGGGCGGGCGGGTCTAGGGTCGAGGCGTGAACACGCGTACGAGGCTGCTGCGCCGCATCCGGATCTGGATCGCCCTCTTCATCGTGGGTCTGGTGGTCAGCGGAGTGACCGCCTTCCCCCTGCCCGCCGAGATCCGCCTCCTCGCGTCCCTGCTGCACGGCCCGTTCGCCCCGGTCGCGGAGGCGCTGCCGGGGCTGGTCCACTGGGTGGAGCGGGTCCGGGAGGGGCTGGACGTCGTCGAGCGCGACCACCCGTTCGTGCTCTACGGAACCGACTGGCTGGCCTTCGCCCACCTGGTCATCGCGGTGGCGTTCTACGGTCCGTTCCGCGACCCGGTGCGCAACGTGTGGGTGGTCCAGTTCGGGATGATCGCGTGCGTGATGGTGATCCCGCTGGCGCTGGTCTGCGGGCCGATCCGGGGCATCCCGTTCTTCTGGCAGCTGATCGACATGTCCTTCGGGGTGTTCGGGATCGTGCCGCTGATCATCGTCCACCGGATGATCCGCCGCCTGGAGGCGCTGGGGCCGGAGGCGGAGGGGACGGCGTCGGCCCATCCCGCTCCAGCCGCGCCAGCGGTGTCCGACTGATGTCCGGGAGCTGGGCGTGTCGGAGGCGGCCCGGACGGGGAGACGCGCGGGCAGGACCGACCACGTCTCCCGCATCTCCTCGTGTCGTGGATCACTCCCGCGTGGGAGCGGTCTCACGCCAGGGCGGCGGATGTGTTTTCCGAATGTGTCAACGGGCCAATTGAGCAAGATTTGAGCCTTGTGGAAGATGTTTCCCGAACAACCGATCGGCTCCTTTCCTCCGATCGGAGAATGCCCGGGCGACATGCCGTGACGTGCGCATACATGGATGGTCGAGGCGCGTCCGATTAGCCTGGTAGCCTCTGGCCGGTCCGATGGACAGGGGCTCCCGGCGGGTATCCGCCTGGGAGGAGCACCATCGAGACGGAGGACGACGGATGGCGACCACGTGGTTGGGACCGGACGCGCGCACCGAGGCGCTCGCGTCCATGGCCGGCGAGGAACTCGACGTCCTCGTCGTCGGAGGAGGCATCGTCGGGGCGGGCGTCGCACTGGACGCGGTGTCGCGTGGACTGTCCACCGGGCTGATCGAGGCACGCGACTTCGCCTCGGGCACCTCCAGCAGATCCAGCAAGCTCATCCACGGCGGACTCCGCTATCTGGAGCAGTTGGACTTCGAACTGGTCCGTGAGGCGCTCACCGAACGGGGACTGCTGCTCACGACGATCGCCCCGCACCTGGTCCGCCCGGTTCCCTTTCTTTTCCCTTTCTCCCACCCCTGGGAACGGTTCTACATCGGCGCCGGGGTCACCCTTTATGACGCCCTCGCCCTGACGTCGAGAAACAATCGCGGACTGCCCGCGCACCGACACCTGACCAGATCCGGTGCGCTCCGGGTCTTCCCCGCGCTCAAACGGGACGCCCTGGCCGGTGCGGTCCAGTACTGGGACGCCCAGGTCGACGACGCCCGCTTCGTCACCACCGTGCTGCGCACCGCCGCCGGGCTCGGCGCGCGGATCGCCTCGCGCGTCCAGGCGGTCGGCTTCCTCAGGGAGGGGGAGCACGTGGTCGGCGCCCGCGCCGCCGACCTGGAGACCGGGAACGAGATGAGCGTCCGCGCCCGTCAGGTGGTCAACGCCGCCGGGGTGTGGACCGACGACATCCAGGAGATGGTCGGCGGTCGCGGCCAGATCCACGTGCGCGCCTCCAAGGGCGTCCACCTGGTCGTGCCGCGCGACCGCATCCAGGCGTCCTCGGGGATGATCCTGCGCACCGAGAAGAGCGTCCTGTTCGTCATCCCCTGGGGACGGCACTGGATCATCGGCACGACCGACACCGCGTGGGACCTCGACAAGGAGAACCCGGCCGCGAGCCGCACCGATATCGACTACGTCCTCGACCACGTCAACCAGGTCCTGCGCACCCCGCTGGGCAGGGACGACGTCGAGGGGGTCTACGCGGGGCTGCGCCCGCTGCTGTCCGGGGAGTCCGACCAGACCTCCCAGCTGTCCCGCGAGCACACGGTCGCCCACCCGGTGCCCGGCCTGGTCCTCATCGCGGGCGGCAAGTACACCACCTACCGCGTCATGGCCAAGGACGCGGTGGACGCGGTCGCGCACGGGCTCGGCGGCGGGGTCCCCGAGTCGGTGACCGACCGGCTGCCGCTCGTCGGCGCCGACGGGTACGCCGCCCTGCGCAACCAGCGCCAGGTGCTCGCGCGCGACTCCGGCCTGCACGTCTCGCGCGTCGCCCACCTGCTGCGCCGCTACGGGTCCTCCGTCCACGACCTGCTGACGCTGATCCGGGAGCGCCCCGACCTGGGCCGACCGCTCGCCGCCGCCGAGGACTACCTGCGCGCCGAGGTCGTCTACGCGGCCCTGGCGGAGGGCGCCCGCCACCTGGAGGACGTCCTGAGCCGGCGGACCCGGATCTCCTTCGAGACCTGGGACCGGGGGATCGCCGCCGCCGAGGAGGCCGCCGAACTGCTCGCGGTGCCGCTCGAATGGAACGAGGAGCAGGTCAAGCGGGAGGTCGAGTACTACCGCAAGGGGATCGAGGCCGAGCGCGCGGCCCAGGAGCAGGACACCGACCAGGAGGCCGACGCCATCCAGCACGGGGCGCCGGAGATCGTCCCGGAGGCCAGGATCGGACGGCCCGGCGGGGCCTGATCCCGCGCGGCGACGGGTCGTGAGCAGCGGCGGCGACCGGAGCCGTCGCCGCGGCCAGTGTGGTCTGGGACACACGGTTGGCGTTAGGGTGCGGTACCGACACACCCTCACCCGGCCGCGAAGGACCCCTCATGATCACGGTGCTTCTCGTCGAGGACGATGTCCGGCTCGCCGACGCCCTCGCGGGCGCCCTGGAGGGCCACGGGTACGCGGTCGAACAGGCCCGTACCGCCGGGGCCGCGCTCGCCGCCCCGCCCGTCGACATCGTCCTGCTGGACCTCGGCCTGCCCGACATGGACGGCGTCGACCTGTGCCGCCGCCTGCGCGAACGCCCCGACGGCGGCGACGCCGCCATCATCATGGTCACCGCCCGGGGCGACCGCCGCGAACGGGTGCGCGGCCTGCGCTCGGGCGCCGACGACTACGTGGTCAAGCCCCTCGCGCTGGAGGAGCTGTGCGCCCGGATGGAGGCGGTCCTGCGGCGCACGACCCGCCGGGGCGGACCCGTCCTCACGGCGGGACCGGTCGCCGTCGACCCGGCCACGCGCACCGCCACGTGCGCGGGCGTCCCGGTCGACCTCACCCGCAAGGAGTTCGACCTGCTCGCCGTCCTCGTCCGGGAGGCGGGGACGGTCGTGTCGCGTGAGCAGCTGCTGCTGCGGGTGTGGCAGACCGCCTGGCAGGGCACGCGCCGGACCCTGGAGGTGCACGTGGGGACCCTGCGCTCCAAGCTCGGCGCGCCGGGGCTCATCGAGACCGTGCGCGGCGTCGGGTACCGCCTGGTCTCCGACGCGCGGCCCGTGGCGGCCGACCGCGTCACGCCCTCGGCCCGCCAGGGGGCGGAGGCCGTGCCGGGGACGGCCCGTGTGTCGGGTGCGTGAGCGGTGCGCCGACGCGTCGTGATCGTGTACGTCACCCTGCTGGTCGCCGGATGCCTGGGACTGGCCCTGCCGCTGTGCGGGAGCATCGCCGCGCGCGGGACCTCCGCCATGCTCCTCGACCGCATCAACGACACCGCGCGCTTCGCCGGGCTGGCCGAGCCGGGCGTGATCACCGGGTCGGCCGGGAGCCTGACCGGTGAACTGGTCGCCTACGACCGGCTGTACGGGATCAGGGCACTCGTGGTCGACCGGGACGGCACCGTGGTCGCCGCGTCGCGGGAGGACCTCACCCTGGCCGACCTCGACCCCTCCGCCGAGGACGACGCCGTGCTCCCGCCCGAGGTGCGCACCGCGCTGGCCGGCAACCGGATGGGCGCCGGCGCCGTGGTCTGGCCCTGGCAGCAGGGGCCGCTGCTCGTCGCCGAGCCCGTCGGCGGCGCGGGCGAGGTCGTCGGAGCCGCGGTGACCGCCTCGCCGACGGCGGCGCTGCGGCGGGCGACGCTCGTCCAGTGGAGTGTGGCCCTGGCCGCGGTCACCGCGCTGATGATCGCGGGCATCGCCGCCGCCGGACCGCTCACCCGGTGGGTGCTGCGCCCCATCGACGACCTGGACGGGGCGACCAGGGCGGTGAGCGGGGGCAGCCTGGACACGCGGGTGCGCACGGCGGCGGGGCCGCCCGAGCTGCGCCGGTTGGCGGAGTCGTTCAACCAGATGGCCGACACCATCACGACGATGATCGAGCGGCAGCGCATGTTCGTCGCCTACGCCGGGCACCAGGTGCGCAACCCGCTCGCGGCGCTGCGGCTGCGGGTGGACTCCCTCGCGCGGCACCTGCCGCCGGAGGGCCGACAGGGCCACCGGCTGGCCCTGGACGAGGTGGACCGCCTGGCCCGGGTCTGCGACAGCCTGCTCACGCTGGCCCGGACCGAGGACGCCGACCACTCGACGGTGTGGGAGGACGTCGCCGCGGTCGCGGAGGACCGGGTGGCGGCGTGGTCGCCGATCGCCGAGCGGGCCGGGGCCGTCCTGGTGGCGGAGGCGGAGCGGGGCGTGCGGGTCAGGTGCGTGGAGGGCACGCTCGACCAGACGCTGGACGCGCTGATCGACAACGCCCTGAAGTTCGGCGGGGAGGGTGTGCGGATCGCGGTGCGGGTGCGGGGTCCGTTCGCCGACGCGGACGGCGCGGGCGCGGGGCACGTGGACGTGCACGTGGTCGACGACGGGCCGGGGCTGTCCGAGGAACAGCTGGTCAACGCCGCCCGCCCGTTCTGGCGGGACGGGCACGACGGGGGCGGCGGCAGCGGGCTGGGACTGTCGATCGTCGTCACGCTGCTGGAGCTCCAGGGCGCCCGGCTCACCCTCCGGCCGCGCGACCCGCACGGGATCGACGCCCGGGTGCGGCTCCCGGTCGACGGGACGGCGGACGGGACGGCCGGGGGAGCGGCCGACGGCGTCGTCGACGGAGCCGAGATCCCGGAGGCGGCGGGTCAGCCGCCCGAGGTGTCGTAGGCGTACTTGATCGAGCGGTAGTAGGCCGCCGCCCCCGGGTGCAGCGGCACCGGCAGCGTGGCGATCGCCGAGCGCGGGTTCAGGTGCAGCGCTACCGGATGGACCCCGACCAGGTCGGGGCGCGACTCGAACAGCAGCCGCGTCAGCTCCCCGGCCACCTCGTCCGGCATCCGGTCGTTGACCACGAGCAGGCTCGGCACGCCGATCGTGCGCACGGCCGGGACGTCCTCGTAGGTTCCGGCGGGCACGGGCATCTCCGAGAAGAACTCGCCGTACTCCTCGACCAGTGGGGGGACGAACCCGGCCAGGTCGATCAGCCGGATCGGCGTGCGCGTGGCGAGGTCGGCCACGGCCCGGGTGGGCAGGCCGCCCGACCAGAAGAACGCGTCCACCCGCCCCTCCTCCAGGGCGCGCGCGGACTCGCCGATCGACAGGCGGAGCGGGACCACGCCCGCGGCTCCCGCCGCCCGTTCCTCGTCGGTGATCTCGTCCAGACCCGCCAGCGCCAGGAGCCGCTCGGCCATCATCTCGGTGCCGGACCCGCTCGCGCCCAGGGACACGGTGCCGCCCTGTAGGTCGGCGATCTCCGCGTGGGACGCGTCGGCGCGGACCACCAGGTGGGTGTGGTTGTCGTACAGGCGCGCGATCGCCGAGACGGGCATCGGCGCGTCGAACGGGGGCTCCCCGGCCACGGCCAGCGCCGCCACGTCGGCGAGGGAGAAGGCGGCGTCCACGGATCCGGCCGCGACCAGTCGGTTGTTCTCCACGCTCGCGGCGGTGGGGACCGCGACGATCTCGGTGGAGTCCGGGCGGGCGACGACGGCGTTCGCCAGACCGGAGCCGTAGTCGAAGTAGACGCCGCCCTCGCCGCCGGTGCCGACCGACAGCCGAAGCGGATTCTCGTGCGGCGGAAGTGAACCCGTGAGGAGGACGCCGAGGAGCGCACCCGTCACCGCTGCCCGCATCATCGACCACGAATCGTGACATCCCGCCCGCGCCATGGTCAGACGATAGCAACACGGGCGGAACCTCAGCTGAACCTCAAAACCCGGCGCGGACACTGTCCGCGACGGATCGGTTCCCACTAGGTTTCTCCGTGGAGCGGCCCCGTCGGAACCCCCCGTGTTTCCCCGCTCCGCACCGCCCCCCAAGGATTCCGAGAGGACTCGACCATGCGACGCGCCCTGCCGTCTCTGGCCGCCCTGCCCGCCAGCGTTCTCCTGCTGACGAGCTGTGCCCAGCCCGCCGACCAAGCCGTCGAGGAGCAGACGCCGATCGGCGAAGGCGCCGTCCGGGAACAGCTCAGCATCGTCACCGGCGGCACCACCGGTGTGTACTTCCAGATCGGCGGTGTCCTCAGCACGATCATCGGGGACGACCTCGAAGGCCAGAGCGCCTCCGCCGAGACCACCGGCGCCTCGGTGGAGAACCTGCGCCTCCTGGGCAACGGCGAGGCCGACATCGCCATCGTCCAGGGCGACGCCGCCGGTCAGGCGTTCGAGGGCGTCGCGGAGTTCGAGAACAGCGGGGTCGAGTCCTACGCGCTCGGCGTGCTCTACCCGAACGTCTTCCACACGGTGACCCTGGCCGGGACCGCCGAGGAGGAGGGGCTGGAGTGCTTCCGCGACGTGCTCGGCACCCGCTACTCGGTGGGCGCCCCCGGCAGCGGCAACGCGGCCACCACCAGCGCCGTGTTCGAGGCCCTGGAGATGTCCATGGGCGACATCGAGATCGAGCAGCTCGGGTACGCCGAGACCGACACCGCGCTGCGCAACGACCAGCTCGACGCGGGGTCGTGGGTCGTCGGTGAGGGCCACGCCGGGCTCGCCGAGCTCGCCACCACCGAGGACGTCGCCCTCGTCGGCATGTGCGACGACGAGCGCTCCGCCATCACCGCCGGGTCCAGCAGCTACACCGAGCACACCATCCCGGGCGGCACCTACGAGGGCGTCGACGAGGACGTCGAGACCATCGCCGTGTGGAACTCGCTGGTGGTCAGCGGCGACTTCAACGAGGACCAGGCCTACGACATCACCGCCGCGCTGTTCGCGAACGTCGACGCCGTCCTGGACGCCTACGCCCCGGCCGAGGAGTACCTGGTCCCCGAGGCCATCCTGAACAGCCCCGTCCCGGTTCACCCCGGCGCCGCCCGCTTCTACGAGGAGCAGGGCGTGGAGCTGCCCGACGAGCTGGTGGCGGACACCGGCGCGGACACGCAGGGCTAGGACACCTCCGGTGGCCGTCCGATCCGACCCGACCGACCGGCCATCCGCGGGCGCCGAGGACACCCGGCGCCCGCGGGCCGCGGCCCTGTGGGGCGGCGCGCTCGCCGTCGCCGCCGCGGCCGCCGCCCTGCTGTGGCCCGTGTGGCCCGCGCTCCGCGTGACCGACGACGGAACCGTGATCGGCCACCTCCCGCTCGCCGAGGGCGAGACCCTCACCGTCGCCTACGTCCACTCCATCGACGGCCTGCCGATCGAGGAGGACCTGACCGTGCGCGACGGTCGCCTCGTCGCCGAGTCCACCCGCAGCGTCCAGTACGGCGCGGGCATGGGCCAGATCCCCGGGGAGGGGGAGGCCCACGCCGACGGCGAGTGGTGGGTGGTCGACGCGATGGACCGTGACGTCGGCGCCGAGATGGTGCTGCGCCCCGGCTCCGCGGCGGTCGACCACCGCCTGCGCACACCCGACGCCGAGGTACGGCTCTCCCCGTGCCTGACCGCGCACCGCGTGGTCGTCACCCCCGTGCGGGTGTCCACCCTCCAGTCGCTCCTCGGCCGCGTCCCGCGGCCCGAGTGCTGACATCCCCCGAGCCCTTCCCCTGAGAACCCGAGGAAAGACCATGGATGAGACCCCGACGGCGGTGCGTCCGCAGGGCGCCCCCGACGACGCAGGGGAAGGGACCGGGTTCGGCGCCCGGGCCGGAGGCACCGGCAGGGCCGCCGACGTCCTCCCGGACGTGGACGGCCGGGACCGCGGCGACGGGCCGATGTGGCGGACGGTCGTCGCCGAACGCTGGGGCGGGGGCCGCACG
The DNA here is from genome assembly GCF_040660275.1 of Nocardiopsis sp. NPDC049922. Lineage (NCBI taxonomy): Bacteria > Bacillati > Actinomycetota > Actinomycetes > Streptosporangiales > Nocardiopsidaceae > Nocardiopsis > Nocardiopsis sp. NPDC049922. The sequence continues at coordinate 375,901 of NZ_JBFAME010000001.1, read as the reverse complement.
GCGACCGCGGTCGGCGCGGTGGTGGCCCTCCTCGCGGTCGGCCTGACCCTCTTCCAGCTCTACGTCGCGCTCTTCGCCGGGCTGGACGCGCGCCAGCAGCGGATCACCCACCTGCTGTTCGTCCTGGTGATGGTCTTCCTGACCATGCGCCCCTTCGACCTGGACGCGACGTCCCGGTTCTCGGCGGTCCGGCTCGTCCGGGCACTGGCGCCCCGCCGCGGGGCCGGTGCGGGCGACGCCCGGGACGGCCAGGACCCGCGCGACGGGGCCGCCCGGCGGGTGCTGACCGGGGTCGGCGGGGCGCTCGACCTGATGCTGCTCGTCGCGGCCGTGGTGGCCAGCGTGTACCCGATCGTGTACCAGGACGAGCTGAACGCGCGCGCGGGCGCCTACACCGAACTGGACTGGATCCTGGGCCTGGTCCTCATGGTCGTGCTGCTGGAGGCCACGCGCCGGGCGGTCGGGATGATCATGGTCGTGCTGGTCGTCGCGTTCGTCTACTACGCGTGGATCGGCCCGCTCATCCCCGGCCAGTTCGGGCACACCGGCGCGACCATCCAGCGCATCTCCACGCACGCCTACCTGGGCGACGGGATCTACGGCCTCACCCTCGGCGTGGTCGTGACCTTCGTGTTCGTGTTCATCCTCTTCGGCGCGCTGCTGAGCAAGACCGGCGGCGGCAACTTCTTCGTCGGGCTGGCCTACGTGGTCACCGGACGGATGACCGGCGGACCCGCCAAGGGCGCGGTGCTGGCCAGCGCGCTCATGGGCTCGGTGTCCGGGAGCGCGATCGCCAACGTGGTCACGTCCGGCCCGTTCACCATCCCGCTGATGCGCAAGGTCGGCTACCGCAGGGAGGACGCGGCCGGCGTCGAGGCCGCGGCGTCGACCGGCGGGCAGATCCTGCCGCCCATCATGGGCGCGGGCGCGTTCATCATGGCCGAGCGCACCGGGATCGCCTACGCCGACATCGTCAAGGTCGCGATCATCCCGGCGCTCATGTACTTCGGCGTGATGTTCCTGTTCGTGGACATCCTCGCGCGCAAGTACGGCATCGGCGCGGCCCGGAGCGAGGACCTGCCCAGACTCCGCCTGGTCATGGCGGCGGGCTGGCACTTCCTCCTGCCGTTGCTGCTGCTCATCGTCCTGCTGCTCCAGTACGTGCCGCCGACGCAGGCGGGCCTGTACGCGTGCGGCGCCCTGCTGGTCGTGGCGATGCTGCGGGCGAGCAGCCGCCTGTCGCCGAGCGACTTCCTCGACGTGTTCGTCACCGCGGCGCGCAACACGATCCCGGTGTCGGTGGCGTGCGCGGTGGCGGGGATCATCGTCGGGATGGTCGGCCTGACCGGGCTGGGCCTGACGCTGTCGAACGTGCTCGTGACGGTGTTCGCTGGAAACCTCCTGCTCACGCTGGTGATGGTCGCGGTGGCGTCCCTGATCATGGGCTTCGGACTGCCGGTGACCGCCTCCTACGTGGTCATCTCGGTCCTGGCGGTGCCCGCCCTGGGCGAGCTCGGGCTGGCCGTGCTGGTGGCGCACATGATCGTGTACTGGTACAGCCAGGACTCCAACGTGACGCCCCCGGTGGCGCTGGCGGCGTTCGCCGCGGCGGGGATCGCGGGCGCCAAACCGATGAGGGCGGGCGCGGCGGCGTGGAAGTTCGCCAAGGGGCTCTACCTGATCCCGGTCATGATGGCCTACTCCGCGCTGCTGGCGGTGGACGGCCCCGTCACGGACCTGGTGGTCGCGGTGCTGAGCGGGTGCGTGGCGCTCGCGGCGTCGGCGATCGCCATCGAGGGCCACTTCCTGCGGCGCACGACGCTCGTGGAACGGGTCGGGCTGGCCCTGGCCGCGGCGCTGGTCCTGGTCGCGCCGGAGTGGACCGCGCTCGCCGAGAGCGTGGTGGGGGCGGCGGTGGACGCCGGGTGGTTCGTGCTGGTCGGTTCGGTCCTGGGCGTGGTGCTCGTCGCCGCGCAGGTGCTCGGCCGCCGTCGCGGCCCGGGCGAGCCGTCCTCCGCGCGGGACGCGGTGCGGGCGCGCCGGGACGGCGGGGCGTCGGAAGACGACCAGGGGCACAGCGCCCCCTAGGATCAACACACATGTGGCGATTCCGACGGACTCCTGGACGGGTGCCGACCGGCACGGGCATCGAGACGGCGCTGGTGTCGGCCGCGTTCGGCACCGACCCCGTCCTGCGGTCCGGGTGCGAGGCGGTGCGCGAGGGCGGCGTCGCGGCGGGGCTGACCCTGCTCGGTGAGGACCGCGACGACGCCGAGGTCCGCGTCCACCGCGCCGAGGCGCTCGGCCGCGCCGCCGTCGGCCGGGTCGGCGAGGTCGCCGCCCTGGCCGAGAGCGACGCCGACGAGGCCGACGTCATGCTCTGGCTCGGGTACACCCTGCTGGCGCGCGCCGCCGCCCAGCCCGCCGGGGGAGCGGACACCGGCCGGGCCGACCGCAAGGCCCTGGAGGCGGCGCTCGTCGAGGCCCGCGCCCCACTGGAGGCCGCCGCGCACCTGCGTCCCGACGACGCCGCGCCCTGGGTCGCCCTCCAGACCGTCGCCATGGGGCTGGGCGCGGACCGCGAGGAGAAGGACCGGCTCTGGGGCGAGGTGACCGACCGGTCGCCGCACCTGTTCCCCGCCCACCTGGTCCGGGTCCGCACCGTGTCACCGACCCGGGGCGGGTCGACCGAGGAGATGTTCGCGGTGGCGGGCGCGGCGGCCGACGGCGCCCCCGAGGGCAGCCCGCTGCCCGCCGTCCTGGCCCTCGCCCACGCCGAGTTCCTGCGCGCCGAGCACAAGCGGAGGCTCGCCGAAGGCTCCTTCGACCACATCGCGCGCATGTCCCTGGGCCGCCTGCACGGCGAACCCGTGCGGGAGCTGTTCGACGCGGCCCGCGCGTGGGTGACGGCGGCCGTTCCGCACGAGCGCGACGTCCAGGCCCACCACCTGTTCGGCTGGGCCTTCCACCGGGCCGACGTGGCCGAGGCGGCGCGGTGGCACCTCGGAGCGGTCGGCCGGTACTACTGCGACCTGCCGTGGTCGTTCTTCGGCGACCCCCGGGCCGGGGTCGCGCACGCGATGGCGCGGGTCGGAGTGGACCCGCGCACAGCCCCCGAACACGGGCCGGTCTGACCGCTCCGCCGGAAAAGCGGTGGTCCGGACGGTGGCGCCTCGTCCACAATGCACGGGTGCTACTGACGATCACGACCACGGCGACACCGGCGACGGACCTCGGCTTTCTGCTGCACAAGCATCCCGACAGGGCGCAGAGCTTCGAGCAGTCCTTCGGCACGGCGCACGTCTTCTACCCCGAGGCGACCGACGAGCGGTGCACCGCGGCGCTCATGCTGGAGGTGGACCCGCGGTCGCTGCTGCGCTCGCGCACGTCGGTGAACACCCCCGACTTCGCGCTCGCGCAGTACGTCAACGACCGCCCCTTCGCGACGTCGTCGCTGTTCACCGTGGCACTGGGTCGGGTCTTCGGCAGCGCGCTCAAGGGGCGGTGCGACGCCCGGCCCGAGCTGGCGCGCACGCCCATCCCCCTCACGCTCAGCCTGCCCGCCGTGCCCTGCCGGGGCGGGGCCGACCGTGCCCGTGCCCTCTTCGCACCGCTGGGCTGGCGGGTCGAGGCCGAACCCGTGCCGCTCGACCCCGGCCTGCCCGGCTGGGGCGACTCGCACTACCTGTCGCTCACCCTGACCGGCACGATGCCGTTGTCCGAGGCGCTCAGCCACCTGTACGTGCTGCTGCCCGCGATGGACGGCGCGAAGCACTACTGGGTGGACGAGACCGAGGTCGACAAGCTCCTGCGCGCGGGCGGCGCCGTCGACGAGGACGGCGGCGGCCGACCCGGCTGGCTGGCCGGACACCCCGAGCGCGGCTGGATCACCCGCCGCTACCTCAACCGGCGCGACCGGTACGTGCGCACCGCCCTGGCGCGGCTGGCCGAGGCCGACGACCGCACCGGGGACGAGGAGGCCGACGACCCGGCGGTCGAGGACGCCGTAGCGGTCCCGGCGCCCGAGGAGCGCGGACCCTCCCTCGCCGAACAGCGCGCGGGCGCCGTCCTGGCGGTCCTGTCGGCCGAGCGCGCCACCAGCGTCATCGACCTGGGGTGCGGGCCCGGCGCGCTGCTCGACCGTCTGGTCCGGGACCACACCCTGGAGCGGATCACCGGCGTGGACGTGAGCACCGTCAGCCTCGAACGCGCGCACCGCAGGGTGTGCCGGGGGTGCCACCCGGACGGGCGCGGTCGCCACCGCCCCCTGTTCGCCGCCGGCGACGGGGCCCGGGAGGACGGTCGTCCCGCTCGGCCCGAGCTGCTCGTCGGCTCGGTCGTGTACCGGGACGCGCGGTTCGCGGGCCACGACGCCGCCGTGCTCATGGAGGTCGTCGAGCACCTCGACCCGTCGCGCCTGCCCGCCATGGAGGAGAGCGTGTTCGGGGCGGCCCAGCCCAGGGTCGTGGTGGTCACCACGCCCAACGCCGAGTACAACAGGCACTACGAGGGGCTGCCCGAGGGCGCCCTCCGCCACGACGACCACCGCTTCGAGTGGACCCGCGCCGAGTTCACCGCGTGGGCCGAGGGCGTCGCGGAGCGGCGCGGCTACCGGGTCCGCTTCCTGCCGGTGGGCCCCGAACACCCCGAGACCGGCGCCCCGACCCAGATGGGAGTCTTCACACGATGAGCGAGATCGAGACCACGGCGGCCGCGGAGCCACGGGTGCTCGGCGTCCCCGAGATGGGGCTCGTCGTGCTCGTCGGGGTGTCCGGCTCGGGCAAGTCGACCTTCGCCGCCCGCCACTTCCTCCCGACGCAGGTGGTCAGCTCCGACCACTGCCGCGGCGTGGTCAGCGACGATCCCAACGACCAGGGCGCGAGCGCCGACGCCTTCGCCCTGCTGCACACGATCGTCGACATCCGCCTGCGCCGGGGCCTGCTGACCGTCGTGGACGCGACCAACGTCCAGCGCGGGGCGCGCGAACAGCTCGTGCGCATCGCCAAGGACAACAACGTGCTGTCCACCGCGATCGTGCTCGACGTGACCGAGTCGGTGGCGGTCCGACGCAACCGCGAGCGCCCCGACCGGGACTTCGGCGACCACGTCATCCGACGGCAGCGCCGCGACCTGAAGTCGGGTCTCAAGCGGCTGACCCGCGAGGGCTTCCACAAGGTGCACGTGCTGCGCGGCCCGGAGGAGATCGACGCGGCCACCGTCGAACTGGAGCGCGCCTGGCCGGACCGCACGGAGCTGACCGGGCCGTTCGACATCGTCGGCGACGTGCACGGCTGCCGCGCCGAGCTGGAGGAGCTGCTCGGCGACCTCGGTTACGCGATCGCGCGCGACGACGAGGGCCGACCGGTCGGCGCCCGCCACCCGCAGGGCCGCACCGCCGTGTTCGTGGGCGACCTGGTCGACCGGGGGCCCGACAGCCCCGGTGTGCTGCGGCTGGTCATGGGCATGGTCGCCGGCGGCGACGCGCTGTGCGTGCCGGGCAACCACGAGAACAAGCTCGTGCGCGTGCTCAAGGGCGCCAGGGCGCGGCTCACGCACGGCCTGGCGGAGACCATGGAGCAGCTCGGCCGCGAGAGCGAGGAGTTCCGCGCGCGCGTGCTGGAGTTCTGCGACGGGCTGGTCAGCCACCTCGTCCTGGACGGGGGGAAGCTGGTCGTCGCGCACGCCGGTCTGAAGGAGGAGTACCACGGCCGCGCCTCCGGCCGCGTGCGGTCCTTCGCCCTGTACGGCGACACGACGGGGGAGACCGACGAGTACGGGCTCCCCGTCCGCCTGCCGTGGGCGCGCGACTACCGGGGCCGGGCCGCGGTGGTGTACGGGCACGTCCCCACGCACAAGGCGGAGTGGCTCAACAACACCATCTGCCTGGACACCGGCTGCGTGTTCGGCGGACGGCTCACCGCGCTGCGCTACCCGGAGCGCGAGCTGGTCGAGGTGGCGGCGCACCGCACGTGGTACGAGCCCGCCAAGCCGCTCGCGCCCGAGGCCCCCGCACGCGCCGAGGAGCGGCCGAGCGGGGTCATGGACATCGTCGACGTGGGTGTCGGCGACGCCCACCGCGGCCTGCACGTGGACACCGAGCACGGCGCCGTGCGCGCCGACCACGGCAGCGCCCTGGCGGCGCTGGAGGTGATGAGCCGGTTCGCGGTCGACCCGCGCTGGCTGATGTACCTGCCGCCGACCATGGCCCCGGCGCCCACGGCGGCCGACCCCGACCTGCTGGAGCACCCGGCCGAGGCGTTCGCCTCCTACCGGAACTCGGGGGTCGGCCAGGTGGTGTGCGAGGAGAAGCACATGGGGTCGCGCGCGATCGCGGTGGTGTGCCGTGACGAGGCCGTGGCCGCCTCCCGGTTCGTGCCGGGAGAGCTGGGGACGGTCTACACGCGGACCGGGCGCCCCTTCTTCTCCGACCCCGCGCTCCAGGCGGAGGTGGTCGACCAGCTGCGCGAGGCGGTCGGCGCCGCCGGACTGTGGGACCGGCTCGGCACGGACTGGATCGCCCTGGACGGGGAGATGCTGCCGTGGTCGGCCAAGGCCCGCTCGCTGATCCGCGAGCAGTACGCGTCGGTGGGCGCCGCCGCGCGCGCCGCCCTGCCCGCCGCCGGAGCCGCGCTGACCGCCGCCGCCGGGCGCGGGGTGGACGTGGGCGGCCTGCTCGCCACCGTGGCGCGCCGCACCGATCAGATGGAGGAGTTCAGCCGGGTGTACCGGCGCTACTCCTGGGACACCGACGGTGTCGCGGGGCTCCAGTACGCGCCGTTCATGGTGCTGGCCTCCGAGGGCCGGGAGTACTCGGGCGCCGACCACCTGTGGCACATGGGCGTCGCCGAACAGCTCGCCGAGGCGAGCGGCCTGGTGCGCTCCACGCGCTACCTGGTCGTGGACACCACCGACCCGGACGCGTGCGACGCGGCCGCCGAGTGGTGGCGCGGGCTGGTGTCGGCGGGCGGCGAGGGCATGGTGGTCAAGCCGGTGCTCGGCGCGCGGGCGCGGGCACGCAAGGGCCTGGCCCAGCCGGGGCTGAAGGTGCGCGGGCCGGACTACCTGCGGATCATCTACGGACCCGACTACACCGAGCCGGAGCGGCTGAGGGCGCTGAAGGAGCGCCGTTCGCTGGGCCGCAAGACGGGACTGGCGATGCGCGAGCACAAGCTGGGGTTGGAGGCGCTGGCGCGGCACGCCCGGGGCGAACCGCTGTGGCGGGTGCACGAGGCGGTGTTCGCGGTGCTGGCCCTGGAGTCGGAGCCGGTCGACCCGCGGCTGTGACGCCGGGCCGCCGCTGAGGGGCGGTCGAAGGAACACGGCCCCGTCCGCTTCGTCGGGCGGGGCCTTCGCGTGTCCGGGAACGCTCTCGGTTCGGAGGATCACACGACAGATGGCATCCTGATTTGTCGTCATATCCCACCAAACCGGGTCGTGTGTCGCCTCCTTTTCACATCCGCTCTTCCGGGCGGTCACGCACGGGGGTGATGATGTGCACGCCCACAAGGCAGACAACCCCCATACACCCCCACACCGGAAATCGGAGCAGGCGTGTTCCCCACCTCCCTCAGAACGCCGTCCAGACGTGTGCTCGCGTCGGCCTCCGCCACCGCGGCCCTCCTCCTGACCGCCACCCTCGGCACGGCCGCCCCCGCCGTCGCCGCGCCCACCACGCCGGTCATCAGCGAGGTCTACGGCGGTGGCGGCAACAGCGGCGCCGAGTTGCGCCACGACTTCGTCGAACTCGGCAACCCCACCGACGCCGCCGTCGCCCTCGACGGCTGGAGCGTGCAGTACCTCCCCGCCCAGCCGAGCTCCGGCACCCGCGTCCAGGTCACCGAGCTGGCCGGATCCATCGACGCCGGCGGCCACTACCTGGTCCGCCAGGGCCAGGGCGCGGGCGGCGACACCGACCTGCCCGCCCCCGACGCCGACGGCGGCACCGCCATGTCCGCGCGGTCGGGGGCGATCCTCCTCGTCCAGGGCGCCGACCCCGTCGCCTGCCGGACGGCCGTCGAGTGCGCCGGGGAGGAGGGGATCGTCGACATCGTCGGCTACGGCGACGCCGTCATCCACGAGGGCGCTCCCGCCGCCCGGCTGAGCAACACGACCTCCGCCGCGCGCGACGACGCCTTCACCGACACCGGCGACAACTCCGTCGACCTCACCGTCGGCGGCCCGACCCCCGTCAACGCGGCCGGGGAGACCGTCGGCGACGACCCGGGCGGCCCGGTCGACCCCGGCGACCTGCGCGTCCACGACATCCAGGGCACCACGCGCACCTCCCCGTTCGTGGGGCGCGACGTCAGCGGCGTGCCGGGCGTCGTCACGGCGGTCAACGCCTTCGGCTCCGCCCGGGGCTTCTGGTTCCAGGACCCCGAGGGCGACGGCGACCCGCGCACCAGCGAGGGGCTCTTCGTGTTCACCGGCTCCACCACCCCCGACGTGGCCGTCGGCGACGAGGTGCTGGTCGGGGGCCGCGTCACCGAGTACCTGCCCCGGACGGACGCGCACACGATCACCCAGCTCTCCGGGGCGCGGTGGACCGTCGAGTCGTCCGGCAACCCCCTGCCCGGGTCGGTCCTCCTGGACGCCGACGCGGTCCCGGAGACGTACGCGCCCGACCACGGCGGCGACATCTCCGACCTCGACCTGGCTCCCGACACCTACGCCCTCGACTTCTGGGCCGCCCACGAGCACATGCGCGTCCGGGTGGAGGACGCCCCCGTCATCGACGCGACCGACCCCTACTCGGCGCTGTGGGTGACCACGGATCCCGACGACGGCGACGCCACCGTCAACGGCGGCACCCTCTACGGCTCCTACGACGACCCCAACTCCGGTCGGATCAAGATCGAGTCGCTGCTCGACCGCGACACCCGCCCCTTCCCCCAGGCCAACGTGGGCGACACGCTCACGGGCGTCACCGAGGGGCCGCTGTACTACAGCCGGTTCGGCGGATTCGTCATTCGCGCCACCACCCTGGGCGAGATCGTCGCGGGCGACCTGGAGCGCGAACCCGTCCGCGAGGCCGCGCCGTACGAGACCACCATCGCCACGTACAACGTCGAGAACCTCGACGGCGCGGACGAGCAGGCGAAGTTCGACGAGCTCGCGCGGGGCATCGTCGAGTACCTGGACTCCCCGGACATCATCGGACTGGAGGAGATCCAGGACGACAACGGCCCGGTCAGCGACGGCGCCGTCGACGCCGACCTCACGCTCCGCCGGCTCACGCGCGCCATCCACGAGCAGGGCGGCCCCCGCTACACCTGGCGCCAGATCGACCCCGTCGACGGCCAGGACGGCGGCCAGCCGGGCGGCAACATCCGCAACGTCTTCCTCTTCAACCCCCGCCACGTCCGCTTCGTCGACGCCCCCGGCGGCGACGCCACCACCCCCGTCGAGGTCGTGGAGGGTCGGCGGGGCCCCGAGCTCAGCGTCTCCCCGGGCCGGATCGCCCCGCAGGACGAGGCGTGGGACTCCAGCCGCAAGCCGCTCGTCGGCCAGTTCCGGGTGCGCGGGCACGACCTGTTCGTGGTCACCAACCACTTCAACTCCAAGGGCGGCGACCAGTCCCTGCACGGGGTCGTGCAGCCGCCCGAGCGGTCGAGCGAGGTCCAGCGCAACGCGCAGGCGCGCCTGGTCAGGGAGTTCACGGACGAGCTGTTCGCGATGGACCCGGACGCCAACGTCGTGGTGATGGGCGACCTGAACGACTTCCCGTTCTCGCCCACGCTCGACATCCTCACCGGGGACGGGCCGCTCGCCAACCCGATGACGGACCTGCCCGAGAACGAGCGGTACAACTACGTCTTCGACGGCAACTCCCAGGCGCTCGACCACATCCTGGTCAACGCCGCCCTGGCCGACCGGATGGACTACCAGGTCGTGCGGATCAACTCCGAGTTCCACGACCAGGTCAGCGACCACGACCCGCAGGTGCTGTGGTTCGACCTCCGGGGAGGCCGCCGGTAGCGGCGGAGGTGTGCCCGGGCGCCGCCTATCCTGGGTGGCGCCCGCGGCGCGGCGGGCACACCTCGACCCTGGGGAAGTGAGAGATGAACGTACTCCTCACCGGCGGCGCCGGATACATCGGCACCCACACCGCCGTCGAGCTGCTCGACGCCGGACACGACGTCGTGGTCCTCGACTCCCTGGTGAACAGCCACGAGGAGGCCCTGCGGCGCGTCGAGCGGATCACCGGCCGCGCCCTCACGTTCCACCGGGGCGACTGCACCGACCCGGCCGTCCTGCGCCGCGTCCTCGGCGGGCACGACGTCGACGCCGTCATCCACCTGGCCGGGCTCAAGGCCGTCGGCGAGTCCGTCGAGCAGCCGCTGCGCTACTACCGCAACAACCTCGACGCCCTGCTCGCCCTGGCCGAGACGATGGACGAGCACGGCGTCCGCGACCTCGTGTTCAGCTCCTCGGCCACGGTCTACGGCGACCCCGAGCGGATCCCGATCACCGAGGAAGGGGCGCTCAGCGTCACCAACCCCTACGGCGCCACCAAGCTCTTCGCCGAACAGGTCCTGCGCGACCTGGCCGCCGCCGACCCCCGGTGGCGGATCACCGCGCTGCGGTACTTCAACCCGATCGGCGCCCACCCCAGCGGCCTGATCGGGGAGGACCCGCAGGGCGTGCCCAACAACCTCTTCCCGTACCTGGCGCAGGTCGCCGCCGGACGCCGCGACCGCCTCCGGGTGTTCGGCGACGACTACGACACCCCGGACGGCACCGGCGTGCGCGACTACCTGCACGTCGTGGACCTGGCCCGCGGCCACCTCGCCGCCCTCGCCCACCTGGCGGACGCCCAGGGATGGCGCACGTACAACCTGGGCACCGGCCGCGGCACGTCGGTCCTGGAGAGCGTCCGCGCCTTCGAGCGCGTGACCGGTGTCACGATCCCCCACGAGGTGGTCGGCCGCCGCCCCGGCGACATCGCCGTGTGCTACGCCGATCCGTCGGCCGCCGCGCGCGACCTGGACTGGAAGGCCGTGCACACGGTCGAGGACGCGTGCGCCGACGCCTGGCGCTGGCAGTCCGCCAACCCGGGCGGGTTCCGTGCCGACGCGGCCCCGCGCTGAGCGGCACAGCACACCCGGTCGGAGCTTCCCACCAAGCCGAACGCGTGGAACACGCCCTAGACTGGGCGTATATCCCTGTACTTCTGCGGAAGGTCCTCCGTCGTGTCCGTTGGTGCTGACAGCACGTTCGACACCGTCCTCGTCGTGGACTTCGGCGCGCAGTACGCGCAGCTGATCGCACGGCGTGTGCGGGAATGCCACGTGCACAGCGAGATCGTGCCCTCGACCATGCCGGTCGAGGAGATGCTCGCGAAGAACCCCAAGGCCATCATCCTGTCCGGTGGCCCGTCGTCGGTCTACGCGGAGGGCGCGCCCAACGTGGGCGCCGAGCTCTTCGAGACCGGAGTGCCCACCTTCGGCATCTGCTACGGCTTCCAGGCCATGACGCGGGCGCTGGGCGGCACGGTCGACCGCACCGACCTGAGTGAGTTCGGCCGCACCGAGCTGTCGGCCAGCACCGACTCCCTGCTCTTCGATGGCATGCCCGAGGACCTCCTGGTGTGGATGTCGCACGGCGACTCCGTCGTCCGCGCCCCCGAGGGCTTCCGGACCACCGCGAGCACCGCCGGGGCGCCGGTCGCCGCCTTCGAGGACACCGAGCGCCGCCTGTTCGGCGTGCAGTTCCACCCCGAGGTGATGCACACCGAGCACGGCCAGGACGTCCTGCGCCGGTTCCTGTACGAGGGCGCGGGCTGCCGCCCCACGTGGACGATGTTCAACATCGTCGAGGAGCAGCTGGAGCGGATCCGCGAGGAGATCGGCGACAAGCGCGTCATCTGCGCCCTGAGCGGCGGCGTGGACTCCGCCGTGGCGGGCGCCCTGGTGCAGCGCGCCGTCGGCGACCAGCTCACCTGCGTGTTCGTCGACCACGGGCTGTTGCGCAAGGGTGAGGCCGAGCAGGTCGAGAAGGACTTCGTCGCGATCACCGGCGCGAGCCTGAAGGTGGTCGACGCCGAGGAGCGCTTCCTGGCGGCGCTGTCCGGGGTCACCGACCCGGAGGAGAAGCGCAAGATCATCGGCCGCGAGTTCATCCGCGTCTTCGAGCAGGCCGCGCGTGAGGTCGTCGCCGAGTCCGGCGAGCACGGCGCCGAGGTCGAGTTCCTCGTCCAGGGCACGCTCTACCCGGACGTCGTCGAGTCCGGCGGCGGCACCGGCACCGCGAACATCAAGTCGCACCACAACGTCGGCGGCCTTCCCGACGACCTCCAGTTCACCCTGGTCGAGCCGCTGCGCGAGCTGTTCAAGGACGAGGTGCGCAAGGTCGGCGAGGAGCTGGGCCTGCCCCCCGAGATGGTGTGGCGCCAGCCGTTCCCCGGCCCCGGCCTCGGCATCCGGATCATCGGCGAGGTGACCCGTGAACGGCTGGAGATCCTGCGCGAGGCCGACGCGATCGCCCGCGAGGAGCTCACCCGCGCCGGGCTGGACCGCGACATCTGGCAGTGCCCGGTCGTGCTCCTGGCCGACGTCCGCTCGGTCGGCGTCCAGGGCGACGGCCGCACCTACGGCCACCCCGTGGTGCTGCGGCCGGTCAGCAGCGAGGACGCGATGACCGCCGACTGGTCGCGCGTGCCCTACGACGTGCTCGCCCGCATCTCCAACCGCATCACCAACGAGGTGCGCGAGATCAACCGGGTGACCCTGGACGTGACCAGCAAGCCCCCGGGCACCATCGAGTGGGAGTAGCGCTCCCAGAGCAAGCACGACGGGCCCGGTACGCGCTGAGCGTGTACCGGGCCCGTCCCGTCGTGCGTCGCGGTGTCAGTCCATCAGGTGTCCGATGGAGATCACCGTGCGGTCCTCGCCGGTCCGGTGCGTCAACTGGACCGCGGTCGGCTCCTCGTCCTCGGCGACGATGAACGCCAGCTCACCGCCGACGGTGGCCCCGGGCGGGACGCCGTCCTCGTCCCACAGGCTGACCGTCGCGCTCTCCTCCTGCGTCGGCCGCTGCGCCGAGTAGGGGCCCTCGCCGCCGCCCGCGACCTGGATGAACTGCTGGTCGAACGCGAAGCTCAGCCGCACGTCGCTGCGGTTGGTCATCTCCACCTGGACGAAGCAGTAGTCCCCCCCTTGCACCGGAACGGACCGGGGATGGTACTCGGCGGGCTCACGGTCGCAGTCCACGCCCAGGACCTCGTACTCGACCATGCCGTCGGCGGAGCGGATCGGCACGGTGACGGGCTCCTCGGCCCCGGGCCCGTCCCCCTTGTCCTCGGACCGGTCCTCGCCGTCGGCGGGCGGTTGCTCGTCCGGGGCGCCCTGGCCCTGGTCGGCGCCGGCCTCGGCGTTCGACCAGGGGGCGGTCCCCTTGATCGTGGACACCACCGCCAGGAGCGCCGCGATGACGATGAGGAGCGCCGCTCCGCCCACGGCCAGGCCCACGACGAGCCCCCTGCGGCGGCTCGGCGCGGCGGGCCGGTGCGGGGGCGGCGGCACCGGCGGGACGTAGGGCTGCGGACCGGGCCGCGGGCCCTGCTGGTCGGCGGTCGGCACCATCGGGATCGGCCCGGTGGACGCCGGGTGCGGCTGTACGGGGCGGTGCGGCGGGTTCGGGCCGCCCTGCTGGGGCGCGTTCCCCTGGAGCGGACCCGAGGGGTGCGCGGCGGGCCGACCGGGCGGAGGAGCCTGCGGTCGGGGGAAGTTGCCGGTCTGGGGCGGCATGGGAGCGGACTGGTAGTGGCCGGGCGGCGGGGGCCGCATGCCCGTCATGGTCTGCTGGGCGTGGCCCATCCCCGGACGGGGGCCGCCGGGCGGCACGGGGGGCAGGTTCGGCCGCCACGACTGGTGCAGGGCGTGCGAGACCATGTCGTTCGGGTTGGAGCTGTCCTCGCCGCCGGCGAGCTCCAGGAGCAGGTCCTGGGCGGTCGGGCGGCGGCCCGGCTCCTTGGCCAGGGCACGCAGGACGAGCCGGTCGAGCGGGCTGTCCAGCCTCCCGATCTGGGGCTCGGCGAAGAGCACGCGCTTGCCCAGCGTCATGGCGTCGCCGTTGCCGAACGGGTGGGCGCCGTTGCCCGCGAAGGCCACCAGACAGCCCCAGGCGAAGATGTCCGCCGCGGTGGTGACCTGTTCCTCCAGCAGCTGCTCGGGCGCCATCCAGCCGGGGCTGCCCATGACGATGCCGGTCTGGGTGTGGTTGGTCGCGGTGTTCATCGCGCGCGCGATGCCGAAGTCGATCACGCGCGGCCCGGAGAGCGACAGCAGGACGTTCGCCGGTTTGAGGTCGCGGTGCACGAGCCCGGTGCGGTGGATGGCCGCCAGCGCGGCGGCGACGCCCAGGGCGAAGCCGTGCAGGGTCGAGGAGTCCAGCGGCCCGTTCTCGGCGATGTGCTCGGCGAGCGCGGTCCCGGCGATGTACTCGGTGACCATGTAGGGGCGGTTCTCGAACGTCCCGTGGTCGAGGACCTTGGCGGTGCAGAAGGAGGCGACCTTGCGGGCGTTCTCCATCTCGTCGCGGAACCGCGCCCGCGTCGCCTCGTCGAAGGCGAGCTCGGGGCGGATGACCTTGATCGCTACCTGGTGGTTACGGTCCGGGGCGCTGCCGAGGTAGACGGTGCCCATACCGCCGCTCCCCAGTTTCCCGGACAGCACGTAGGGGCCGATGGTGGCCGGATCTCCGGCTGCCAGCGGTTCCAGGTTCTTCGGGAGCCCATCCGACGGCAAGCGACCCTCCCCGACGGTGTCCAAACTCCGCCTCGCCCCAAGGTAGCGGTGTTTGTGCCCTGATTCCCACTCGCGCGCCGTTTCGGATCGTTCGGGGGAAGGGCGGTGACTGACATGACAGTGATGACTGATCCCCGATCGGGGTCCCCGGTTCGCGCCGACGGGTGTGATCCCGTCGGCGACGGGCGCGAAACACACCGGTTCCCCCGGCGGGGCAGGTGTTCACGCAAGGTAGGGGGTTCCTTTACGATTGGGGACTCGTGACCTTTAGTACCACCGTAACCGTGCGGGTCCCCGCGAAGGTGAACCTCCAGTTGGCGGTGGGACCCAGACGTGAGGACGGGTTCCACGCCCTCGTCAACGTGTTCCACGCCGTCTCACTGTTCGACGAGGTTACCGTCAAGGAAGCCCCTCCGCGTCAGGAGCCGGAACTCGTGACGCTCACGGCGTCCGGTGGGACGCGCGTCGACCTGGACGGGGTTCCGCTCGACGCCACGAATCTCGCCGCCCGCGCGGCCGCCCTGCTGGCGGAGGAGACCGGCAAGGGGTTCCCCGTCGAGATCCACCTGGACAAGCGCATCCCGGTGGCCGGGGGAATGGCGGGCGGCAGCGCCGACGCGGCCGCGACCCTCGTCGCCTGCGACCGGTTGTGGGGATGCGGTCTGCCCGAATCCGACCTTCTGGACCTGGCCGCGCGCCTGGGCAGCGACGTCCCCTTCCCCCTGCTGGGCCGTACGGCCGTGGGGACGGGGCGGGGCGAGCTCCTGGAGCCCCTCGCGGCGCCCGGACGGTACCGGTGGGTGTTCGCGCTCTCCTCGCGCGGCCTGTCCACCGCCCGTGTGTTCGCCGAGTACGACCGGCTGCGGCCGGACGCGCCCGCGCCGCTGCCCTCGCCCGTGATGGCGGAGGCGCTGGCGGCGGGGGACGCCGCCTCGCTGGGCGCGGCGCTCACCAACGACCTGGAGCGGGCGGCCCTGTCGCTGCGCCCGGACCTCGCGCGCGTCCTGGCGGCGGGCCGGGAGGCGGGAGCGCTCGGCGCCCTGGTGTCCGGGTCCGGGCCGACCTGCGCGTTCCTGGTGGGTGACGAGGGCGGCGCCGCGACGCCCGGGGTCGAGGCCGCCGTGGTGCGCGCGCTGGAGGCCGCGGGCGTGGACTCGTGCGTGCCCGCCGGGTCCGGGGACGTCCCCGGAACGACCGTGGTGTGACGCACATCACCTCATGATCGGGTGCCCCGGGTCTCGCTCCGCCCTTGACCTCAACCTTCGTTGAGGTTGAAGACTGGGGCGCATGACGACCGCAGCCACCCTCTCCCGCTACGCCGACCTGCCCGCCCTCATCGGCCTCATGGAGGGCGACGAGAAGCACAAGGGCGCCGCCAACTCCACGCTCGACGTCCTGTGGGTGCTCTACGACCGGGTCCTGGCCGTCACCCCCGAGACCGCCGAGGATCCCGCCCGCGACCGCTTCCTGCTGTCCAAGGGACACGGACCGACCGCCTACTACGCCGTGCTCGCCGCCAAGGGCTTCCTCGACGTGCCCACCCTGCGCGGTTGGAGGGCCTTCGACTCGCCGCTCGGCCACCATCCCGACCGCGTGCTCGTCCCCGGCGCGGAGATCGGCAGCGGCTCGCTCGGGCACGGGCTGCCGCTCGCACTCGGGACCGCCCTCGGGCTGCGCGCGCGAGGCGTCCGGCGGGCCGACGGCAGACCGCCCCGGGTGGTGGTGCTCGTCGGCGACGGCGAACTCGACGAGGGCAGCAACCACGAGGCGATCGCCGTGGCCGGCCGGATGCGGCTGGAGTCGCTCACCACGGTGGTGGTCGACAACGCCTCGTCCGCCCACGGGTGGCCCGGCGGCATCGGCGCCAGGTTCGAGGCCGAGGGATGGGTGTCCCGCGAGGTCGACGGGCGCGACCACGACGCCATGCACACGGCGTTGACCGCGCCGCACCCCTTCCGGCCGCTGGCCGTCGTCGTCCGCGTCCGCCCCGAGAACCGTTAGGAGCACGGCCATGCGAGAGACCTTCGTCGCGACCGTCAACGCCGCCCTCGACGAGGACCCGCGCACCGCGCTCGTCCTCGCCGAGATCTCCGCCGGGCACTTCCGGCGGGCCGCCGTCCGGCATCCGGGCCGCGTGATCAACGTCGGCATCCGTGAACAGGCCATGATCGGCGTGGCGGGCGGCCTCGCCCTCACCGGCATGCGCCCGATCGTGCACACCTACGCGCCCTTCCTCGTCGAGCGGCCGTTCGAGCAGATCAAGCTGGACTTCGGACACCAGGACACGGGCGCCGTCCTGGTGAGCATCGGGGGGTCCTACGACGCGGCCGTCGAGGGCCGCACCCACCAGGCGCCCGGGGACGTGGCGCTCCTGGACACCCTGCCCGGCTGGACCGTGTATGTGCCGGGCCACCCCGACGAGGTCCGCGACGCGCTCGGCGCCGCCCTCCCCGGGGACCACCGTGTGTACGTGCGGCTGTCCGGAACGGGCAACCGGGCGGCGTGGCCGGTGTCGGACCGGTTGGCGGTCGTGCGCCGGGGGTCCGGCCGTTCGGCGGGCGTGGTGGTGGCGGTCGGACCCATGCTCGACCGCGTCCTGGAGGCCACCGCCGACCTCGACGTCACGGTCGCCTACACCGCCACCGTGCGCCCCTTCGACCGCGAGGGGCTGAGCACCCTCGTCGCCGCGGCGGGCAACGCCGACGTCCTGGTGGTCGAGCCCTACCTGCGGGGCACGTCCGCCCACGAGGTGGCCGCCGCCCTCGCCGACCGCCGCCACCGCCAGCTGGCGCTGGGCGTCGCGCGGGACGCGGAGGTGCGCGCCTACGGGACTCCGGCGGAGCACGCGCGGGTCCACGGACTCGACACGGAGGGGATCGCCCGGGCCGCCCGGGAGTTCTTCCTCGTCTGAGCCAGGGCCCCGGGACACCGCGTGGTGATGTCCCGGGGTCCGCCTTTGCCTGCCCGGGCGTTTCGCGGCCACGGGGCCCGGGGGATGCCTCCCACTGGACGACGGACGGGTGAGCGGGGAGGCCTCGATGGACGCGCCCAGGGCGGAACTGCGGACCGTGGCGGGGGAGTCGGAGCTGCGGTTCGAGCGGCGGCTCGCGCACCCCGTCCCGGAGGTGTGGCGGGCGCTCACCGACCCGAACGAGCTCGAACACTGGTTCCCCGCCACGGTGGAGGCCGACCTCCGCGTGGGCGGGTACGTCCGCTTCACGTTCGCCGACGCGCCCGAGGCCGCCGGTGACGGCGGCGAGGGCGAGGTCACCGAGTACGACCCGCCGCGCGTGTTCGGCTTCCGCTGGGGCGGGGACACGCTCAGGTTCGAGCTGGGCCCCGACGGGCCCGGGTCCCGGCTCGTGTTCACCCAGGGCATCGGCGGCGGCGCGCTGGGCCGCCTGACGGCCGCCCGCGACGCGCACGGGTGGGACGTGTGCCTGGCCGCGCTGGAGGCGCGGCTGGCGCGCGGGGACTTCCAGGAGCCCCAGGACGTCCTGGGCCCGGTGGAGCGCTACGTGGACGCGTTCGGACTCGGCGAGGGGGAGGTCGAGTCGGCCGACGAGGGTCTCGTGGTCCGGTTCGCGCGCGACCTCATGTGGCGGTCGCTCGACGCGGTCTGGGAGGTCGCCACCGAGGGCGCCGAACCCCGTGTCGGCGCGGCGCCGCCGACGCGCCTCGCCAACGGGTACGTCCCCACGGGCCTGGTCACCGGCTGCGCACCGCCCCGGGCGCTGGAGTACGCGTGGCTGTACGAGGGGGAGCTGGCGGGGACGGTGCTGTGGGAGTTCGCCCACGAGCCGGAGCTGGGCACGCGCGTCGAGCTGACCCAGACGGTGCCGGACGGCCTGTCCGGTCTGCTGCCCGTGATGATGGCCGCCTGGCAGACCCACCTGGAGCTGTTCTTCGCGGCGGTCAACGGAGACGTGCGCTGCCCGTGGCCGGAGGACCGCACCGAGGACCTGCGGCGGCGCTACGACGAACGGCTGACCTGACCGCCGTCGAAGGGGTGGGGCACCGCGCCGCCGTGCACCGGACACGGTTCGGGTGGGTCGGGGAATCCCAGGACGGTCGTACGGGTTCTCGGTTGAGGGCGTGACACAGGCCCTGTCCCGAGGGTGCGGGACAGGGCCTAGTGTGGGCTCTCGGACGTTTGCGGGGGCGGCTACGCGAGTCGGGGAGGGTCGGCGCGATGTCAGCGCACGACCCCCGGCCAACCGTGGACGACAGGGCTCAGGCCCCAACCCCCGAGGCAGTGTCTTCGCAGGACAGAGAGGAAGTTTGACCAGGTGAACACCAATGCGCTAGGGACGGACGGCCGTTGACGAATCTGGTCAATCTTCAGGACGTGTCCCTGGCCTACGGGCCGCTCGTACTCCTCGACAAGGTGTCGCTGGGCGTGGACGAGGGTGAGCGCATCGGCGTCGTCGGCCGCAACGGCGGCGGCAAGTCCACGCTGATCTCGGTGCTCTCCGGACGTACCGAACCCGACTCCGGCCGGGTCGTGCACAACCGCGGCCTGCGGATCGGGTTCCTCCACCAGCGGGACGACTTCCCCGACACCACCGTCGGCGCCTTCGTGCTGGGCGACCGGGCCGAGCACGAGTGGGCCGGTGACGCCCGCGTCCGCGACATCCTGCGCGGCCTCCTCGGCGGCTGGGACCTGGACGCCGACATGTCCGGGCTGTCCGGCGGCGAGCGCCGTCGGTCCGCCCTGGCGCGGCTGCTCGTGGGCGACCACGACCTCATCGTCCTCGACGAGCCCACCAACCACCTGGACATCGAGGGCATCGCCTGGCTCGCCCAGCACCTGAGCGGTCGCCCGGAGTCCCTCGTGGTCGTCACCCACGACCGCTGGTTCCTCGACGCCGTCACCACCCGCACGTGGGAGGTCGGGCGCGGCGCGGTCGAGCGGTACGAGGGCGGGTACGCCGCCTACGTCCTGGCCAAGGCCGAACGCGAACGCCTGGCCGCCGTCGCCGAGGAGCGCCGCCAGAACCTCATGCGCAAGGAGCTGGCCTGGCTGCGCCGGGGCGCCCCCGCGCGCACCTCCAAGCCCAAGTTCCGCATCGAGGCCGCCAACCAGCTCATCGCCGACGTCCCGCCGGTCCGCGACACCGTCGAACTCGTCCGGTTCGCCAGCTCGCGCCTGGGCAAGACCGTCGTCGACCTCAAGGACGTGTCGGCCTCCGTGCCCGACCGCGTCCTCCTGGACCACCTGACCTGGCAGCTCGGACCCGGCGACCGGGTCGGCCTGGTCGGCGTCAACGGCGCGGGCAAGTCCACCCTGCTCCGGATCCTGGGCGGCGAGCGCGCGCCCGACTCCGGTTCGGTGCGCACCGGCAAGACCGTCCGGCTCGCCCACCTGTCCCAGAACATCGTCGAACTCGACCCCGACGCGCGCCCGCTCCAGGCCGTCATGGACGTGCGCGAACACGTCACCATCGGCAAGCGCGACTACACCGCGAGCCAGATGCTGGAGCGCTTCGGGTTCCGCGGCGAACGCCAGTGGACCCCGATCGGCGACCTGTCCGGCGGTGAGCGCCGCCGCCTCCAGCTGCTGCGCCTGCTCATGGACGAGCCCAACGTGCTCCTGCTGGACGAGCCCACCAACGACCTGGACATCGAGACCCTCACCGAGCTGGAGGACCTCCTCGACGGCTGGCCGGGGTCGCTGGTGCTGGTCAGCCACGACCGGTACTTCCTGGAGCGGATCACCGACCGCGTGCTCGCCCTCATGGGCGACGGCACCCTGGCCTTCCTGCCCGGCGGCGTCGACGAGTACCTGGAGCGCCGCGCCGCCACGGCGGAGCGGCCCCCGGTTCCGGCCGGATCCGCCGAGGCCGCCGCGCCCAGGGAGGAGCCCGCGGTCTCCCCGGCCGCGCGGCGCGCCGCGCAGAAGGAGATGCAGCGGGTCGAGCGGCGGATGGACCGCGTCTCCAAGCGCGAGGCCGAGCTGCACGAGCTCATGGCCGCCGCCGCGGAGGACTACACCCGGCTGGCCGAGCTGGACGCCGAGGCCAAGGCCCTGGCGGCCGAGCGCGACGAGCTGGAGGAGGTCTGGCTGGCCCAGGCCGAACTGGTCGGGGACTGACGTCCGCGGGGCGGGGCGGCGACGCCCCGCCCCGGCGTCAACCGACCAGTTCCCCGAAGGCGGCGGCGATCTCCTGGGCCCCCGCCCGGTTGGTGTGGATGTCCGGCCCGCGGTCGAGGTCGCACATCCAGGTCAGGTCGCAGATCCGCTGCACGTTGGCCGGCATGCCGGTCGCGCTGTCGGCCGGGACGCTGAAGTCCGTGGACGCGAAGACCCCCTCGACGTCGGCGACCTCGATGCCGGCGTCGGCGTAGGAGTCGCGCAGGGACGCGTTCATCCGCTCCAGGACGTCGGTGGCGTACCCGACCAGGTCGTCGTCAGGAGCGGCCGCGGCGTCGCCGTCACCGCCGTCATCCTCGTCGACACCCGCCTCCTCGGGGGACGGCGACGCCTCGGCGTCCTCCCCGCCCTCCAGCAGCAGGGCGGCGAGGAACGGGTTGTAGTAGGTCATCGCGATGATCCGCGTGTCCGGTCCCGCGGCCGCGCGCAGGCGGTCGGCGATCTCGGGGACCTCCGACTCGATCCGCTCCAGCCCGTCGTCCACGCACGCCGTGTCGAGGGCGGGCCCGTCCGGGTTCTCCAGGTCGCTCACGCAGCCGGTGAAGTTGTTGCCCCCGACGGTGAGGGTGACCAGCTCGACGTTCCCCTCGTTCTCGGCGAGGAACTCCTCGGCCGCCTCCAGCTGGGACCGGCCCTCGTACCGTTGGTCGCAGCGGGGCAGGCCGCCCTCGACGAACGTCGTGGTGTCCTCGCCGCCGCAGCCCATCCGCTCGTGGCCGAGGGTCGAGTCCGCGTCGTACAGCTGCCGGTACAGCACGTCGGTGTAACTGTCGGCGGTCTCCCCGGGGACGCCGTTCTCGTCGGGCTGCACGCCCACGGTCAGGGAGTCGCCCAAGGACAGGTAGTAACGCTGCTCGACACCCGTGTCCTCGTCCCCGCCACCGCCGCAGCCCGTGGCGACCACGGCCGCGGCGGCTGTGGCCGCGATCCAGCGGAATCTCACTGTGCTCTCTCCAACCCATGCCTGGAATGTGGTTCGCGCCCAGACAGCGGTCTCCCGGTGAGAGACGGATACCGCCCGGTAACTAGCCTTGCGGACCGGAGGGCTCCCTGTCGAGGGGAGCGAGAAGGCTTCTCAGTAACGATGCGAGCTGGGCGCGGTCCTCGTCGGCCATCGGGGCCAGGAGCGACTCCTCGTAACGGACGAGGGAGGCGAGGGCCGCGTCGATGCGCTCGGTGCCCTTCTCCGTGAGCCGGACCAGGACGCCGCGCTTGTCGGCGGGGTCGGGCCTGCGGCGCACGAGGCCCGCCGCCGCCAGCCGGTCGACCCGGTTGGTCATGGTGCCCGAGGTCACGAGGGTGGCGCGCAGCAGGCGGCCGGGGCTGAGCTCGTAGGGCGGGCCGGAGCGGCGGAGTTCGGCGAGGACGTCGAACTCCCAGGTCTCCAGGGAGTGTTCGGTGAAGACGGTGCGCCGGGCCCGGTCCAGGTGGCGTGCGAGCCGGGAGACCCGGCTGAACACCTCCAGCGGCGTCACGTCCACGTCCGGGCGTTCGGCTCGCCACGCCTCGATCAGCCCATCCACCTCATCGCGCATGGGACCAGCATATCTCTTGACATCAAGATAGTGGGGCGGGTAAGGGCCCACCCGCCCCACACGTACGCGTCAGCCCGATCGGCGTCCGCGGGTGTTTAGCCCGGGCTTGGCCTCCAGCCGGGCGAGCCCGTTCCAGGCCAGGTTGACCAGGTGCGCCGCGACCACCTCGCGCTTGGGCTTGCGCACCTCCAGCCACCACTGGCCGGTCAGCGCCCACATGCCCACCAGCGCCTGGGCGTACATGGGCGCGAGCGCCGGGTCGTACCCGCGTTCGGCGAACTCGTCGACCATGATGTGCTCGACCTGGCTGGCGATGTCGTTGATCAGGCTGGCGAAGCTGCCCGTGCCGGAGGCCACGTGCGAGTCCCGGGTCAGCACCCGGAAGCCCACGGTGTTCTCCTCCACGTAGCGCAGCAGCGCCAGCGCCGCCCGCTCGATCTTGTCGCGTGCGTGGTCGGCGGTTAGGGCCTCGCCCATCATGTCCAGGAGGGTGCGCATCTCCCGGTCGACGACGACCGCGTAGATGCCCTCCTTGCCGCCGAAGTGCTCGTAGACCACGGGCTTGGACACACCGGCCCGCGCGGCGATCTCCTCGACGGAGGTCGCGTCGAACCCCCGTTCGGCGAACAGCTCCCGGCCGATCTCCACAAGCTGTTGCCGACGCTCCTTGCCCGTCATGCGCTTGCGGCGCACGCGGGTCCCCTGCTGGCTGTCGGCTGCTCCCATGATGGCTACTGATCCTAGAGGCTGACCCGCTTGGCGGCGAGCCGTTCCGCGTTCGGCCAGCGCACCTTGGTCGCCCAGCCGAACCGCTCGAAGATCCAGATGATCCGGGCGGAGATGTCGATCTGCCCCTTGAGGACGCCGTGGCGGGCGCACGTGGGGTCGGCGTGGTGCAGGTTGTGCCAGGACTCGCCGAAGGACGGGATGGCCAGCCACCACACGTTGCGGGAGCGGTCGCGGACCTCGAAGTTCTCCTCGCCGATGGTGTGGCAGATGGAGTTGATCGACCAGGTGACGTGGTGCAGCAGGGCGACGCGCACCAGGCTCGCCCAGAAGAACGCGGTGACCGCGCCCCACCAGGACATGGTGACCAGACCGCCGATGACGGCCGGGGCGGCCAGCGAGAAGAGGACGATCGGGACGAAGAGCCGGTCGACGAGGACGACGTCCCTGTCCTTGAGCAGGTCGGGGGTGAAGCGGCGGGGCGAGGTCTTCTTCTCGTCCAGGTACATCCACGCCATGTGCGCGTAGTACAGGCCCTTGGCCACGGACCTCCAGTCGTCGCCGAAGCGCCACGGGGAGTGCGGGTCGCCCTCGGCGTCCGCGTACTTGTGGTGGCGGCGGTGGTCGGCCACCCACTTGATGACGCTGCCCTCGATGGCGAGGCTGCCCGCGACCGCCAGCGCGATCCGCAGGGGGCGGTTGGCCCGGAACGAAC
This sequence comes from Nocardiopsis sp. NPDC049922, assembly GCF_040660275.1. NCBI lineage: Bacteria > Bacillati > Actinomycetota > Actinomycetes > Streptosporangiales > Nocardiopsidaceae > Nocardiopsis > Nocardiopsis sp. NPDC049922. Next base: position 352,024 of record NZ_JBFAME010000001.1, on the reverse strand, counting down.
CGTGCGTGAAGTGGCGGTGGAAACCGACCGTGATCCCCAGTCCGCTGACCAGGTAGAAGACCGCGGCGATGGCGACGTCGACGAGGGTCAGCCCCCAGCCCCAGAAGAACGGCACCGCCGCCAGCAGGGCGATCAGCGGGATGAACACGAAGGCGAACACGGTGTAGCGCTCGGCCTTGCCGCGCGGCTCCGGTTCGATCTCCGGGATCGCCTCGCGTTTGGCGGTCGTGCTGATGGGCGCCTCGGGGGCTGCGGTCATGTCTGCACACCTCGTCACGGGAGTGTCGTCGAGGTCAGGACGGCGTCCGCAGGGTGCGGGGCACCCGTGTCGACGGCCCAACCTATTCCTACGTAACCGTAACCTACGAACCCGTAGGTTTGGCAAGCCCCCCGAGAATGGCGCTATGTTGGTGCCGAGCGTCTGGGTGTGCCGCGATCACGCCCGGTGCGTTCCCGGATGATGTAATCGGCAGCATGTGGGGTTTTGGTCCCCATCGTCCAGGTTCGAGCCCTGGTCCGGGAGCAGTCGATCCCCGCGCCCCCGCCCGCCTCCGCGACGGCGGCGTGCGGTCCCGAACGCGCATCGCGGCGCGTCTCACACCTTCCCCCGGTCGCCCGTCGTCGGCGGCGTCCCCGTGCCGAGCGCGCAGCTCCTCCGTGCCACACCCCAGCGAAGCGGCCGTGACGCGCATGTATCCTTCCCATGTCGGCCGCTGGATCATCCGACGGCCGCCCGTGCGGCTCGCGGGCCGGGCCGCCGAGGGGTGAGCCGACAGTTCAACCACCAGCTATTCACGAGGGGTCTCCTTCAGTGAGCGTGAACCGCCCGGCTGCCGTCATCGTCCTCGCGGCGGGCGAGGGCACCCGAATGAAGTCCAAACTTCCCAAGGTTCTGCACGAGATCAACGGCCGCAGCATGCTCGGACACGTGCTCGCCGCCGCCCGCGAACTCACCCCCGAGCACACCGTGGTCGTCGTCGGCCACGCCCGTGAGCGGGTCGCCGAACACCTGGGACAGGCCGCCCCGGAGGCGACCACCGCCGTCCAGGAGGAGCAGAACGGCACCGGTCACGCGGTCCGGATGGCGATCGAGGACCTCGCGCGCAGAAGCGTCACCCTCACCGGGACGGTCGTCCTCACCTGCGGAGACACCCCGCTGCTGCGCGGATCGACGCTCGCCGAGCTCGTCGCCGTGCACGAGAAGGAGGGCAACGCCGTCACCGCCCTCTCCGCGCGCGTCCCCGACCCCGCGGGGTACGGGCGCATCGTCCGCGACGCCGACGGCGCGTTCACCGGCATCGTCGAGCACGCCGACGCGACCCCGGACCAGCGCGCGATCGACGAGATCAACTCCGGCATGTACGCCTTCGACGGCGCCCTGCTGTCCGCCGTCGTCCAGCGTCTGTCCACCGACAACGCCAAGGGCGAGGAGTACATCACCGACGCCGTCGCCCTGCTGCGCGGGGACGGGCGCCGGGTCGGCGCCTGGACCGCCGAGGACTGGCACGAGGTCCAGGGCGTCAACGACCGGGTCCAGCTCTCCGAGGCGCGCCGCATCCTCAACCGGCGCCTCGTCGAGGAGCACATGCGCTCCGGCGTGACGGTCGTCGACCCCCCCACCACCTGGCTCGACGTCCAGGTCCGGATCGGCCGCGACGCGGTGCTGGAGCCGAACACCCGGCTGACCGGCGCCACCGTGGTCGGCGAGGACGCCGTCGTCGGCCCGGGCGCCACGCTGCGGGACACGGTCGTCGGCGAGGGCGCGCACGTCCGCGAGACCACCGCCGACCGGGCCGAGATCGGCTCCGGGGCCGACGTCGGCCCCTACACCTACCTCCGGCCGGGCACCCGCCTGGCCGAGCGGACCAAGGTCGGCGCCTTCGTCGAGGTGAAGAACTCGACCGTCGGCGCCGGGTCCAAGGTCCCGCACCTGACCTACGTCGGGGACGCCGACATCGGCGAGGGCAGCAACATCGGCTGCTCGACGGTGTTCGTCAACTACGACGGGGTCAACAAGGCCCGGAGCACCATCGGCGACCACGTGCGCATCGGCAGCGACAACACCATCGTCGCGCCCGTGACCGTGGGAGACGGGGCCTACTCCGGGGCCGGGGCCGTGGTCCGGGACGATGTTCCGCCCGGCGCCCTGGCGGTCTCCGAGGGGCACCGCCAGCGCAACGTCGAGGGGTGGACCCAGCGCAAGCGCCCTGGCACCGCCTCCGCCGAGGCCGCGGAGCGAGCCGAGCGGCGCAGAGCAGACAATTCCGATAAGCAGTGACCGTGGGGGAGAAGTACGTGAGCGGGATGAAGGCCACCGGGCAGAAACAGTTGATGCTCTTCTCGGGGCGCACCCACCCCGAACTGGCCCAGGAGGTGGCGAAGGAGCTGGGGATCGACGTGGTCCCCACCCGGTTCGACACCTTCGCCAACAGTGAGATCTTCGTCCGCTACCTCGAGTCCGTCCGCGGCTGCGACGCGTTCGTCCTCCAGTGCCACTCGGCGCCGGTCAACGAGTCCATCATGGAGCAGCTGATCATGGTGGACGCGCTCAAGCGCGCGTCCGCCAAGCGGATCACCGTGGTGACGCCGTTCCTCGGGTACGCCCGCCAGGACAAGAAGCACCGGGGCCGCGAGCCCATCTCCGCGCGCCTGATGACGGACCTGTTCCGTACCGCGGGCGCCAACCGGATGATGGCGGTCGACCTGCACACGGACCAGATCCAGGGCTTCTTCGACGGCCCGGTGGACCACCTGTTCGCCCTGCCGATCCTGGCCGACTACGTGGCCGACCGGGTCGAGCACACCGAGATCACCGTGGTCTCCCCGGACGCGGGCCGCGTGCGCACCGCCGACCGTTGGGCCGACCGCCTCGGCGCGCCGCTGGCGATCATCCACAAGCGCCGCGACCCGGACGTCGCCAACCAGGTGCGCGTCCACGAGGTCGTCGGCCAGGTCGAGGGCCGCACGTGCGTGCTGGTCGACGACATGATCGACACCGGCGGCACGATCGTGAAGGCCTCCGAGGCCCTGTTCGAGAACGGCGCCGAGAAGGTCATCGTGGCGGCCACGCACGGCGTGCTGTCCGGCCCGGCGGCCGAGCGCCTGCAGAACTCGCGGATCTCCGAGGTCATCATCACCAACTCGCTGCCGGTGCCGGAGGAGCGCTCCTTCGACAAGCTCACGCAGCTCTCGATCGCTCCGCTGGTCGCCCGCGCGATCAGCGAGGTGTTCACCGACGGCTCGGTGACCAGCCTCTTCGAGTAGCGGCGGGTCTACTCGCTCACCCGACCACACCGCTGGCGGGCGCCCCGTGAATGGGGGGTGACCGCCAGCGGGCCGTGTACGGAGTCGTCGGTGAAGCCAGTAGACTTGACCGAGTGTCCCCGTGCCCAGCGGAGCCCCTTCGGCTGCGCCGGATCGCGCGGGCAGGGGTGCGCGACGAGTGTTCCCGGGCCGGGCGGGTCCGGTGGCGTCTCGCCGGGCACGCCTGGAACCACGGCGGCCGTGTCCCCACGTGGGTGACCCCGCCGCTTTCCCCGCCCAGTGCGGGAATCGTCGTACTACTGGAGTCGTGTTCCCCGTGCTGCGGGGTTGAACCCGAGGAGTTTTGTCGTGTCCGAGGTACGAATCGCTGCCGAGCCCCGCACGGAATTCGGCAAGGGCGCCGCTCGGCGCGCCCGCCGCGCGGGTAAGGTGCCGGCCGTCCTCTACGGCCACGGCACCGAGCCCCGCCACCTCAACCTGCCGGGGCACGAGCTCATGCTCGCCCTGAAGACCCCCAACGTCCTCATTCGCCTCGACGGGCTCGACAAGGACAACCTCGCTCTGCCCAAGAGCGTCCAGCGCGACGCCATCAAGGGCTTCCTGGAGCACGTCGACCTGCTGGTCGTCGCCAAGGGCGAGAAGGTCCAGGTCGACATCCACGTCGAGCTGACCGGTGAGGTCAAGGCCCCGGGCGTGCTCAACCAGGAGCTCGTCGAGGTGACGGTCGAGGCCGAGGCCACCCACATCCCCGAGGGCGTGACCTTCGACGTGGACGGCCTGGAGATCGGCACCACCCCGACCGCCGGTGACCTGAAGCTGCCCGCGGGCACCACGCTGGTCACGGACCCCGAGGCGATCCTGCTCACCGTCTCCGCTCCGCGGGTCGAGGAGGAGGCGCCCGTCGCCGAGGCCGCCGAGCCCGCCGCCGAGGAGCCCGCCGCCGAGTAGGGCGGTCCCCCCCCGCACAGTCATCGCACCGAACGCGCGGTTCCCGACGGGGGGCCGCGCGTTCGGCGTGCGGATAGGGTCGTGCAGCATGGACCTGTGGCGCATGCTGGGAATCAGGAAGAACGAGGACATGGCTGAGGCTGAGCGCTGGCTGGTCGTCGGGCTGGGCAACCCCGGCCCCAAGTACGCCGCGAACCGGCACAACGCCGGGTTCATGGTGGTGGACGCGTTGGCGTCGGCCAACGACGAGCGCTGGAAGGCGCACAAGGCGCACGCCGAGGTCGTGGAGACCCGGATCGAGGGCGCCTCGGTGGTGCTGGCCAAGCCGCGGTCCTTCATGAACGTCTCCGGCGGCCCGGTCGCGGGGCTGGCGAAGTTCTACAAGGTGCCGGTCGAGCGCGTCATCGTGGTCCACGACGAGCTGGACATCGACTTCTCCGCGCTCAAGCTCAAGCGCGGCGGCGGGTCCGGCGGCCACAACGGGCTCAAGTCGGTGACCGGCTCCCTGTCCAGCCCCGACTACGTGCGGGTCCGCTTCGGCGTGGGCCGCCCGCCCGGCCGGATGGACGCCGCCGCCTACGTGCTGCGCGACTTCTCCTCCACCGAGCGCGGGGAGCTCGACCTCAACGTGGAGCGCGCCGCCGACGCCGTCCGCACGATCATCAAGGACGGCCTGGAGCGGGCGCAGAACATCTTCCACACCGCGGTGTGACGCCTTCGGCGCGGTGCTGTCCCAGGTCGCCCGACCAGCACCGCCACGCGGCCGCGGCGCCCTGACCGGGTCGCCTCTCGCTGGACGGGTCGTCACCACGTGGTTTCGGCCAGCTGAAGAAGTTTCGGTCTCGACATAGACACGTTCTTGGGACGACCTGATCCAGCTTCCCCAACAAGCCGACACGAGACGCGACTTCTCCACTACTTTTGGTTACTGTTCGGGTCGTCAGTCGTTGATGTCCGACCACACCCCACCCCGCCCCATCGGGCTTCGTGGTGCCAGGTGTGATTACTCAGTGTGAGGATTCAGGAACACGTCGTACCCTTGGGGGGAAGTGTGGTCACAACCAGCGGAGTGCGGACCGCTCAGGACCAACGCGTGCGGCCGGTCGGCGCGCAGGAGTGCGTCACCGAGTCCCGCCGTGGGTCGTGGACGCGGCCGTACGTGGCCGGGCTCGTCGCCCTCGACCTGCTCGCCGCCGCCGTCGCGGCGTTCGGCGGAACGCTCGTCCGGTTCCACGACGCCCTCGGGACCGCCGAGGCGGCCCCCTATCTGCACCTCTCGCTGCTGCTCCCGGTGGTGTGGGTCGCCTTCGTGTGGCTGGGCGGTGGGTACGAGCGGCGGTTCCTGGGGGTCGGCACCGAGGAGTACCGCCGGGTGGCCGTGGCGGGGGTCTTCCTGACCGCCTCGGTCGCCATCGGGGCCTACGCCGTCGCCTTCGACCTCTCCCGCGGCTACGCGCTCGCCGTGCCCCCGCTCATCGTCACCACGACCCTGGCGCTGCACTACGCCCGGCGCAAGGCCCTGCACCGGCGCCGCCGCTCCGGGAAGTGCATGAGCGGCGTCGTCGTGGTCGGCTACCGCTGCGCCGCCCGGGACCTCATCCGCCGCTTCCGTGGGGAGATCTACCACGGCATGCGGGTCGTCGGCGTGTGCCTGCCGGCCGGTGAGACCGCCCCGGACGGTCGCGGGGAGGGCGCCGTCGAGGGCTGCCCGGTGCTGGGCGACTTCACCGAGGTGGCTCAGGCCGCCTCCCTGGTCGGCGCCGACACCGTGGCGGTGCTCGCCTGCCCGGAGATGGACGGCGTCGAGCTGCGACGGCTGGCGTGGGAGCTGGAGAAGACCGGGACCGACCTCATCGTCGCCTCCGCGCTCATGGAGGTCGCCGGTCCGCGCACCTCCATCCGCCCCGTGGCCGGGCTGCCCCTCCTGCACGTGGAGCACCCCGAACTCGCGGGCGGGCGCCGCCTGCTCAAGGGCGTCTTCGACCGGTGCGCCGCGGCCCTCGCCCTGGCCCTGCTGTCCCCGTTGTTCCTGGTGCTGACGGTGCTCATCCGCGCCAAGGGCGCCGGGCCCGCCCTGTTCACCCAGACCCGCGTCGGCAGGGGTGGGGCCGAGTTCACCGTGTACAAGTTTCGTACCATGGTCGTCGGGGCCGACACGCTGAAGGAGATGCTCAGGCCCCGCAACGAGCACGACGGGGTGCTGTTCAAGATGCGTCGCGACCCCAGGGTGACGTCCGTGGGGGCATGGCTGCGCCGGTACTCGCTCGACGAGCTACCCCAGCTCGTCAACGTGGTCCGGGGGGAGATGTCGCTTGTCGGTCCCAGGCCGCCGCTGCCGGAGGAGGTCGCCCAGTACGGGCACGACGTCCGCCGCCGGCTCGTGGTCAAACCGGGGATGACGGGCCTGTGGCAGGTCAGCGGCCGGTCCGACCTCTCCTGGGAGGAGTCGGTCCGACTGGACCTGAGGTACGTGGAAAACTGGTCGCTGACGTTGGACATCCAGATCCTGTGGAAGACGTGGTCAGCGGTGATCCGTGGGGCGGGAGCTTACTAGCCGGTGAAGAGCATCAGAAACGATCATGAGGTGGCCAGGGACCTGGCGACCGAGGCGGGTCAGCTGCTGCTGCGCCTGCGCGCCAGGCACGGGTTCGCCGAGCCCGAGGTGCTGCGCACCCTGGGGGACAGGACCTCCCACGAGTTCCTCTTCTCCGCCCTCGGCCGACTGCGCCCCAGCGACGCCGTGCTCTCCGAGGAGGGCGCCGACGACCTGTCGCGGCTGCGGGCGCGGCGCGTGTGGATCATCGACCCCCTCGACGGCACCCGGGAGTTCGCCGAGGCGGGCCGCACCGACTGGGCCGTGCACGTGGCGCTGTGGGAGAACGGCGACCTCGTCGCGGGCGCGGTCTCCCTCCCCGCGCAGGGCACCACCGTCTCCACGGTCGACCCGCCGTGGCTCCCGGACGAGCGCCCCGGCGACCAGCGCCTGCGCATCACCGCGAGCCGGACGCGGCCGCCCGCGTTCGTGCAGCGGATGGCCAACCAGCTCGGCGCGGAGGTCATCCCCATGGGCTCGGCGGGGGCGAAGATCTGCGCGGTGATGCTCGGGCTCGCCGACATCTACGTGCACGCCGGCGGCCAGTACGAGTGGGACAGCGCCGCGCCCGTCGCGGTCGCGCGCGCCGCAGGACTGCACACCTCACGGATCGACGGGTCGCCTCTGCGCTACAACGTGGCCGACCCGCTACTCCCCGATGTCCTTGTATGTCGATCGGAATTGTCGGGTATGTTGTTGGCAAGCATCCGCGACGGTGCGGACCTGGACAGCGCGGGGCCGCACGCGGGGGGCTGACCGAAGGGGCCCTCCGCCGTCGGCCGTGTCGGTATCACAAAGGCGGATTCATGGGTCAGTCCAGTCAGCAGGCGCCCGGGCGCTACCAGCTCTCCCAGCTCGACGTGCTCGAGGCCGAGGCGATCTTCATCATGCGCGAGGTGGCCGCGGAGTTCGAGCGGCCCGTGCTGCTCTTCTCCGGGGGCAAGGACTCCATCGTCATGCTCCGTCTCGCGGAGAAGGCCTTCTGGCCCGGCGCCATCCCCTTCCCCGTGATGCACGTGGACACCGGCCACAACTTCGACGAGGTGATCGAGTTCCGCGACCGCCGCGTCGCCGAGGCGGGCGTCCGCCTGGTCGTCGCCTCGGTCCAGGAGCAGATCGACGCGGGCAAGGTCAGCGAGCCGACCGGGCGCTGGGCCAGCCGCAACCGACTCCAGACCGCCGCGCTGCTGGAGGCCATCGAGGACAACGGCTTCGACGCGGCCTTCGGCGGCGCCCGCCGCGACGAGGAGAAGGCCCGGGCCAAGGAGCGGGTCTTCTCCTTCCGCGACGAGTTCGGCCAGTGGGACCCCAAGAACCAGCGCCCCGAGCTGTGGAGCGTGTTCAACACCCGCATCGACCGCGGCGAGCACATCCGCGTGTTCCCGATCTCCAACTGGACCGAGTTGGACGTGTGGAGCTACATCAAGCGCGAGCGGCTGGAGCTGCCCTCCATCTACTTCGCGCACGAGCGCCGGGTCTTCGAGCGTGACGGCATCCTCCTGGCCGACTCGCCCATCATCCAGCGCGACGAGACCGAGAACGTCTTCACCGAGACCGTGCGCTACCGCACCGTCGGCGACCTGACCTGCACCGGAGCGGTCAAGTCCACGGCGGTGGAGCTGGACGACATCATCGCCGAGATCGCCGCGACCCGGGTCACCGAGCGCGGACAGACCCGGGCGGACGACCGTGCCAGCGAGGCGGCCATGGAGGACCGCAAGCGCGAGGGCTACTTCTAGCCACCGGCCCCAGCTCCCACCACTTCGACCCTGGACCAGGCAAGCATGAGCAAAGACATCCTGCGGTTCGCCACGGCGGGCTCCGTCGACGACGGTAAGAGCACCCTGATCGGCCGACTGCTGTACGACTCCAAGTCGATCTTCGAGGACCAGCTCGACGCGGTCGAGCGCACCAGCGCCGCGCGCGGCGAGGAGCAGACCAACCTGGCGCTGCTCACCGACGGCCTGCGCGCCGAGCGGGAGCAGGGCATCACCATCGACGTGGCCTACCGCTACTTCGCCACGCCCAGGCGCACCTTCATCATCGCGGACACCCCGGGCCACATCCAGTACACCCGGAACATGGTCACCGGCGCCTCCACCGCCGACCTGGCGATCATCCTCGTGGACGCGCGCAAGGGCCTGCAGGAGCAGAGCCGCCGCCACGCCTTCCTCACCTCCCTGCTCCAGGTCCCGCACCTGGTGCTGGCGGTCAACAAGATGGACCTGGTGGACTACTCCCAGGAGCGCTTCGAGCAGATCAAGTCGGAGTTCGCCGACTTCGCCAGCAAGCTCGACGTGTGCGACCTCACCTTCATCCCCCTGTCGGCCCTGCACGGCGACAACGTGGTGAGCCGCTCGGAGAACATGCCGTGGTACAGCGGTCCCTCCCTGCTGCACCACCTGGAGAACGTGCACATCGCCTCGGACCGCAACCTCATCGACGCGCGCTTCCCCGTGCAGTACGTCATCCGGCCGCACAAGTCGGACGACCCCGAGCTGCACGACTACCGCGGCTACGCGGGCCAGCTCGCGGGCGGCGTGCTCAAGCCGGGTGACGAGGTGACCCACCTGCCCTCCGGGCTGAGCTCGCGGATCTCGCGGATCATGACCGCCGACGGCGAGGTGGCCGAGGCGTACTCGCCCATGTCGGTCACCCTCCTGCTGGAGGACGAGATCGACATCTCGCGGGGCGACATGATCTGCCGGCCCAACAACGCGCCGAAGGCGTCCCAGGACATCGAGGCGATGGTGTGCTGGATGACGGACGCGCGCAAGCTCACGCCGCGCTCCAAGCTCATCGTCAAGCACACGACGCGCACGGCGAAGGTGATGGTGAAGGACCTGCGCTACCGGCTCGACGTGAACACGCTGCACCGGGACGAGGACGCCGACCACCTGGCGCTGAACGAGATCGGCCGGGTGCGGCTGCGCTCCACGCAGCCGCTGTTCGTGGACGAGTACGCCAAGAACCGCCAGACGGGCGGGTTCATCCTCATCGACGAGGCCACCAACGCCACCGTCGGCGCGGGCATGGTCGTCAAGGCGGACTAGACGCACCCCGTCCCTCCGGACGGTCTCGGTCAGGGGCCCGTCGCTCACGCGGCGGGCCCCTCGTCGTGTGCGCCCCCAGTTCCGGGCGGCGCCCCTCCATGTGTCCCGCGATCCGCGCCCACGGGGCCCAATTCTCACTCAAGGCGTCCGGTCGGACACGGAATAAATGTGTCAGAAAAAGTGGTCCATATGACGGCGAATCTAATATGAAATCCTAGCTCGGTTCGTTCAAAAACATGCTCTCAGCATGGCGAAAGCCGAACTGGTATTGTCGCTCGCTGTCACGAAGTTCGCAGCCTACCACCGCTGTGGCCTGGTGTCTTCTGATTTTCCATGGGTGGAAGCAATGGAGTACCCGGCGTTGTCGCTCGGTTACGATATCCACTCCAGCTTCGTGATCTTTTTGTTATGTAAACATCCTTTCCAGTTCGGGATCTGGCGCTAGAGTTCCATTTCACGGATGCCGGTCCGAGGAATCTCCGGCAGCCGATAATCCTTTGTGTCCCCCCATATTTCGGAGGAATCGTGTCGAACACCGTCGATGAGACCACCGAACTCGACCTGGACGTCCAGGACGCCTCCAACGGCGACTGGGACGCCCTGGTCAGTGACATCCTGCGCAACGCGGGCGACCTGACCCCGGCCGACCCGGAGACCACGATCATGGCCGGCTGCAGCGGCTGCGGCCTCAACACCAGCTGCCACTGCGGCGCCGGATGCTGCGCCGCCACCGGTGGCGGCTGCTGCATGTGCTGATCCACGACCGGTCCCGGCGGGCCGGGCCGCGTGCCCGGCCCGCCTTCCCACCACCGAGAGCGGTGCCATGAACCAGACCCCCCTCTCCGGCCTCGTCGACCCGCTCGGGGTCGTCTCCGAGGTGCGCTCCATGCTCACCGGCCGCGGTCTCGAACGCCTCCACCTGTCCGTGGCGCTGGGCGGCGATCTGCACAACCACAACCACGGGCGCTCCGCGAACGAGGGCCTGAACGGGACCGGCCGCGTGTTCGACGACGAGCGGCACGCCCGTACCGTCGCCGTCGCCGAGGCCGCCGAACGCTACGCCGGCGCCCACCCCGCGGCTGAGACCACAACCGCCACGGCGGCCCGCCTGGAGGGGCCCGTCATGGACACCGACCGCATCCCCCGCTGCTCCGAGGCCGAGTACGCGCGGCCGGACTGCCCGTTCACCCCCTTCGACCCCGACGCCGAGATCCGCTGGGTCCGCGGCACGGACCTGATCACCGGCGAGCCGACCTGGCTCCCCGCGGTCATGGCCTGCTACGGGCTGCACCCGCTGCCCCAGGAGCGCTTCGCCTACCGCATCTCGACCGGCCACGCCGTCCACACCGACCCCGCGCGGGCCGTCCTGGGCGGGCTCATGGAGGTCGTCGAGCGTGATGCCATCGCCCTGACCTGGCTACAGCGCCTGCCCCTGCGCCCCGCGGCCCCGGAGGTCCTCGGTGAGCGGGCGAGGCACCTGCTCGACCACGGCCGCCGCCGGTTCCTGGAGACCCACGTCTTCGACGCCACCACCGACACCGGGATCCCCACCGCCTACGTGCTCCAGCGGTCCCCGTACGACGCGTCCGCCGCCAACCTGGTCGGCGCCGGGACCGGGACCGACCTGGCCGAGGCCGTCGAGGGAGCCCTCGGCGAAGCCTTCACGTTCCGGCACCTCTACCACGACGACGAGGACGCCAAGTCCGACTTCGGCTCGTTCACCGGGGTCATGGACGGCGCCCGCTACATGGCCCACCCCGACCGCGCCCACGCGTTCTCCTTCCTCACCGACGGGCTCGCCGACCGCACCCCGTCGACGGGACCGACGCCCCTCCCACGCGAACCGCGCGCCGCCCTGGCCCGCGCCCTCGAACGGCTCGACGCGCTGGGCGCCCAGGTCCTGTGCGTGGACCGCACCACCAAGGAGCTGCGCGCCGCGGGGCTCACCGCGGTCGCCGTGGTCATCCCCGAACTCCAACCCATGTCCCTGCAGCCGCTGGGCCAGTTCCGCGGCCACCCGCGACTCATGCAGGCCCCGCCCCGCATGGGCTTTCCCGCCTACCCCGAGGAGGAACAGAACCCGTGGCCGCAGCCCTTCGCCTGACGGACACCGCCGTCGCCGCGGTCGGCGACTTCGGTCGCGCCGTCCAGCGCCGCCTCGTCGACGCCGGCGCCGTTCCCGTCGACCCCGAACACGTCGAACACGTCGAGCCGCGCCCCACCGTCCTGGTGACCTGGCGGCCCGAACCCGAGCTCGGAGAGGCGTTCGACCGGATCTCCCGCGATCGCGGCACTCCGTGGCTCCCGGTCGCCGTCGACCACCCCCGACTCGTCGTCGGTCCCTGGCTCGACCCCTCGGACGGCCCCTGCCACCGCTGCTATCTGGGGCGTCGCTCCCAACACGACTCCCGCTCCGACGTGCGCGCCCGAGTGCTCGACGCCTACGCGAACGACGACACGCTCGGCGTCCTCGGGTACCTGCCCCACCACGTGCGCACGGCCGAGGCACTGGTCCGCCGTGAACTGGGCGCGCCCCGCGCGGGCCGCGTCGCCATGGTCGACCTGTTCGGCGCGCGGCCCGCGTTCGCCCGCGTCGCCGCCCGGCACGGGTGCGAGCGCTGCGGCGCGGACGACCGTTGGGGCGGCGCCCTCCCCCTGGCGGAGCTGGCGGCGCGGGTCCGACCCGGCCGCATCGCGGAGGTGGCGGCGCGATGACCCCGACGAACACGAAGGGCGCGACGACCGCGGCGGCCGGTCCGCTGCCCGCGCTCGCCGCCGGTCTGGTCGTCATCGAGGGCGACGACGACCTCCTCGTCGAGGGCGGGGCCGTCCGCCGCGTCTTCACCGGCCGGGCCGCCCGCGACCTGCTGCCCCGCCTGCTGCCGTTGCTCGACGGCTCGACCACCGCCGCGCGGGCGGCCGAGCTGCTGGGCGTCCCCGAGACGCACGTCGTCCAAGCCCTGGCCGCCGTGGACCGCGCCGGTCTGCTGAGCGGCGGTGTCCCCGACTCCCTTCCTCCCGGTGACCCGGCGGCGGCCTTCCTGTCCCGGGCCCTGCCCGTCACCGGACGGCGCGGGATCGGCGGACGGCGACCGGCCCTGGCCGCGGCCGTGGTCGCGGTGCACGCCGACGCTCCGCTGCGCGACCCCCTCGCCGCCGATCTGCGCGGGGCCGGTGTCGCGCGGGTCGTGGAGTCCGGCGGGGCCGAACCGCTGGCGGACGCGGACGGCCCCGATCTGGCCATCGTCCAGGACGACGGCGGCCCGCGCCTCGCCGACGCGTGCGCGGCCTACGGTGCCCGCGGTGTCCCGGTCCTCCGGATCGGCGGTGCGGGCGACCGCCCCCAGGTGGGTCCGCTGCTGCTCCCCGGGGTCACGGCCTGCCCCGCGTGCGTGCTCCGCGCGTCGGCCGACGCGCCCAGCGCACCGCTCTCCTCCGACGGGGCGCTGCTCGCCTGCGGCTTCGCCGCCGCGGAGGCGTTGGCACTGCTCACCGGGCACACTCCACCGCTCACCGGGCACCGTGTGCTGCGTCCGGGGTCGGAGGACGCCGTGGAGGACCGGCGCACGCTGGTGCCCGACGACGCGTGCGCGACCTGCGGCGTGGGCGGCGACACCGCCGAGGGCCTCCTTCTCGCGCGTCTGGAGTGGCTCGGCCGGGACGTGCCCTGGGCCGTGGCCCCGGTGCCCGACCGCGGCCCCCGGCGGCAGTTCGACCTGGTCACCTCGCCCCGGATCGCACTGTCCGAGGCGCCCCTGCCCCCCGGCCTGGCGGCGACCATCGCGGCCTGTGCCTCCGGGCACGCCGTCGACGCCTACGTCCTGGGCGCCCGGGCCCTGCCGCACCCGCTCTACCGGTACGACCCGGCCGACGAGGCGCTCATCGCCACGCGGGGGGATCTGGACGCGCCGATCCTGCCCGACGGTCTCCCACCCGGCCCCGACGCCGTGCTGGTCGTCGTCGCCGCTCCGGGACGCCTGACCCCCGACCACGGCGCCGGAGGGCTGCGCCGGGCCTACCTGCGCGCCGGTCGGGCGGTGGCCAGCACGGTCGCGGCGGCGGACGCCGCGGGTCTCTCCCTCACGGTGGCCCCCGGGGTCGACGCGCGCCTGCCCGGACTGCTGGAGCTGTACGAGACCCGTGAGCAGATCGCCGCGGTCATCGGCGTCCACGGGGAGAGACCATGACGACCGCTCGCCGGGACCGGGCCCCTGCCTCCGCCCGACCGCCGGTGGATCCCACGCGGGGCCACCGTACCCGTGCACCGGAACACCCGCCGGTGCACGGACCGATTCCCAACGAAAGGCGGCCGTGATGCCCTTCGTCACCGAACACCGGCTGTGGGCCGACGCGGCCGCGCTCGACGCCACCGCGGCCCCGGACGGACACCCGGCGAGCCCGCTGCGGGCCGCGACGGATCGGGCCGGCGGGGCGGAGCCCGCCGGTGCCGCCGTATCCGGGGCCGACACCCCGGCCGCGCCCCCCGAGGCGTGGTCGGCGGGGATCGCGGCGGCGCTGCGGACCGCCGCGCCGATCACCGAACTGGAGGTGTGCGCGCTGCTGCCCGCCTCGTCGGGCGGACCGGCGGTCCTCCACGCCTGGAACGGGACGGGACTGCTCCCGGCCGGCGCCGAGACGCCTCCGGCCGCCCTCCTCCCACAGTCCGGCGGCGGGACCGCCGTCCTGTTCGGCGGTCCCGCCACCGCCTCGGCCTCCTCCTTCCGGCTGCTGTGCACCGCCGCCGGAGCCGCCGCCGAGGAGTTGGCGCGGCGGATGCGCTCCACGGCGCCGGAGGTCACCGTCGACGAGCGGACCGGCCCCTGGCCCCTGGCGACGGCCGGCACCCCGGTCGTCCACCTGGTCGCGGTGACCGCGGGGGAGCCGTGATGGGCGACGACGTGCGGCTCTCCACCGCGATCATGGCCCACCCCAGTCGGCGCGACCGGGCCGAGGCCCTGGCCGCACGGCACCCGGAGCTGGCCGCCCGGGTCGTCCTGGACCCCCGGCCGCAGGACGGCCCCTCCGCGCTGCGGACCGCGGCCGCCGCCTGGTCGGCCGCTCCCGAGGACGCGACCCACCACCTCGTCCTCCAGGACGACGCCGTTCCCTGTGCCGACTTCCTCCCCAAGGTGCTCGCGGGCGTTCGCGCCCTCCCCGAGGCGTCCCTGTCCCTGTTCGCCGAGTGGACGTCGATGACGGCGCACAACCTGCGCCTGGCCGCGATGGCCGGAGCGGTGTGGGCCGAAGCCGTGGACGAGTACGTCCCCTGCGTCGCCCTGGTCCTGCCCGCCGCCCTCGGCCGGGAGTTCGGCGAGGCGGCACGGAGCCGTCTCCACACGTGGCCGGCGCAGGACGACGTGTCGCTGTCGCACTTCCTCTACGAGCGGGGTGTGACCCGGCTCTGCCGTATCCCCACACTCGTGGAACACGACGGCCCCGCCAGTCTGACCGGGAACGACGTCCAAGGCCCACGGCACTCGGTCTGCTTCGCCGACGACGTCCCCGACGGCCCGGACGGTGAGACGGTGCTGATGTCGGGCGGGCTCCCGTTCTTCTCGCACTTCCTGTTGACCGAAGCCCCCTCGCGGCCGTTCTACGCGGTCCGGCGACCCTACTCCGCGCACGGCGGCATCCCCTGGGACATCTCCCCGGCGGAGCAGTGGATCCAGACCCGGGGGCTGAGCCCGGCGCAGGTCGACGCGATGGCGCGCGTCCACGTCGCCGAGTGGCGGCGCCGCTGGTCCGACGTCGGCGGCGAGGTACTCGACCGACTCTGGCTGACGCCCTTCACCGCGGGGATCACGCTTCTCGGCCCCAACGCGTGGAAGTTCACCCCCGACGGCCGGGCACTGCCCGACCCGTTCCCCCTCCGCGACCCCTTCGACCTGGAGGCTCTCCTGGCCGCCCCGATCGTCCGGCGCGCCTTCGCCACCCTGCCCCAGGCCGCGCTGCACCCCTACGCCGACCGTGCGGAGCTGGAGCGGCTGCGCGAGCCCCTGACCGAACTGATGCTCGACGCCGTACGCGTCGGACACCGCCACGCACGAGAGGCCGCTCCCGCATGATCGCCCTGCGCACGGCCTCCGACGCGGACGTCGATCCCTCCGGCGGCGCCCACGGCGGCGTGCTCGTCTCCCGTCCGGGGACGGGACGGGCCGTCGTCCCCGACCCCGACGGAGCGGTCGCCGCCCTCCTGCGCCTGCTGCGGACACCCGTCGCCTGGGAACCCCTCATCGAGAAGGCCGCCGAGCTCGCCCCCGACGCCGACCCGGGCGGCCTCGCGGCGCGGGTCGCGCGCCTCCTCGGCGTCGGACTCGTCGTCGCGGTCTGCGTCGCCGACGACGGGGCGGAGGCGGCCGAGGCCCGACTCACCTCCCGACTCGGGCACTACCGGCCCGGCTCCGAGCCGCTGCCCGGGGCGCGCCTGCGCCTGTCCCGTTTCGCGGCCGTGCGCCGCGACGGGGACACGGCCGTCCTCGAATCGCCCGCCGCCGCATGCCAGGTGATCCTCAACCGTCCAGCCCTCGCCGCGCTCCCCGCGGCACTCGCCGTCCCGCGCACCCCCGCCGAGGCACTGGCGCACTGCCCCGACCCCGCCGCTGCAGACCTCCTCCAGCTGCTCGTCGACCTCGGACTCGCCGCGGAGACCGACGCGGCCGGCGGGCTCCCCGAGGACGAGGCCCCGGGCCACGCTGGGCGCACCTTCCGCGACCTGTGGGCGCACGGGGGCCGCGCCGGAATCGCGATGTCCCCGCCGAGGGCAGGCGGGCCGTCGACCGCGTTCCCCCCGCCACCCGCCCTCACTCCCGCGGACGGGCCCGTGCGGCCGCTGCCCCGTCCCGACATGGCGCGGCTGCGCCGGACCGATCCTCCGCTCGCCGAGGTCATGGAGCGCCGGCGCTCAGTACGGACCTTCGGCGACCCCCCGGTGACAGCCGCCCAGGTCGGCGAGGTGCTGTACCGCGTCGGCAGGATCACCACGCGGCTCGCGGCCGACCCGGACACCCCCGGCTCCTACGACCGCGCCCTGCGCCCCGTCCCCGGCGCGGGCGCCCTGCACGAGCTGGAGTACTACGTGGCGGCGCGCCGCTGCACGGGTCTGAGCCCCGGCGTCTACCGCTACGACCCCGCCGACCACGCGCTGGTCACCGTCGCCCGCGACCCGAGCGCCCTGGTCCCCCTCGTCGACCATGCCTACCGGGCCCTGGGCTCCTCCGACGTCCCACAGGTGCTGATCACCCTCGCGGCCCGCTTCCAGCGGCTGAGCTGGAAGTACGGGGAGATCGCCCACACGCTCGCGCTCAAGGACACCGGGGTGGTCATCCAGTCGGTCTACCTGTGCGCCGAGGCCGCCGGCCTCGCGGCCTGCGCCATCGGTCCGGCCGACACCGCCGCCTTCGCCGAGGCGACCGGGTGCGACCCGCTCGACCAGGCGCCCGTCGGCGGGATCGTCCTCGGCTCCCGGCCCGCGCCATGAGGGGCGAGGCGGCGAGCCGCCCTGCGGGCGGCCCGACCGACGAGGCGAAGGGCGCCGCGCACCGCTCCGCCGACGGAGCCCTGCCGCCGATCGGTTTCTCCCGGCTGCTGCTCGTGGGCAGCGGCTCCATGCACGCCGCCTACCTTCCGGGGGAACTCACCTGGCTGCGCACCGCCTTCCCCGACCTGGCGGTCCAGGTGGTGCTGACCCGGTCGGCCCACCGCTTCGTCACTCCCACGGCTCTCGGGATGATCACCGGACGCGACGTCATCCCCGACACCTGGCCCGACGAGCCCGTCTCCGAGGCGGTCCACGTGCGCCTGACCGAGTGGGCCGACGCCGCCGTGGTCTTTCCCGCCAGCCTCAACTTCCTGGCCCGGCTGGCGCTCGGACTCGCCGACAGCCCCGCCCTGCTGGCGTTGCAGTGCACCCGCGCGCCCATCGTGGTGGCGCCCTCGGTCCCGTCGGGAGGCTGGAACACCCCGGTCTCCGAGCGGCACACCGACGCCCTCGCGCGACGGGGCAACGTCGCCGTCGTGCCGCCGGTCCCCGTCCGGAGTTGGACGACCGGGCGCGACGACGGCCACGGCGCGGCCCCGCTGGCCGCGGTCGTGGGCACCCTCGAACTCCTCCGGCGTCGGACGACCAGCGCCGACCCCGACCCCGAGCCCCATGATGAGAGGAGCCGCTGATGCCCCGCATGCTCATGCTCGCCCGCGGACACGGCTTCGGTCACGCCGCGCGCGACCTGCGCGTCATCGAGGCGATCCGGGCCGAGCGGCCCGACGTCGACATCGAGGTCCTGGCCTCCGGAAGCGCCGCCCGCTACCTGGAGATGTACGGCGAGCCGTTCACCGATCTGGGCATCGGCGACCACGAGGACATGTCCCCGGCCGCCGGCAAGCGGATCTGGGAGGTGATGGGCCGCCTCGACCCGCCCGACCTGGTCGTCGCCGACGAGGTCGTGTGGGCGCTGCCGTTCTGCGTGCGCGAGTGGCGGCGCCGCGCGATCCTCATGACCGACTGGTTCTTCTCGGAGTTCGGCCAACCCCGAAGCGACGCGTTCCTCGACTACGCGGGCGAGATCCTGCTCCTGGACTTCTCCGTCGCCCACCCCGGCCCGTTCGGCACCTCCACGCCGATCCGCCGCTTCGGCCAGGTCGTCGCCGACTTCGACACCGACCGGGGGGCCTCGCGCACGAGTCTGGGGCTGGATCCCGACACCCCGGCCGCGGTCCTGACCGTCGGCGGGCTCGGCAACCGCCTCGACAACCAGCTCATCTCCGACGCGGTCCTCACCACCTGGCTGGAGCACGCCCCGCCCGGCCACCGCCTGTACGTCCTCGGCGAGCCCTTCCGCGAAGTCCCCGACGACCGCGCCGACGACGTCGTGTGGGCCGGGTTCACCCCCGCACCCGAGCGGTACTACACCGCCGCCGACCTGGTCATCGCCAACGCCTACGGCACCGTCACGTGCGACCTGGTCTGGAACGGTGTGCCGGTGCTGGGCATGACCTCACCCGAGGTGGAGTTCGCCGCGTCCTTCACCACACGTGTCGAGGCGATGGCCGACGCCGGGCTCATCGCGCACGCGCGGCCCTCGGCGTCCTCTGAGGAGCTGTGGGAGCTCATGCGCGCCGGAATCGAACGCGGCCGGAACCCGGAGGTCCGCGGCGTGCGCGGCGGCGGGGACGACGCGGCCATGGCGGCCTTCGAATGGACGACCGGGGCGCGGGTCGCCGAGCACCTGCTGCGCCGCCTCGACCACATGGCGGCCAAAAGCGCGCCGACCCCCGCCCGGAAGTCGCAGGCCCGCCCGTGACCGGGGGAGACACGGCCGGGGGCGCCCCCGGCCTGCGGGCGCTGCTGTCCTACACCCGCGGTCAGCGCGGGACCCTGGTCACGGGCGGTGTCCTGTCACTCCTGGGCGGCGCGGTCTCGCTGGCCCAGCCCCTCCTCGCCGCCGCCGTCGTCGACGCCCTCCAGGCCGGCCGTTCGGCGTGGGGGCCGGTCCTGCGGTTGGCGGGCGTGCTGCTCGGCGGCGCGGTCGTCACGGCGTGCGGCTACTACCTGATCGACCGGGCCGGCCAGCACCTCGTGTTCGCGGTGCGGGGGCGCCTGATCGGGGCGTTCGTCCGCATGCGCGTTCCCGAGGCCGACCGGCTCAAACCCGGCGACCTGGTCACCAGGATGACGGCCGACACGACACTGCTGCGTACCGTCGCCACGGCGTCCGTCAGCAACGCCGTGACCCACGGGCTGTTGCTCGTCGTCGGGATGGCGCTGCTCGCCTGGATGGATCCGGTGCTGTTCTCCGTCACCGCCGCGGCGGTCACGGTCGTGGCGCTGGTGTTCCGGGTGGTGCTGCCCCGTGTCCGGCGGGCCTCCGACGCCTCCCAGGAGGCGCTGGGCGACCTGGGCGACGCCCTGGAGCGGATGTTCGGCGCGCTGCGCACGGTCAAGGCCAACTCGGCGGAGGAGGACGAACGCGCGCGTCTCGGCGACGCCAACCTCCGCTCGCGGAGGGCGGGGCTGGCGGAGGTCGCCTGGCAGTCGTCGACGACGGTCCTGACCTGGCTGCCGTTGAACACGTCCTACCTCGTGGTCCTCGGTCTGGGCGGGGCACGGGTCGCCACGGGGGAGATGGGCGTCGGCGACCTGATCGCCTACATCCTGCTGCTGTTCTACCTGCTCTCCCCGCTCCAGATGCTCACGGGCGCGCTGACGCAGATGCAGAGCGGCCTGGCGGCGCTGCGCCGCGTCGAGGAGAGCCTGACCGTCGGTCAGGAGGAGCCGGACCGGCGGGAAACCGCGGAGCGCGGCGCCGGGCGGACCGCCCCCGCCCCGGACACCGCGCCGCTCACGGTGGAGTTCGACGGGGTGGGCTTCTCCTACGGGCCCGACTCGCCCCCGGTGCACCGCGGTGTCTCGTTCCGCGCGGAGGGGCCGGGGCTCACCGCGGTCGTCGGCGTCTCCGGGGCCGGGAAGACCACGCTCTTCTCCCTCGTCGAGCGCTTCTACGACCCCGACGAGGGGCGCGTCCTCGTCGGAGGCACGGACGTCCGCGCCTGGCCGTTGGCCGACCTGCGCCGCGCGATCGGCTACGTCGAACAGGACGCCCCCGTGCTCGCTGGGACACTGCGCGAGAACCTGACGATGGCCGCGCCCGGCGCCTCCGACGCGCTGCTGGCCGAGGTGGTGCGCCTCGCGGAACTGTCCGGTCTCATCGCCCGGCTCCCCGAGGGGCTGGACACGCGGGTCGGCCACCGCGGTACGACACTCTCCGGGGGCGAACGGCAGCGCGTGGCCATCGCCCGCGCCCTGCTGCGCGCGCCGCGACTGCTGCTGCTCGACGAGGTGACCTCGCAGCTCGACGCCGCCAACGAGCGGGCGCTGCGCCAGGTGATCGAGGCCGCCGCCGCCCGTACCACCGTGCTGGTCGTCGCCCACCGGCTGTCGACGGTGGCCGCCGCCGACCGGATCGTCGTCATGGACGCGGGCCGGGTACGCGCCGTGGGAACGCATGAGGACCTGCTCCGGAACGACCCGGGTTACCGGGAGTTGGCGGCCTCGCAGATGCTGGCCGCCGACGGGGAGGGCTCCGAGGTTCCCGTCGAAGTCGGTGAACACCGTGAACAGAAATATTCACAATGATCACAATGTTTACGGGAGGGCAACGCGTGGGTCATCCTCGGACCATCAGTGCATGTGAGACCGGCACCACTGGCCAGGGTGGCGTACGACACGCTCCACCTCCGAGATCGACACCGGTACCCGTTCGAAGGAATGGCGTGATGCCCTCCATAGCCGAGGCCGAACCGGGCCCCGTCACCACCGCCGATCCCGGCGAGTCCCACCGACTGCCCGGGGTCCTGGACAGCGCGCGCACGGCCCGCCGCGTGGTCGACCGCTTCCTGCACCGCCTGGGCCGCTCCGACCTGGTCGAGTCGGCGACGCTCGTCGTCGGCGAACTCGTCGCGAACGCCGTCGTCCACGGCCGCCCGCCCGTGCACCTCGACCTGGCCTGGTCGACCGGTGCGCGACCCCTTCTGCGCCTCGACGTCCACGACCACGGGCGCATCCTCCTGCACGCGGTGGACCGCCACGCCGACGACGAGGCCGAGTCCGGCCGCGGGCTGGTCATCGTCGACCACCTGGCCGACCGCTGGGGCCTGAGCCCGCACCCCGTCCACGGGACCCGTGCCTGGGCGGAGATCGCCGCGACGGGATGACCCCGACCCCTCTCCCACTGTCCGCGCTTCGCGCGCGACCCCCCGCACATGTCACGTTTTCGCCACGCAACGTGACCGGA
This sequence comes from Nocardiopsis sp. NPDC049922, assembly GCF_040660275.1. Lineage (NCBI taxonomy): Bacteria > Bacillati > Actinomycetota > Actinomycetes > Streptosporangiales > Nocardiopsidaceae > Nocardiopsis > Nocardiopsis sp. NPDC049922. The sequence continues at coordinate 330,377 of NZ_JBFAME010000001.1, read as the reverse complement.
CGTCCTACGCTTGACCCGTGGATGGCTATCGTCTGGTGTTCGTCGGCGGCATGGGGCGCTCCGGTTCGACCCTGATCGAACGGCTCCTCGGTGAGCTGCCCGGGTTCTGTTCGGTCGGAGAGGTCGTGCACCTGTGGCGGCGCGGTCTCCTGGAGAACGAGCGCTGCGGCTGCGGACAGCCGTTCGCCGACTGCGGCTTCTGGTCGGACGTCGGCAAGGAGGCGTTCGGCGGCTGGGACCGCCTGGACGCCGGCGCGGTGCTCCGGCTCAAGGACGGCGTCGACCGCACGCGGTACCTGCCGATGCTGCTCAACGGGTCCGGCGGCGGCGTCCTCGCCACGCGCAGCGATCGCTACACCGACCTCTACCACCGCCTCTACTCGGCGATCGCGCTGGTCAGCGGGGCGCACGTGGTCGTGGACGCCAGCAAGCACGCCTCCCTGGCGGCCTGCCTGCGGCTGCGCTACGGGGCCCGCATGCGGCTGCTGCACGTCGTCCGCGACCCCCGGGCGGTGGCCCACTCCTGGGGCAAGCGCGTTCCACGCCCCGACGCCTCCCCGGACAGCAGCGAACCGGAGATGGCGCGGTACTCGGCGGGCCGCGCGGCCGTGCAGTGGATGACCCAGAACGCGACCCTGGACGCGCTCACCCGCCGCGGCACCCCCAGCCTGCGCGTGCGCTACGAGGACTTCGTCGCGGATCCGGCGGCCGAGTTCGCCCGGATCGCCGAGTTCGCCGGGTACGCGGGCACGCCGCCCGCCGTGGGGGAGGGCGGCGTCCGGTTGTCGCGGACGCACGCGGTCTCGGGCAACCCGATGCGGTTCGCGCAGGGCCCGCTGGGGGTCCGTCCCGACCACGGTTGGCGGGAGTCCCTGGCGCCGTGGCGGCGGGGGCTGGTGAGCGCGGTCACGGCGCCCGCCCGGGGGCGCTATGGCTACTGATCTGGGGAAGCGCGGAATCGCCATGGGCGGAAAGGTTGCCGCGTGTCCGAATTTTAACGTAAAGTCGTCATCCAAGTACTCTACGTAGTTCTGCGTCTGGGGGCGTTCACCGTGAACAGGAGACCGACACGAGGACTGGCGGCGGCGGGGGCCGTGCTCACCGCCCTGACACTGGCGGGACCGGGGATCGCGGCCGAGGCGCGCGTGCGACCGGTCGACGACCTCCCCGTCGACACGCCCGGGAGGAACACCGCCGCCCTCCTGGGCCTGCCGACCCTGGTCGAGTCCGCGTGCACGGTCTCCGAGATCCTCGAACCCTCCTGCGGCGTGTGGTGGGGGGCCAGCCCCCACGACAACCGCGTCGAGCCGCTGGAGTCCGCCGTCGACCGGGGCATGGACATCGTCTACACCTGGCGCGGCGTCGACCAGGCCGACGTGCCCGGGGACCGCGAGCGGCGGATGATCGCGGAGGGCCGCTTCGTGCACACCAACATCGAGGCGCGCCGCTTCGAACGCTCCGGCCACCCCGCCGTCGACTACGACGACATCATCGACGGTGAGTTCGACTCCTCGCTGCGCGCCCAGGCCCGCACGATCGCCGACCTGGACGTGCCCTACTTCGTCACCTTCGACCACGAGGCGGACGCCGACAAGCGCTACCGGCGGCGCGGAAGCCCCGACGAGTTCGTCGCCGCCTGGCGGCACATCGTCGACCTCTACCGTCAGGAGGGCGCCGACAACGCCATCTGGGTGTGGAACGTGACCGGCTGGCGCGGCAACCTCGACCGCCTGCCCGGCCTGTGGCCCGGCAACGACCACGTCGACTGGATCAGCTACGAGGCGTACAACATGACCGGCTGCGCGCTCATGCCGAAGTGGACCGGGGTGCACACCTTCGAGGACGCCCTCCGGCCCGCCTACGAGTGGTTCCAGAACGAGGGTCCCCGGCACGGCATCGACCCCGCCAAGCCGATCATGATCGGCGAGATGGGCACCACCGACATCGGCCCGCGCGACACCCTGCGCTGGTACGCCGACATCCCCGACGTCCTGCGCAGGTACGAGCGGGTGCGCGCGGTCAAGGTCTGGGACGACGAGGTCGCCGGGTGCGACTTCCGGATCGGCGCCAACGAGTACGCCCGCCGCGGCTTCGAACTGGCCGGCCGGGACCCCTACGTCAACCTGCCCGACCGGGTCCGCCGCCTGGCCGCCTACGCCGAGAGCCGCGACTGAACCCGACCGGGCCGAAAACCGGGTGACAGGCGCGGCGCGCCTCCCTAGGGTCGCCGCATGGAACGGAACCTGCTGAACGTGGTCGACGTCGAGGCGACCTGCTGGAGCGGCCCCCGACCGCCGGGGCAGGCCAACGAGATCATCGAGATCGGACTGACCGTCGTCGACCTGGACGAGCGCCGACGGGTGGCCAGGCACGGCCTGCTGGTGCGGCCCGCGCGGTCCGAGGTCAGCGACTTCTGCACCGAACTGACCACGCTCACCCAGGCCGAGGTGGACACCGGCGTGAGCTTCGCCGACGCGTGCCGGTGGCTGGTGGAGGAGCACGGGGCGAGGGAACGCCCGTGGGCCAGTTGGGGCGACTACGACCGCAATCAGTTCACCCACCAGTGCCGGGTCACCGGAACCGGCTACCCGTTCGGGAAGCGCCACACGAACGCCAAGCGCGTGTTCGGCGCGTTCCACGACAGGCCGAAGGGCCCGGGCATGCACCGTGCGCTGGGCATGGCCGACCTTCCCCTGGAGGGACAGCACCACCGGGGCGAGGACGACGCCTGGAACATCGCCGCGCTGGTGCTGTTCCTCGTGGAACGCGACGCGTGGCCCGAGATCCCAGATCCGAGTGTCGAGCCCTGAGACCTCAGGCCGTGGACCCGGGAACCGAGCCCTGAGACCTCGGAGCTGAGCGTTCAGACCCGGGCATCAAGGACTGCCCGGGAGGGCCCCGGGCCGCCGCGCCCGGAGGTTCACAACCCCTTGCCGCGCAGGTGGAGCGTCCGCAGCACCCATCCCGCGGGCACGCCGCACACGACGAGCAGGGCGACCACGGCGCGGCCCTCGGTGGGCCGGTGCCGCAGGGTGGTGCGGATCCAGCGCAGCGCCTCGACGCGCCGCCCGGACGCCGCCTCCGCGAAGGCGATCTGACCGGCCACGCGCGCGTACCCGCGCGGCACGAGGGAGAACTCGGGGTAGCGCTCCAGCAGCCAGCGCAGCGCCGTGGAGATGGTCCGCCACCGGCCCGCGAAGTGCGACCTGCGGTGCCACAGCACGCGCACGCCCGGTTCGGGCAGGTTGCGGATGGGCGCCCGGCGCGCCATGCGGAGCAGCAGTTCGTAGTCCTCGGCGTAGCTGCCCGGGATCTCCTCGCTCACCGCACCGCATCCGTCGATCATCGCCCGGCGGCGGATGAGGAACGTGGACGGGTGCAGCTCGGTCAGCCGTGAGCCGAGCAGGTCGCCGAACGTGACCGAGGTGCGGTCCAGGACGCGTTCGGCCTCGACCCGGTCGTAGACCACCCGGATGCCGCAGCACACCATCTCGGTCGCCGGTTCGGCCATCATGACCAGCGCCTGGGACCGGAGCTTGTCGGGCAGCCAGGTGTCGTCGTCGTCGCAGAAGGCCACCAGGTCGGTGTCGGCGGCCAGTACCCCGGTGTTGCGCGCCCCGGCCAGCCCGGGCGTGAGGGTGTTGGTGACCACGCGCACCGGGCGGTCGCCGTCGTCCTCGGCGAGCGAGGTGTCGGGCTGGTCGTTGTCGAAGACCACGATGGTGGTGATCCGCCCGGGGTACTCCTGCTCGCGGATCCCGCGCAGGGTGCGCCGCAGCAGTTCCGGGCGGTCCCGGGTGGGGACGACGACGGTCACCTCGGGCCAGTCGCCGCCGACCGGCGCCGTCACGGGTTCGGTGCGGGGAGCCTCGGGGGCCTCGGTGAGCAGGTCGATGAGCTCACCGGCGCGCCGGGCGGCCCGCTCGGGACCGCCGTCCTCGCCGGGGCGGACGCGGAAGCCGTCGGGGGAGGCGAGCGCCCGGTCGATCAGCGCGGCGAGCTGCTGGGGGGTCGAGCAGGACCGGACCCTGCCCGCCTCCTCCAGGCGGGTGACGAACAGGAGTTGGTGGTCGTCGACGTGTTCGTCCAGCTCGGGGTCGCGCGCCACGACGATCGGCAGGTGGCCGGCCGCGCGCGCCTGGACGATGGTGCCCGGTCCGCCGTGCGTGACCACGACCCGTGCCGAGCGCATGTGCTCGCCGAGCTCCTCACCCGCGAGGAACGCGGTCCCCGTCGCGCGCTCGGGCGGGGAGCTGTGCCCGTACTGGACCAGGACGCGCAGGTCCCGGTTGCGCCGGGCGTAGTCGTCGGCCCACCTGACGAGCCGGTCGAACCGGTGGTGGTCCGTGCCGAGGCTGACCACCACGTCGGGATGGAGGCGGTCGTCGGAGAGCGGTGTCGTGCGGGTGGTCTGTTCGGTCACAGGATTCTTGGGGCGGTCACCCAGGGCCTTCAGTCCAGGGAGGGAGCCCCTGCCTCCTTTTCCATGGTGTAGGCATAGCCGTCGGCTCGTTGCAGCAGCCGAAGGTTCTTGTATGAGGTCTTGACCAGCCCCTGGGGGGTGGAGACGGTGTGGCTCCCGCTGGAGCGCACCGCGGCTCGGCCCGTCCGCGTTCCGGCCCACTTTCCCTTGGGGACGACGGCACGGACCAGGTCACCGGTGCTGAAGCCGCGGAAACGCTTGGTTCGGGGCAGCCGGAGTCGGGGAAAGCCGTGCTTGTCGGGCTGGGTACGGGCATAGGAGCCGCGTCCGGTGCATCTCGCGATCAGGACCGCGCCGACGGTTTCGGTGATTCTCTCGGTCACGCCGACGGCGAGGGCGTCGAGGGTGTGGGACTTGGGCAGGCGGTTGCGGGTGCGGTTCCACTTGGTGCGTCCACCCGAGGCCACACGGGTGGGCAGGTGTTCGTCCAAGGAGCGCCACAGCGCCCACCGGGTCGAATTCACTACCGCCGTGTGCCGCAACGGCACCTGAGCCCGAGCTCGGATGCGTGACAACGTGGTCGGGCGGGCGACGAACTCCTCAATCGGGCGGGCGCCCTTGGCCTGATTGCATGGCACGCAAGCCAGGACCAGGTTCGACACTCGATCGGAGCCACCGCGTGAGCGTGGTCGAACGTGATCAAGGTTGAGCGGCACGTCGGTGACACCGCAGTAGACACACGTTCGGTCGAACTTCGTGAGCAGGTATTCGCGAACCTCGTAGTCGAGCAAGGTGCCGTGCTGGTACTCGACTCCCTCCAACGAACGTCCGGTGGACAGGGCGTGGGTATCGAACGCGGTCCGCTCCAGGTGCACCGCGCGGATGGGTGCCCACCCGCACAGCCTGTCCACCCAGGACGCCGTCGTGTCCACCCGGTGCCGCAGGCTCGGGGCCAGCCACCCCTTCGGTCGGGTGCGGTTGTTGAAACGTGGGGCGCGATAGCGCAGGTTCGCCGAGCGCCGACGCCGCCGGTAGGCGGACCGTTGGTGAAGTTTCTTGCGGATGGCTGGTCCGCGGTGGTCGAGTTGGATCGCGTACCGGCCCCGGCGTTCTCCTCCGAGGGAGGTGAACACGGCGATACCGGTGTGCTTCGATCCGGGGTCCACGCCGATCTCGAGCCCGTCGATCTCGGAGTCGGCGGCGTTGCGGTCCTTGAGTCGGATGGTGAAGGGGGTGTGGCGGTGGATGACCGCGCGTTCCTTCGCCAGGAGGATGCGGGCCCGTGCGGGCGGGCAGGGCTGCAACGGTGCGCCGTGTTTGTCGAGGACGAACACGTAGGGGTGGGCGATGTGGGCCTCACGGCCCTTCTCCCCGGCCCCGCAGGGCTCGGGGGTGACGCCGGAACCGCCAGGTGAAGCGGTACCGGTCTCCCCTCGACCATGTTCCGCACCGGGTACCACCTGCTGGTGGTCTCCGCGCCCCGTTTCGTCCCTGATCCCGGGGTTTTCTGCTGGCGCGGATTCCAGAGCGGGCCGCTGAGGAAGCACGGTCCGGTGGGTCTTCCGTCCTGTACGGAACGTAGCCATCGAGGTCACCTCCGCATCGGTGATGGCTGGGTCTGGTAACGGTGGCCTTCAGACACATCCGCTGAAAGCTCGGCCACGCGGGGCCGGGATCCCATTACAGGAGCGGTCCTACCGTGATGGCACTGGGCATGAACGATCGCTGCTCCTCCCACTGGGCCAGGAACAGCCGGGTGAAGGGGCGGCAGAGGCGAGCGGTGAGGGTGGGGGTGTCGAGCCGGTCGTAGACCTCGATGTAGACCGTCGGGACCCGCAGGAACCAGGCCAGGACGAAGAACGGCAGCGCTACCCCGGCCCCGGTCGTCACGACCGCGCTGGGCCGCCCCTCACGCAGCACCCGCATCGCCAGCCACGTGTTCCGCAGCAGGTTGCCGACGTGGCGGGTCGTGGGGTGGAAGGCCCAGCGCACGTCCTCGCCGTCCAGGGCGGACACGGCGTCGGGCGTACGGAAGGTCACCCACAGTCGCGTCCGATCCCGCCACCAGGGCCGCAGGGACAGGAGTTGGGCGAGGTGGCCGCCGCTGGAGGCGACCAGGAGAACCGGTCGTGCAGACATGGAGTCATCATGGCATAACTCAACGTAGTGGGTTGGGGGTCTGGAGAGGACGGTGCCATAGCGCTGGACCGTGTGAACGGGAGCATCCCGCTCTGCGGTCAGGCGGCGCGGTGGTCGGGGGACCCGCGGCTCCGTCGGCTACGGGGACCGCCGTGTCCGGGTGAGCGGAGGCTCGGTGCATCGGCTGGTGTCGTGGGTTGCACTGGCACCTCCTGATCCGTGTGGGCGGAGGCGCGGTGGCCGGGGCCCTGTGGCTTCGTCGGCTCCGGGACCGCCGTGTCCTGGTGGGTGGAGGGTCGGTGCATCGGCTGGTGTCGTGGGTTGCACTGGCACCGCCTGGTCCGTGTGGGCGGGGGCGCGGAGGCCGGGGACATGACCGTGGAGAGCTCACCTCCGCAGGCGAAGGTCGAGATGCCCGCGCAGCCGCCACACGGTGGCCAGATGGCCCACGGACCCGACGGCCACCGACGCGGTCAGGGCCGCCAGCCCCTGCCCGAGGACGCCCACCGCGAGCAGCGGGACGGCTCCGAACCAGACCAGCGCGCTGCCCGCCGCGACCATCACCGGAGCGCCGAACGGGTGCAGGACCACCCTCGCCCGCAGCTGCCACAGCGGGAACACCTTGCGTACCGCGACCGAGGCCACCAGGGCCACCGCGGCCCCCGTCGCACCCAGCGACGGCACCAGCCACACGCACACCGCGAGGTTGGCCACCAGCGCCAGGACGTTGTTGACCAGGTTGAGGGTGCTGCGCCCGGTCATCGCCAGGATCAGGTCGCCCATCCCCAGCGCGGACCCGATCAGCTGCCCCGCGCACACGACGACCAGCGCGCTCGCCCCCGCCGCGTACTCGGCGCCGAACAGGGCCATCACCTGGGGCGCGAACACCAGCGCCGACAGGTACAGCGGCCACGTCAGGCACACCAGCCACGACGTCCCCGCCTGGTAGAGGGACCGCACGCCCGCGCGGTCGTCCGTCGCCAGCTGCTCCGCGAACTGCGGCTGCGCGGCGGACAGCACGGCCTGGTTGCCGAACTGGCCGAGCACCATGATCCGCGTCGCGGCCGTGTACACCGCCGCGCCCGTCAACCCGCTGAGCAGCGCCACGAGCACGACCCCGCCGCGCTGGACACCCATCTGGGCAACCCCCGCCACCGCGCGCGGCAGCGCGAAGGACCAGAACTCCCTGGACCGGACGTCGCCGCCGTTCCGGGGGGCGTCGCGCACGTCGGATCCCGGCCCCGCGTCCCCGGAGTCCGGCACCGCGCGGGACAGGATCCGTCCCAGCCAGAACCACGCGAGCACCCCCGCCGGGAGGTAGGGGCCCGCCCACGCCAGCGCCAGCAGCCCGGCCGATCCGGACAGCGCGACCGCGCCCACCAGCCCCAGCTGGGCCAGCGGTCGACCCACCTTGTCCACCAGGACGGTCGTGGCCATGTCGTGGTGCGCGCGGGTGGCCGCCAGCGCGGTGTCGACCATGACCGCGAACGGCACGAACGCCGCCAGCAGGCGCAGGTAGGTCGCGGCGTCCTCGGAGGCCAGGGCCCGCGCCATCGGATCGGCGAAGACCACCATCAGCACGCCGGTCAGCCCCGCGACGGCCACGGCCGGACCCATCGCCACGCGCAGCAGCCGGGCCACGCCGTCGGTCCGGCCGACGACGCGCAGGCGGGCGATGAAGTAGACCAGGCCGTCCGGCGCCCCCGCACCGGCCACGGTCGCCGCGATGAGGAACACCGACGTCGCCGAGAACAGCAGACCCGCCGTCTCCTGGGTGAACGCCCGTGTGATCGCCACGATGAGCGCCAGGTTGAGCCCCGCGCCCACGACCGCGCCCGCCATGTTGAGGACACCGCCCCGCAGGACGCGTCGGAGTCCGGCGCCCGCGGCGTCCTCCGTGGCGGTCACGCGCGCCACGAGGGTGTGCGGCCCCACCAGGCGGCCAGCCGGGCGTCGCTCTCGGCGAACCGGGCGGTCAGTTCGGCGCGCAGCGGCTCGGGCATCGAGGAGCGGCGGCGGGCGTTGTGGTGCCCGGGCGGCGCGCCGGGGCCGGGCGGCAGGCCGAGGAACCGCTCGATCCCGGCCAGCGCCCGCGCGGTGCCGTCGAACAGGTCCGCGTAGTCCACGACGTGCATCCGCTCCCGGCCCAGGTGCCGCTCGAACCGCGCGAGCTGGTCGGCGTACCTCCCGCGGGCCAGGTACGCGTGGTGCTGGTGGGCGAACGAGTAGTATCCGGGATCCGCCACCAGCCGTTCCTCCTCCCCGGACAGCCGCTTCTCCTCCAGACCGATCGCCCGCTCGAACGGCTCGGTCTCGAAGCCGCGCGCGCTCTCGTGGGCGTGGGCCGAGTAGGCGCGCTCCACGGGGTCGCGCAGGATCACCACGACCAGCGCCTCCGGGAGCGTGTGGGCGATCCGTTCCGCCGACAGCGGGTGGAACAGGTAGTAGGGGCTGGACTCCGTCACGAGCACACGCGGTCGTCCGCGCCGGGCCCGCAGCGAGGCGCGCAGCGGAAAGCACGACCGGTACCAGTCCACGCCCCGCGGGTACCCGACGTCGAAGTAGTGCACGCCCTTGCGCAGCGTGGGCCCGGTGACCGCCGGATGTCGGGCCAGGGCCTTGAACAGCGACGTGGTCCCCGACCGCTGCGCGCCGCAGATGAGTACGTCGGGCAGGGCGCGCGCGGCGCTGGTCACGCCGCCCAGCCCGTCCGCCAGGGGCAGGAGTACCCGCCGCACCGGGTCTGACAGGCGGCGGAGGGCGGCGGGCGGCGTGTCCACGGGCATCACGGTGTCCTTCGCTGTTCGTGGCGGGAGGCCCGTCCTCGGTCGGGCCGGTCTTGACGGCGTGGCGGCGGTCGGGGCGGCGTCACCCCGGGTGAGCGGCCTCGTGCGTCGCTCTCTCCTGGAGGCCCTCCAACGCGGGGAGCAGCCAGTCGTCGACGGACGCCAGGTGGCCGCCGCTCTCGTCCTGGCGGTCGTGCAGGTAGCGGGTGGCCAGGTCGATCAGGTACAGGGCCATGACCGTGGACACCGCGTGCGGGCGCAGTCCCGTCTCGGCGATCAGCGGGTCGCGGAGCAGCCGCGAGCCGCTGTCCAGCCACCGGTGCACGCCCGGGTGCACCCCCGCCTGGACGCACTCGTTGAGGTCGTAGTGCAGGGCGTCGAACCCGGCGGGCGAGTCCAGGGCCAGCCGCTCCCAGTCCCACACGAACGCCCGGCGGGCGGTGCTGGCGATGTTCCACCGGGTCAGGTCCCCGTGCCAGGCTCCGAACGGGATGGTCACGTCCGGCAGGCGACGCAGCGCCGCCCGCAGCGGGGCCGCCTCGGGGCGGGACCCGAGGGCCGCGATCCGTTCCTCCAGGGAGATCCGGTACGGGCTGTCGGACAGGCGCCGCTCGCGCACGCGGGTCAGTTCGATGATCTGGGTGACGCAGCGCAGCAGCTGGCGCCGGGTCGGACGGTCGGTCTGGTCCCCGACCGGGAGCGCTTCCTGGACCAGCAGGGGGTGGCCGTTCCACTCGCCCTCGTAGAGCAGACGCGGGACCGTCACGTCACGCAGCCGGGCGTCGGCCAGCCGCCGCAGGGCGCGGGTCTCGGCGCGCACCAGGCGCGACGTCAGGTCGTTCACGGCGACCTTGGCGTACCCGATCGTCCGTCCTCCCGGCGTGAGCAGGAGCAGGACGGGTTTGCGGTTGGCCCGGGGCGGACCGAGGTGGATGGCGATCGCCAGCCTCCGGTCCAGGGCGGAGGTGAGCGCGTGCTCGATGCCGGGCCCGGCGCCCACGTACAGGCGGTCCCGCAGCAGCAGGGGCGCGAGCCCGGTCGCGAAGGCGCCGGTGAGCAGGGCCGCGCGCGTCCGTTCGGACAACGAGTGCCCCCGGCAGAAGGACGCGATGCCCCGGAGGGCCGCCGAGCGGTCGTGCGCGGGCAGGATCACGCGCGGACTGCGCGCGTTGGGGACCGGCAGGTACTGGTTGCCGCGTTCCTGGCGGACGAGTCGCCGGACGCCCCCGTCTCCGGGGCCGAGCAGTCCGCCGCACGGCCACAGGACCGCGGCCAGATCCGTCAGGTAGGTCGTCTCGCTGTTCACCGAAGACCCCCGCTCGCGCGCGCGGCGTCCCGGCCGGGCGTCGGACCCGCGTCGCCGCGCCAGAGAAGGGCGACGGCGACCATGGTGACGGCCAGCGGGGACATCAGCGCGACGTAGAAGAACATGTACCAGAACAGCAACAGCACGGTGAGCAGCGCGCCCTGCCCCGCCGGGGAGGCCGTGGCCCGGTGGCGCCACGCCGTCCAGGCGAGGAAGGCGAGGAGGAACGCGGTGCCCACCCATCCGTTGGCGATGAGCGTGATCCACAGCTGACCGGCGTTGCCGATGACGTGCTGGCCGCAGCCGGGGCAGTCGGCGGTCGGCCCGATGGCGATCGACTCCGAACTGCCCGCCATCTCCCGCGTGGTGCCCCAGCCGAGGACCGGGGACAGGTCGGCGGCGGCCACGGACGCGGCGTTGCTCGCGGCCCGGCCGTCGTCGCTGTGCGGGTTGTCGGCCCGGGCGCGGACCACGTCGGCCAACGGTGACGCGGCCAGCACGAGCAGGGCGGTCGCGCAGGCGACCGCGCAGGCGCCGACGAGCACCACACGGCCGCGGCGCAGTGCCTGGAGGGCGGCGTAGACCAGCGACAGCACCAACCCGGCCCACAGGGCGCGGTTGAGGGAGTGCACGACGGGGACCACCGACGCGGCCGCGGCGGCCAGGGCGGCCCACCGCGTGACCCCGGACCCCTGGAGCACCCAGCCGACCACGAGCCACACCAGGAGCAGGGAGATCATGTAGCCCCAGATGTTGGTGTACTCCCAGGGCGCCTTGGGCCGGGCCGACTCGTATCCGAAGATGTCCATGATCTGGGCGGAGGCGGGGTGCACGAGGGTCTGGAGGTAGGGGTCGGCGGCCAGCGCGCCGGGCAGCAGGTACTCCAGCGGAGCGGTGAACTCGAACTGGGGCGCGAGCATGCCCAGGTAGCCTCCGGCGATCGTGGCCAGGCACAGCACGGACAGCGACCACACGACCGTCCGCGTCGGCAGCTCGCGCTCGGACAGGTTGCCGACGTAGAGCATGAGGACGGTCAGCACCAGGTAGTTGACGACGCGCAGCACCGCGCCCGCGAGTCCGCCGCTGCCGGGAACCGTGCCGGGCACGTCCAGGGGGACCATGGCCAGCCCGAGCACGCACCACAGCAGGAACAGCCCCCACATCCAGAAGCCCGGGGGCAGCCGCAGGCCGACCGTCCGGTGGCGGCGGACCAGTTCCGCCGCCATGGGCACGGCGAACAGCCAGTAGGCGAACTGGCCCATGCCCAGTGCCCACCAGAGCGGGTACCCGGCCAGGAGCCAGACCACGGGCCCTCCGGTGACCGGGGGAGGGCCGATCGGGACCCCGGCCCAGGAGCGAGGGCACGGGGTGGCGGGAGCCGCCATCAGTTCCGGGCCCCGACGGCGTCCTCGCCGGAGGAGGCCTCGTCGACGGTGTCCTCCTCGGCGGTGTCCTTCTCGGCGGGGGCCGACGCGGTGTTCCGCTCGTCGGGGGCGTCCTCCCGAGCGGCCTCCTCCCGCTCCCGGGGGGCGTCCGGTCCGGCGGTCCCGGCGACCGCGTCGGCCTGCTCCGGGGCGGACTCCCGCGCCTCGGCGGTCTCGCTCCGGGCGGTCTCGCTCCGGGCGGCGTCGGCGACCGCGTCGTCCTTCCCTGCCTTCCCGGCCTCGCCTCCGGCGCTCCCGCCCTCCGGGCCCCGGGCACGGCGCGCGTCGGGCTGGCGGGGCAGCGCGGCGACACCGGCGACGGCGAGGTCGAACGGGGCGGCCATGGCGACCAGCGACGCGAGGTCGGCGCGGCGGGTGCGGCCCAGTTCGACGGCCGGGAGCAGGAGATCCGCGGAGGCGGCCAGGGCGTGGGCGTCGGCGCGCTCGGCGGCGGGCGCCACGGCGATCACGACGTACTCGGCCCCCTCGCTCAGCAGGTCGAGCAGCTCCGGCATCGCGGTCCCCTGGACGGGTGCGACGGCGCCGGGGCGGCCGTACCGCAGGACGCGCAGCCGGGGCGCGGCGTCGGGCCGCACCTCCAGCTCGGCGGGGTCCTCTCCGTCCAGGAGCGCCTCCGCCAGGCCGGGACCCTCCGGCAGGTCCAGCGGGTCGGTCGCGGCGGGGTCGGCGCGGACGAGCAGGGTGTCCGAGCCGGTGCGGGCGAGCGCCATGGCCAGGTGGAGGGCGGCCGTGGGGCCCGAGCGGCCGGGCGCGGTGGCGGCCACGAGCAGGACGCCGGGGGCGGGGACCCGGGCGCGCACCGCGTGGGCGCACTCGTTGGCGCGCTGACCGGCGCGGTCGTCGTCGGAGAGCGGGCCGTAGGCGTCGTCGCCCGTCGCGGACAGGTCCAGCAGCACGGGCACGCGGCCGATCCGCGCGGTGCCCTCGGTGTCGCGGAGGACGGGGTCGAGGCGGTCGCGCGCGAACGCGAGCAGGAGTCCGGCGAGCAGGCCGAGGGCGCCGCCACCGGCTACCCAGACGGGGAGCACGGGGCTGGTCGCGCTCTCGGGGAGGCGCGCGGGGGTGATGATCCGGCCGGGCTCGACGGTCTGCCCGAGCGCGCTGAGCGGGCTGATGCCGCGGCCGAGGTCGGCGATCTCCGTGCGCAGGGCGTCGGCCCGCGCGTCGGAGGCGCCGGACAGCTCGGCCAGCTCCTGGTAGCGGGCCTCCTGCTCGTCGCGCAGGGCCGTCAGGTGGGTGGAGATGAGGTCGCTGACCTCGGCCTCGCGCTGTTCGAGGTAGGCCTCGGCGTAGGCGGTGGCCCCGTCGCGCGCGGCCTTCGGGGTGCGGGCCGCGTACGTGATCTCCAGCACGTTGCTGTTGGGCGGCACGGACAGCGACACGCGCTCGCGCAGGTCGTCGGTGCTCGGCGGGGTGGCGTCGGGTCCGGCGAGGCGCCGCGCCGCGGCGGCCGAGACGCGGTCGGAGGTGAGGATCTGCGCCTCGGTGTCGAGGTTGACGTCACCGGCCAGCCGCCCGGAGCGCTCGCCGGTGAACTCGGCCATGCCGGTCGGGCGGACCTGGACGGCGGCGGTGGACTCGTACGTGGAGGGCAGCGCGAACACCCCGGCCGTGGCGAGGACCAGCCCCCCGAGGACCCCGGCCCCGACCATCCGCCACCGGCGACGCAGCAGGGCCGTGTACTCCTTCAGTTCCGGTCCGGGCGGGCCAGGGGCGTCGGTGTCCATCGGGTCCTCTCCACACACACGTGTGCAACACTTTTAGTGAACGATTGCATACTAAGTGTAGTCCCTTTGGGGGTGTGTGGCGCTTGCCGAAACAGCCGATTCCGGGTGGGGTGAGATGTCCGGAACGACCGCGTCCCCCGGGCGGGCCCGGGGGACGGCGCGGAGCGGGAGGGATCAGCTGGCGAACAGCGGCGACGGCGGCATCCCGGTCTCGGACTCCCAGGTCTGGTCGCACTGCTCCTGCGTGGACACCGTGTGAGCCCGGGCCGAGCAGTCGCGGTAGGCCCGCACCTCCTCGTCGTAGACCACGAACACCGAGGTCACCGCGAGTGACATGACGATGCCGAGCGTCCCGACGGCCACGCTCAGCAGCGCGCCCGGCGCCTGCGTGCTGTTCGCCCTGGCGGCCCGGCGCGCACGGAACCCCTGGACGACACCGAACACGGACAGCACGACGCCGTAGGGCTGGAACAGGAGGCCAGCCATCCCCAGGAAGAGGCCCCACAGGCCGCCTCTCTCGACCCTGGGCAGCCGCCCTTCGGTCTGGGGCTCCGGGCTCTTGTCGGTCACAGGTTCACTCCTTCGACGCGCCCCGGTCGGGCGCCGTGGTCCGCGTTCGCCCGCGCGGACCGTACTCGGTGTCAGCGGCTCCGGAGAGGGTCCGGAACCCGGTGGGGTGCGGTTCCGGGCAGGGTGGGCCCGGTCCCCGTGGGTCCGACGCTACCCGGACCGATAGGGTGGGACCACGGACGGGCCGCCACGGTCCGACCGCCACCCGTCATGGCCCCACGGACACCGCTCCGCGGGGGACCGGCGGGCCACTCTCCAGCGACGCCCCTCGGCACGGCCCTGATCGGGCCAGAGGCCGCACGGGCGCGCGACCTTTCCGGATGCTGCGCCGTCCCCCGGCGCCCCCGGACACGGGAGCCCGCTCCCGCACCGCCTTCGACACCATGGGAGAAGCACATTGTCCGCGCGAGTGGTCGTCCTCATATCGGGCACGGGCAGCAACATGGCCGCCCTGGTCGACGCGGCCGAGGACCCCGCGTACGGCGTCGACGTCGTCGCCGTCGGCTCGGACCGGCGGGGAACCCGGGGCGTCGAGCTGGCCGAGAAGGCCGGCGTGCCCACGTTCGTCGTCCCCTTCCGAGACTACTCCGACCGCGCCGAGTGGGACACGGCCATGGCCGACCGGATCAGCGAGTACGCACCCGACCTCGTGGTCTCCGCCGGGTTCATGCGCCTCCTGGGTCCCGCCGTCCTCGGCCGGCACACCGCGGTGAACATCCACCCCGCGCTGCTCCCCTCCTTCCCCGGCGCGCACGCCGTGCGTGACGCGCTCGCCCACGGTGTCCGGGTCACCGGCACCACCATCCACTTCCTCGACGAGGGCGTCGACTCCGGTCCGATCATCGACCAGGTGGCGGTGCCCGTCGAGGACGGCGACGACGAGTCCAGCCTCCACGAGCGGATCAAGGCCGTGGAGCGGCGGATGCTGGTCGACACGGTCGGCCGGCTCGCCCGCGAGGGCTGGACGGTCGACGGCAGGCACGTGCGGTTCGGCCGCACCGAGCACAGCGTCACGGACGCGACCGACACGAAGGAGCAGCGGTGACCCAGCAGGCCATCAGGCGTGCGTTGATCAGCGTGTACGACAAGACCGGTCTGGAGGAGCTGGGGATCGGCCTGGCCGAGGCCGGGGTGGAGATCGTCTCCACCGGCTCGACCGCCGCGCGGCTGCGCGACGCGGACATCCCCGTCACCCCCGTCGAGGACGTCACCGGCTTCCCGGAGATCATGGAGGGCCGGGTCAAGACCCTGCACCCGAACGTCCACGCGGGCCTCCTCGCCGACCAGACCAACCCCGACCACGTCGCCACCATCGAGGGCCTGGGCATCGCCCCCTTCGACCTGGTCGTGGTCAACCTCTACCCCTTCCAGGACACGGTCGCCTCCGGCGCGTCCGAGGCCGACTGCATCGAGAAGATCGACATCGGCGGCCCCGCGATGGTCCGCGCCTCGGCCAAGAACCACGCCAGCGTCGCCGTCGTGGTCGACCCCGCCGCCTACGACGCCACCCTCCAGGCCGTCCGCGACGGCGGGTTCACCCTGGAGGAGCGCAAGCGCCTGGCCGGGCTCGCCTTCCGCCACACCGCCGTCTACGACGCGGCCGTCGCCTCCTGGTTCGCGGGCGCCTACGCCCCCGACGAGGAGACCGCCGAGTCGGGCTGGCCCGCCTACCTGGGCATCGGGTACACCCGCCAGGACGTGCTGCGCTACGGCGAGAACCCGCACCAGAAGGCGGCGCTGTACACGGTCGACGGCGCCCCCGCGGTCGGGCTGGCCGGCGCGCGGCAGCTGCACGGCAAGGCCATGTCCTACAACAACTACGTCGACGCCGACGCCGCCCTGCGCGCGGCCCACGACTTCGACCGGCCGTGCGTGGCGATCATCAAGCACGCCAACCCCTGCGGCATCGCCGTCGGCGCGGACAACGCCGAGGCCCACCGCCTGGCGCACGCCTGCGACCCGGTGTCGGCGTTCGGCGGTGTCATCGCCACGAACCGCCCGGTCGGCGCGGAGCTGGCCGAGCAGATCTCCGAGATCTTCACCGAGGTCGTCGTCGCGCCCGGCTTCGACGCCCAGGCGACGGCGATCCTGACCAGGAAGAAGAACATCCGCCTCCTGGTCGTGGACACCCCCGGCTTCGGTTCGGGCGTGGAGAACCGCCAGATCAGCGGTGGCCTGCTGGTGCAGTCCCGCGACGCGATCGACGCCGAGGGCGACGACCCCGCGCACTGGACGCTGGCCGCCGGCGAGCCCGCCGACGAGGCCACCCTGGCCGACCTCGCCTTCGCGTGGCGCGCCGTGCGCGCGGTCAAGTCCAACGCCATCCTGCTCGCCTCCGGCGGCGCCACCGTGGGCGTGGGCATGGGCCAGGTCAACCGGGTCGACTCCGCGCGGCTGGCGGTCACCCGCGCGGGCGACCGCGTCACCGGCTCCGTCGCCGCCAGCGACGCCTTCTTCCCGTTCGCCGACGGCCTGGAGATCCTCACCGGGGCGGGGGTGCGCGCCGTCGTCCAGCCGGGCGGCTCCGTCCGCGACGAGGAGGTCGTCGCCGCAGCGAAGGCGGCCGGGATCACCATGTACATGACCCGCACCCGCCACTTCTTCCACTGACGCGAGGAACCGACATGAGCGCGACGATTCTCGACGGCAAGGCCGTCGCCAAGGCCATCCGCGGGGACCTGGCCGAGCGGGTGGCCAAGTTGAGGGCCAAGGGCATCACCCCCGGACTCGGCACGGTCCTGGTCGGCGACGACCCGGGCAGCCACTCCTACGTGCGGGGCAAGCACCGCGACTGCGCCCAGGTGGGCATCGCGAGCATCCGCCGCGACCTGCCCGCCGACGCCACCCAGGAGGACGTGGAGCGGGCGGTCCGCGAGCTGAACGAGGACCCGAACTGCACCGGCTACATCGTGCAGCTGCCGCTGCCGAGGGGCCTGGACGAGAACCGGGTGCTGGGCCTCATCGACCCGGCCAAGGACGCCGACGGCCTCCAGCCCTCCAACCTGGGCAAGCTCGTCCTGATGCAGGAGGCTCCGCTGCCGTGCACCCCGCGCGGCATCGTGGAGCTGCTCACCCGCTACGACGTGCCGCTCCGGGGCGCGGAGGTGGTCGTGGTGGGCCGCGGCGTCACCGTGGGCCGTCCCCTCGGCCTGCTGCTGACCCGCCGCTCGGAGAACGCCACCGTCACCCTGTGCCACACGGGCACCCGTGACCTGGCCGAGCACACCCGCCGCGCCGACGTCATCGTCGCCGGCGCCGGCGTGCCCGGGCTGATCACCCAGGACATGGTCCGGCCGGGCGCGGCCGTGCTGGACGTCGGCGTCTCGCGCACGGAGGACGGCCTGGTCGGCGACGTGCGGCCGGACGTGGCCGAGGTCGCCGGGTACCTGTCCCCGAACCCGGGCGGCGTGGGCCCGATGACCCGGGCGATGCTGCTGGTGAACGTCGTGGAGGCGGCCGAGCGCGAGCTCGCCTGACGACGGTTTCGGCCGCGGGGGCGGCGGCGGGCGACGCCACCGCCCCCGTTCGCGTTCGCACGGGGGCGGCGACGCGCGGGGCGCGGGCGGCGACCGGACGGGACCGGGCGCGGGCGCCGGGGACCGGCGCGGTCCGGGGTCAGCTGGCCCGGCGGGACGAACCGGTGGTCGGCATCGGGCGCACCAGGCCGAGCGCCACGACCTCGTTGGCGAGGCGGGTCCGGCGGTTCTGGCCCTCGGGGATGCGGAACTTCTGGTAGAGCCGCAGCAGGTGCTGCTTGACCGCGGCCTCCGTCACGACCAGGGCCTCGGCGATGTCGCGCGCCGTCGCCGGGGCCACGAAGGCCTCCTCCGACAGCGCGGGCTGGCACAGGGCGGTGAGCACGTCGAGTTCGCGTCGGGTCAGCTCGGGCGCGGCGCCGCGCCGGAGTTCGATGTCGGGGCTGATCTGCTCGTGGGGGAGCCCGCCCACCCGGCAGCGCGCGGTGCCGAAGGTCACCACGTCGTCCTCCTCCAGCACCCGCCGGGCGATGGGGCGGCCGTTGACGCGGGTGCCGTTGCGGGACAGCCCCAGGTCGACGACGTACACGTAGGGCCCGCGGCGGACGAGTTCGGCGTGGAGCAGGGAGACACTCGGATCGTCGAGCCGGACGTCGGCGCCCGCGCCGCGTCCGACCGTGGTGACCTCACCGGTGAGCTGACGAATGTCCCCGGTCTCTTCGACCCGGAGGTAGGGCCCGTCCACGGTGACTCCTCCCGGGCTGGTGGTGTGGCGCGGCCGGTGGGGGTGCGGGTGACGGCGGGGGAGCGGAGGCTGTCGAGTGGTCGGTCGGTCTGCGCGTTGAGTGGGCTTCATGGGGGCTTGTCCTCGCTCACCGTTGCACTCGTCTCAGGTTGGATTACCCGGGTGGTACGCGTTCTACGCGCTTACTCCGGAGTTAGGCGGATACGACGCGGATACACGCCTGTGTGACCGAACCGGAAGTGGGTAACGGACGTAGCGGCCCCGGGGGCAGGGCTCGACCGATTCCGTGAGCGCTGGGGCTTCGGCGATCCGAATCACTACAATGGGCCGCGTCTCGACCGCTCGGGCGGCGGTTTCCCCCGCGGCGGACCCTCGTAGCCACCAGGTCGGTGCGGCCTCGTGGCGGTGTGTGCCGTTTCGGACACGTCGGCGGGCGCGGTGTGGCCGGTCTGGGCCAGGGACGAGCACGTGGACGAGCCGCGCGGCGGCCGGAGGATGGCGGAACGGGTCGGGTACGCGGTGGACGAGACGGGGCGGGTGGAGTTGGCGGACACGGAACAGGGTGGCCCGGCGGGGGAGGCCCCCGGCGACGGGGATCACGCCTCGGGGGGCCCGACCGACGGAGGTCGTGACGACGGGCGCCCGGCCCCCGAGTCCGAACCGGAGGCCCCGGCACACCCGGAGGTCCCCTTCTGGCTGGCCCAGGTGCCCTACGCGCTCGTGCTCTCGGCCCTGGTCGCCGGGATCGTGGTGGTGGCCGCCGCCCACTTCAAGCGGGGCCCCGCGATCATCGCGGGTGCGTTGCTGCTGGCCGCCGCGTTCCGGACGGTGCTGCCCAAGGACTGGATCGGCCTGCTGGCGGTCCGACGCCGGTGGATCGACCTCGTCACGTGCGTCAGCCTCGCCGTCCTGCTCATCGTGCTGGCATGGGTGGCGCCGCAACTCTCGGCCTAGCCGTGGAATAAGCTTGATGTCGAGATACCGCGACACCGACGAGCCACCGCCTCCCCGGTCAGCACGGACACCGGGCGGGATCAGGGGATTGCCGAGCGGGCGGTGCGGTCACGGCCACGAACCAGCACCGCGCCGGCCGCGTGAGGCGGTAGCACAGACTGAAGGGACAGCCACACAGCCATGGCCAAGATCAAGGTCGAGAACCCCGTAGTCGAACTCGACGGCGACGAGATGACCCGGATCATCTGGTCCTTCATCAAGGACCGTCTGATCCTTCCCTACCTCGACATCGACCTGAAGTACTACGACCTGGGCATCGAGGAGCGCGACCGCACCGACGACCAGGTCACCGTCGACTCCGCCAACGCCATCAAGAAGTACGGCGTCGGCGTCAAGTGCGCGACCATCACCCCGGACGAGGCCCGGGTCGAGGAGTTCGGCCTGAAGAAGATGTGGCGGTCGCCCAACGGCACCATCCGCAACATCCTCGGCGGCGTCGTCTTCCGCGAGCCGATCATCTGCGAGAACGTCCCCCGGCTCGTCCCGGGCTGGACCAAGCCGGTCATCATCGGCCGTCACGCCCACGGTGACCAGTACAAGGCCACCGACTTCAAGGTTCCCGGCCCCGGCTCGGTGACCATGACCTACACCCCGGCCGACGGCGGCGAGCCGGTCGAGTTCGAGGTCGCCAACTTCCCCGAGGGCGGCGGCGTCGCCATGGGGATGTACAACTTCCGCAAGTCCATCGAGGACTTCGCGCGCGCGAGCCTGAACTACGGCCTGGACCGCGAGTACCCGGTCTACATGTCCACCAAGAACACGATCCTCAAGGCCTACGACGGCATGTTCAAGGACGTGTTCCAGGAGATCTACGACACGGAGTTCAAGGAGAGGTTCGAGGCCGCCGGTCTCACCTACGAGCACCGTCTGATCGACGACATGGTCGCCGCCGCGCTCAAGTGGGAGGGCGGCTACGTCTGGGCGTGCAAGAACTACGACGGTGACGTGCAGTCCGACACCGTCGCGCAGGGCTTCGGCTCGCTGGGCCTGATGACCTCGGTCCTGCGCACCGCCGACGGCCGCACCGTCGAGGCCGAGGCCGCGCACGGCACGGTCACCCGCCACTACCGCCAGCACCAGCAGGGCAAGCCCACCTCGACCAACCCGATCGCCTCCATCTTCGCGTGGACCCGCGGTCTGGAGCACCGGGCCAAGCTGGACAACACCCCGCAGCTGACGGAGTTCGCCAACACGCTCGAGGACGTCGTCATCAAGACCGTCGAGGGCGGCCAGATGACCAAGGACCTCGCGCTGCTGGTCGGCGGCGACCAGGAGTGGCTCACCACCGAGCAGTTCCTCGCCGCCCTGGACGAGAACCTGTCCAAGCGCCTGGCCTGAGTCCGTGCCCGCCCCCGGGCCCGCGCTTCGCCCGGCTGACCCCGGGGAGAGCCGGAACGCGGCCCGGGGCGGTGGGCGCGGGTGAGACCTTGGCCACGCCCGGGCGTCCCCGCGCGGGGACGCCCGGGCGTCGTCGTGCCCGGGGGAGTCCGAGCGCCCCGAACGTCCCGATCACGCTGTCGGCGGGCGCTTTGGGTGCTCGGGAGGGGTGAACTTTCCCGGGGTGTTTTCCGTGTTCGGGGCACATCCGGGGTCGTGGGATGCGAGGATGGAGGGGTCGCGCGGGGCGGGTGACCGCCGGGTGCGACATAGGCCACGCGAGCAGGATTTACACCTTTCGCGAACTTTGACCTATTGTGGAGAAGCGCCGGTGAGAACCGGCAGGCCAGAGTGGGTGTCAGCCCCTCTGAGCCACCACGAACCGACGTACCGGCCGTGCGCCCGCTGGGGGGTAGGCGCGCACAGTACGGAACGTCACGAAGAAGGGCCCGTCGCCTCGTGCGGCGGGCCCTTCGCCTTGTTCACGCGGCCTCGCAAGCTCGGCCGGGGCTCAGTCCTGCATGGCGCTCTCGGGGATCGGCTCGCCCGCCCGCATGGCCGCGAACATCTCCTCCGATCGGGCCTCGTCCCAGATCACCACGGAGCCGACACCCTCCAGCGTCGGGGTGTCGCCCACCGGGACCGCCGTGGTCTCGGTGCCGCCCCGCATCGCCAGCATCATCGTGACCAGGTGCCGCAGGTGGACGTCCTCGTCGACCATGAACGTGTCCGTGCCCGCCGCCACCAGCGGCAGCGCGCGGAACGGGTTGAACATCGTCGACGGCGCGGACGCCGTCTCGACCAGCACCGAGAAGAACTCCCGCTGCCGCTGGATCCGGTCCAGGTCGGCGCGCGGCGTGGCGCGGGTGCGCACGTAGCCCAGGGCCGTGCCGCCGTCCATCAGCTGGCAGCCCGCCTCGATGTCCAGACCCGCCTTCGGGTCCTCCATCGCCTCCTCCGGGCACAGCTCGACGCCGCCGACCGCGTCCACCAAGTCGACGAACCCGCCCATGCCGATCTCGACGTAGTGGTCGACGCGCACGCCCGAGGCGCGCTCGAAGGTCTCCACCAGGGGGCCGGGGCCGCCGCAGACCTCCTCGCCCGCCTCGTCCGTGCCGCACACCGCGTCCGCGAAGGCCGTGTTGATCTTGTTGTCGGCGTAGCCCGGGATCGCCATGGGCACGTAGGAGTCGCGCGGGACGCTGACGATGGTCGGCTCCCCGTCGTCGGGGAGGTAGAGCACCATGATCGAGTCGGTCCGGCGGCCCTCGGCGTACCCGGTGGCCAGCTGGTCCATCTCCTCGTCGCTCAGCCCGTCCCGGCTGTCCGAGCCGACGATCATGTACGTCGTCCCCGGCTGCTCCTCCGGCCTGCCCTCGTAGTCGCCCAGGGCCTCGACGCGGGTCAGCCGCCCGTCGGCCCACAGGTAGATGGCGGCCGGGGGCACGATCAGGACGACGAGCAGGACCGCCAGGACCGTCAGCGCGATGTTCCTGACCCGGTTCTCGCGCCGCTCCCTGGCCCGGCGGGCCCGGCCCGTGCCGTCGTACTCGCGCGCGGTCCCGTGCGTCCGGCTCCGCTGCCGCGAGGACCGCGGCTCGGGCACGCGCCGCCGCGGCGGCGCCTCCTCCGCGGTGGGGACCCGCCTGGCCCCGCCCAGGGACCGCTGCTCCGACTCGCGCTGGCGGTACAACCGCTCGAACTCGTCCGGCTTGCCGGGGTCGCCCGCGCGTCGGAACACGCCAGGCCTGTCGTGTTCACCGGTCGGGCCGGACCCGTCCCGGTTCCGTGGGTCTGCCATCGAACCGCCTTATCCGCTCCACGCCCGCAGGCCGACTGCGCCTGTCCGTCGTCTGTGTGATCGCGGAAACTGTAGCGGGGTTCACCCCGGATCCGTCCGGGTGCCCTCGGCGCCCCCGGGCGGCGGGCGTGGCGCGCGGGTCAGCGCAGCCGGTGGGCGCCCGCCGACGGGAGGGCGGCGCGCACGCGCGGAGGGACCCGGCCCCGGTCGGCGAAGGCCCGGGCCAGCGCCGCGCCGATCCGCTCCACCCGCTCCTCGGCGGCGAGCGCCACCACGGTCCCCGCCCAGCCGGTCAGCCGGACGCCGCGCGCGCCGGCGCGGGAGGCGGTCTCCGCGGCGAGTTCGACGTCGGGCGAGGGCAGGCCGAACCCGCGCAGGGACAGGTGCGAGGCGCTCAGGATCGGGCCGACCTCCCCGGCACGGCCCGCGCGCAGCAGTCCGACCGCGGCGTTGAGCCGGTGCGTCTCCGTGCCCTCGAACTCGACCCGGTCGCGCTGCCGCCGGTCCGGCAGGTCCGCCAGGGCGGCGCGCAGGTCGCGCACGGCGCGGAGCGGGCCCAGGACCTCCTCGGCGGCCTCGATCGCGGCGGTGTGCGCGGACCTGGGGTCGCGGCGGGGGCGCGCCCCGGTGTCGACGACCAGCAGCCGCAGCCCCTCGGCGGCCAGGTCGAACGGCAGGACCCGGGTGCGCAGCGTCCGCTGGTTCACCCTGACCACGTGCCCCGGCCGCGCCGCGAGCACCGCCCGCTGGTCCGCCGTGGAGCCCTCCGGCGGCGGCCCGCCCGCGAGGTCGGCGAGGGCGAGCGCGACGGCGGCCCCCACGGCGGCCGTGCGGCCCAGGGAGGCGTGCGCGGGCAGATCGGACTCCAGGAGTACCCGGAGCCCCTGATCGGCCCGGAGAAGGCCGCTCCGGCGCGCCTCGCCGACCGCCTCGGCCGCCGCGCGCGCGGCGGCCTCCCGGGGTCTCAGGGGGCCGCCGGGCGTGGCCACGCGCACGCCGCCGTCCGACGCGAGCCCCGCGGCGGCGGTCACACCCCAGGGCAGCGCCGCGTACAGGGCGGCGCCGCCGCTGGCGGTCGTGTGCTCGCCCATGAGCGCCACCCGGCCCGGCGCGCGCCAGACCCCCTCGGCGGCCGTCCCGTACCGGAGGTCGAAGGCCTCCGCCAGTACGTCGGCGTCCGGGGCCGACGACGGCCAGTCTCCCCGCGGTCCCGCCGGACGCAGGCCCAACACGGCATGCCACCGAGCCCCCAAGCCCCCCACCGGTCCACCCTTCTCCCTCGTCACACGGCTGCCCCCAAGTCTGCCCCCACCGAGGGGCCGCGCGTCGGGTTCCCCCTTCCCGCGCCGCTGGTTACGGTGACGGTCCACGACCGGCGCGGAGGGGGAGCCATGCCCGCAGCCCTGGATCGGGCCAAGGACACGTCCCGTCACTACCGGAACCTGGCCATGGACGCCTACTGGGGGCTGCGGCGCCGACGGCCGGGAGTCGACCACCTGGTCCGCGCCTACGAGCGCTACGCCGACCGGAACGGAAGCCTGCTCGCGGGCGCCGTGACGTATTTCACCTTCCTGTCCTTCTTCCCGCTGATCGCGCTCGCCTTCGCGGCGCTCGGCTTCGTCGTCGCCGCGGGCGGGCCGGAGCTCACCGCCTACCTCGAACAGGCTCTGGACGAGGTCCTGCCCGGACTGTCCGACCGGCTGCCGATGGACCAGGTGGCCGGCGCGCGCGTCGGGGCGGGTGTGATCGGCGCGCTCGGCCTGCTCTACGCGGGGCTGAACTCGGTCTCCGAGCTGCGCCAGGCGCTGCACTCGATCTGGCTCAGGAGCGTCAAGGACGGCCCCAACTACCTCCTGCGCAAGGTCGGCGACCTGGTGTTCATGCTCGGGCTGGGGGCGGCCCTGCTGATCACGGTCTCCTTCACCAGCGTCGCGCAGGCCGCCACGACCTGGCTGCTGTCCTGGGTGGGGCTGGACGGCTCGGTGCTCGCCAACCTGGCTCTGCGCGCGCTCGCCGTGGCGATCGCGGTGGGGGCCAACTCGCTGATCTTCCTGCTGACCTTCGCGCTGCTCTCGGGGAGCGGGCGGCCGACCCGGGCGATGTGGCGCGGCGCGCTGATCGGCGCGGTGGGCTTCGAGATCCTCAAGGCGGCCGCCGCGATCCTGCTCGCCGGGACCCTGAGCAACCCGGTGTACGCGTCCTTCGCGGTGCTGGTGGGGCTCCTGGTGTGGATCAACCTGGTGATGCGCCTGGTCATGTTCAGCGCGGCGTGGACGGCGACCTGGCTGCCCATGCCGCCTCCGTACACGGGCACTCTGCCGCTGCCGGAGCAGAACGGGCTGGACTGGTCCCGGCCCGCCCCCGCCCCGCCCGTCCAGCGGGGGGTCGGACGGGAGCGCCGCGCCGCCCAACGAACGTTGGCGGCGGCGTTGTCACTGGTCGGCGCCGCGGGTGCGGCCGGGGCCGCCGTGTGGGCGCTCCGCCGCCGCCATTCCGGTCGGGAATGACGAAGGTTTACGCACGAGGAAATTACCTCACTGTCCGTTCTCGTCCCGTATGCGCGGGGTGTCGACAGGGTAGTCCTCCCCTGTCCCGGTTGACCGATTCATCCGGGCGCACCGACCGCCGGCCGTGAGACCGCTGGCGACACCCCCTCGGAGGGCAGATGGGAATCGCATTCAAGTCGTCCGAACGCGCGACGCTCGGAGTGGAGTGGGAACTCCAGCTCGTCGATCGCAGGACGCGCCACCTGAGGCAGGAGGCGCAGGAACTCCTGTCCGAGCTGCCCGACCTCAGCGCGGGCGCGGACGTCCCCCCACTTCGGCACGAACTGATGCAGTCACAGGTCGAGGTCGTCACCGGCATCTGCGAGACGGTCGAGGACGCCAAGCGGGACCTCACCCGCAACATCCAGCGGATGCGTGACGTGCTCGAACCGCGCGGGACCACTCTGACCTGCTCCGGAACCCACCCGATCGACGACTGGCGGGACCAGTCGCTCAGCCCCGGCGAGCGCTACGGCGAGCTGGTCGAGCAGATGCAGTGGCTCGCCCGACGCATCCTCACCTGCGGGGTCCACGTCCACGTGGGGGTGCGCAGCAAGGAGAAGGCCATTCCCATGGTGAACGCCCTTGCGAAGTTCCTCCCACATTTTCTTGCTTTGAGTGCTTCCAGCCCATTCTGGAGTGGGCACGACACGGGTCTGGCGTCCGCGAGGTCGGTCGTCTTCGGCGCCCTTCCCACGTCGGGGCCGCCGCCGAACCTGTCGGGTTGGACTGCTTTCGAGGAATACCTCGAAACGCTTCTGCGGGCGGGTACCATCGCCTCTATCAAGGAAGTGTGGTGGGACATCCGGCCGCACCCGGATTTCGGCACCATCGAGATCCGGATGTTCGACGGGATTCCCACCCTGCGCGAGGTGGGAATGGCCGCCGCGCTCTGCCAGAGCCTGGTCGAGCTGTTCGATCACCAGCTCGATCGGGGATACGGGCTGCCCAACCCGCCGTCCTGGCTGGTGAGCGACAACAAGTGGCGGGCCACCCGCTACGGACTCGACGCTCGTGTGATCACGGACGGGCACGGAACCACGGTGCCGATCCGGGACGACCTCTACGAGTTGGTCCGCGAGCTGCGACCGGTCGCGGCCCGCCTGGGCTGCGCCGAGGACCTGGACCTGGTCTCCGAGACCCTGGACAAGGGCGCCTCCTACGAACGGCAGCGCGCGGTCGTCGCCGAGGGCGGTTCGCTCGACGACGTCGTGGACATGCTCGCCGCCGAGCTCAGGGGCAGCCTCACCCGCGCAGAGGTCAGTGTCAGCGACGGAGCCGGTGCGCGCTGACACGCGATGAAGAGGGGACCCTCGCATGCAGGGACGTGACCTGCCGGAACAGTTGACCGCTTTTCTGGCGCGCCATGAGCGGGAGTTCACCGGATTCCGCCGGGACCTGCACATGCACCCCGAACTCGCCTTCGCCGAACACCGCACGACCGGGCGGATCGCGGAGCGGCTGCGCGAGGTGGGCCTGCGCCCGCGCGTCCTCGCGCAGGGCACCGGGCTGGTGTGCGACATCGGCTCCGGGCCGGGTCCCCTGGTCGCGCTCAGGGCCGACATCGACGCCCTCCCGCTCACCGACGAGAAGGCGGGGGTCCCCTACCGCTCGACGGTTCCGGGCGCGGCGCACGCCTGCGGGCACGACGTGCACACCACGGTCCTGCTGGCGTCGGCGGTCTTCCTCGCCCAGCAGGACCGGATGGGCGCCCTGCCCGGCCGGGTGCGGCTGATCTTCCAACCCGCCGAGGAGCTGCCCGGCGGCGCGGTCGAGGTGGTCAACGACGGGGCGATGAA
Source organism: Nocardiopsis sp. NPDC049922 (assembly GCF_040660275.1). Taxonomy (NCBI): domain Bacteria; kingdom Bacillati; phylum Actinomycetota; class Actinomycetes; order Streptosporangiales; family Nocardiopsidaceae; genus Nocardiopsis; species Nocardiopsis sp. NPDC049922. Next base: position 303,223 of record NZ_JBFAME010000001.1, on the reverse strand, counting down.
GGGCGTCGACCGGATCTTCGCCCTGCACTGCGACCCCCGCCTCATGGTCGGCAAGGTCGGTCTGCGCGTCGGCGGCATCACCGCCGCCTGCGACCAGCTGATGGTCCGCCTGTCCGGGCCGGGCGGCCACACCGCCCGGCCGCACCTGACCTCCGACCTCGTCTACGCCATGGGCAAGGTGGTCACCGAGCTGCCCGCCGCGCTGTCCCGCCTGGTCGACCCGCGCGCCGGGTTCAGCCTGGTCTGGGGCCGGATCAGCGCGGGGGCGGCGCCCAACGTCATCCCCGACGACGCCGTCGCCGAGGGCACTGTCCGCTGCCTGGACGACGAGGCCTGGCACTCCGCACCGGACATCGTCAAGGGGCTGGTCGAGTCGGTGGCCTCCGCCTACGGGGCGGAGGCCGAGGTCACCTACCGGCGCGGCGTCCCGCCGACGATCAACGAGGCGGAGAGCGTGGAGATGATGCGCGAGGCGGTCGGCCGCTCGCTCGGCTCGGACGCGGTCGCCAGCACGCCCCAGAGCCTGGGCGGGGAGGACTTCGCCTGGTACCTGGAGCACGTCCCCGGCGCGCTGGCCCGACTGGGCACGCACTCCCCGGACTGGGACGGCCCCATGCTGGACCTGCACCGGGGGACCTTCGACGTCGACGAGCGCGCCATCGGCGTGGGAACCCGGTTCATGGTCACCACGGCGCTGACCGCGCTGTGGAACACCGCCCATAGGGGCGATCGCGTCGACGACGAGGCCCTGGCCTGAGCTGTGCCGGCTTCGGCCCGCCGGGACCCCGCGGGCGGATCTGCCGGATTCTCGGAAACTTGGCGTCGGCGTGGGCGGTCGCGTGCCGCCCGGGTGGCATTCTGAGGAGTATGAACCACCCACTCACAGTTGAGCAGATCCGGCGGGCGCCGAAGGTCCTGCTGCACGACCACCTCGACGGCGGCCTGCGCCCGTCCACCGTCGTCGAACTGGCGCGGGAGGTCGGGTACACCGGTCTGCCCACGTACGACCCCGACGAGCTGGGCGTGTGGTTCCGCGAGGCCTCCGACTCCGGGTCCCTGGAGCGCTACCTGGAGACCTTCGCGCACACGACCGCCGTGATGCAGACGCGCGACGCGCTCGTGCGGGTGGCGGCCGAGGCGGCGGAGGACCTGGCCGCCGACGGCGTGGTCTACGCCGAGCAGCGCTACGCCCCCGAGCAGCACCTGTCCGCGGGGCTCACCCTGGAGGAGGTCGTCGAGGCCGTCCAGGAGGGGCTGGAACTGGGTGAGAAGCGCGCCGCCGACCAGGGACGCGGCATCCGCACCGGGCAGCTGGTCACCGCGATGCGGCACGCCGCGCGCTCGTCGGAGATCGCCGAGCTGGCCGTGCGCTACCGGGACGCCGGGGTGTCCGGCTTCGACATCGCGGGCGCCGAGGCGGGCAACCCGCCCACGCGTCACCTGGACGCGTTCGAGTACCTGCGCCGCGAGAACTTCCACTTCACCATCCACGCCGGTGAGGCGTTCGGGCTGCCGTCCATCTGGGAGGCCCTCCAGTGGTGCGGGTGCGACCGCCTGGGCCACGGCGTGCGCATCGTCGACGACGTCACCATGAACGAGAACGGCGTGCCGCGTCTGGGCCGCCTCGCGCAGTACGTGCGGGACAAGCGCGTGCCGCTGGAGATGTGCCCCAGCTCGAACGTCCAGACCGGGGCCGCCGAGTCCATCGCCGCGCACCCGATCCGGCTCCTGCACGACCTGCGGTTCCGGGTCACCGTGAACACCGACAACCGGCTCCAGAGCGGCGTGACGCTGTCGGAGGAGTTCGCCAAGCTCTCCGAGGCCTTCGACTACGGCTGGGACGACCTGGAGTGGTTCACGGTCAACGCCATGAAGTCGGCCTTCCTGCCCTTCGACGAGCGCTTGGCCCTGATCAACGGCGTCATCAAGCCCGGGTTCGCCCAGCTGAAGTGGGCGGCGCTCTGATGGACCGGCCCCAGTCCACCACGCACGCCTCGACCTCCTCGCGGGTCATGGCGTTGGTGTGGGTCGTCATCGCCGTCCTGCTGCTGGTCGACGTGCTGCTGCGCGGCGAGGGCCGTTCGGCGTGGGTGGCCTCCGCGGTGCTGGTGGCGAGCGTGGCCGGCGTCTACCTGGTGTGGCTGCGACCCCGCGTGGTCTCCACCGAGCGCGGGCTGCGGATGATCAACCCGCTGCGGGAGACCTTCGTGCCGTGGTCCGCGGTGGTGTGGGTGGACGTCACCGACGTGCTGCGCGTGCACACGCCGGGCGGGATCGTGCGGTCGTGGCCGTTGCGCGAGACGAAGCGCGCCAGGGTCCGCGAGAACCTGCGCCGCGATTCGGGGCTGGCGGACGCCGCCGACGACGACTCCGACCCCGCCGGGCAGCGCCCGGTCGACGTGGTGGCGCGGCAGCTGCGCCGGGACGCCGAACGGTACAAGGCGCGCCCCCTGAGCGGGCCGATCCGGGACGTCGGCGAGGCGGGACCGGCCGCGTTGGGCGCCGAGGACGCGCCGCAGACGATGGTGCCGGTCGAGGTGATCGTCGTCCTCGCGGTGACGGCGGTGTTCTTCGTGGGGGCGCTGGTGCTGGCCTGAGCGCCCTCGCCCCCCGAGCGTCGTCGCTCGGGGTATCGCCTGGTGGGACCCGGTCCCCGCGTCGTGCGGGGGCCGGGTCCCTTTCTCGTGTCACGGGGTTGACGCCGCCTCTCGCTTCTGGTTAGGTAAGGCATGCCTAAGGGAGAGCGCGCCGAGCGGACGGGCTTCGCGCGGATGGTCATCCGCTCGGTTCCTCCCCCTGGGCGTCGCGCGCGGTCCAACTGAATAACGGGAAGGTGTCCGGTTCGCGAGTCCAACGGGATCTGCGGGGATCCCGCGCGAACGGACACCGGGGAAGCACCGCCTCCGGCCGCACCACGGTCGGTACCGTCCACCCCAGGCCTCGGGGTGTACGCTCGCCACGCCGGTACCGGCCTCGCCCGGTGCGGCCGGAGGTGCCCCAGCCACACGACCTCGCGGGCTCGGCCCGCCGGTCCACGGGCTTCCCGGAGCGCGAGTCAGGAGGCGCCTCGGCACGTCGCGAGTCCAACGGGGTCTGCGGGGATCCCGCGCGACACCGAGGCCCGTCCAACCCTGACGCGAAGCGAGCCCGGCGGTCACCGCCGGGCTCATCGCGTGTTCGGGGTCGTTCGGAGGCCGGGATCAGGCCCGGTCGAGGACCCGATGCAGCAGTTCCCCCAGCCGCCGGGCCCGGTGCCTGACGATCTCCAGGGCCTGGTCGGACTCGAAGCGCTCCAGCACCGAGCCCACCGCGTCGTTGGTGATGATCGCCAGACCCAGCACCTCCGCCCCCATCTCCACGGCGGCGATGGTCTCCAGGGCGATCGACCGTCCCACCACGTCCGCGCCCGCCTGGCGGAGCAGGGCCAGTTCGGCGGGGGTCTGGAGCTGGGGGCCCACCGTGGAGACGTACACGCCCTCCGCCAGCGACGGGTCGACGTCGTGGATGATCTCCCGCAGCCGTGGGCTGTAGGCGTTCGACAGGTCGACGAACCTCGCCCCGGCCAGCGGTGAGCGCGCGGTCAGGTTGATGTGGTCGCGCACCACCACGGGCAGGCCCGGCGCGAAGTCGGCTCGCAGCGATCCGGCGGACCCGGTGAGGACGGCGAGCCTCGCTCCGGCGGACAGGCCGGTGCGCACGGCGTGCGTGGCGCGCATGGGGTCGTGGGTCTCGTACTCGTGGACGCGTCCCATGAACACGATCACCCGCTTGTCGCCCACCCACATGCTCCGGACCTTGCTGGAGTGTCCCTTGGCGGCGGGAGTGACGAAGCCGGGCAGTTCGGTGACGTCGAACTCGATGTCGGACGCGCCGAGCGTGTCGACCGCACCCGCCCAGCCGGAACCGAGCACCACCAGGGCGTCGAAGCTGTCGGCGCCGGCGCGGGACAACAGCTCCCGTGCCGCGTCGGCCGCGAGGTCCTTGGCTTCGTCCGTCGTCTGGGACGCCTGCTCTGTTTCGCTCACAAGTCGGATGCTACCGCTGTGTAGTCGGATTGTTCCGGAACGCAACGCAGTGTGTCCGTCGGGTGGAATGGGCGGGCGTCCGCCCCCGTGGAGAGGGGGATAGGGAGACGCACGGTGACGCGGGGAGCGCCCCGAGCCATCCCTCACAGCGTCCGTTTCGCACGCGTGCAGTGGTGTTCGTCCCATTCTCGGCGCCTGTGGGGCGGCGCACGGGTCGTGAGACGGGCCACGGCGCCGTCCGGGCCCCGGGGCCGGGGGCGCCTGCGGTTTCCTCCGGTCGGCATGGACGACAATGGGAACAAGCGAAAAACCTGGTGGTGCCCTGCCATGCCCGATTTTCGCCCCGGACCGGGAACGGGCGCGGCGGTCCAACCGAAGAGGGAGTGAAGCAGCGTGACGAAGGTCGTGATCATCGGTGGCGGACCCGGGGGCTATGAGGCGGCGCTGGTCGCGGCACAGCTCGGCGCGGACGTGACCGTCGTGGAACGCGACGGCATCGGCGGCGCCTGCGTCCTCACCGACTGCGTGCCCTCCAAGAGCCTCATCGCCACCTCCACGCGGACCACCTACGTACGCGAGGCGGACGCCCTCGGCATCAACGTCCCCGAGCTCCACGACGGCAAGGCCGAGGTGGAGGTCGACCCCGGCCGCATCAACCCCCGGATCAAGGCCCTCGCCCGCGCCCAGTCCGACGACACCCGCGCCCGTCTGGCCAAGGAGGGCGTGGACGTCCTCCTCGGCGAGGCGCGTCTGGTCGACCCGCACATCGTGGCCGTCGGCGACCGGCGGATCCGCGCCGACGTCATCCTCATCGCCACCGGCGCCCACCCCCGCGAACTGCCCAGCGCCAAACCCGACGGCGAGCGCATCCTCACCTGGCGGCACCTGTACGACCTCCACGAACTCCCCGAGAAGCTCATCGTCGTCGGCTCCGGCGTCACCGGCGCCGAGTTCGCCAGCGCCTACCAGTCCCTCGGTTCGGACGTCACCCTCGTCTCCTCGCGCGAGCACGTCATGCCCACCCAGGACGGCGACGCGGCCGAGGTGCTGGAGGACGTGTTCATGCGACGCGGCATGACCGTCCTCAGCCAGACGCGCGCCGAGTCGGTGGTGCGCACCGCCGACGGCGTCCGGGTCACCCTCACCGACGGCCGGACGGTCGACGGCAGCCACTGCCTGATGACGGTCGGCATGATCCCCAACACCGAGGGGCTCGGCCTGGAGGAGGCCGGTGTCCGGCTGGGGCAGGGCGGGTTCGTCGAGGTCGACCGGGTCTCCCGCACCACCGTGCCGGGCGTGTACGCGGCGGGCGACTGCACCGGCGTGAACATGTTGGCCTCCGTCGCCGCCATGCAGGGCCGGATCGCCATGTGGCACGCGCTCGGCGAGGCCGTCGCCCCGCTGAAGCTGTCCACGGTCGCCTCCACCGTGTTCACCCACCCGGAGCTCGCGGCGGTCGGCGCCAGCGAGGACGACGTGCGCAGCGGGCGCATCGACGGCCGGTCGGTGACGCTCCCGCTCAACACCAACCCGCGCGCCAAGATGAACGAGGTCAAGGAGGGCTTCGTCAAGCTGATCTGCCGCCAGCACACCGGCATCGTGCTCGGCGGCGTCATCGTCGGCCCGCGCGCCAGCGAGCTCATCCTGGCGGTGTCGGTCGCCGTCCAGCAGCGCCTGACCGTCGACGACCTCGCGCACACCTTCGCGGTGTACCCGTCGCTGTCGGGCAGCGTCACCGAGGCGGCGCGGTCGCTCATGCTCGCCTCGCCGGAGTAGGGACCCGCGGGGGGCGGGGAACGAGAGGGGGCGCGCCGGGCGTCGGGCCAAGGACGCCGACGGCGGCCCCCGGGGAACCGCGCGCGGGGAGATCGCCCCGTTTACACCGATCTCACGGTGCAGGCGGTAGTGTCTGGGGTGTGATCTGTCCCAAGTGCCAGAGCCCCATGCGTACCTACGACCGACAGGGCGTCCACATCGACCGGTGTGACGTCTGCCAGGGCGTCTTCCTGGACCGGGGTGAGCTGGAGAGCATCATCGCGGCCGAGCAGCGCCACTACGCGGCGCCGCCTCCGCCGGACCCGAGCGCGCCCCAGCCCGGTTACCAGCAGGCCCCGCCGCGCTCCTACCCCCAGGCTCCGCCGCCCGGATACCACCAGGGCGGCTACCCCGACTCCCCGCGCGGGTACGGCGGTTACCGCGACTCGCCGCGCGGCTACGGCGGCTACCGGGACTCTCCCAAGCCCTACCGCGGCCGCAGGAAGAGCTTCCTGGAAGAGCTGTTCGACTGAGCCGCGCGTGCATCCGCTGATCTGCACGCGCTGCGGAGAGCTGGACGAGGCCCCGGACACCAGCGCGGGCCCGTTCGTGCTGCGTTGTGCCTCCTGCGGTCAGACCCGGCCGTTCGCGCGCCTGCCGCTGTACTGCGTGTCGGGCCCCAGCGGCACCGGGAAGTCCACCATCGCCGGGATGCTGCTCGAACGGCTTCGCGACCGCTTCGTCGTACTCGAACAGGACCTGCTGTGGGTGGGCGGTCTGCGTGACCCCGCCGAGCACCACCGCCTGTTCCGCTCCACCTGGCTGCGCACCGCGGCCATGGTGCAGCAGAACGGGCGGCCGGTCGTGCTCTGCGGGACCGTGGTGCCTCCGGAGTTCGAGCCCCTCCCGGAGCGCGCACTGTTCTCCGACGTCCACTACCTCGCGCTGACCTGCGACCCCGACGTGCTCGCCGACCGGCTGCGCGCCCGCCCCGCCTGGCGGGAGTGGGACGAGGAGCGGATCGAGGAGACGCTCGACTTCGCCGCGTGGGTGGCGGGGGAGGGCCCCCGCCTCGACCCGCCGCTGACCCTCGTCGACACCACCGACGCCGAACCGGCCCAGACCGCCGACACGGTGTGCCGGTGGATCGAGGAGCTGCACGCGCGCTCCGGCACGGCGGCCTGACGGCGTCGCCGCCGCGCGGGACCCACGCACCGCGACGCCGACGGCCCCGGGCACGTGCCCGGGGCCGTCGGCGTTCGTGGGGTGCCGGCGCCCGTCGAGGGGCGCGGACCTCAGAAGTCGAAGCCGCCGAAGTCGCCTCCGCCGAAGTCCCCTCCGAAGTCGCCACCGCCGAAGTCGCCGCCACCGAGGTCACCGGCGTCGCCCATGTCACCGGCGCCCATCATGCCGCCGCCCAGCATCGACCCCATCATGGAGCCCATCATCATGCCGGTGAACATGCCCATCATCATGTCCATGCCGAAGTAGCCGCCGGCGTAGGGCGAGTAGGCCGGGCCCGCGTCGTAGTACGGGCGGCGCTCCCCGTTGACCTCGACGAGCCGCACGTCCGGCTGTCCGCCGGTCCGCACGGCCTGCGCGCACGCGGGACAGGCGGTGACCGACCGGGGCGAACCGCCGGGCGGGGCCCAGAGGACGTCCTCGGAGGACGGGCCGTGCTGCGGGTTGAAGAAGCAGGGGCCGCGCCGCTCGGGCACCGGATCGCCGTTCATCCGCGCCCGGGTCGCGCTCATGTAGTAGCGGCCGTCCTCCAGGGCGCTGGTGACCATGCGGACCTGGTCGGGCTCGGAGATGGTGTCGAGCAGGGACTTGGCCTGGTCGTAGGAGTCCATGGCCCGCGTGTAGTCGGCGCGGGTGGCCTCGTCGACGGCGGTGAGGTCGATCTCCAGGCGGGCGACGTCCTCACCGAGCCGGACGACGTCCTCGGTGGCCATCTGCCGGATCTCGGCGAGCTCCTTGGCCTTCTGGGCCGCGCGCTTCTTGCGGCTGTTGTAGACGAACCAGCCGCCCGCCGCGACGACGAGCACCAGGAGGGCGAGCAGGACGAGTGCGGAACCCGCGCCGCCACCGGAGGCGGCGCCGGACTCCACGCTCTCGGCGGCGTCGGGTACGGCCGTGAGCGTGTCGATCTGGTTCCCCGCGCCCTCGGAGAGCGCGATCTCCCGGATCGCCGCGGTGTCCTCGATGTTCGGGGACGTGACCAGGAAGGCGTCGGAACCGGCCAGGATGCCGTAGGCGCCGTCGCCGACCTCGGCCATCACGGGCTCCATGACGGCGTCCACGCCGGAGTTGGATCCGGCCGCCCCCGTCGGCAGGATCACGTAGTAGACGGGCACGTCGGACCCGGCCGCGGCCGCCTCCAGGGCGGCCTCGTCAGCCGCGGGGATCTGGTCGATGCTCGGGTCGATGAAGACACCGTCGCCTTCCAGCTCGTCGACGATGGCCTGGGTGTCGGGGAGTTCGGGTGCGGTGTCGGCCGCGGCGGGCATCGCCGAGGCGGTCACGACCGCCGCCGCGAGTCCGGCGGTCAGGACTGTGGGTGTTACCAAGCGGCGCAGCATGTCGTTCCTCTCGCCTCCGTCACTAGCAGGGACGAACGGGGTGTCCGCACAGTTCCCGCCGTGCCCACGGTCTCACCGTGTCCTTCGCCCCACAACGCGGCGCGGCCCGCCGGAACGTCTCCGGCGGGCCGCGGTGCGTCGCGGGGATGAGGGCTCAGGTCTTGGCGGCGGGCTCGGCGTCCCGCTCGACCGACTCGGCGGCCTCGTCCTCGACCTTCACCGTGAGGGGCCGGGCGGGCTCCTCGTCCAGGGGCACGAAGCCGCTGGAGCCGCGCGGGGCGTGGTAGCGCGCCACGTCGAGGATGCCCTCGCGCTTGGCGACGATCGCCGGGACGAACGCCTGACCGGCCACGTTGGTGGCGGTGCGGCCCATGTCCAGGATCGGGTCGACCGCCAGGAGCAGGCCGACGCCCTCCAGGGGCAGGCCCACCGTGGACAGGGTCAGGGTGAGCATCACGGTCGCGCCGGTGGTGCCCGCGGTCGCGGCGGAGCCGATCACCGAGACGAACACGATGAGCAGGTAGTCGGTGACGCCCAGGTCGATCCCGAAGAACTGGGCGACGAAGATCGCCGAGATCGCCGGGTAGATCGCGGCGCAGCCGTCCATCTTGGTGGTGGCGCCGAACGGGACGGCGAACGCGGAGTAGTGGCGCGGAACGCCGAGGTTCTGCTCGGCGACCCGCTGCGTGACGGGCAGGGTGCCCATCGACGAGCGGGAGACGAAGCCGAGCTGGACGGCGGGCCAGACGCCCGTGAAGTACTTGACCGGGGACAGGCCGTGCAGGCGGGCCAGCACCGGGTAGACGACGAACACCACCAGCGCCAGGCCGACGTAGACGGCCGCCGTGAACTTGCCGAGCGCGCCGATGGTGGTCCAGCCGTAGCTGTAGACCGCGTTGCCCAGGAGGCCGACGGTGCCGATCGGGGCGAGCCGGATGACCCACCACAGGGCCTTGAGCACCACGTCCAGGGCGGAGGCGGTGAAGTTGATGAACGGCTCGGCGGACTTGCCGACCTTCACCGCCGCGATGCCGAGGACCACGGCGATCACGATGAGCTGGAGGGCGTTGAACGACAGCGACGTGCTCAGCGAACCGTCGTCGGCCTGCGAGGTGCTCGCGGCCAGGCCGAGGAAGTTGGACGGGACGATGCTCTCGATGAACGCGATCCAGGAGCCGTGGGTGGTGGGCTCCGCGGCGGTCGACGCGTCCACACCGCTGTTCAGGCCGGGCCGGAAGAGCAGCCCGAGGGTGATGCCGATCGCGACGGCGACCAGCGCGGTGATCGCGAACCAGAGCAGCGTCTGCCCGGCGAGGCGGGCCGCGTTGGTGACGTTGCGCAGGTTGGCGATCGAGGAGATGACGGCCAGGACGATCAGCGGCGGGACGATCGTGCGCAGCAGCGTCACGAAGATCGAGCCGACGGTGTCCAGGGCGGTGGCGAGCCAGTTCGGGTCGCCGTCGCCCGTGGTGCCGAGCTGGAGGGCGACGACGCCGAGGGCGAGGCCGAGGACCAGACCGGCGAGGACCTGGACGGAGAAGGGGATACGTACGAACGGATTTCGCGAACGTGCGGTGGCACTCTGCGAGGACACGGAGGTGGCTCCAGAAGGATGGCGATGACAGCCGAGGACGCACGGCGGCACGGTCGGCGCCGCCGGGGTCGGCTACGGGGCGAGGAAGGGGGTGTCACCGGGAACGGGTGACACACGGGGCGGGTGTGCGGCGCGCGCCTCGACGGGCGCGCGTGAACCTAGCTACACGCGTGACAGCCGCGGCGGCACAGGTCGATGTGCCACCGTCGCGTCAGTCCCCAGATGTTCGTCACGATCAAGGACAATAACCCGTGCGCCTGACTTATTCCATACGTGTCATGGGATGAATCTTGCGTGGTTCCGTCCGGATCGTCCGATGCCCAGGGGCTCCGTCGCAGGGGGAGGCGGCGGGAGTGCGGCGAGGATCACGCCGGGCGGGAGGCCGCGCGGGCCGGTCTGTGGACAACGGCCCGCGAGACGGCGAAGGCGGCTACCGTGGGTGACGAGAGTGATCCGTCGACCTGAGGGGGCGTCGTGACCGTTCCACCCATGGCCGAGCAGCCCGACCCCGAACGATGCCGCCGTTGGACGGGTTCACCGCCGCCGACCTCGATCGTCTGCCCGGCCTTATCGACCTGACACGGCCCGAACGGTACTGAGCGACGGGGCGCCGAGGGGCGTCCGACGCGCTCCCCTCCCGGCACGACCCGAACGGTGCACAGCGGCCCCGACACACGCGGAGGGGAGGCACCGATCCCCCGGTACCTCCCCCCCTGCCGTGCGGGCGGCGCGCCCTACGCGTCCTTGATCTCGCAGACCACCGCGCCGTTGGCCACGGTCTCACCGGCGGCGAGCGTCAGCCCGGTCACCGTCCCGGACCTGTGCGCGTTCAGCGGCTGCTCCATCTTCATCGCCTCGATGACCACCACCGGGTCGCCCTCGGCGACCACCTGGCCCTCCTCGGCCACCAGCTTGACGACCGTGCCCTGCATCGGCGACACCAGCGCGTCCCCGCTGGCCGCGGCCGAACCGCCGCCGCCACGGCGCGCCGACCGCTTCTTCTTCGCGGCGCCCGCACCCGGGCCCGCCGCCGCGGCCGAACCCAGACCGGCGGGCAGCACCACGTCGATCCGCTTGCCGCCGACCTCCACGGTCACCGTCTCGCGCTCGACGGCCGCCGCCGTGCCCGGCTCGCCCGCCCACGGCTCGATCCGGTTGTCGAACTCGGTCTCGATCCACCGCGTGTACACCCTGAACGGCTGCTCCGCATCGGCCGGGGCGAACGCCGGATCGGCCACCACCGCCTGGTGGAACGGGATCACCGTCGGCATCCCGCCGACCGTGAACTCCGCCAGCGCCCGCTTCGAGCGCGCCAGCGCCTCCTGCCGGGTCCGCCCCGTCACGATCAGCTTGGCGACCATCGAGTCGAACGCCTGCGGCACCGTGAACCCAGCCTCGCACCCGGTGTCCACGCGCACGCCCGGACCGCCCGGCAGCGACAGTTCGGTGATCGTCCCCGGGGCGGGCATGAAGCCCCGTCCCGCGTCCTCGGCGTTGATCCGGAACTCGAACGAGTGGCCGCGGATCTCCGGGTCGCCGTACCCCAGTTCCTCGCCGTCGGCCACCCGGAACATCTCCCGCACCAGGTCGATGCCGGTGACCTCCTCGCTCACCGGGTGCTCCACCTGCAGACGGGTGTTGACCTCCAGGAACGAGATGGTCCCGTCGACGCCGACCAGGAACTCGCACGTCCCGGCGCCCACGTACCCGGCCTCCTTGAGGATGGCCTTGGAGGCGCTGTACAGCCGCTCCACCTGGTCCTCGGACAGGAACGGCGCCGGGGCCTCCTCCACCAGCTTCTGGTGGCGGCGCTGGAGCGAGCAGTCACGGGTGGAGACCACCACGACGTTGCCGTGGGAGTCGGCCAGGCACTGGGTCTCCACGTGGCGCGGCTTGTCCAGGTAGCGCTCGACGAAGCACTCGCCGCGCCCGAACGCGGTGACCGCCTCGCGCACGGCGGACTCGTAGGCGTCGGCCACCTCGTCCAGGGTGTGGGCGACCTTCAGCCCGCGCCCGCCGCCGCCGAACGCGGCCTTGATCGCGATGGGCAGGCCGTGCTCCTCGGCGAAGGCCACGACCTCCTCGGCGCCGGAGACCGGATCGGGGGTGCCGGCGACCAGCGGCGCGCCGACCTTCTGCGCGATGTGGCGGGCCTGGACCTTGTCGCCCAGGGCGGTAATCGCCGACGGGGGCGGGCCGATCCAGGTCAGCCCGGCGTCGATGACCGCCTGGGCGAACTCGGCGTTCTCGGCCAGGAACCCGTATCCGGGGTGGACGGCGTCGGCGCCGGAGGCGGCGGCCACGGCCAGGAGCTTGGCGATGTCGAGGTAGGAGTCGGCGGGGGTCGAACCACCGAGGGAGTGGGCTTCGTCGGCGATCTTGACGTGCAGCGCGTCCAGGTCGGGCTCGGCGTACACGGCGACGCTGGCCAGTCCGGCGTCGCGGCAGGCGCGGGCGACGCGCACGGCGATCTCGCCGCGGTTGGCGATCAGAACTTTACGCACGGTGGGAAATCCTCCTGCTGTGGCACGGAGCTGGAGAGCGCCGTCCGCTCAACGGAAAGTCTATGAATCGGGGCGACGAGGTCACCTCATGCTGAGGCGCCAGGCGCCGGGGCCGGGTCGGGGCGGCACCTGCGCACGCAGGTTCCGCGCGCGGTCCCGCCACCCGGAGACCGGTTCCGTCGCTTCGGCGGCGTCGGTGGCGCGTCGGGCCGCACGCGCGCTGAGCACGGCGGCGAGGGCCGCGAGCTCCTCGTCGGAGGGGGCGCCGCGGACCACGACCACGTGCGGCGGTGTCGTCGGTTCGTTCACAGCGGGATATTCCCGTGCTTCTTGGGCGGAAGCTGCTTGCGCTTGTTCCGCAGGGACCTGAGGGCCTTGGTGATCTGGTCGCGGGTCTCGGACGGCAGGATGACCCCGTCCACGTAGCCGCGTTCGGCCGCCGAGTAGGGGTTGAGGAGCGTGTCCTCGTACTCCGCGACCAGCCGCGTGCGCTCGGCCTCGACGTCCTCGGACTCGGCCAGGGTGCGGCGGTGCAGGATGTTCACCGCGCCCTGGGCGCCCATGACGGCGATCTGCGCGGTGGGCCAGGCCAGGTTGACGTCGGCGCCCAGGTGCTTGGAGCCCATGACGTCGTAGGCGCCGCCGAACGCCTTGCGGGTGATCACGGTGATCAGCGGGACGGTGGCCTCGGCGTAGGCGTAGAGCAGCTTGGCGCCGCGCCGGATGATGCCGTCCCACTCCTGGTCGGTGCCGGGCAGGAAGCCGGGCACGTCGACGAAGGTCAGGACCGGGATGTTGAAGGCGTCGCAGGTGCGCACGAAGCGCGCGGCCTTCTCGGAGGCGTCGATGTCGAGGCAGCCCGCGAAGCTCATGGGCTGGTTGGCGACCACCCCCACGGAGCGGCCGTCGACGCGGCCGTAGCCCACCACGATGTTGGTGGCGAACTGGGCGTGCACCTCCAGGAAGTCGCCGTCGTCGAGGACCGCCTCGACGACCTGCTTCATCTCGTAGGGCTGGTTGGCCGAGTCCGGGATGAACGTGTCCAGCGCCAGGTCGGTGTCGGTGAGCTCGGGGCCCGGGTCGTCCTCGGGAGGCAGGATCGGCGCCTCCTCCAGGTTGTTGTCGGGCAGGTAGCCGAGCAGGGTGCGCACGTAGTCGATCGCGTCGTGCTCGTCCGCGCCCATGTAGTGGGCCACACCCGACTTGGTGTTGTGGGTGCGGGCGCCGCCCAGCTCCTCCATCGACACGTCCTCGCCGGTGACCGTCTTGATGACGTCGGGGCCGGTGATGAACATCTGGGAGGTCTCGTCGACCATGACGACGAAGTCCGTGAGGGCGGGGGAGTACACGTGGCCGCCCGCCGCGGCGCCCATGACGAGCGAGATCTGCGGGATGACACCGGAGGCGTGGGTGTTGCGCTTGAAGATCTCCGCGTACAGGCCCAGCGAGACCACACCCTCCTGGATGCGCGCGCCGCCGCCCTCGTTGATGCCCACGACGGGGCACCCGTTGGTGAGGGCGTGGTCGAGGACCTTGGTGATCTTCTCGCCGTAGACCTCGCCGAGGGAGCCGCCGAAGACGGTGACGTCCTGGCTGAAGACGGCGACGGGACGCCCGTCGACCGTCCCGTGGCCGGTGACGACGCCGTCGCCGTAGGGGCGGTTGCGCTCCAGGCCGAAGCTGGTCGAGCGGTGTCGCGCCAGGGCGTCGAACTCCACGAACGAGCCCGGGTCGAGCAGGGCGTCGATCCGTTCGCGCGCGGTCATCTTGCCCTTGGCGTGCTGCTTCTCCACGGCTCGCTCGGAACCGGCGTGCACCGCCTCGTACCGGCGTCGTTGCAGGTCGGCGAGCTTTCCAGCGGTGGTGTGGATGTCGATCTCAGCCGCGGACGGTGGTTCTGGGGCTTGGGTGGCCATAGCACCTCAGGTTAGTCGTGTGGACGTCCAAGTATCGGAGGCGGCCCTGGGTTACTCGCGGGTAGGGGTGAGGGGGTGCACAGGGGCGCGGGGCCCGGTGCGGGGCCGGAACGGGGCGGACTCCCGGAATTCGCGCGTGATCGAATGTGAATTTATCGCCGCCGCACACAATTGTTAACGCACTGGCAAAACCGACGAAATCCACCCCCCGAACGCATCCGAGCAGGCAGGACCTCTGTAGTCTCGGCCCCATGACAGCGGTTAGCGCAGAACGCGACAGTGCCCGGCAGGAAGTTCCCGAGCAACTCCGGAATGACGTCAAACTGCTCGGCGAGATGCTCGGAACGGTCCTGGCCGAAAGCGGCGGCGAGGACCTTCTCGCCGACGTGGAGAAGCTCCGGCACGCCGTGATCGGCGCACGTGACGGGGCGGTCTCCACCGACGAGATCACCGCGATCGTGTCCGCGTGGCCCCTGGAGCGGGCCAAGCAGGTGGCGCGCGCCTTCACCGTCTACTTCCACCTGGCCAACCTGGCCGAGGAGCACCAGCGGATGCGCGCCCTGCGCGAGCGCGACGACGCCGCCAACCCGCCCCGCGAGTCCCTGGCCGCCGCCGTGCGCGCCATCCGGGAGACCGACGGGGGCGAGGAACGCCTCAACGAGCTCGTCGCGGGCATGGAGTTCCACCCCGTGCTCACCGCGCACCCGACCGAGGCCCGCCGACGCGCCGTGTCGACGTCCATCCTGCGGATCAGCGCCCAGCTGGACGCCTGGCACGCCGCCCACGAGGGCAGCAGCGCGGCGGCCGAGGCGCACCGGCGCCTGCTGGAGGAGATCGACCTGCTCTGGCGCACCTCCCAGCTGCGCTACACCAAGCTCGACCCGCTCGACGAGGTGCGCACCGCGCTCGCCGCGTTCGACGAGACGATCTTCCAGGTCATCCCGCAGGTGTACCGGACCCTGGACGCGGCGGTCGACCCCGGGGGAACGGGGGTGCGCGCCCCCCGCGCGACGCCGTTCGTCCGCTACGGCAGCTGGATCGGCGGCGACCGCGACGGCAACCCCTTCGTCACGCACGAGGTGACGCGCGAGGCCATGCGCATCCAGTCCGAGCACGTGCTGCGCGGTCTGGAGAACGCCTGCGACCAGGTCGCCCGCACCCTCACCGCCTACTCCAACCTCACCCCCGCCAGCCCCGCCCTCCTGGACGCGATCTCGGCCGCCAAGGCGGGACACCCCGCCCTCCTGGGCGAGATCACCGGGCGCTCGCCCAACGAGCCGCACCGCCAGTTCCTGCTGCTGTGCGCCGCGCGGCTGCGCGCGACCCGCGAGCGCGACGCGGACCTGGCCTACGCCACCGCCGACGACTTCCTCGCCGACCTGCGCGTGGTCCAGGACTCGCTGGTCGCGGCCGGTGCGGTCCGGCAGGCCTACGGCGAGCTCCAGCACCTGATCTGGCAGGCGCAGACCTTCGGGTTCCACTTGGCCGAGCTGGAGATCCGCCAGCACAGCGAGGTGCACGCCGCCGCCCTGGCCGAGCTGCGCGCCGGTGAGCGGCCGTCCGAGCGCACCGAGGAGGTGCTGGCGACCCTGCGGGTGATCTCCTGGATCCAGGAGCGTTTCGGGGTGGAGGCCTGCCGCCGCTACATCGTCAGCTTCACGCGCTCGGCCGAGGACGTCGCGGCCGTCTACGAGCTCGCGAGCTACGCGCTGCCCGCCGACCGGGTGCCCGTCCTGGACGTCATCCCGCTGTTCGAGACCGGCGCCGACCTGGACGCCTCGCCCGGAGTCCTCGACGGCATGCTGGAGCTGCCGGGGGTCCAGCGCCGCCTGGAGGAGTCCGGTCGGCGGGTCGAGGTCATGCTCGGCTACAGCGACTCGGCCAAGGACGTCGGCCCGGTCAGCGCCACGCTGCGGCTGTACGACGCCCAGGCCCGACTGGCCGCGTGGGCGCGTGAGCACGACGTCCGGTTGACCCTCTTCCACGGCCGGGGCGGGTCCCTGGGCCGCGGCGGCGGCCCGGCCAGCCGGGCGCTGCTCGCGCAGGCGCCGGGTTCGGTGGGCGGCCGGTTCAAGGTGACCGAGCAGGGCGAGGTCATCTTCGCCCGCTACGGCCAGCCCGCGATCGCCCGCCGCCACGTCGAGCAGGTGGGCCACGCGATCCTCATGGCCTCGACCGACGCCGTCCAGGAGCGCGAGCGCTCGGCCGCCGAGCGGTTCCGCCCGTTCGCGGACACGATCGCGGCGGCGGCCCAGGAGACGTACCTGGAGCTGATCAACACCGAGGGCTTCGCGGTGTGGTTCTCCCAGGTCAGCCCGCTGGAGGAGCTGGGGGAGCTGCGGCTGGGCTCGCGCCCGTCGCGGCGCGGCGCGGCCAAGGGGCTGGGCGACCTGCGGGCGATCCCGTGGGTGTTCGCGTGGACGCAGACCCGCGTGAACCTGCCCGGCTGGTACGGCCTGGGCACCGGCCTGGCGGCCGTGGAGGACGTCTCGGTGCTCCAGGAGGCCTACCGCGAGTGGCCGATGTTCGCGTCGCTGCTGGACAACGCGGAGATGAGCCTGGCCAAGACCGACCGCACGATCGCCGAGCGCTACCTGGCGCTGGGCGGGCGGCCGGAGCTGAGCGAGCGGGTGCTGGCCGAGTACGACCGCACGCGCGAGCTGGTCCTCAAGGTGACGGGGCACAGCCGTCTGCTGGAGAACCGCGCGGTGCTCTCGCGCGCGGTGGACCTGCGCAACCCGTACGTGGACGCGCTGTCGCACCTCCAGCTGCGGGCCCTGGAGGCACTGCGGGGCGAGGAGGCCGACTCCCTGTCCGAGCAGGACCAGCAGCACCTGGAGCGCCTGCTGCTGCTGTCGGTCAACGGCGTGGCGGCCGGGCTCCAGAACACCGGCTGACCCGGACGGACGCGACGCGCCCCCGTGCCCGGGAAGGGCACGGGGGCACGGTCGACGCGACCTGCCAGCGGGAGGAGGGGACGCCCGTCGGGATTCCGACGCTGCTGTAATGGGCGTATGACCGACGACGACGTCCTCCGCCCGCCGCTCGACCCGGCCGCGCTCAACGCCGCCCTGGTGCGCCCCGGAGGGATGTGGCGCGGCGTCGACGTGCTCCCGGCCGTGGGCTCCACCAACACCGAACTCCTCGCGCGCGCCAAGGCCGGTGCGCCGCACGGCAGCGTGCTGGCCACCGAGCACCAGACCGCCGGGCGCGGCCGTCTCGGGCGCGAGTTCACCACGCCCGACCGCGCCGCGCTCACCTTCTCCGTCCTGCTGCGCATCACCGTCCCCGCCGACACCCTCGGCTGGCTGTCGATGCTCATGGGCGTGGCCGCCGTCGGCGCGGTCCGCCGGGTGTGCGGGGTCCGGGCCGCGCTGAAGTGGCCCAACGACGTCATCGTCCCCGCCGAGCTGCGTGCCGAGGGCGCGACCGGGGACGGCAAGCTGGCGGGCATCCTCTCCGAGGCGGACTTCTCCGACCCGGACGCCCCGGCCGTCGTGGTCGGCATGGGAGTGAACGTCTCCCAGACACGCGCGGAACTTCCCGTGGACACCGCGGTCTCCCTGCGGGGGGAGGGCGCCACCGACACGGACCGCTCCGCGCTGCTCGGCGCCGTCCTGGGCGGCTTCGAGGAGCTGTACACCGTGTGGTCGGCCGCCGACGGGGACGCCGAGGCCAGCGGACTCGCCGACGCCTACCGGGACATGTGCGTGACCGTGGGGCGGCGGGTACGCGTCCACCTGCCCGGCGACGCGCTGATCGAGGGCGCCGCGACCGCCGTCGACCGCCACGCCCGGCTCGTGGTGGACGCGCCGGGCGGAACCCGGGCGCTCAGCGCGGGCGACGTCGTCCACGTGCGCCCCGGCGCCTGACCGTTCCCCACGCCGGTTCGGGAACGCGACGGGGCCGCGGAACGTTGTCGGTTGCGTCCGCGTCCGAACGGGGGAGGCCGTGCCTTCCCGCCTCCGGGCGCGGTCCCGGGGCCGACGACGGCCCTCGCCGCGGGCTGACCTCGCGCACCTGGTCCGTCACCGACGGTCAGGTACCGGGCCTGGCCGTCCGGGACCCCGGGCGTAAGCTGGAGGGGAACCTCCGGAACGAACCCGGGCGCCGCGCGCCGCGCGGTGCCGCACCGTCGGCCCAGTGACGAAGTGCTGGTTCCCCGTGTAGGCGGGGATGGTCTGAGAGAGAACGTATGCCGTCGCGTCCCGACCCGAAAGCGATCGAGTCCGCCCTGCTCGGCGGCGAACCGGTCTACACCAGGGAACAGGCGGTCGAGCTCTCCGGAGCCGACGCCGAACTCGCGGGCCGCGTCTGGCGTGCCCTGGGCTTCCCCGCACAGGGCGACGGCGACCCGGTCTTCGCCGAGAGCGACGTCGAGGCCCTGCGCATCGCCCACTCGCTGCTGGAGGAGGGCGTCCTGGACGAGGAGGGCGTCGTCCGCTTCGCCCGCGCCATGGGGCAGACCATGGCCCGCCTCGCCGACTGGCAGACGAGCATCCTCAGCACGCTCATCTTCAAGGACGGCGACGAGGCCGCGGCCAGTCCGCTGATGAACCGGGTCAAGGAGCTCCTGCCCGACGTCGAGCGGCTCCTGCTGCACATCTGGCGGCGCCAGCTGGCCGCCTCCACCGCACGCACCCTGGCGGTGATGTCCAACAACAGCGACATCGTCCCCAACTACTACCCGCTCATCGTCGGCTTCGCGGACCTGGTCTCCTTCACCACGCTCAGCCGTGAGCTGGACGAGGTCGAGCTGGCCGAGGTGGTCGAGGGGTTCGAGGCCACCGCGGCCGACATCGTCGCCTCCGGCGGCGGCCGGGTGGTCAAGACCCTCGGCGACGAGGTGCTCTACGTCGCCGACTCCCCGCGTGAGGCCGCCGAGATCGCGCTGCGCCTGGCCTCCGGCGTCAAGACCCACGTGGAGGTCCCCGACGTCCGGGTCGGCGTCGCCTACGGGCCCGTCCTCACCCTGCACGGGGACGTGTTCGGCACGACCGTCAACCGCTCCAGCCGCCTGACCTCCTTCGCCCGCCCCGGCACCGTCCTCATCGACGACAGCCTCGCCGAGAGCCTCGCGGGCGAGGACGGGCTCCAGGTGGTGAAGGTACGGGCCCGCCACGCGCACGGCCTCGGCCTCATCCAGCCCTACACCCTGCGGCGCGACTTCGAGCCCGGCGGGCACTGACCCGCGTTCGGCGGTAAGCCGTGTGTGCCGGGGGATTCGGGGGATAGGCTCATAGCGCCGGACCCGCCCGCGACACGTACAGGTGGTGAGCCTTGTCGAGTGCCCCTCCCCCCGTGGAGAGACTCCGCACCTCGGGCGTCTTCAGCCTGGAGGGCAGCGAGTTCGACGTCGAGAACAACGTGTGGATCGTCGGGGACGCCGACTCCGCGATCGTCGTCGACGCCGCCCACGACCACGAGCGCATCGCCTGGGGTCTGGGCGACCGCGAGCTCATGGCGATCGTGTGCACCCACGGGCACAGCGACCACGTCAACGCGGCCGTCGCCCTGGCCGACCTCACCGACACCCCGATCCTGCTGCACCCCGACGACGCCGAGCTCTGGCACCACGTCCACCCGAACCGCGAGCCGGACGCCCCGCTCCTGCACGGGGAGACCCTCGTCGCCGGGGGCGTGGAGCTGAAGGTCCTGCACACCCCGGGTCACACCCCCGGCGGGGTCTGCCTGTACGCGCCGGAGATCGGCACGCTGTTCAGTGGGGACACGCTGTTCCCCGGCGGGCCGGGCGCCACGGGGCAGCCGTTCTCGGACTTCCCGACGATCATCGCCAGCATCCGCGACCACCTGGTCGACCTGCCGCCGGAGACCGTCGTCCACCCCGGGCACGGCGAGTCGACCACCATCGCCGAGGCCGCCGCGCACCTGGAGGAGTGGGCCGCCCGGGGCTTCTGACGCCGGGAGAACCCGTGGCGCGGGGCGTCGGCCCCGGCGGGCGCGTCCCCGTTCGGACGGCGCCCCGGGGCGGGAACGATCCGTCGTGCGAACCGGTCGTAGCGGTGGAAACCGACGTGATCTATTGCACTCGGTGCATCGGTGCACTGGAGTGCAATTAACTCCTAATGTGACCTCATGGCCACCACCCGAACCTCCACCACCGACCGCCGCGAAGCGCTCAAGGCCCGGCACCGACGCGCGATCATCAACGCCGCCGCCGAGCTCATCGACGAACGGCGAGGGCCGACCTTCACCGTCGACGAACTGGCGGAACGGGCTGACGTGGCCAGGCGGACCGTGTTCAACCACTTCGCGTCCCTGGACGACGTCGTCATGGAGGTGTGCGGCGAGGCCGTCAGCGACCTGGTCGACACCTTCCGCCGCAGCCTGGAGGCGCGCGCGGAGAGTGGCGCGGGGTCGATGGCGGACCAGTTCACCGACGCCCTGCACGAGACCGACCTCCTCTCCACCATCACCTACCTGACCGGGATCCTCGGCGTCCGCAAACGGGCCACGTCGGCCCGGGAGCTGGTCCTCGTCGACCGGGTGATGAACGAGTTCAGCGTCTCCCTGGCGGAGACCCTGGAGAGCCACCACACCGACGTCGACCCCTTCGACGTGCACGTGCTGGTCGCCTCGTCCATCGCCGGGCTCATGGCCGTCCTCCACCACTGGGACAGGGCCACGGGCGGGGTCGACACGCCCGAATCCCGGCGGGTGTGGAACGACCTCCAGGAACGCCTCTTCACCACCCTGCGCGACGGGTTCGGCCGTATCCCCGCCGACCCCTCCTGACCCACCGCCCCCACCACACGACCGGAAGATCACCATGGCAGAACTGCTCCACCGACTCGGTCGCGGCGCCGCCAGACGCGCGCGCACCGTGATCATCCTGTGGTTGGCCGCTCTCATGGCCGCCGCCGGCGCCTACGCGCTCTTCGCCGGAGAGCTGGAGGAGACCTTCTCACTCCCCGGAACCCCGACCACCGAGGTCAGCGACCGCCTCGCCGACGAGTTCTCCGGCCTGGGCGGCGGAACGGGCACCATCGTCCTGCGCACACAGGACGGCGAGCCCTTCACCGACGGCCAACGCTCCGACATCCTCGACCGCATTGACGAGGCCGCGGCGGTCGACGGCGTCGACTCCGTCAACGACCCGTTCGCGATCGAGGCGCAGCGCGACGCGCAGCGGGAGGAGATCGACGCGGGACGCGCCGAGATCACCGGCGGCCGCGAGGAGATCGAAGCCGGGCTGGACGGGCTGGCGGCCGCCCGTGCGCAGGCGGAGGAGGCGGGGACGCTCGACCTCGTCGCCCCCGAGGTCGACCCGCAGATCGAGGAGCTGGAGGGCCGCCTCGCCGAACTGGACGCGGGCGAGGAGAGCCTGGACCAGGGCGACCGCCTGCTGGAGCTGTCCGACGCGATCCGCGTGGTCTCCGAGGACGGCGCGACCGCGCTGGTCACGGTGGCGTTCACCGAGGAGCAGAACGAGATCACCCCGGAGACCAAGGGCGCCGTCACTGCGGCCTTCGAGGAGATCCCCGGCATCGACAGCGACTTCGGCACCGACATCGCCATGACGCCCCCCGAGATCTTCGGCGTCGGTGAGGCGGTCGGCCTCGCCGTGGCCGCGGTCGTCCTCGTGGTCATGCTGGGCACCCTGATCGGCGCCGGACTGCCGCTCGTGCAGGCGCTCGTCGGCGTGCTCGTGGCGGTGCTCGGCGCGCTGGCGCTGTCGGACCTGGTGGCCATGTCGTCGGTGACGCCGATCCTGGGCACGATGCTCGGCCTGGCCGTCGGGATCGACTACGCGCTGTTCATCATCCACCGGCACCGCCGCCAGCTGCGGCAGGGCCTGGACGTGAGGGAGTCGATCGCCCTCGCCAACGGCACGGCGGGCAACGCCGTGGTGTTCGCGGGCGCCACCGTGCTCGTGGCTCTGCTCGGACTCAACCTGACCGGGATCGACTTCCTGGGAATGATGGGGAACGTCGGCGCCATCGCCGTCACGGTCGCGGTGCTCGTGGCGGTGACCCTCACCCCCGCGCTGCTGGCGCTGGTGGGCGAGCGCATCCTGTCCCGCCGGGAGCGGGCCGAGCGGGGGACGGCTCCCGCCGGGGACGGCGACGACGCCCCCGCGCGCCCGATGAGCACCCTGGGAGCCGTCGTCCGGGTCGTGCTGGTGACCGCCGCGCTGCTGGTCGTCGCCGTGCCCGCCCTCGACCTGCGCCTGGGGCTCCCGGACGGATCGACCGAGGCGCACGACTCCACCCAGTACCGCGCCTACGCGGCCGTGGACCAGGCGTTCGGGGCGGGGGCCAACGGGCCGCTCGTCGTCGTGGCGGACCTGCCGGGTTCGGAGACCGACGAGGAGGCCGTCGCGCGGCAGCTGGACGTCGCCGAGGCGATCGCCGAGCGGGACGCGGTGGAGGCGGTCGCGCCGGTCGCGCTGTCCGACGACCGGACCGTGGGCGTGTTCCAGGTCGTGCCGGTCGAGGGGCCGTCGAGCGAGTCGACCGAGGCGCTCGTCCACGAGCTGCGCGGACTGGACCCGTTCGACGACGGCGCGGAGTTGGGCGTGGCCGGAACGGCCAGCGGCAACATCGACGTCTCCGACAAGCTCAGCGACGCCCTGCCCGGCTACCTCGCGGTGGTCGTCGGGTTCTCGCTGGTCATCCTGCTCGTGGTGTTCCGCTCGCTGCTGGTGCCGGTGGTGGCCACGCTCGGCTTCGTGCTCTCCTTCGCCGCCGCCCTCGGCGGCGTGGTGGCCATCTACCAGTGGGGGTGGCTGGGCGCCGTGTTCGGCGTCGAGTCCCCCGGGCCGGTGCTGAGCTTCCTGCCGACGATCATGGTGGGCATCCTGTTCGGGCTGGCGATGGACTACATGCTGTTCCTGGGCTCCGGCATGCGCGAGGCGTACGTCCACGGGGCCCCGGCCCGGGTGGCGGTCCAGAGGGGGTTGATCGCCGGACGCGCCGTCGTCACGGCGGCCGCGGTCATCATGATCTCGGTGTTCGCGGGGTTCATGTTCTCCCACACCGCCATGATCCGGCCGGTGGGCTTCGCCCTGGCGTTCGGTGTCCTGGTGGACGCGTTCGCGGTGCGGCTGACGCTGATCCCCGCGCTCTTGCACCTGGCCGGTGACAAGGCGTGGTGGCTGCCGCGGTGGCTGGACCGGATCCTGCCGGACGTCGACGTGGAGGGGGCCCGCCTGGAGCGGGTGCACACGCCGGGCTCCGAGCGGGGCGAGGAGGCCCCCGAGCCGGTGGGCACCGCGGCCGGCGGGTAGCCGAAGGCTCCGCCGATCCCGCCCCGTCGACGCGGCCGTCCGCGTCGGCGGGGCGGTCCTCGACCCGGCCTCCGGCACCGGTGTCCGACGCCGGCGTGCGCGCGTTCGGTGCGGACTTCTGGGCGGACTTCCGCGCCAACCCCCCGCTCAGAGGTGCGATCGGTCCGTGACCGACGAGGACGGCCCGGCCATGGCGCTCCGGATGGTTTCCATGAGGTCTTCCCAGGGGGGAAGGCGGGATGCGCCGGGGGCGTCGTGGTCGTACACGAGCGTGACGGCGGGGATTCCCCGGAGGGTGTGGAGCGACCGTCGGAACGCCGGGTGCGAGGCGAGTTGCGGTTTGCACTGGGGGACGACGATGGTCGGCACGCCGTAGCCGACCATTTCGCACAGGAGCCCGATCGCGAAGTTGTCGGCATGGCCGTCGGCGAACTTGTTCACGCTGTTGAAGGTGAGCGGGCACGCCACGACGAGGTCGGGGGGTGGAAGGCTCCTGCCGGTGCCGGGCATCCGGTACTCGACCCGGACGGGCTCGCCGGTCAGTCTCTCCAGCTCGTCGAGGTCGTGGAACCTCGTGCCGACGGGGGTGGACAGGCACACCGCCGTGTAGCCGTCGCGCTGCAGTCGCCGCACGAGATCGGGCACGCCTTCGGGAGCGGAAGCGCCGGAGACGACGAGGTAGAGGGTCTTCGCCATGGGGGAAGTGTAGGTGTCGGGGCTCCGACGCCTGGAGGGCGCACCGAAAGCGAAGGGGACCCGGGTGACGTCGGTGAGCCGAACGAGCCCTAGGCGTCCTGTCCTGAGGGCGGATGCCGGAGCACGCCGCGCAGGCACACGCCGACGACCGTGTCCGCGAGCGCGGTCAGGTCCACGCCCGGGTCCATCAGCCACTGCACCAGGCATCCCTCGATCGCGCCGACGACCACCGTCGCCTCCGCCTCGCCCGCGCCGGGGAGGGCGTCTCCCTCGGCGTCGGCCTCCCGGAGCAGGTCGGTGACCACCCGGCGGTACTCGCCGTAGACCCCGGCCATGTCCAGGGCCGGGGCCGCCGTGCTTCCGCCGTGGCGGCCCGCCGCCCACAGGTCCACGATCACCCGGGTCAGATCGGGCTCGTCGGCGAGCATGGCGAGCGCGGCGCGCACCAGCGCCTCCAGCCGTTCGGCCGCGGGCCGTCCGGGCTCGCCCGCGAGGCGCAGGACCCGGGCGGAGCGCTCCCCGAGCTGGTCGAACGCCGCGGACAGGAGGGCGTCCCTGCTGTCGAAGTACAGGTAGACGCTGCCCTTGCCAATCCCCGCCGCCGCCGCGACGTCCTCGATCCGGGTCGAGGCGAACCCGTGTTCGGCGAACAGACGCATCGCGACGGCGAGGATGTGCTCACGCCGTGCCGCGCGGTCGACTTTCCTCGGCGCCATGGGCTCCCTCCCTCATCGCCCCCGCTCCCGTTTCGGGAAGCATATGGCCCAGCAGGAGCTTGACGAGCATCACCGGTGCCAGCCAGGTCAGCGCCGCGGGCACGGGCAGCCACAGCAGCGCCGTGGCCGTGCCCGTCACCGTGAAGGCGAAGGCGAGCGGGCGGCGCGGAGTGGGTGGTGCGAGGGCGACCGCGACCGCCCCGGTCAGGGTGAACAGGTACAGGGCCGTGACCGTCCACCAGTCCAGTCCGGGCACGACCAACGCCAACAGGAAGGGCTGGACGTGGACGGCCACGAAACCCAGATGATGGCGTCGGCCGCGCTCCGGCGCGTGGTAGCGGCGCTTGGCGGCGCTGGTGGAGGTGGCCACGGCTCCGCCGAAGAAGTCGAAGGCGACGATGCCGATCACCACGATGGCCAGGGTCGGCAGGCCCGCGGCCCAGGCTCCGCTCACCGCCAGGGCGGCTCCGGCGCAGGCCGTGACCAGGGTCGAGGCGACCTCGCCGGGGGAGGGAGCCGTGCCCACCAACGCCGACGCGGTCCACCGCCATGCGCGCGTGAGGGGCGCGGGGCGACGTGGCGTGGGCGGACGTGTGTCGGAAGGGCTCGCGGTGGAGGCCGGGCCGGGCTGTTCGGCCATGGAGGATCACGCTCCTGGGTACTGTGCCGATAAATGACTGACTGGTCAGTCATATTGCCAACCAGAGTCCGACCGCGTCAAGCGGGGTCGCCGTCGCGGGGGCGGTGGTTCCGAGTGGTCGCCGCTCGCGCCTCCGGTCGCCCGTCGCGGCTCGCCCCTCGGAGTCAGTGCGGTTCCTCAGGGTTCAGCGTTCGCCCGCTTCGAGGGTTCGCCGCCTCCCGCCCGTCATCTGATCCAAAGGCATAAGTGCGTTTAATTCGGACGAAGTGGATAGTTCTGGCGAGGCGAAGAAATGGGGTCTCTGTTTATAGGAGTATGCTCTGAGCTGGCCTGATGTGGGGAAGAGTGAAGTTCTTCTGGCCCAGTTCCCAGAAAGGTGCGCCTCCGCTCGCCGCGTGCCCTAGTCTTCTCTCCAAACCCACAACTCCATACGACGAAGACCCCGCGACGCTAGCAAGCGCCCGGGGTCGTGGTCAGCAACTCACGATCTTTAAGCAAAGGATTGCCGACATGGCTCAGTTTAGCCGTGCGGTCCTCAGGTCTGCCCTGGAGACCCTCAAGACCCTCCTCGCCCCCGCGTGCGGCCGCCACTCGGCCCGCCACCGCTCCACCCGCGTCCGCCGCTACGCCCCGCTTCCGACTCCCGAGCAGGTCAGCGCGCTGCCCGCGGTGCCGGAACCGACTGTTTCCGGACCCCGCCTCGCCCCGCCCACCGAGCACGTGCCCGCCGACAAGGTCGCGCTCGTGCGCCCCTACTACGTGGCCTTCGACCGGGAACTCGCCTACGCCCAGGCCCACCCCGCCCGCCGTCTGCGCGCCCGCACCACCCGGCCGACCATCGCCGTCGCACCCACCACCACACGCGCGAGCGCCTACACGCCCAGGCACGCCGCCCCGCGGGTCCCCGCCCCGCGCCCGACCCCGGACAGCGACCTGCTCGCGGCCCCGATGACACGGATGGCCGGTGAGTTCGACGAACTCGCGCACCTGGTGCGCACCTGGCAGCGCCTGCGCAGCGAGGTGGTCGCGTGAACACCACCGTGATGAAACAGCCCCGGTCCCTCGTGTTCTGGGAGCCCCGCGGCTATCGGGGGGAACTCTCCGGACTCGCCCAGGTCCGGGTCGACCTCGCCCGCGACCTGGCCGGATTCGCCCCCGACCTGGTCGACACCCTCCAGCTCTGCGCCAGCGAGCCGCACGCCGACTGCGCCGAGTACACCGACCCCGACCGACGGTACGGCGAGGTCATCCGGGGCCTGTGCCTGTCGGACGAGGCCACCGTGCCGATGCGGTTCAGCGACTCGGGCGGCGGCGCCCCCCACGGGCCGGTCCGGAAAAACTGTGGCGCGGGCCAGGCACCGCTGCGTAGTGTCGCCAGCCGTCGGAGGACAGCCGAGAGGGGACACGCGATGACCATGCCGCGCAAGGGCACCCGGCGGATCACGGTGGACGGCGTCGCCTACCGGTGGCGAGTCACGAGGAGCCTCGACTACTGGCTCCAGGATGGCGCGGTCGTGGTGGAACGGGCCGACTGCCGGGGACGCCTCCTGGTGGTGACCCTGCTGGCCGGCCCGGGGCTGCCGATCACCCCCGGGCAGGTGGCCGCGGCGATCCACGAGGCCGGGGTCCGGGGATGGGCATCGGACGTGCCCGGTGCCCCGTTCCGCCACCGGGGGTGACCCGCCGGTCCCCTCCCGGAACCGCGGGGCGGGGAGGGGACCGGCTCGGCGACGGCCGTCAGCGGGCGGGCCTCACGTCGCCGGGTCGGTCGGTGTCCCGGAGCCGGTGTCCTCGGGGCCGGTGGCGGGACGCCGGATGTTCGGCACGATCGGGGTGTCCTTGGGACGTACGCCGATCTTCGACCCCAGCCAGACGAGCGGGTCGTACTTGCGGTCCACCACGCGCTCCTTGAGCGGGATCAGCGCGTTGTCGGTGATGTGGATGCCCTCCGGGCACACCTCCGTGCAGCACTTGGTGATGTTGCAGTACCCCATCCCGAAGTCGTCCTGCGCGATCCTGCGCCGGTCGGCGGTGTCCTCCGGGTGCATCTCCAACTCGGCGACGCGCATGAGGAACCGCGGCCCCGAGAAGTGCTCCATGTTCTCCTCGTGGTCACGGATCACGTGGCACACGTTGTTGCACAGGAAGCACTCGATGCACTTACGGAACTCCTGCGACCGCTCCACGTCCACCTGAGCCATCCGGAAGTCACCGGGGCCGGTGGCGGGATCGGGGGCGAAGGAGGGGATCTCCATCGCCTTCCGGTAGTTGAACCCCACGTCGCACACCAGGTCCCGCACCACGGGGAACGTGCGCATCGGCGTCACGGTCACGACCTCGTCGGGCTCGAACACGCTCATCCGCGTCATGCACGACAGTCGGGGTCTGCCGTTGATCTCCACCGAGCACGACCCGCACTTGCCCGCCTTGCAGTTCCATCGCACCGCGAGGTCGGGCACCTCCGTGGCCTGGAGGCGGTGCAGCACGTCGAGCACGACCTCGCCCTCGTGGACCTCCACCGTGTACTCCGTCAGTCGGCCCTCGTCGCCGGAACCGCGCCACACCCGGAACGTACGCTCGCTCATGACCGGCCCTCCTCGACCGCCGTGTCCTCCGCCGCGCCGCCCGGCTCGGGGTCCTCGGGCAGCTCCTCCTTGGTCAGGTACTTGGCCAGCTCGTCGCGGTCGAACAGGTCCAGCAGCTCGCGCGGGACGTCGGCGACCGGCCGCCGCGACAGCGTCACGCCGTCGTCGCGGTCGGCCCTGACCTCCAGGTTGACCCGCCGCCACTCGGGTGACATCTCCGGATGGTCGTCGCGGGTGTGCCCGCCGCGCGACTCGGTCCGTTCGAGCGCGGCGGCGGTGATCGCCCGGGACACCAGGATCATGTTCGGCAGTGCGAGGGCCAGGTGCCAGCCCGGGTTGTACACCCGGTCACCGGGGGCGCTCAGCAGCCGCGACCGTTCCTCCAGGGCGTCCAGGCGCTCCAGTGCCCGCTCCATCTCGGGACCGCGCCGGATGATGCCGACCAGGTCGTTCATCGTGTCCTGGAGCTCGCCGTGCACGTCGTAGGGGTTGACGCCGTCCCCCTGCTTGAGCGGGTACAGCGCCTCGGCGACCGCCTGTCCGACCGCGCGGTCCACGGCGGCGCGCGGCGGCTCGGAGCCGTCGAGGGAGTCGAGGTAGGCACTCGCCCCGAGCCCGGCCCGCCGCCCGAAGACGAGCAGGTCGGACAGGGAGTTGCCGCCCAGCCGGTTGGACCCGTGCATCCCGCCCGCGACCTCGCCCGCCGCGAACAGCCCGGGCACGTCGGAGGCGGCGGTGTCGGCGTCCACGCGTACCCCGCCCATGACGTAGTGGCAGGTGGGGCCGACCTCCATCGGTTCGGCGGTGATGTCCACGTCCGCCAGCTCCTTGAACTGGTGGTGCATGGACGGCAGCCGTCGGCGGATCTCCTCGGCGGGCAGTCGCGAGGACACGTCCAGGAACACCCCGCCGTGCGGGGACCCCCGCCCCTCCTTGACCTCGTTGTTGATCGCGCGCGCCACCTCGTCGCGGGGCAGCAGCTCGGGCGGTCTGCGGTGTCCGGAGGGGTCGGTGTACCAGCCGTCGGCCTCCTCCTCGGTCTCGGCGTACTGGGACCGGAACACGTCGGGCACGTAGTCGAACATGAACCGCGTGCCCTCGGAGTTGCGCAGGACCCCGCCGTCGCCGCGCACCGACTCGGTGACGAGGATGCCCTTGACCGACGGCGGCCAGACCATCCCGGTCGGGTGGAACTGGACGAACTCCATGTTGATGAGGCAGGCCCCGGCGCGCAGGGCGAGCGCGTGGCCGTCGCCGGTGTACTCCCAGGAGTTGGACGTGGTCCGGAACGCCTTGCCGATGCCGCCGGTGGCCAGGATGACCGTCGGCGCCTCGAAGAGCACGAAGCCGCCGTCCACGCGCCGGTATCCGAACGCGCCGAGGACCCGACCGAGTCGGCCGTCGGAGGTCTCCTCGGTGAGCAGCCGGGTGACGGCGGTCTCGGCGAACACCCGGAGGCGGGCCTCCGGATCGCCGAACTCGGCGGCGTCGGCCTGTTGGAGCGCCACCACCCGCTGCTGGAGGGTGCGGATCATCTCCAGGCCGGTGCGGTCGCCGACGTGGGCGAGGCGGGGGTACTCGTGCCCGCCGAAGTTGCGCTGGCTGATCCGACCGTCCTCGGTGCGGTCGAACAGCGCGCCCCAGTACTCCAGTTCCAGGATGCGTTCGGGCGCCTCGCGGGCGTGGAGTTCGGCCATGCGCGGGTCGTTGAGGAACTTGCCGCCGCGGAGGGTGTCGCGGAAGTGCACCCGCCATCCGTCGTCGGGGTTGACGTTGCCGAGCGCGGCCGCGGCGCCGCCCTCGGCCATCACGGTGTGCGCCTTGCCGAACAGCGACTTGGAGATGACGGCCGTGCGTTTTCCCTGTTCGCGCGCTTCGATCGCCGCGCGGAGACCGGCTCCGCCCGCGCCGATCACCACGACGTCGTAGGCGTACCGGGTGATGTCGGGTTCTGCTGTGGAGGGCATGTACGGGTGTCTTCCTTCCCCGGGGCTCAGTTGAGGATCCGCAGGTCGGTGATGGCGCCGCTGGCCAGGAGGGCGATGTAGGCGTCCGTGGTCATGAGGGTGGCGATGCTGAACCAGCCGAAGTACATGTGCCGGTTGTTGAGCGTGGACAGCCGCGTCCACACCCAGTACTGGACGGGTCGGGTGCCGAAGCTGCGCAGGCGACCGCCGAAGACGTGGCGGCAGGAGTGGCAGCTGAGCGTGTACCCCCAGAGCATGAGCACGTTGACGAGCATGACCAGGTTGCCGACGCCGATCCCGAACCCGCCGTCGGTGCCGTGGAAGAAGGCGATCGCCATGTCCCAGGTGTTGACGGCCGTGATGGCGAAGGCGGCGTAGAAGAAGTAGCGGTGGCCGTTCTGGGGGAGCATGAGCGGCCGGGTCTCGCCGGTGTAGGAGCGGTGCGGCTCGCGCACGGCGCAGGCGGTGGGCGCCTGCCAGACCGACCGGTAGTAGGCCTTGCGGTAGTAGTAGCAGGTCACCCGGAACAGCAGCAGGATCGGCAGGCTGATCAGGGCGTAGGGGATGAGGGGCGGGAACTCCACCGGGAGCCGCCCGAACAGGGCCGCGTCCGGCGCGCACTGCTGCGCCAGGCAGGGCGAGTAGAACGGGGTCAGGTAGTGGTGTTCCTGGACCCAGTAGTGGTCTTGTTGGAGCACGCGGACCGTGCCGTAGACGAGAAAGGCGGCCAGGCCCAGTGTGGTGAGGGTCGGGCCGAGCCACCATCGGTCGGTGCGCAGTGTGCGCTGGGCGATGCGCACCCGGCCGCTGCTCGGACGCGCTCTTTCTGTCGAGGTCACCGTGGTCTCCACCTCTCTGTGGAGGGGCCCTCGGCCCGCGGGTGGGCCAACGCTCCCCGTGGCCGCGGCCGCTCTCCGTGCGTGCTGGACGGCTGGGGAGAAGCAGTGGCGAAGCCGTGCTGCAACGCAACGTTAGGGCGCTGTGATCACGGTCACGTTCCAGTGGCCAAGAAACACGGGATGGACGTGTGTGAAATACGCCACTCCTGGGAGTTGTTTTGTCAGAATTTGTGGTGATTCGCCGCAAATGGTGTTTTCGGAACTTTCACCCTTTGTGGTAAAGGGGTGAATTGTGGGGAAGCTGCTGCTTTCCGCCCTTTTTCCTGGTTCGCGCTGTGCTGGATCCCGGGGCCCTCCGTTCGCCCTCGTGCCCCCGGCGACCGTCTTCGCGCCCGGGTCGCCGCATCCGCGCCGCCCCCGATACCCGTCTACGCGCCGCCCGTGCCCGCGCCGCCCGTGTCGTTCGCTCCGTCGGCCGTCCCCGCGTCCGTGGCCGAGATCAGCACCTCCAGGTCCGGACCCAGTTCCTCCGGGGTCAGGGCCAGCAGGTACCGGTTGAGGTGGCGGCGGAAGGCGTCCGCCGAGTGCGACGGCTCCACGTCCTTGCGGTGCGCCAGCGCCACCGTCCGCAGCAGCCGGGGGCGGGCGAGCGGGGTCCCGCGCAGCCCGGGGCGGTTGCGCAGCACCATGCTCGGCACCACCGCCAGGCCGAGGCCCGCCTCCACGAACCGGAGGACGGCGTCCATCTCCCCGCCCTCCACGGCCAGCTCGGGGTCGAACCCGGCGGCCCGGCACGCGCGCAGCGTCGCCTCGCGCACGTCGTACCCGCGCCGGAACATGACCAGGGGGCGGCCCTCCAGTTCGGTGATGCGGATCGAGGCGCGCCCGTTCGGCGAGGGCTGCGCCATCGGGCTGGCCACCACCAGGTTCTCCCGCAGGATCGGCGTGGTGGCGAAGTCCGGGTCGCTGCTCTGGAGCGGGAGGATGATCAGCGCCAGATCCAGCTCGCCGCGGCCCAGGTCGCGGACGAGGTCGCGCGAACCGCTCTCCTCCACCTGGAGTTCGATGCCGGGGAAGCGGGTATGGAAGTCCGCGAGCACGTCGGCCAGCAGTCCCGCGCACAGCGACGGGGTCGCGCCCAGGCGCACCCGGCCCCTGCGGACGCCGGCCAGCTCCGCCACCTCGCGGCGGGCCGTCTCCAGGTCGGTCAGCATCCGCTGCGCCAGCGGCAGGAGCGCCTCACCCGCCGGTGTGAGTGTGATGTTTCCCCTGGCACGACTGAATAACGGCGCTCCCAACTCCCTCTCAAGGCTGCGGATCTGTTTGCTCAAGCTCGGCTGGGCGACGCGCGAAAGCTCGGCTGCGCGGGTGAAATGGCGTGTGCGGGCCACGGCGACGAAGTAGGCGAGCTGTTGGAACTGCATGCTCCATAGCCTAGAGCTATGGACACCAGGGTCCTGATGACTTGGACGTCAGACTTATCTCGATTTTAAAGTGACAGGCTGTGGCGAACAGTACCTTGACCAAGAAGCGGTCTACGGCCTACGGGTCCACGGTGGCGCTCAAGGCAGCGATGGCGGTCACCGGTGCGATCCTCGTGCTGTATTTGATCGCGCACATGTACGGCAACCTCAAAGTCTTCCTGGGCCAGGAGGCCTTCGACGGCTACGCCGAGGGGCTCCGCGACCTCGGCTATCCGCTCCTGCCGCATGAGGGCTTCCTGTGGATCGCGCGGGTCGTCCTCCTGACGGCCGTCCTCATTCACATCTACTGCGCCGTGGTCCTCACGCGGCGCGACAACCGCGCGCGCGGCGGCGTCAGCCGCTACCAGGTGACGAAGCGCGTGCAGCGCACCTACGCGTCCTACACCATGCGCTGGGGCGGAGTCCTGATCGCGCTCTTCGTGATCTTCCACATCCTGCACCTGACGGTGAACGTCATCGCGCCGGGCGGCGCCTCCGACAGCCCCTACGAGCGGCTCGTCAACGGCTTCCAGCCCGCGTACTGGTACGTGACCCTGTTCTACGTGGCGGCGGTCATCGCGGCCGGCTTCCACCTGCGGCACGGCATCTGGAGCGGCGCGGCGACGCTCGGCGCCAACAAGGCCGACCGACAGGGCAAGATCAACGTCGTCGCCGTGGCCATCGCGCTGGTCGTGACCGTCGGCTTCCTTCTCCCGCCCCTGGCGGTCACCTTTGGACTGGTGAGCAATGTCTGACAACGACCTGTACATCGAGGGCGCCCCGATCAGGGACGAGAAGGCGCCCGAGGGCCCGATCAACGAGCGCTGGGACAAGCGCCGTTTCTCGGCCAAGCTGGTCAACCCCGCGAACCGGCGCAAGCTCTCGGTCATCATCGTCGGCACCGGTCTGGCCGGGGCCTCGGCCGCCGCGACCCTGGGCGAGGCGGGCTACAACGTCACGTCCTTCTGCTACCAGGACAGCCCGCGCCGCGCGCACAGCATCGCGGCACAGGGCGGCATCAACGCGGCCAAGAACTACCGCAACGACGGCGACAGCATCCACCGGCTGTTCTACGACACCGTCAAGGGCGGCGACTTCCGCTCCCGCGAGTCGAACGTCTACCGCCTGGCCCAGACGTCGGTCGAGATCATCGACCAGTGCGTCGCCCAGGGCGTGCCCTTCGCCCGTGAGTACGGCGGCCTCCTCGACAACCGCTCCTTCGGCGGCGTGCAGGTCTCCCGCACCTTCTACGCGCGCGGCCAGACGGGTCAGCAGCTGCTGATCGGCGCCTACCAGGCGCTGGAGCGCCAGGTCGCGGCGGGCACCGTCAAGATGAACACCCGCCACGAGATGCTCGAGGTCATCGTCGTGGACGGCAAGGCGCGCGGCATCATCGCCCGCGACATGGTCACCGGCGAGATCGAGACGCACTTCGCCGACGCCGTGGTCCTGGCCACCGGCGGCTACGGCAACGTGTTCTTCCTGTCGACCAACGCCATGGGCTGCAACGTCACGGCCGCCTGGCGCGCGCACCGCAAGGGCGCGCTCTTCGCCAACCCGTGCTACACGCAGATCCACCCGACCTGCATCCCGGTCAGCGGCGAGTACCAGTCCAAGCTGACCCTGATGAGCGAGTCGCTGCGCAACGACGGCCGCATCTGGGTGCCCAAGAAGACGGGTGACGACCGCGACCCGCGCCAGATCCCCGAGGACGAGCGCGACTACTACCTGGAGCGCATCTACCCGTCCTTCGGCAACCTGGTGCCGCGTGACATCGCCTCCCGTGCCGCCAAGAACGTCTGCGACGAGGGTCGCGGCGTCGGCCCCGGCGGTCTGGGCGTCTACCTGGACTTCGCGGACGCGATCAAGCGCATGGGGCGGGCCGCCGTCGAGGCCAAGTACGGCAACCTGTTCGACATGTACCAGCGCATCACCGGCGAGAACCCGTACGAGGTTCCGATGCGCATCTACCCGGCCGTGCACTACACCATGGGCGGCCTGTGGGTCGACTACGACCTCCAGAGCTCCATCCCGGGCCTGTTCGTGACCGGTGAGGCCAACTTCTCCGACCACGGCGCCAACCGCCTGGGCGCCAGCGCGCTGATGCAGGGTCTGGCGGACGGCTACTTCGTCCTGCCGAACACCATCAACGACTACCTGGCGGACGGTCCGTTCGAGACGATCGACGAGAGCCACCCCGAGGCGGCCGCCGCCAAGGAGCAGGTCACCTCCCGGATCGAGACGCTGCTCTCCATCAACGGCTCCCGCACCGTGGACTCCTTCCACAAGGAACTCGGCCACATCATGTGGGACTACTGCGGCATGGAGCGCAACGAGGAGGGCCTGACCAAGGCCATCGAGCGCATCCGCGAGCTGCGCGCCGAGTTCTGGCGCGACGTCAAGGTGCTCGGTACCAACGACGAGCTCAACCAGGCCCTGGAGAAGGCCGGCCGGGTGGCCGACTTCCTGGAGCTCGGCGAGCTCATGTGCGTCGACGCCCTGCACCGCCGCGAGTCCTGCGGCGGCCACTTCCGCTCCGAGAGCCAGACCGAGGACGGCGAGGCGCTGCGCCACGACGACGAGTTCGCCTACGTCGCGGCCTGGGAGTTCGGTGGCGAGAACGAGAAGCCCGTGCTCCACAAGGAAGCCCTGGAGTACGAGTACGTCGAGATGAAGCAGCGGAGCTACAAGTGAACATCACCCTGCGCGTATGGCGCCAGAAGGGCCCGGGCGACGAGGGCCGGATGGTCAACTACGAGCTCTCGGACGTCTCCCCGGACATGTCCTTCCTCGAGATGCTCGACGTCCTCAACGAGAAGCTCACGCTCCAGGACGAGGACCCGATCGCCTTCGACCACGACTGCCGTGAGGGCATCTGCGGCGCCTGCGGTGTCGTGATCGACGGCGAGGCGCACGGTCCGGAGGTCACCACCACCTGCCAGCTGCACATGCGCAGCTTCAAGGACGGCGACACCATCACCGTGGAGCCGTGGCGCGCCAAGGCGTTCCCGGTGGTCAAGGACCTGGTCGTGGACCGGGGCGCGTTCGACCGGATCATCCAGGCGGGCGGCTACATCAGCGCCCCGACCGGTACCGCCCCGGACGCCCACGCCAACCCGATCCCGAAGCCGGACGCCGACCGCGCGTTCGACGCCGCGACCTGCATCGGCTGCGGCGCGTGCGTGGCGGCCTGTCCGAACGCCTCCGGCATGCTGTTCACCGCCGCGAAGGTCACCCACCTGGGCATGCTCCCGCAGGGGCAGCCCGAGCGGGCCTCGCGCGTGGTGAAGATGGTCAACCAGCACGACGAGGAGGACTTCGGCGGCTGCACCAACATCGGTGAGTGCGCCGCGGTCTGCCCCAAGGGCATCCCGCTGGACACCATCTCCCAGCTCAACCGCGACCTGCTGGGCTCGCTCAGCAAGGGCATCGGCTGACGCCGGGTCCGTCGTCGCACGGGGCCGCGTTCCTTCCGGTGAACACCGGGGGCGCGGCCCCGTCGCGTGTCCTGGGCCGCTACCCGCCTGGGGCGACCAGTCGGCGGACCGTGCTGCGGGATCCGTCGCACCCGGCCAGCCAGCGGGCCTCCAGGGTGCGGGTGTGCAGGCGGCGGACCTGGTCAGCTCCAGGACGCCGTCGTGCTTGTCGATGATCCGTACGCGGACACCGAGGTCGTGGAGGCGTGTGGCGAGGGCGAGCCCGGTCGGGCCCGCTCCCACGATGAGGACGTCGATCATGGCCACTTCAAAAACGAATGTTCGTTCTTTTTAAGAATCCTTCGTCGAGGCGTGTCTGTCAAGAACGGTCGTTCGTTCTACGATGTGCGCATGCCACGAGTCTCCGACGCCTACCTGGCCGAACGCCGGGAGCACATCCTCACCGCGGCCGCCGCGTGCTTCGCGCGGGAGGGCTTCCACCGCACGTCCATGCGGAACGTGATCGATGAGGCCGGGCTGTCCCCGGGCGCGGTCTACCGCTACTTCGGGAGCAAGGACGACATCATCGTCGCGATCGCGATGGACGCGATCGGCGCGGTGCAGAGCGTCGTACGGGACTCCATCGCCCGGCGGAAGCCGTTCCCGGAGCTCGTCGGGGCGCTGCCCGCGACCATCGAGGCGATGGACCGCGTCGACTCCCGGACGCGCCTGGCCGTCCAGGCGTGGGGGGAGGCCCTGCGCGACACCGCCCTGGGCGACGCGATGCGCACCGGGGTCGACGGAGTGCTCGACCAGCTGCGCGAACGGGTCGCGCTCGGCCAGGCCCGCGGTGAGATCCCGGCGCGGGTGGACGCGACGGCCACGGCACGCGTGCTGCTCGGCGTCGTGCAGGGGTACATCCTCCAGCGCGCCTGGGATCCGGCCCTGTCCGCCGACGACTACGGTCGTGCCGCCCGGGACCTGGTGGCGGGCTCGCTCGGCGCTCAGACCGCGGCGGGGCGCAGCATGCAATAGGTCGGCGGCGCCGACGGCTGGTTGACCGCGCGCACCACCCGGAAGTCGTGGCGCTCGTAGTAGCCGATGTTGGCCGCGTTCATCGTCTCCAGGTAGACCGGGACCGCGTCGGCGTCCGCCCGGGCCAGTCCCTCGCGCAGCAGGCGCGCACCGACGCCGGTTCCGCGCGCCACCGGGTCGGTGCCCAGCATCGACAGGTACCAGTGCGGCTCCTCCGGCACGGCGTCCCGCAGCTCGCCCATGAACCGGGCGACCCGGCGCAGCCGCGAGGGCCCCAGCAGCCGCACCCAGTGCGGCAGGGCGCGCACCACGGCCAGCGGCCGTTCCGCGTGCTCCCCCGGAGGGGTCCACAGGGCCGCGCCGCGGATCACCGGAGGCCCGTCGGGGGTCTCGCGCGACTCGTGCACGCGTGCGGTCCCGTTCGGCACGTGTCCGAACCCCGCGATCAGGGCGCACGCGCGGGCGGTCCCGGCCAGGCGTTCGTCCTCGTTCGGGAAGAACCAGCGAAAGAGCGGATCGGTGTGGAACGCGCGGCTGAGAACGCGCACCACGGCTGGAACGTCGTCCATCGTCGCGGTGCGGACGCCGGCGTCCGCCGGGGCCGTGGGGGTCATGCGCACTGCCTCTTCCCGTGTGGCGGGGCCTCGGTCACCGCTCATGCTAGATCACGGAAACATCACGGGTGGGGAGTTCCCGCGAACCCGCCGGAGTTCGCCGTCAGGACGGGGTGTGCAGGAGGAAGTGACTGGTCCCGATGCCGGGGTGCTCGACCTCGCGGACCACCGTGAAGCCGAACCGCTCGTAGAAGGCCGCACTCTCGGGATCGAGCGTCTGCGTGAAGACGGGCGTGTACGCGGCGTCGGCCTGCGCCAGCCCGGAGGTCAGCAGCTCCCGCGCCAGACCGGCGCCCGCGACCGCGGGGTCGACGCCCAGCCCCGCCAGGTACAGGTGCGGCTCCTGGGGCGCGGCCATCCTCCACTCCGCGAACACGCGGACGAAGGCGCTCATCCGCGACCGCCCGATCAGCGGTGCCCAGTGGGGCCAGGTGCGCGGCGACACCAGCGGACCCTCGGGGTTGGTCGACGGCGGCGCCCACAGCGCGACCGCCCGGACGACGGACGCCTCCCCCGGTCCGTCGGCGACGGTGGCGACGCGGGTGTCCCCGGACGGGACGTAGCCGAAGCCCGCCGTCACGGCGAAGAACCTGCGGGTGCGCGCCATGCGCTGCTCGTCGTCGGGGAACAGCCACCGGAAGAGCGGATCCTCGTGCAGCGCCCTGCTCAGGACACGTGCCACACCGGGCACGTCGTCGATCGTGGCGGGGCGGGCGGAGGCGGTGACGATCGAACTCATCCCAGGGACTCTCTGCTAGGCGAGGGGCGTTCCCGACATGTTAGATCACGGGACTATCACGGTGACCCGGGGTGAGGCGGTGGTGGGCAGGCTCACACCTGCTGGTCGAACACGTGCGCCCGCACCCAGGCGTGCATGGCCACGGCCGCCGCGGCACCGGCGTTGATCGACCGCGTCGAGCCGAACTGGGCGATGGACAGCACCGCCTCGCACACCTTCCGGGCCTCCTCGGACAGCCCCGGCCCCTCCTGGCCGAACACCAGCACGACCTCGCGCGGCAGCGGGTGGGTCTCCAGGGGGACCGCGCCCGGCAGGTTGTCGATCCCGACCAGCGGGAGCCCCCGCTCCCGCGCCCACCCCAGGAGCGACGCGGTGTCGGGGTGGTGGTGGACGTGCTGGTAGCGGTCGGTCACCATGGCGCCCCGGCGGTTCCACCTGCGGCGGCCCACGATGTGCACGGCGGCGCACCCGAAGGCGTTGGCGGTGCGCACGACCGACCCGATGTTGAAGTCGTGCGACCAGTTCTCCACGGCGACGTGGAACGGGTGCCGCACGGCGTCGAGGTCGGCGACGATCGCCTCGCGCCGCCAGTAGCGGTAGCGGTCCACGACGTTGCGGCGGTCGCCCCCGGCCAGGAGGTCGGGGTCGTACCGGTCGTCCTCGGGCCAGGGGCCGACCCACGGGCCCACGCCCACCTCGCGCGCCTCGTCCTCGCCGGGGGCGGGAGGGGGCGTCGGGGCGGTCGCGGGCGCGGCGTGTTCGTTCATCCGTTCCAGCTTACGGAGCCGTCACAGGTTGACGGGCCCGTGGATGTCCCTGGTCTGGATCACCTTGGCGTTGCCGCTGACGTCACCCTGGATCGAGTTGTACACCGCGCCGTCCCCCTCCTGGGCGACCTCGACGGTCAGGGCGTCGACGAGGCGTCGGAGCTCCGGGTCGGCCGCGGCCGCGCGTTCGATGTGGTCGGCGACCGAGGCGATCGCGTCCGCGTCGTCGGGCTCGACACGGGCCTCGTCCAGCGCCTCCTGGGCCTCGGGGACGCCCCGGAAGAACCGGAAGAGGGCCTTGCGGAAGGACGCGAAGTCGTCGATCGTCGCCTGGCTGACGACCTCGGCGATCTTGGACACGGCGCCGGTGGCGACGGCCGTGGCGAGGGCGAGGGTGGCGGGGTCGGGCATGGGGGCTCTCCTCCCGGAGGGGGGTGCGGTCACCCTCAGTCTTCCCCGTCAGACCGCGCGCTGTCGCCTCTTCGCGACGACGAGGGCCACCGCGCGCCAGCCGAGGAGGGCCACGGCGAGGAACACGGACGTCACCACGACGAAGCCGATCGGCGCCCCCTCGCCCGTGGCCAGGCGCGACACCATGCCCCCGGCGACGGTCACCGCCCACACGAACACCCCGGTCGGCCAGATCCGGACAGGCGCGCGCCACGCCCGGGTGACCAGCCACCCGAGGGCGAGGGCCGCCAGGAACGGCCACGCGGTCCAGGCCACGGCGGTGGGGGCGAGCCCGGTCTCGTGGTCGGCCTTGCCGATCACGACGAAGGCGAGCACACAGACCACATCGGCCGCGAGAGCGAGCGGTACGGCGAAGGAACGCATACCCCCAGGCTATGACCGCCGTCGGCCAGGCGCCCGGCGGGTGGGGCGGTCGAGGGGTCGGCGCGTCCGGGACGGATCCACGGGTGCGATGGGTGACGTAGCCAGGTCGTAAGGTGAACCTGGCGTGCGTCACACGCGTCTCCCCCCGATGGGGAGGCCGCCGGGGTGTCCGGTGCCCTCTCCCAGTACGACCCGCCCCGAGTGACAGATCGGCCGCCGCATGCCCCCGCCTCCGTCCCCCCGACGGCCAGCCCCGCCACCGCCCGCCCTCCCGGCCGGGATCGAGCCCCTCACAGCCGACGAACCCCGTCGGGTCGGCCCGTTCCGCGTGGTCGGACGAATTGGCGCGGGCGGGATGGGGTCGGTGTACGCGGCGCTGGACGACGCCGACCGGCGCGCCGCCGTCAAGTGCGTACACCGCGTCTACGCCGCCGACTCCGAGTTTCGCGAACGGTTCGCGCGCGAGGTCGCGCTCGTGCGCCGGGTCCGCGCCGCCTGCGTGCCGCGCTTCCTCGACGCCGCACCCAGGGCCGACCTGCCCTGGCTCGCCACCGAGTACGTCGCCGGACCCACCCTGCACGAGCACGTCAGGACGCACGGGCCGCTGACCGGGGGCGTGCTGGTCGCCCTGGCGGTCGGGCTGGCGGAGGCTCTGACCGCGATCCACGCCGCCGGGGTGATGCACCGCGACCTGAAGCCGGGGAACGTGATCCTGTCGCCGGACGGGCCCAGGGTGCTGGACTTCGGCATCGCGCGGGCTGCGGAGGAGACCGCGCTGACCCGGACCGGAGGGCTGGTCGGCACCCCGGGGTGGATCGCCCCGGAGCAGTACCGGGGGGTTCCGGCGAGCGAGCGCTCCGACATGTTCGCGTGGGGCGGGCTGGTGGCGTTCGCCGGAACCGGCCGCCACCCGCACGGTTCCGGAGCCTCCGACACGATGGCCGCCAGGATCCTGTCGGAGCCGCCGGATCTGGAAGGGGTGCCCGACGGCCTGCGGGGAGTCGTGGAGCGGGCGCTGGACAAGGAGCCCGAGCGCCGCCCCGACGCGGTCACGGCGATGCGCGAGGTGTCCGCGCTGCTGAGCCCCGACGAGTCGGTCACCGCGGTGGCCGGGGGCGGGGATGTCGACGTGACCCGGGTGCTGCGGCAGGCGTGGACCGGGATCCGGATCGAGGACGCCCCGCTGGAGGAGTGGCGGCGGTGCGCGCCGCCGAGGCGCTCGTGGTGGGCGCGGCGGCGTGTGCCGCTGGCGGTCGGTGCGGTCGGCACCGCTCTGGCGGTGCTGGTCGGCACGGGGGCGGGGATGCTCGCCCGGGAGGGCGCGCCCTCCGGTGGGGTGGGCGACTCGGGCGGGCGGGCGCCGGTGCAGGAGGCGGGAACCGGGCAGGAATCGGTCTCGGCGTCCGACGTCCCCGAGGAGTACCGCGACCTGTACGAGAACGGTCGTGTGGTGGTGGAGCCGGTGTCGGACCTGGAGCTGGTCAGCTCCCTGGTGCCCGCCTCCGGATCGGGTGAGGGGCGGCTGGAGCAGCTGCGCATCACCTTCGAGGGGGCGGAGTACGTCGGGCTCGACTCGCCGGTCCTGGAGTTCGCGGTTCGGGTGGAGTACCTGCCCGACTTCGGGGAGGTACGGCTGCACGCCAACGACTTCGCCCGCGTCGGGTGGTACGACGACGGACAGGAGTACCCGGCCGTCGACCGGCCGGGCAGCGCGGGCGTCGTCGCCCAGCTTGGTCCGGCCGACCGCACGACGGAGACGACCGTGACGTTCTTCGGGTACCCCCGCGCCGGAATCGTGTACTACCTTCCTGAGCGCGCGATGGTCGACGGCGAGCTCGATCCTGGTCACCCGGGCGGCGTCTGCTACGAAATGGCCCAGGACGAGCAGAACCGGCAGACCCCCTTCCGGATCGACGTCACGCCCTACGACGTCGCCACGGCCGCGGGTGTCCCCCAGGACGGCTGCACCGCGTCCGGTCCCCCGGCGACCTCCCCCTGACTTCCTCGAAAGGCCTCACGTGACGACACAGGGTCCCCCCTTCGACCACGACCGCCTGCCCCCGGGCATCGATCCTCCCGCCAAGGGCGATCCGGATCGCATCGGGCAGTACCGCATCGTGGGCAGGATCGGCGCCGGTGGCATGGGCGCCGTGTACGCGGGCGTCGATCCGTCCGGTGGGTGCGCCGCCGTCAAGGTGATCCATCCGCAGTTCGCGGCCGATCCGCGGTTCCTCGCCCGTTTCGCGCGTGAGGTGGAGTCGGTCTCCAGGGTCCGGGCGACGTGTACGGCGGCGTTCCACGGAGCCGACGTCCGTGCGGACACCCCCTGGTTGGCCACCGAGTACGTGCGGGGTCGGACCCTTCGCCAGCACGTTCGGGCCAACGGTCCCCTGGCGGGCGGAACGCTGCTCGCGTTCGCCGTCGGACTCGCGGAGGCCCTGACCGCGATCCATGCCGCGGGCATCGTGCACCGGGACCTCAAACCCGGGAACGTGATCCTGTCGCCGGACGGGCCCAAGGTGCTCGACTTCGGCATCGCCCGGGCGGCCGACGCCACGGCGCTCACACAGACGGGCGGCCTGCTCGGCACCCCCGGGTGGATGGCTCCGGAGCAGTACCTCGGCCAGGACGCCACGGCACGCTCGGACATGTTCGCCTGGGGAGGGATGGTCGCCTTCGCCGCCACCGGGCGCAACCCGTACGGAACGGGGAACGCGGAGGTCCTGATCCACCGCACCCGGGAGGAGGAACCCGACCTGGCCGGGCTCCCGCCGGAACTGCTCGACCTGGTGCGCCGGGCCATGGACAGGGACCCGGAGCGACGCCCCACGGCCGAGCAGGCACTGAGGGAGCTCGTGGGCGGATGGGCGGCCACACGCGTCGAGCCCGTCTCCTCGGAGGAGCCCACCCGAGTCGTGCCCGGTCTCATCGCGACGGAGTGGCGGGGCGTCGAGGCTCCCGCGGCGCGTCGCGTCCGACGCACACGGCACCGGCCGCTCATCGCGACCGCGGTCACGGCCGTGGTGCTCGTGGCGGCGCTGCTGGCGGTGTGGCTGGTCGATCTCCCCGACGGCGGTGCCGGGCCGAACGGCCAGGCGGCGGACCGGGGAGGTCAGGCGACGGGGACCGAGGAGGGAAGCGCCTCGGCGGCGCCCGTGGAGGACGGTCGGGCCAGGCTGGCCCAGGCGGTCGACCTGGTGCGGGCGGCCTCCAGTTTCGACTACTACGAGCTCATCACCACGGGTACCCCGGGGTCCTACCCCGACCGCTACCGGTACGCAGAAGACCCCCACACCCTGTACCTCCACACCGGTTGGGAGGGGCCCTTGATGAGCGAGGTGCTGGAGATCGGGGACGGGCCGGACGACGTCATCCACCGCATCAGACCCTACGACTCCATCGCGTTGGAGTACGCGGAGGGGGGATACTACCGTGACCCCGACGGGGTCTCCGGCTACACCGAACCCCTCGACCGCGAGGAGCCGGTGGAGGAGCTCGCGTGGATCGCGGACAACGACGTGGACGTCGAGTACCTGGGCGAGGGTGCGGTTCCCGAGAACTCGGACCTGATCCTGGAGGACGCGGCGGACCTCGGTCGTGTCCAGGGAGTCATGGGGCACCAGTACACCGGGGCCTTCGTCCGGGAGTACGTGAACGAGTTCGACGGGACCTCGTTCGGAGACTTCTCCTACACCTTCGACGTGTGGCTGGACGACGACGGGTATCCGCTGGTCCTCCAGCTGTACTACGAGCAGGCGGGTGCGGCCGGGGCGGACGCCCGCACCATGACCGGCACCTACCTCAGCTTCAACGAGTCCATGGACATCGTGGTCCCGGACGAGTCCGAGATCGCGCCGAGCCGGGACACCGCGGACATCGGCGGCCTCTGAACGTCCGGCGCCGGGGCGGTCCCGTCCGGAACCGCCCCGGCCCCACCGTGCCGACTACTCCCCGGTGAGGCTGTCCTTGAGGAACTCCACCTGGAGCAGCATCAGGTTCTCCGCCACCACCGGGTCCGACGGCATGTGCGTCACCCCCGACAGCGGCAGCACCGTGTGCTTGCGCCCCGCCGCCAGCAGCGCCGAGGACATCCGCTGCGTGTGCGCGAACACCACGTTGTCGTCCGCCAGCCCGTGGATCATCATCAGCGGCCGCTCCAGCTTGCCCGCGTCCGCGAGCAGCGAACTGCCCTCGTACGCCTCCGGCCGCTCCTGCGGTGTGCCCAGGTACCGCTCGGTGTAGTGCGTGTCGTACAGCTTCCAGTCGATCACCGGGGCGCCCGCGATCGCCGCGTGGAACACGTCCGGCCTGCGCAGCACCGCCAGCGCCGACAGGTACCCGCCGAACGACCACCCCTGGATCCCCACGCGCGAGGTGTCCAGGAACGGGTACCGCTCGGCCGCGTCCCGCAACGCCGCCACCTGGTCCTCCAGCGCGGGCGTGGCCAGGTCGAGATGGATCTCCTGCTCCCACTCCACGCCTATCCCGGGCGTGCCGCGCCCGTCCGCGATCAGGACCGCGAACCCCTGCTCGGCGTACCACTGCGCGGTCAGGTAGGCCCCCCGCGCGTTGAGCACCCGCTGCGCGTGCGGACCCCCGTACGGCGCCATGAGCACCGGCAGCGGGCGCAGGTCCTCCCGGTACCACGACGGCAGCACCAGCGCCGTCGGGATCTCCCGCTCACCCGCCCGCCAGGTCGTCACCCGCAGCTGCTCAGGCAGGTCCGGGGTCTCCGCGAAGCTCTCGATCTCGGACCGCTCCCGCTGCGTCTCCGAACTGGCGTTGCGGAAGACCAGCGTGT
Source organism: Nocardiopsis sp. NPDC049922 (assembly GCF_040660275.1). NCBI lineage: Bacteria > Bacillati > Actinomycetota > Actinomycetes > Streptosporangiales > Nocardiopsidaceae > Nocardiopsis > Nocardiopsis sp. NPDC049922. The sequence continues at coordinate 258,485 of NZ_JBFAME010000001.1, read as the reverse complement.
GCACCCCCGGGAACTCCATCGACCGGTGCTGCACCACGAGCGTGTCCCCGCGCAGCCGCCCCGACCGCACGCCGCTGTGCGCCTCGGCGTCCGAGGCGGTGCTGCACCCGTGCCCGGGAACCTCCACCGGCGCCGCCAGCCCCGTCGGCAGGTCCACCAGCCACAGGGACACGTCCCCGGGCCGCCCGGCCGGGGAGCCCGAGTACAGGATCCGGTCCCCGTCCACGTCGACCACCGACCGCACGTACACGTCGGGCGGGCTGACCGGGTCGCCGCCCACGTACACCCGCCGCTCGCCGCGGTCGGGGTCGCGTGCCACCCACACCAGGTCGCCGGAGGCGGTGTGGTCCGGCACGCCCGACACGATCTCCAGCCACACGTCGTCGGTGTCGGTGCGCACGTCCGCGACCAGGCCGGTCACCGGGTCGGCGCTGAACAGCGTCATCATGCGCTGGTTCCGGCTCTGCGCGGTGAAGACCACCGTCGGCGTCCCGTCCGGGCCGGTGGTCCATCCCGCCCGCGCGAGGTACGGCAGTGCCTCCCGGTCCCACTCGATCCACGCGGGCGCGTCCGGGCCGCTCGCCCGGTGCCGGCCCGCCGTCCCGACGGACAGCACGGCCAGCCGCACGTCCGCGTTGGCCGTCCCGGCCGCGGGGTAGCGCAGGGTGGTCGGTTCCCGTTCCGGGCTGCCGGGGTCGTCCACGTGCCACCGGGCCACGTCGGCCTCGTCGACCCGCGTGGCCAGGATCGATCCGCCGTCGGGCGCCCACCAGAAACCCCGGTACCGGCTCATCTCCTCGGCGGCGACGAAGTCGGCCAGGCCCCACGTCACGTGCTCGCCGTCGGGCTCGACCAGGACACGGTCCCCGTGCTCCCCCTCGGCCGCGTTCACGTCGATGACGCGCAGCGCGCCGCCGCTGACGTAGGCGACGCGGTCGCCGCGCGGGCTGATCCGGGGATCCACGACCGGCTGGGTGGCGGGGAGTTCGCGGGGCTCGTTGTCGTCACCCACCAGGTCCACGTAGAAGAGCCGTCCCGAGAGGGCGAAGACGGCCCGCGTGAACGCGTCGTCCACCGCGTAGGAGACGATGCCGCCGCCGCTCTCCCGCAGCCGTTCGCGGCGGGCGCGCTCCTCCGGGGGGAGGTTCTCGTCGTCGGCGCCGAGCGCGTGGGGGTCGGCGGCCACCCACGCCGTACCCTGCTCGGTCTCGTGCACCCACAGGCAGGTGGCGGTGTCCACTCCGTCCCGTCCCCTCAGGAAGGCGACACGCCGTCCGTCCGGGGAGATCTCGAACGCGTACGGGACACCGATGCTGAAGCGCTGGGTTCGGGCCAGTTGGCGAGGAAAACTCATAGGGCGATTGTGTCCCATCACCGCGCCGGACCGTCGCGCCGGTGGCGGCGTGCCCCTCCGCGCGCCAGGTCACGGCCGTGGGGCCGGGCGTGGAGACCGCGCGTCCGAGCCGACCGAGGGCATACGTCGGGGAAACGGCGCCTCGCCCGGTATCGTTCGCTACGTGATGGACAGGCGACTGATGATGGTGCACGCGCATCCCGACGACGAGAGCATCGTCACGGGGGCGACCCTGGCGAAGTACGCGGCCGAGGGGGCCCAGGTCACGCTGGTGACCTGCACCCTGGGCGAGGAGGGCGAGATCATCCCCGACGACCTCGCGCACCTGGCCGCCGACCGCGAGGACACGCTCGGCGAGCACCGGATCGGCGAACTCGACAAGGCCTGCGTCGCCCTAGGGGTGCGCGACCACCGGTTCCTCGGCGGCCCCGGCCGCTACCGGGACTCGGGCATGATCGGCGCCGCCGCCAACGACCACCCGCGCGCCTTCTGGGGCGCCGACGTCGAGGAGGCGGCGACCCTCCTGGCCGAGCTGATCCGTGAGACGCGCCCGCACGTCGTGGTCGGCTACGACGAGAACGGCGGCTACGGCCACCCCGACCACATCCAGGCCCACCGGGTCATGCGCCGCGCCTGCGTCAAGGCGGGCGAGCGCACCATGCCGGGCTCCCCCTGGCAGGTCCGCAAGCTCTACGCGATCGCCCAGCCCGTGTCCCGGATCGAGGCGTCCATCGCCCGGCTCGCCGAGGACTCCGGTTCCCTCACCCCGCCCTCACGCGTGTCCGACATCGCGCTGGGCACCCCCGACTCGACGGTGACCACGCGCGTCGACGCCACCGACCACTGGGCGGCCAAGACGCTGGCGATGCGGGCGCACGCCACGCAGATCACCGTGGAGGGCGAACGGTTCGCGCTGTCGAACGGCATCGCGCAGGAGATCGACGCCGTGGAGCACTACACGCTGCTCATGGGACCGAGTCCGCGCACCTCCGGAGGCGAGTTCGAGACCGACCTCTTCGCGGGCCTGTGAGCGCTTCCGGAGGTGTCGGCCGCGTATCCTCCACTCCCATGAACACCTCGCGTCCCGGTTCCGGCCCGGAGGACCAACGCGCGCGCGGCACCGCGGTCCTGGTGCGCCTGGCGACGCTCGCCGCCGTGGCGCCGTTGGGCGCGGTGGTCGGGTTCGCGTCGTCCATCTGCGCGGGGTGGCTGACCCGGTACTGGGAGGCGGGCCAGCCCGCGCAGCTGATCGCGGTGGTCGCGCTCCTCGTCTACGTCGCCCTGCTCTACACCGGCTGCCGTCTCCTGGTGTGGGGGAGCGGGACGCCGGACGCGGCGATGGCCTTCACGACCGGGTTCGTCGTCGCCCTCTTCGTGGTGATCGGCTACAACCCCGGCGGCGACATCGTGCTCACCGGCCACATGATCCACAACGCGTTCCAGCTCGGATCGATGCTGGCGCTGGCGTCGGCCGTGGTGGTCAGCTCGATCCGGAAGGCGCGCGGCGGACGGTTCGCCGCGCGCGGCGGTAGGGGTTAGGGCGTGTGCCGTGGATGCTGCCCGTCGCGAGCGGCGTCTCCAGTGCGGCTGTCGCAAGGCCGAAGAAGGAGTAAGCCTGGGTGTGCTTTCGACTGATGAGAACGCAGCGAGAGTTGTGCTGGGGCGTCGCGCAGCAGGGTATGTGTCCGCGGCACACGCCCTAGTTTCCCCAGAACTGCAGCAGCAGCTGTCCGTGGAACACCATGCCCGGATAGACCGGGTTCGGCAGGACCACGTCGTAGAACCAGTAGAAGGCGTTGAGGAAGGGCCCGTTGACGAACGGGAGCCACAGCAGCGCGAAGACCGCGATCGAGCAGTACAGCGCGTTGGTCCGCAGGGCGGAGGCCGCCTTTCCGGGCAGCGCTGGAGCGAGCGGTTCGAAGGCGTCCAGCCCCGGGACCGGAAGCAGGTTGACCACGGCCGCGGTCAGGTTGGCGAGCGACAGGAACGCCATGGCGGCGATCGCCCAGTTGGTGGTGTCGTTGCCCGGCGGGACCAGGATCGACACGGTGACCGTCAGCGCAGCCGCCACCAGGAGACTGGCCAGCGGTCCGGCGAGCGCCACCAGGACACGCCCGGGGCGGGAGATCCGGTCCCACTTCACGTAGGTGGGGGGCCCGGTCAGGCCCATACCGCCGAGGCAGAGGTAGGCCACCGGCAGGACCACGCCGCCGAAGAGCTCGCGGAAGGCGAACGGGTTGAGCCGCAGGTACCCGCTCCCGCGCAGCGACCGGTCACCGGCGAGGTAGGCGGCGAGCGCGTGCCCGAACTCGTGGACGGTCGCGGAGACGATCCACCCGAGGACGATGAGCACGGGCGGGATCAGCGGTGTGACCGTCGTGTCCTCGGCCGCCCAGTCCAGTTCGACCGCTTCCCACGACAGCCAGCCGGCGAACCCGACCAGACCGAGCAGCAGCACGAACACCGGGCTGGGCAGGAAGTCCGTCCATCCGCCGGACGCGGAGGACCCGTCCGTCGCCTTGGCCTCGGTGACCTTCGCGGCCTCCGCGGGCACGTCGCGCCTCTCGTCCTCGGCGATGTCGGGGACGTTGAGCGCGTCCTGCGGCATCTTCTCCCACGGGTCGGTGCCGGGCGCGTCCTCCGTCGTGTCCGCGCTCGGCGGCGTCTCGGGCGTGGGCATGCTGCTCCTGCTGGTCGCGGGTGGTTCGCGGTCCAGCGTATGCCCACCCGTCACCCACCATCGCCCGGGGGCGCTTCGCGCAGGGGGCTGCCGCCCTCACACCACCGCGCGCGGCGCCACCGCCGACGTGTGCAGACACGTGATCGCGAACGCCCGCCCCGGCCCGGTCAGCTCCCGGCGGCTCCCGCCGTCGTCCTCCGTGAGCAGCCCCAGCGTCTCCAGCAGCCACCCGACCGCCATCACCAGCGCGCGCACCTGGTCCGACGCGGTCTCCGCGGTCCTGTGGTGCGCCGCGGCGTGCCGCCCCGCCGACACCGGGCCATCCGCGGGCACCCACCCCGACTCGGTGAGCGCGCGCTCCGCCGCCACCACGTCCGACTCCCCGCGCTCGGCGTGCGCCCCCGTGCCCTGCGGCGACCGCGTCAGCAGCACGCCCAGCAACGTCTCCGCCGCCGCCTGCTCGATCCCACCGGTACGGCACAGGGTCTCCGCGGCGGCCAGCCACAGCGCCTCGGGGTCCTGCCTCAGCTGGCGCCCACGCCGTGTGAGCACCAGCCGCCGCCCCGACCGCCGCACCGCGCGCATCCCGCGCAGCATCTGGTGCAGCGCGATGAGCTGGGTCGCGTCGGTCTCGCTGCGTGGCGGCTCGGGCGAGGTCCGCCATCCGAAGTCCGCGCACAGCAGTCGGACCACGCCCGGCGCGATGTACCCGATCTGCGTCAGCGCGATCCCCTCCGCGGCCAGGTCCAACAGCGTCCGCAGCGGCGCCATGGCCGTGTCCGCCGCGCGCGGCACGTCCACACCGGCGATGATCCGCCCCACCAGCGGCCACAGTCGTTGCCTGTGCGGATGCACGGGCGAACCGATCCACGCGCGCACCCTCTCCTCGCGCACCCGGTCCAGGTGGCTCAACCCCCGGCGGTCGGGTTGGGTGAGGAAGGAACGGGTGAACCGCGCCTGCGCCGTGCGCCACCCGTGCTCGCCCGGGCGGACGTCACCGACCGAGACCGCCAGCTCCAGGGCCGCCGCCGTCTCCAGCCGCGCGTGGATCTCGGCGTCGCCGACCGCGCCGCCCCACGTCAGTTCGGGCAGGTCCGGCGGTTCCACGCCCGACTCCCACATGAGCCGCTCGTACATCGCCAGACCGGCGTCGTGGTCCTCGTCGTAGGCCGACGACAGCGCGACCGTCTCGGGCCCGGAGCACACCCGCGCGTAGCGTTGGAGGTTCAGGAGGGTGAGGAGACGGCCGAGGGAGCGGGCGGCGAACATCCGGTCGTCGGGAGACCCCTGGAACCGTACGGGGAGCTCGAACCAGCAGAACCGCTGGACGGAGTACTGGGTGAGCCGTTCGATGTCGTGGTCGGGGGCCAGCGTGTCCAGCGCCTCGCGCGCGGCCACGGCCGCCCGCTCGTCCCGGCCGGCCAGTTCCGCGAGGGCGGACACGACTGCTTCGCGCATGATGGGCGCTCACCACCTCCCGCCGTGCACCGCGCCCACTCGACGCGGGGAGTCGTCGGGGCGCGCCGCTGTCCTACGTCCCGCGCCGAGCTGGCTCGGCTCGCGGCGGGACTCTGCCGTCTCCTACCCCGGACGGGGCGAAGAATGCCTGTGTCCAGGCGTGTTCTCACGCCCGACCGGCAACGTCCGGCGGGCGGTGGTCGTGTTCCGAGTGGCCGTCGTGGAGCCGGGGCGCGCGTCAGGGCGCCTGGGAGGGGCGCCCACCGCGTCGGCGCGGGGGCACGGGGGGAACGACACGGCTGGCGGCGATGCTCGACTCGGCGACCTCGACCACCGAGTCGTCCCGACGGCGCAGGGTCAACACGCCGTCCTCCCAGGACTCCACCACACCGACGATATCGGTGAACCCCCCGTCGGTGAGGTGGATTCGGACGGATACGCGCTTTCCCACGTCCTCGCGGGTGATCCGGTGCACCAGACGACCCCTCATGTGCATCGAACTCCACCCCCGATGGTGCGCTGGGTATTCTCCGACGCCATACTAGGAGAACGACATCTGTGCCAACAGCTTGCGGAGCCCGGAAACCGGGGGAGTCGGCGCCCGCACGCCGACACCTCGCCGGGACTCCGAAGGTCCCCGCCCTCCCCGTGGGAGCGCGGGGGTGAGATCAAGGAGTTCGACGTGACCTACGTCATCGCGCAGCCCTGTGTCGATGTGCTGGACAAGGCGTGCATTGACGAGTGCCCTGTGGACTGCATCTACGAGGGCGAGCGCATGCTCTACATCCACCCGGACGAGTGCGTCGACTGCGGTGCGTGCGAGCCGGTCTGCCCCGTCGAGGCCATCTACTACGAGGACGACCTGCCCGACCAGTGGCAGGACTTCTACAAGGCCAACGTCGACTTCTTCGACGACCTCGGCTCGCCGGGCGGAGCCTCGAAGGTGGGCAAGATCGACCGCGATCACCCGCTCATCGCCAAGCTCCCGAAGCAGGCGGACTAAGAGGTTCCGAGCGACCGGCCGCCCCACGCCGGGCGGTCGAACGCACCCCCTTGGCGCAGAGGGTGCTGTCCCCGGACGGACAGCCGAACGTGGGTGTCGCGCCGATCCCCGACCGGGGGTCGGCGCGATGCTTGTTCGGAGCCCGCCCCGACCCGACACTCCCGAACCCCGATCCGGATGGAGAACGCACCGATGGCCGCACGGCGACGCGTGACGGACCGCCTCCCGACCTTCCCCTGGGACCGGCTGGCGCCGTACAAGCGCACGGCCGCGGCCAACCCGGACGGCATCGTGGACCTGTCCGTCGGCACGCCCGTCGACCCGGTGCCCGCGACCCTCCGCACGGCCCTGGCCGACGCCGCCGACTCGCCCGGATACCCCCTGACCTGGGGAACCCCGGAGCTGCGCGCGTCGATCGCCGAGTGGCTGGCGCGCCGCCACGGCGTCCGGGTCGCCGACGGAGCCGTCCTGCCGACCGTCGGCTCCAAGGAACTCGTGGCCTGGCTGCCCACCCTGCTCGGCCTGGGCGAGGGCGACACGGTCGTCCACCCCGAGCTGGCCTACCCGACCTACGACGTCGGCGCCCGCATGGCCGGAGCCACGCCGGTGGCCTCCGACGGGCTGACCGCCCTCGGCCCGGCCCCGGTCGGCCTCGTGTGGGTGAACTCGCCGAGCAACCCGACCGGTCGCGTGCTGGACGTCCCGCACCTGCGCAAGGTGGTCCAGTGGGCGCGCGAGCGGGGCGCGGTCGTCGCCTCCGACGAGTGCTACCTCGACCTCGGCTGGGAGGACCGGGAGCCGGTGTCGATCCTGCACCCGGACGTGTGCGACGGCTCCCACGCCAATCTGCTGGCCGTGCACTCGCTGTCCAAGCGCTCCAACCTCGCGGGCTACCGCGCCGCGTTCGTCGCCGGTGACCCCGCCCTGGTCGAGGAGCTGCTCGCGGTCCGCAAGCACGCGGGGATGATCGTCCCCGCCCCGGTGCAGGCCGCCATGCGCGCCGCGCTGGACGACGACGACCACGCCGCCGAGCAGAAGGAGCGCTACCGGGCGCGCCGCAGCCGTCTGCGGACGGCCTTCGAGGGCGCGGGGTGGCGGATCGAGCACTCCGACGCGGGGCTGTACCTGTGGGCGAGCCACCCCGAGTACGACGCGTGGGGCGCCGTGGCCGCCCTCGCCGACCGGGGGATCCTGGTGGCGCCCGGCGACTTCTACGGCACGGCGGGCGCGCGGCACGTCCGGGTGGCGTTCACCGCCACCGACGAGCGGGTCGACGCCGCGGTCAAGCGCCTGGCGTCGTAGCCGTCGACGGGCGGGCGTCCGGCCGCGGGCGCGGCCGCCGGGGCGGGGCTCCGAGCGTCAGCCGAGGGCGATGCCGCCCTCGGAGTCGAACTCGGCCGCGACGGTGGTCCACGCCTCGGCGCCGTCCAGGCCGTCGGACACCCGCCAGCGCTGGTCGCCGTAGGTCACCGAGGTCAGCCCGTACTCCTCCGCGTGGGCGACGGCCCAGAGCGTCATCGCCCAGCCCAGGTCACCCGTGCGCGGGTCCTCCTCCACGGGCAGCGCGGTCGGGTCGACGCCGAACACCCGCGCCATCTCCTCCCGGGCGCCCTCCACGTCGGCCTCCCCGGCGGTCAGGGACCCGACGGTCTCCGCGTCGTACCAACACGTCATCGCCGGTCCCAGGGCGCCGGTGATCGCCTCGGCCATGTCCGCCGACAGCGTCTCGTGCTGGTCGTAGGCGTAACCGTCGGCGCTGCGCTGAACGGCCTGGGCCGCCTCGAACACCGGCAGCTGCTCCCAGCCGTCGATCTCCGCCAGCGCGTCGTAGAACGCGGCGCTGGCGTACACCGGGTCGAGGATCTCCTCCGGTTCGCCCCACTCCTGGGACGGCCGCTGCTGGAACAGGCCCAGCGAGTCCCGGTCGCCGTACTCCAGGTTGAAGAAGGTCGACTCCTGCCACACGGTCGCGAACGCCACCGTGACCGCCTCTTCGGGGAGGTCGCGGCTGAACGCCACGCCCCCGACGGTGACGGCGTTCACCGCCTGGAGCGGCTCCAGGGTGTAGGAGCCCTGCGCCAGGTCGAGGCGGCAGGCGGGCTCGAGCGGCTCCACGGTGTCCTGTTCCAGCGGCTCGACCGTGGTCAGCACGTAGTATCCCCCGGCGACGAGGGCGCCGCACACGAGGAACAGGGCCAGGAGGATCTTGACGAAGGCGGAGATTTTCCGACGCTTACTGGGCACGGGCGAACCAACGGGTCGGTGACGGGTGGAGCGCGTCGCACGGGGCGGAGGGGCCCTGCGTGCGCCGCGCGGGGCGCGGTGAGGTGTGCGCCTCGGGCGCATTGTAGTCGGCGGTGCGCTCCCGGACGGAACGTGACGGAGGGGGACCCCGGCTCAGGTCCCGGGGCCTCAGCGGTGTACCCCCGCGGAACCGCTAACGTGGGTGCACATGACCAGCTCGTACACAAGTCCGCTGCCAGACCGGATCGACGAACTCTGGGAGCGGCGCTCCGAACTCACCCCCGGCCACACCGAGGCGCGCCAGACCATCATCGGCGCGATCGACCAGATCGACGAGGGCAAGGCGCGCGTCGCCTTCGTCGACCCCAGCACCGACGAGGTCGTGGTCGACGAGCGCGCCAAGCGCTCCATCCTGCTCGGCTTCAAGGTCCTGGAGATGAAGGAGTCGCACGTCGGCGACTTCTACCACCACGACCGCATGCCGTTGAAGACCCGCTTCGACGGTGTCCGCGTCGTCGCGGGCGCCATCGCCCGCTGGGGCTCCTACCTCGCCCCGGGCGTCGTGCTCATGCCGTCCTTCACCAACATCGGCGCCCACGTCGGCTCCGGCACCATGGTGGACACCTGGGCGACCGTGGGCTCCTGCGCGCAGGTCGGCGAGAACGTCCACCTGTCCGGCGGCGTCGGCGTCGGCGGCGTCCTGGAGCCGCCGCAGGCCTCCCCGGTCGTCATCGAGGACGACGCCTTCCTCGGCTCCCGCAGCATGGTCGTCGAGGGCGCCCGCGTGCGCACCGGCGCCAAGCTCGGCGCCGGGACCATCCTCACCTCCTCCACGCGCGTCTTCGACGCCGAGACCGGTGAGGAGCTGCCGCGCGGCGAGGCCCCGGCCTGGTCGGTGTGCGTGACCGCCAACCGCGTCAAGAGCTTCCCCGGCGGGGACTTCGGCATGCCGGTCCTGCTGGTGCTCAAGCGGCTGGAGAAGGGGCAGGAGCACGACAAGCTCGCCCTGAACGAGCTGCTCCGCGAGCACGGCGTCAACGCCTGACGCGACCGGAGCTCCCGGGGCGCCCCCCGCACGGTGCGGAGGGGCGCCCCGCGCTTGTCTAGGGTGGACGACGGGCGCCCCCGCCGCACGGGGCGCGGCGTCCGCGACCAACGACGACGACCTGAACGGGGCGAGACGATGCTGGACCTGACCTCGGACGTGGCGGACCTGACCGCCGCCATCGTGGACATCCGCTCCGAGAGCGGCGACGAGCGGACCCTCGCCGACGCCGTCGAGCGGGCCCTGTCCGACCTGCCGCACCTGAAGGTCTCCCGGGACGGTGACGCGATCGTCGCCCGCACCGACCTGGGGCGCCCGCGCAGGGTCGTCGTCGCCGGGCACATCGACACCGTTCCCATCGTCGACAACGTCCCCTCCCACGTGGAGGACGGCCGGCTGTACGGCTGCGGGACCTCCGACATGAAGGCCGGGGTCGCGGTCCAGCTCAAGCTGGCCGCCCTGGTCACCGAACCGGTGCACGACGTCACCTACGTGTTCTACGACAACGAGGAGGTCGACGCCGCCCGGAACGGCCTCCGCCGCCTGGCCAAGAACCACCCCGCGTGGCTGGCGGGCGACTTCGCCATCCTCATGGAGCCGACGGACGGCGTCATCGAGGGCGGCTGCCAGGGCACGATGCGCGTGCGCGTCGTCGCCCGGGGCGAGCGCGCGCACAGCGCCCGCTCCTGGATGGGGCGGAACGCGATCCACGACGCCGGGGCGATCCTCGACGTCCTGCGCGCCTACACCCCCCGGGAACCCGAGGTGGAGGGGCTGCGCTTCCACGAGGGCCTCAACGCGGTGTTCGTCGAGGGCGGCGTCGCGGGCAACGTCATCCCGGACGAGTGCGTCGTGACGGTCAACTACCGCTTCGCCCCGGACCTGTCGCTGGAGGACGCCGAGGCCCACCTGCGCGAGGTGTTCGACGGCTTCGAGGTGACGGTGACCGACGCCGCCGCCCCGGCCCGCCCCGGGCTCGACGACCCGTCCGCCGCGGCCTTCGTGGCCGCGGTGGGGGAGGGGCGGGCGCGCGCCAAGCTCGGGTGGACCGACGTCTCGCGCTTCTCCGCGCTGGGCGTGCCCGCCGTCAACTACGGCCCGGGCGACCCGACGCTGGCCCACACGCGGAACGAGTACGCCGAGATCGCGAAGATCCGCGAGGCCGAGGAGCGGATGGTCGCCTGGCTCGCGGGCTCGCGCTGACTCGGGCGCGCGGCCGATCGCCGCTCGGAACCGCTCCGACCAGCACGTTCGGGATGAATCTGCCGTTTCCGGTCACCGTGGGTCCACACGCGGTTCAGGCGGCGTCCGCCCCCGCTCGGATAGCCTCACGACATGACGGAAGAGGAACACATTCGGCACGCCGGCCCGCTGACGTACCGGGGCCGGGCCATCCCGCAGACCACCACCGACCAGCGGCTGCTGGACCAGCGGGGGCCGACGGACTGGGTGCACACCGACCCCTGGCGGGTGCTGCGCATCCAGTCGGAGTTCGTCGAGGGTTTCGGTCTGCTGTCCGAACTGCCGTCGGCGGTGAGCGTGTTCGGGTCGGCCCGGGTCAAGCCGGACAGCGACCACTACGCGCTGGGTGTCACGGTCGGCGCCAGGCTGGCGCGGGCCGGGTACGCCACGATCACCGGTGGCGGCCCGGGAATGATGGAGGCCGCCAACAAGGGGGCCCAGGAGGCGGGCGGGATGTCCGTCGGGCTGGGCATCGAGCTGCCGTTCGAGCAGACGCTCAACCCCTACATCGACGTGGGGATGACCTTCCGGTACTTCTTCGTCCGCAAGACGATGTTCGTGAAGTACGCGCAGGCCTTCGTGGTGCTGCCCGGCGGGTTCGGGACGCTGGACGAGCTGTTCGAGGCGGTCACGCTCGTCCAGACCAACAAGGTGACCCGGTTCCCCGTCGTGCTGGTCGGCAGGGAGTTCTGGGGCGGCCTGTACGAGTGGATCGAGTCGCGGCTGCTGGAGAACGGGCTGATCAGCCCGGCGGACACGGAACTGCTCCAGCTGACCGACGATCCCGACGAGGTCGTCGACATCATCCGCAAGTCGCACCTGGACATCGCCCAGCGCAACGGCGAGGTGCCGCCCGGCGTCGGCTGACGGCCGACGGCGCGGGCGTGCGGCGCCGGGGCGCCCGCTGAGGGCGACCGCGCGGTCCTGCGGGACGCGGTCGTCCACAGGCGGCGGCGTGTGGTGGCCATCGGCGGGTGGGCATGGCACGATCGTTCCGTGCCTGTCTTCATCATGATCCTGGTCGGCGCCGCCGCCTTGGCCGTGCTCGTGGGCGTCGTCTACATCGTGCTCGGAAAGGGCGGACAGCTCGCCCGTTTCGAGGCCGACTACCCTCCGCTGGACCTGCCCGCCGACGGCGCGGTCGGGTCGGCCGACCTCGGTCGGCTCCTGCTGCCCCTCTCCATGTGGGGCTACCACGTGCGCGCCGTGGACGAGCTCCTGGCGCGACTGACCGCCACGCTGCGCGAACGCGAGGAGCGGATCGAGGACCTGGAGTGGCGGCTGTCCCGGCTCGACGCTCCCTACGTCCCCGAGGGCCACGGACCCGGCGGCTCCCGTCGGCTGCCCGGCGACGCCTACGCTCCGGAGAAAGGCGGGGAGCCCCCGGTCTCCGGCGACTCCGGCGAGTCCAGACCCGAGGAGCCCGCGGAGAGCGCCCGCACCGCGCCTGGCCAGGGCTGACGCCTCCCGTTCGGCGGTCCGGGGCGGTTCACCCCGCCCTGGCCGGGTTCCCCGGTATGTCGTGAGTCACAGCTGACCTCCCGCTTCCGGCGGCCGCGTCGGGTTCGGGTGCCCTATTCTCGTTCGCTGTACACATGTACCCCCCGTTCCACCGGAGCGGGCGGAGCATCGCTCAGGATGGCGAGGATGGACACAGCAGCCGATCTCGACCCGGGACCCGAGGGCGGGCGCGGCGACACCGCCGCCCCCGTTCGCCAGATGTCCCTGTGGCAGCCGCCCCGATCGACCCGGTACACGCAACGTCGCCGCCGTCGGGTGGCCGTGGTGTCCGGTATCGGACTCGGGGCCCTCGTGCTCGCGGGCGGTATCGCCACCGCGTGGACCCTGGTCGGCGACGAGGGCGCCGACGTCGCGGAGAGCACCGAGCACCTGGAGCGGTTCGTCGGTTCCTGGTCGGGTGACATGCACCAGGTCGACACCGAGGGCGATCCCGTCGCCGACTGGCACGCCGAGATCCGCATCGAGGAGGGCGCCGAGCGCGGCAGCACCGCCTGGACGACGTTCACCTGTTCGGGGACGTTGGAACTGTCGGCGCGCGACGGAGACCGCGTCGTGTACGTCTACACCGAGACCGCCGACCCCGAGGACCGGTGCGTCGACGACGCGGAGCTGACCCTCTGGCCGGGTGACGACGACCGGGCGCTCATGTCGGAGTGGTCGTCCGTCACCGACGAGGGCACGCGGATGACCTCCACCGGGGAACTGGGCTGACCCCGTCGAACACCAGGTCACGACCAGGGCGCCAGCGCGGTCGAATCCCGCTGTTTCGACCGGCGGAGTCGGGGCAGTAGTCCGTTCGGCCCCTCACGCTCCCATCGGAATTCGGTCAGGACCGATATAACCTTTACTGACCAACGATTCCTCGCCGGCGGAGGCTCGCGCGGTCGCGCTTCGGTCGCCCGGCGCACACACCGGGGCCAACCTCCGAGATAATGGACGAAGAGTGGTTCACGTCCCTTACCTCACGCGGGCGCGAGTCACACGGATCCGGTCGACGGTTCCGGAACCGGGCCGCACACGGTGGCCCGGCGCCGGTGCCGTGGGTCGGCCCCCGGCCACCTGCGAGGAACATCTAGAAAGGGGAATGGCATGGCGGCGATGAAGCCGAGGACCAGCGATGGGCCGTTGGAGGTCACCAAGGAGGGTCGCGGCATCATCATGCGAGTCCCCCTGGAGGGCGGCGGACGCCTGGTCGTCGAACTGACGCCGGAAGAGGCGGGTGATCTCCGGGACGAGCTGCAGAAGGTCGTCGGCTAGCGACGACGACCCGTGCCCGTCCCCCCACCCCGGGCCGGAGTCCCCTGACGACCCCCGAGGTTGTACACCTCCCGAATCAGTGAACGATTGTGAGCGGCCCGTGCCCTTCGCCACGCAGATCCAGTCCCGACCGGGAAACCTCGCCGATTCCACCGCGGACCTGCTGGTCCTGCCCGTGCGCGCGGAGGACGGCGGACCGAAGGCGGTCGAAGGGATCGCTGGGAGCGGGCTGACCGGGGTCCTTCCCGCCCCGCTCACCGATCTGTTCACGCACTACGCGCTCACCGGCAAGTCCGGCGAGTTCGTCCAGTTCCCGGTGTCCCGGGACGAGGGCCTGGCGCGGCTGGCGCTTCTGGGGGTGGGCTCGGCATCGCCCGAGGACCTCCGGAAGGCCGGAGCGGCCCTGTCCCGGGCGGCCAGGGGGCGACGGAGCGTCGCCCTGGCCTGGCCCGGCGCTGACGCCGAGGCGGCGACCGCCTTCGCCGAGGGCGCGCTGCTCGCCTCCTACACGTTCAGAATGAAGACGGGCGAGACCCCCGAGGACAGGCGCCCCGCCGAGAGCATCGACGTGGTGGGCGAGGCGGACGCGGACCTCGCGGACGCCCTGCGCCGAGGCGCGGACCTCGCCGCGGCCACCGCTCTGGCGCGCGACCTCATCAACACCCCCTCCCTGGAGAAGGACCCGGAGTGGATGGCCTCGCGAGCGCGCGAGGTCGCCGCCGAGAAGGGCCTCCAGGTCCGGGTCTGGGACGAGAAGGACCTCGTGGACGGCGGCTTCGGCGCCATCCTGGGCGTCGGCCAGGGCTCCTCCCGGCCCCCGCGCATGGTCCAGCTCTCCTACACCCCCGAGAACCCGACCGAGCACGTCGTGCTGGTCGGCAAGGGCATCACGTTCGACACCGGCGGCCTGTCGCTCAAGCCGAACGACAACATGATGCTGATGAAGACCGACATGAGCGGATCGGCGATCGTCCTCGCGGTGCTCTCCGCTCTGGCCGAGGTCGGGGCGTCGGTCCGGGTCACCGGTCTGCTTCCGTTGGCGGAGAACGCCTTCTCCGGAAGCGCCACCCGGGTCGGCGACGTGCTCACGACCTACTCGGGCACCACCGTCGAGGTGCTCAACACCGACGCCGAGGGGCGGCTGGTCCTGGCCGACGCCATCGGCTACGCGGTCGCGGAGCTCGCCCCGGACGTCCTGGTGGACGTGGCGACCCTGACCGGCGCGGCCAAGGTCGCGCTCGGCACCGGAACCGGCGCCCTCTTCAGCGACGACGACACGATCGCCGCCGAACTGGAGCGCGCCGGCCGCGACTCCGGCGAGCCGCTCTGGCGCATGCCGCTCACCGACGCGTACACCCCGACCACCGAGTCCCGGGTCGCCGACCTCGCCAACATCGGCACCCGCGGCAGGGACTTCGGTCCGGCGGGCGCGACCGAGGCCGCGCTGTTCCTCCGCGCGTTCACCGGCGACGTGCCCTGGGCCCACCTCGACATCGCCGGTCCCGGCCGGTCGATGAAGGAGAACGGCGTCCTCAGCAAGGGCGGCACCGCCTTCGCCACGCGCACGCTGCTGCGCTGGCTCGCCGCGCGCTAGCGGCCGCCGCCCGACACGGCGGCCGGACCGGGCGCAGGCGGGGTTCCCGCGTGGCGGAGAGGGCGGGGTCGACGGCGGATCGGCAGGGGAGACGCCGTCAGGGGCGGATGGCGGCCAGCAGCCCCTCGCCCACCGGCATCATCAGCGGAACGAACGCGTCGTCCTCCCGGACCCGTCGCACCACCTCGCGCACGGCGGTCTCGGCCGGGTCGGGGGCGCGCAGCGGCCCGTCCGGTTCGGAGGAGGCCGCCAACGCACCGTGGAACACCACCACGCCGCCCGGGCGCAGCAGCCGCTGTGCCTCGGCCAGGTACTCGGGGTGGGACTCGCGGTCGGCGTCGACGAAGACCAGGTCGTATCCGCCGTCGGTGAGCCGGGGGAGCACCTCCAACGCCCGTCCGCGGATCAGCCGCGCCCGGCCCGTGCCGAACCCCTCGCCGGCGAACACCGTGCGGGCGTAGGCCTGGTACTCGGCGTCGGTGTCCACGGAGGTGAGGATCGCGTCAGGGGCCATGCCGCGCAGGAGCCACACTCCGGACACACCGCACCCCGTGCCGACCTCCACGACCGACCGGGCCCCGATCGCCGCGGCCAGGAACCGCAGCGCCGCACCCGTCACGGGGTCCACGGGCGGTGCCGACGACCGCTCCGCCGTCTCGTAGGCGTCGACCAGGGGTCCGTCCCCCACGGCGTCCTGGGCGAAGCGGTCCTGCTCGGCCCGGACCCAGGTGATCCGGGCCGCGCTCTGATCCGTGCTGGTGATGACGGCCTCCCGCTGCGGTGGTCACGGTGTGGGCGGACTCCCTGACCAGCGACACGTCACACAGGGTGGTGCGACGTTCGCGATCGGGTCACGTCCCTGGCGCAAGATTAGCCTGAACGGACGCGAACTCCGAGCGTGGCGGCGGGAACTTAACGGGCGTCCCCCAGCGTTTAATCGGGAGGAACGCACGTCGATCGCCACGAAGTACCTCCCCCCGAGCAACCCACGTGCGTCGCGTCGACGGGATGAAGGGAGCAACGGTGCCAGAGACCGGCCCAGCCGTGGAATTCGAGGCATGGGAACCCCCGAGCTGGGAAGAGGTCGTCCGGGTCCACTCACCTCGGGTGTACCGGCTCGCCTACCGGCTCACCGGCAACAAGCACGACGCCGAGGACCTCACCCAGGAGGTCTTCATCCGTGTGTTCCGCTCCCTGGCCAACTACACGCCCGGCACCTTCGAGGGGTGGCTGCACCGCATCACCACCAACCTCTTCCTCGACATGGCCCGCCGCAAGGCGCGCATCCGCTTCGAGGGGCTGGCCGAGAACGCCGACGAACGCCTGGAGGGGCGGGAGCCCTCGCCCGCCCAACGCTACGACGACCGCCACTTCGACGCCGACGTCCAGAGCGCCCTCGACGCCCTGCCCGCCGAGTTCCGTGCCCCCGTGGTCCTGTGTGACATCGAGGGCCTCTCCTACGAGGAGATCGCCGCGACGCTCGACGTCAAGCTCGGAACCGTCCGCAGCCGTATCCACCGGGGCCGCGCCCAGCTGCGCCGTGCCCTGGAACACCGGCGGGCCCTGGCCGCCGAGAAGGAGGCGCGCGGCGCTCACGTGACCAACGGGGAGGCGGAATGAGCATGGACCACCTCGGAGAGCGGCTCTCCGCGCTCGTCGACGGCGAACTGGGCCCGGCCGAGCACGAGCGCGCCCTGATCCACCTGGCCAAGTGCGAGGCGTGCCGGTTCGAGGCCGACATGACGCGCAGGCTCAAGCGGCGGCTGACCGGCCTCGGCGAGCCCGAGCCGGACCACGACTTCCTGGGCCGCCTGACCAGCCTGTCACGCGACGGCGGCCCCGCCCCGGACGATCGCGACCGCCCGGGACCGCCGCCCGGAGGTGCCGGGTTCGGGATGCGTCCGCCCCTGGGCTCGTCCCGCCCCCTCGGCGGCCGCCCTTTCGGAGGGTTGGGCGGTCCTTCGGGTCCGTTCGCCGCTGAGGCGGCCGAACCCGGTCCGGTGGCCACCGCGACGGAGCCCGCGGTCGACGCCCGCGCCATCCCCGACGTCCGCCCGGCGCGCCGCCGTGGCGCCGAGCGCCTCGCCCACCTGTTTCCACCGTTCCCGGGCGGGCGGTACGCGGTCGCGGGCGTGGCGGTGGCCACGGCACTGCTCGGCTCGGCCTTCGTCGCGGGCGGGGAGGACGAGGGGACGCCGGTCGTCGAACCCCGGCTCGCCGACTACGCGGTCGAGCACGCGATGACCACGCGGCAGGTGCCGGTCGTCGCCCCGGAGAGCCCGGCTCCCGAGTCGGGCGCGTCCGAGTCCGTCGGGGTCCGGGGAGGGCAGCCCCAGACCGTCGGAGCCCCGAACCCGACCGCCACGACCCGGTGAGCGCGGAGGAGCCCTCCTCCCGTCCGTCCCTCGCCCTGGTGGTCCTGGTCGCGCTGTGCGTGCTGTGCCTGACGGCCGGGTCCCACCCCGCCTCCTCCGACGTGCCCGCCGAGGGCGGTGACGACGGGATGCGCGTCCTGCGGCGGGCCGCCCTCGCCGAGGACGAACTGTCCTACACGGCGGTGCGCACGATGTCCGGACCCGCGGACGGGACCGGGACGGCGGGCCGCACGGATCGGGAGATCAGGCTGCGCGTGGTGAACCGGCCCGGGCAGGGGATCGCCCTGGCCCATCTCGGTGTGAGCGAGGACGGTGGGAGCGCTGACGCCTTCGTGGTGCGCGACTCCTCGGAGCTGGACGCCCTCGACGAGCGCCTGCTGCGGATGCTGGAGGACACCTACCGCGTCACCGACGTCGGCCCCGCCGAGCTGGACGGGCGCGCGGTCCGCCTGGTGGAGGCCGACCGGTCGGACGGCTCGGTCGCCGGCCGGTTCTGGGTGGACACCGAGACCGGGCTGCTCGTCGGCCGCACCGTCTACGCGGAGTCGGGTGAGGTCGCGCTGAGTTCCCGCCTGACCGACGTGCGCGTGGGGGACGGCGACTGGCCCGAGGACGCCCTCGGCGGCGAGCCCTGGGGCGACGTGCTGACCGCCGACGAACGCGACGCCCTCCGCGAGGGCGGCTGGTGCCTGCCCGAGGACCTCACGTGGAACCTGCGGCTGGTGGACGCCCGGTCCACCTACCTGGGGGAGCACCGTGTCGTGCACGCCATCTACTCGGATGGTCTGTCCCAGGTGTCCGTCTTCACCCAGCGTGGGAAGCTGGGATCGGAACATCCCTCCACACTTCGTGACGGATACACCGGAACCGGGGCGGGGGGAAGTGACGTCACAACACAACATGGCACGGTCTTCGGCGGTGACGTCGGTCAGTACCAGAGCGTGTGGCAGTCCGAGGGGTTCGTCTTCACGGTCCTGGCGGACGCTCCCGCGGGTCTGGCCTCCTCCGCGGTGACCGCGCTGCCGGGGCCCGACGGCTCCGGATTCTGGGCCAGAGTGCAGCGCGGTCTGTCCAGGTGGGGGATCCCCTAACCCCCACCCGTACGCGCCGCGCGCCGACCCCCGACCACACAGATGTACGGAGCAGGTCTTGAGCGAGGACAACGGCCGCTCGGCGCAGGGGACCGGGCCGGACCCGGTCGCCCCGTCGCGCGGCGGAACACCCCCCGATCCGGGCGGACGCGGTGGTGCGCCCGCCTCGGACCAGGCACCTGCGGAGCTCCCCCGGTGGCCGGTTCCGGTCACTCCGCCTGATCCGACGAAGCAACGGGAGGGCGTCCGCGTCGGCGCGTCCCCACCGACCCCGGCCGCCGGTCCCCCCGGCCACGGAAGCGCCCCCCAGCCCTCGCCCCCCGGCAGCGGAGATCCCATGAACCCCAACCCCACCCCAGGCCCGGGCGACGCGTCCGGTACCCCACAGAGCAACCCGTACGTCCAGCTCTCGCACACTTCCCAGGTGATCAAGCCGCAGGCGGGCCAGCCGGCGCCGTCAGCGCAGGCGGGCCAGGGACACCAGGGCTCACAGCAGGGCCAGCACCCTCAGGGGCGGGAGCGAGCACAACAGGCCCAGGGACAGCACCCGCAGGGGCCCCAGCAGGCTCAGCATCCTCAGGGACAGCAGCCCCCGACTCCGCAGTTCCAGGCTTCGCCGGATCAGGCGGCGCGGCCACCTCACCAGTTCCAGACGCAGCAGTTCGCCGTGGCGGCTCAGCAGCCCCAGCCCGAACGCCGCCGACGCGGGGTGCCCGCCTGGATGGCGCTGTCCGGCATGCTCGTCGTCGCCCTCATCGCCGGTGGCGCGGGCGGGGTCGCGGGGGCCCTGTTCAACAACGCGTCCAGCGAGGAGGCGGCGCCCGAGGAGGAGGGGCCCGTCATGAACGAGCCTCCGCCCGAGGCGCCCCAGCGCGACCCCGACACCATCGCGGGCGTCGCCCAGCGCGTCAGCCCCAGCGTGGTGTACATCGGCAGCGCCGACCCGAGCGTGCCCGGCGGCGGCTCGGGCTTCGTCATCGAGGGGAACTACGTGGTCACCAACGATCACGTGTCCTCGGCGCTGGCGGACGGCGGTATCCGGATCGAGTACCAGAACGGGAGCCTGTCCGAAGCGACCATCGTCGGCGCCGATCCCAGTTCCGACCTGGCGGTGCTCTCCCTCGCGGACCCGATCGACGTCGAACCGCTGGCGTTCGGCGACTCCGAAGCGGTCGTGGTGGGCGACGAGGTCATCGCGATCGGAGCGCCTCTGGGGCTGCAGGGCACGGTCACGCAGGGCATCATCAGCGCCGTCGACCGCCCGGTCAGCCCCGAGGGGAGCAGCGCCAGCCGGTTCTACGCGCTCCAGACCGACGCCGCGATCAACCCCGGCAACTCCGGTGGGCCGCTGGTCGACCTCCAGGGCCGGGTGATCGGCGTCAACTCGATGATCTACACCATGGGCGGCTCGATGGGCGAGGGCACGGGCAGCATCGGCCTGGGCTTCGCGATCCCGTCCGCGGAGGTGCAGAGCGTCGTCGACCAGCTCATCGAGAACGAGTCGACCGCCTACGCCGACATCGGCGTGGAACTCGACCTCCAGAGCCCCGTCGCCGGCGCGGTGATCGCGGACGGTTCCGACGCCGTGGCGGACGGGGGACCGGCCGACGACGCGGGCCTGGAGCCGGGCGACGTGATCACGTCCTTCGACGGGCGGGCGGTCAACTCCGGCCAGGAACTCCTGGCCATGCTGCGGGACCGCGCGCCGGGCGACGAGGTGGACATCGTGTTCGAACGCGACGGCGACGAGGACACGAGCACGATCACGCTCGGGTCCTCCACCGACTGAGCGGCGGCGACCGGGCGGGACGAGGACTGCCGGGCAGGACGCCTCGGGACACGTCGACGAACGTCAGGGCACACGCACACGACAGGGCCCCGGGTTCTCCCGGGGCCCTGTCACGTCGTGCGCTCACTCCGCGGACGTGTGCGCGGTTCCGGCGTCCGCGTCCACTCCCCGGACTAACGTCCGGCGGGCGAGATGCCCAGCTGCATCCCGGCCAGCCCGCGCGGCTTGCCGACCAGGCCCTCGGCGATCGACGCGATGACCTTGCTGGCCTCGGCGTCGGGGTCGGTCAGGACGAGCGGCTTGCCCTCGTCGCCGCCCTCGCGTAGGCGGGTGTCCAATGGAACCTGGCCCAGCAGCGGGATCTCGGTGCCGAGCGTCTTGGTGAGCGCCTCGGAGACGGTCCGGCCGCCGCCCTCGCCGAACAGGCGGAGCGGCTCGCCCCCCTCCGGCGGCACGAAGTACGACATGTTCTCGATGACACCGGCGATGCGCTGGTGCGTCTGGGCGGTGATCGCGCCCGCGCGCTCGGCGACCTCGGCGGCGGCCTGCTGCGGCGTGGTCACGACCAGCAGCTCCGCGGAGGGGAGCAGCTGCGCGACGGAGATGGCGATGTCACCGGTGCCCGGGGGCAGGTCCATCAGCAGGACGTCGAGGTCGCCCCAGAAGACGTCGGAGAGGAACTGCTGGAGCGCGCGGTGCAGCATGGGGCCGCGCCACACGACCGGCTGGTTCCCCTGCGTGAACATGCCCACCGAGATGACCTTGATGTCGTGCGCGGTGGGCGGGAGGATCATGTCCTCGACCTTGGTCGGGAAGTCCGACGCGCCGAGCATGCGCGGCACCGAGTGGCCGTAGATGTCGGCGTCGACGACACCGACCTTGTGCCCCTGCGCGGCCATGGCGGCGGCGAGGTTGACGGTGACCGACGACTTGCCGACGCCGCCCTTGCCGGAGGCGACGGCGAAGACCCTGGTCAGGGAGTTGGGCTTGGCGAAGGGAATCTCCTTCTCCGCCTGGCCGCCGCGCAGCTTGGTCTGGAGGTCCTTGCGCTGCTCGTCGCTCATCACATCGAGCTCGACGGCGACGGAGGTGACCCCGGCGACCTTGGTCACCGCTTCGGTGACGTCCTTCTCGATGCGGCCCTTCATCGGACACCCGGCCACCGTCAGGTAGACACCGACGCGGACGGCGCCGTCGTCGGCGACGTCGATGCTCTTGACCATGCCGAGGTCGGTGATGGGACGGCGGATCTCCGGGTCTTGCACCGTGGCCAGGGCTTTGTGTACCTGCTCGGTGGATGGTGTGGAGGACATGTACTCAATCGTAGGTCAGCGGAACGGGGTGTTGGCCTGTGGTGTCTCTCCCACGTGCCATCCGTTCCAACGGGGTCCGCTCACCGCGCTATTCCGCCGGACGGGCGTGGGGATGGGCGGGGGCGGCCCGGTGCGCGGTCGGAACCGGAGCGGGTGATCGGCGGGGGACCCCTCCTGTGACCAGGCGTTAACGGCGTGCCCTTAACGCTGGCAATACACAGCCGGATAGTAGTCTCTGCGCACCATGGGAAATGCGCCACCACCGCCTGGTTCGTCCTGGCCCGCCGCCCCGGAGGGGCCGGACGGGCGGGCGCATGGTGCGTGGACGCACGAGCAGATGTGGGCGGGACCGCCGGGAGGCGGGCGGCTGACGCCCCCGGGAGGGCATCCCGCGGTCAACCCCGACCCGTCGGTGTGGGCGTGGCCGCCACCGAGACCGGTGCGGACCAGCGAGTTCGCCCCCGCGGAGGTCCCGGAGGGTGAGTTCTATCACAGGCTGGCGCGAGGGTCGCGGTACCGCTGGTGGGTGCCTGCCCTGTCCCTGGTGGTCCTCGCGTTCCTGCTGTTCTTCCTGTGGGTCGCCGTCGTCCTGGCGATGACGATCGTGGCGCTGGCGGGCGGCAGCGGGCTCTCACCGGGCTCCGTCCGGCTGGGGGAGATCGCGAGTCTGGCGATCGGCCTGGTCTCGACGGCGCTGCTGATCCCGATCGTGCTGCTCGTGGTCCGTGTGGTGCAGTGGCGCAGGGTGGGGACTCTGATGTCGGTCGACGGTCACCTGCGCTGGGCCTTCCTGGTCCGTTGCGTCGGGCTGGCGGCGGTACCCGTCGCGGTGACCACGGCGCTGTACATGGTGCTGTCCGACGAGTCCCGCATGGGCGCGATGTCCGGCGGGCTCGCGGTGTCCGTGTTGGTCATCGTGTTCCTGGTGCCGTTCCAGTCGGTCGCGGAGGAGTTCACGCTGCGCGGGCTGCTCATGCAGTGGGTCGGTGCGCTCGGGGGGACGGGAAAGAGCGCGATGGCCCGGGTGCTGAGGTCACCCGGCCCGGCGATCCTCGCCAGCGGCACCCTGTTCGCCGCCCTGTACGCCTCCGTGTATCCCGACGACCCGTGGACCACGGCCGCGCTCACGGTGATGGGCACGGGGGCGGCGTGGCTGACCTGGCGCACGGGCGGTCTCGAGGCGGCGATCGGCCTGCACCTGGTGAACGGTATGGCCCAGCTGATGCTGTGCGTGCTGGAGGACCGGACGGCGGCGATCGGTACGGGACTGGTGATCGGCGCGGGCCCGCCCGGGATGGGCGGGCCGATCGGGCTGGCGTTCGCGGTCGGGACGACGGGGGTGTACGCGCTCAGCGTCACCTGGCTCGCCCGCCGGACGGGAGTGCGGCGAAAGAGCCGCACGGCGGTGGGGTGAACCCCCTGGGGCGACGGGGGTGGTTGGGTGGTCGAGCGTCCCCAGCCCCCTCGGGTGCTGTAGCGGTCGGGTGTCCGGCTGGCCCCCTGTGGTGGGGCGGGTGGGGGGCTTCCGTGGACCCCCTGGGGTGGCCGGGGCGGTCGTGCCGTCCCTAGCCCCCTCGGGTGCTGTAGCGGTCGTGCCATCCCTAACCCCCTGTGGTGACCGGGACGGTCGGGTGTCCCCAGCCCCCTCGGGTGCTGTAGCGGTTGGGTGTCCGGCCGACCCCCTGTGGTTGGGCGGGCGGGGAGGCTTCCGTGAACCCTCTGGGGTGGCCGGGACGGTCGTGCCGTCCCTAGCCCCCTGGGGTGCTGTAGTGGTCGGGTGTCCGGCCAACCCCCCTGTGGCTGGGCGACCAGGGACGCTTCCGCGAACCCCCCCTGTGGTGGCCGGGGTGGTCGGGTGTCCCCAGCCCCCTGGGGTCCCGAAGCGGTCATGCCATCCCCACCCCCCCTGGGGTGACCGGGACGGTCGAGCTGTCCCCAGCCCCCTTCGGTGACCGGCGTGTGGACTTGTGTGGGGCTTGGGGCCGGTGGTCCCTGAACCGTCCACCCCCCGCTCCTGGGGCCGGGGGTGTCATCACTTCGGAATCACGTTTCCACGTGGTGGCCGTGTCCTGCATATCTGTGGAGGGCGGAGGGTGACCATAGGTGAGGGACCTCGCCCTCCGGAACGAATTCGCTCCGCGAACACGCCCTCCGGGTCGAGCCACACCCCCAGTGGTGACCGGGTGAGCAGGACACCACACCCAGCCCCCTATGGACCCGAGAACCGGTCGACCCAACCCCCCTTGGGTGAGTCGGGGCGGTCACGGTGTCCGTCCAACCCCCCCTGCGGCTGGGCGGTCGGGGGCGGTCACTCCGAACCCCCTGTGGCACGGGTCCCGGTCAGGTGAACCCCCCTGCGGTGACCCGAGGCGGACACGGTGTCCGTCCAACCCCCTGCGGCACAGAGGACCCAAACCGGGTGACCTTGTGGTGCTGTAGCGGTCGGTGGGGGCGCTGTGTCGTAACCGGGATTCCGTGAGCGGACCTGCGACGATGGAGCCTCACTCGCTGTGGTGGTGATGAAATGACGACCGACCTCCGTCCCGCGACCGCTGTGCTCACCGAACTCGTCCAGAGGGTGCGCGACGACCAGCTCGATGATCCGACTCCGTGCGCCGAGATGACCGTCGGCGCCCTGCTCGACCACATTGACGGCCTGTGCTTGGCGTTCACCGCTGCCGCAGCCAAGGAGCTCGGCGAGGCCACGAACCAGCCTCCGGAGCCCGGAGCTGCGCGCCCGGACGCGGGCTGGCGAGATCGACTGCCCGCCCGGCTCGACGAGGTCGCACGCGCGTGGCTCTCGGAGGACGCGTGGACCGGCATGACGCGGGTCGGTGGCGTGGACCTTCCGGGTGAGTCCGCCGGCGCCGCCGCGATCGATGAGGTCTTGGTCCACGGCTGGGATTTGGCCGCAGCGACGGGGCAACGCTTCCCTGACGATGATCCCGCGCTGGAGGACACGGTTCAGGTGGCGCACGACTGGGTCGTGCGGTTCGTCGAGCAGAACCCTGAGGGTGTCCCAGGGCTGTTCGGGCCGCCGGTGCCCGTGCCGGACGACGCGCCCGTCTTCGACCGGCTCATAGGCTTGACCGGACGCCGCCCTTCCTAACCCGCAGTCACCCGGTTTGGGTCCTGTACCGCAGGGGGGTTCGCCTGACCGGGACCCGTGCGACAGGGGGTTCGGGGTGACCGTCCTCGGTCGGCCAGCCGCAGGGGGTTTGGTCGGAGACCGTGACCGCCCAGGGTCACCGAAGGGGGGTTGGGTCGACTGGTTCTCGGGTCCATAGGGGGCTGGGTGTGGTGTCCTGCTCACCCGGTCACCACTGGGGGTGTGGCTCGACCCGGAGGGCGTGTTCGCGGAGCGAATTCGTTCCGGAGGGCGAGGTCCCTCACCCACACCCGCCATCTGCCCTCCACAGATATGCAGGACACGGCCACCACGTGGAAACGTGATTCCGAAGTGATGACACCCCCGGCCCCAGGAGCGGGGGGTGGACGGTTCAGGGACCACCGGCCCCAGGCCCCACACACGTCCGCGCGCCGGCCACCCCAGGGGGCTGGGGACACGTGACCGTCCCGGCCACCCCAGGGGGGTTCACGGAAGCGTCCCTGGTCGCCCCACCACAGGGGGGTTGGCCGGACACCCGACCTCCCCGGCACCCCAGGGGGCTGGGGACACGTGACCGCCCCGGCCACCCCAGGGGGGTGGGGATGGCATGACCGCTACAGCACCCCAGGGGGCTGGGGACACCCGACCACCCCGGTCACCCCAGGGGGGTTCGCGGAAGCGTCCCTGGTCGCCCCACCACAGGGGGGTTGGCCGGACACCCGACCTCCCCGGCACCCCAGGGGGCTAGGGACGGCACGACCACTACAGGACCACAGGGGGCTGGGGACACCCGACCACCCCGGCCGCCCCAGGGGGTTCGCGGAAGCGTCCCTGGTTGCCCCACCACAAGGGGTTGGCCGGACACCCGACCGCTACAGCACCCCAGGGGGCTGAGGACACCCGACCACCCCGGCCACCCCAGGGGGTCCACGGAAGCCCCCCGCCCGCCCCACCACAGGGGGCCAGCCGGACACCCGACCGCTACAGCACCCGAGGGGGCTGGGGACGCTCGACCGCCCCGGTCACCACATCCGCCACCGGGAACACCCACGTCCGGTACGACCAGAACCGGAACAACGTCCCCAGTCCCACGCCCACCACGTTCCCCGCGATGTTGTGCGCCAGCTGGCTCTCCAGCTCCAACACGTACACCGCGAACCCCTGGCAGCCGAGCTGGAGGAGCATCCCCACCCCGTTCATCACCAGGAACAGCACCGTCTCGCGCCCGTACCCCGTGCGCGCCCGGTCACGGTACGTCCAGAACCGGTTGCCTACGAAGGCCACCGCGATCGCGCACACCGTGCCGACCACCTGGCCGGTCATGGGCTCCACGCCCATGCCCCACAACGCGTTGGTCATCCCGAGTTGCACGACGTAGGCCACGGCGCCCACGGATCCGAACTTGCCCACCTCGGCGGCGAGACGCGCGATCCTGGGGTGCCGTTGACGGAACTCACGCACGGAATGGGCCTCCCGTCGGGGGTTGGCTTGGAGACTGGGGCTCCGGACGAGCCCTGGAGGTTCGCTCGCCTGGGCGAACGGTCCGTCTGGACGGCTTCGCCCAGGTCGGCCCGAACGGACCACCTGGGGGGTGCCGCTCGGGCACGCCCTAGACTCTAGCCCGGGGGCTGGAGTCAAGACCCCGGCCGCGGGTTCCGAGCCGTCACGGCCAGGTTCCGTTCCGTGCGGAGCCGTCCCGTCACCGCGGTTGACGAGCATGAGTTGAGGAACTGTGAGCGAGCGTAACCGCATCGTCCCCCGTGTCGGAATGGTGGGAGGCGGACAACTCTCCCGGATGACCCACCAGGCGGGCATCGGTCTGGGCGTGGACTTCTCGGTGCTGGCCGCCAGCCCGACCGACAGCGCCGCCCTGGTCTGCGGTGACGTCGTCCTGGGCGACGACCGGGGACTGGACGACGTCCTGGCCTTCGCGAAGGCCTGCGACGTGGTCACCTTCGACCACGAGCACGTGCCCGAACCCGTCCTGCGCGCCGTCGAGGAGGCGGGCGGCCTGTTGCGTCCCGGCCGCGACGCCCTCCGCTTCGCCCAGGACAAGCTGCGCATGCGTACCCGGATGGCCGAGCTGGGCGCCCCCTCCCCGCGGTGGCGCCCGGTCACCACGCCGGACCACGTGACCGCGTTCGCCGAGGACCTGGGGTGGCCCGTCGTCCTCAAGGCGGCACGCGGCGGCTACGACGGCAAGGGCGTGTGGATCGTCGGCACCCCTGAGGAGGCGGCGGAGGTCGTCGGCCGCGCCGTCGCCGAGGAGGTGCCGCTGCTCGTGGAGGAGAAGGTCGCCTTCTCCCGCGAGCTGGCCGTCCAGGTGGCCCGTTCCCCGCACGGCCAGGTCGCGGTGTACCCGGTCGTGGAGACCGTCCAGCGCGGCGGGATCTGCCACGAGGTGATCGCCCCCGCCCCCGGCCTCGACGAGGAGAAGGCCACTCGCGCCCAGGAGCTGGCCATCGAGATCGCGCAGGCCCTGGACGTCACGGGCGTGCTGGCCGTGGAGCTGTTCGAGACGGCGGACGGAGTGGTCGTCAACGAGCTGGCCATGCGCCCGCACAACTCCGGCCACTGGACGATCGAGGGCGCCCGCACCTCCCAGTTCGAGCAGCACCTGCGCGCGGTGCTCAACCTGCCGCTGGGCGCTCCGCGCACCACGGCCCCCTACACGGTCATGGCCAACGTGCTGGGCGGCGCGGATCCCGAGGTCTACCGTCGCTACCTGCACGTGATGGCCAAGGACCCCGAGGTGAAGGTGCACTTCTACGGCAAGGACGTGCGTCCGGGCCGCAAGATCGGGCACGTCACCGTGACGGGCGACGACTACCGGGACCTCCTGGAGCGTGCCCGTGACGCAGCCGACTACCTGCGAGGAGACGACCAGTGACCGACAGCGCCAACAGGCGGGGCCCCGTCGTGGGGATCGTGATGGGCTCGGACTCGGACTGGCAGGTGATGCGCGAGGCCGCCGACGCCCTGCGCGAGTTCGACGTCCCCTTCGAGGCCGACGTGGTCTCCGCGCACCGCATGCCGCACGAGATGATCCAGTACGGGACAGAGGCGGCCGACCGCGGTCTGAAGGTGATCATCGCCGGTGCGGGCGGCGCCGCCCACCTGCCGGGGATGCTGGCGTCGGTGACGACCCTGCCCGTGGTGGGCGTCCCCGTGCCGCTGAAGTACCTGGACGGGATGGACTCCCTGCTCTCCATCGTGCAGATGCCCGCGGGCGTGCCCGTGGCCACCGTGGCGGTGGGCGCCGCCCGCAACGCCGGTCTGCTGGCCGTGCGCATGCTGGCCGCGGGCGACCCGGATCTGACGGAGCGGATGTCCCGCTTCCAGGAGGGGCTCAGGTCGCAGGCCTACGCCAAGGGCGAGCGGCTGCGCCGGGAGGTCGCCGACGACGGCAAGCCCACCGGGTTCGGTCTGGGCCGCTGACCCGACACGCCATGAGCCGCGCCACCGAGGACAGCAACCGCCGCATGCTCCGGGCACGGGACGCGATGGACCGCGCGTACGCGCAGCCCCTCGACGTCCCGGCCCTGGCCCGGATCGCCCACGTGTCGGAGGCGCACTTCTCGCGGACCTTCCGGGCCACGTTCGGGGAGCCGCCGCACCGCTACCTCCAGCGCCGCCGCGTCGAGCGCGCGATGTTCCTGCTGCGCGCGACCGACCGCAGCGTGACGGACATCTGCTTCGAGGTCGGTTTCGGGAGCCTGGGGACGTTCAGCCGCACGTTCAGCGCCATCGTCGGGACGTCACCGAGGCAGTTTCGGCGGGAGGCGGCGGCCCCGGTCGTGCCCACGTGCTTCACCATGGCGTGGACGCGGCCGAGTGAGTCGTCGCCCGCACCGGCCGACGACTGAGCGGTTTCGGATAAGTCTTCTTCCGGCTTGCTCTCTAGAGTCATGGACATGTTCAACGCGATCACGCACTCACAGATCTTCGTCCTCGACCAGGACGAGGCCCTCGACTTCTATGTGGGCAAGCTCGGCCTGGAGATCAGCGCCGACGTCGACCTCGGGGCCATGCGGTGGCTGACCGTCCACGTGCCCGGCCACCCCGAGCGGGAGATCCTGCTGGAGCGCCCGGGCGGGCCCAGGATGTCCGAGGAGACGGCCGAGCAGGTCCGCGACCTGGTGACCAAGGGGGCGATGGGCGGCTGGTTCATCCTGACGACGGACGACTGCCGCAAGACTTACGAGACGCTGCTGGCGAAGGGCGTCGAGTTCACCGAGGAGCCCACCGAGCGTCCGTACGGCATCGACTGCGGGCTCCGCGACCCCTTCGGCAACCGGATCCGCCTCACGCAGATCACGGTCTGAGTCCGGTCCGGCCCTGAGCCCCCACCCGGCCGCGCCGACGACCGGTGCGATCCTCACCATCGGACTCCGTGCGATCCTCGAACACCCGGACGGCACCGGGCGTTGCGGACGCGGTACGGGTGGGCTACTGGCGGCCGAGGGCCCGGTAGGTCCACCCCGAGGCACGCCAGAACGTCGGGTCGAGCGCGTTGCGCCCGTCCACGATCCGCGTGGCCGACACGACCTCGGCGAGTTCGTCCGGGTTGGCCTCGCGGAACTCCTGCCACTCCGTGAGCAGCAGGACCACGTCCGCGTCACGCGCGGCCTCCAGCATCGACGAGCCGTACCGCAGCTCCGGGTGCGCCTCGCGGGCCCGCTCCAGGGCGGCGGGGTCGTACACCGTCACCTGGGCGCCCATCGAGGCGATGGTCGAGGCCACGTCGAGCGCGGGCGAGTCGCGGATGTCGTCGGAGTTGGGTTTGAACGCGGCGCCCAGCACCGTGACCGTGCGCCCGGCGAAGCTTCCGCCGATGAGCTCGCGGGCGATGTCGATCGTGCGCGCGCGGCGGCGCTGGTTGATCGCGTCCACCTCGCGCAGGAAGGACAGCGCGGGCTCGACGCCGAGCTCGTCGGCGCGCGCCATGAACGCCCGGATGTCCTTGGGCAGGCAGCCGCCGCCGAAGCCCAGGCCCGGGCCGAGGAACTTGCCGCCGATGCGGTCGTCGTAGGACAGCGCCTCGGCGAGCTGGATGACGTCGGCCCCGGCCGCCTCGGACACCTCGGCCATGGCGTTGATGAACGAGATCTTCGTGGCCAGGAAGGCGTTGGCCGACACCTTGACCAGCTCGGCGGTCTGGAGGTCGGTGACCAGGAAGGGGACGCCGTCGTCGACCTGCTGCCGCCACAGTTCGCGGACGGCCTTCTCCACGCGGGGGGAGTCGGTGCCGATGACGATCCGGTTCGGCCGCAGCGTGTCCTCCACGCCGAAGCCCTCACGCAGGAACTCCGGGCTCCACCCCAGCTCGGCCTCCTCGCCGACGGGGGCGAGTGCGTGCAGGCGGGCGGTGAGGGTCGCGGCGGTGCCGACGGGGACGGTCGACCGGCCCACGACGACGGTGGGCCGGGTCAGGTGGGGAGCGAGCCGCTCGATCGCCGAGTGGACGTAGGTGAGGTCGGCCGCGCCGGACTCGTCGCGCTGGGGGGTGCCCACACAGATGAGGTGCACGTCGGCGAACTCGGCCACCTCGGCGAACGACGTCGTGAAGGCGAGTCGCCCGGTGTCCAGGTTCGCGGTGAGCAGTTCGTCCAGTCCGGGCTCGAAGAAGGGGACGCGGCCGGAGCGGAGCAGCTCGATCTTGGCCTCGTCGACGTCGAGCCCGAGCACCTCGAAGCCCAGCTCCGACAGGCAGGCCGCCGTGGTGGCGCCGAGGTAACCGGTGCCGATGACCGAGACGCGCATTCGTTCCGCTTCGACCACTGCTGGAGTCCTTCCGATCTCGCCGTCCGCGTTCGTGTGCATGGTTGTGCCCGTTCACAGAGGTCAGCACCCCGCTCGGGGGCAGAAAACGGACACAGGGGCGAACGATGCTGCATTGGGGTGCATCACCCTACGCGCCGGGGTGTGGCGCGTGACCCAACACGACGTGAACAGTCAGGCGCACAGGTTACCGGGGCGGAGTGGGCGATACGCACCGGGTGTCCGCTCGTGGGGTGACCGGGCCGGTGTCAGCGGCCGTCGTCGTGGGTCCGGAACTCCTCGGGGTCCACGTCCAACGGCGTCCACACGGCTCCGCTGTCGCCGCGTCGGCGGAACGGCGTGGTGGTCTTCTCCGGGTCGCCGTCGTACCCGCCGCTCGGAGGCGGCGGGGGGACGGGGGGCGTGTCGGGGAGTTCGTCCTCGATGGTGTCGGTCACAGTGGACGGCTCGTCACCTCCGCGTCGCCCGCGGTTCCAGTCCCGGTCGTCCGCCTGACCCGCGTCCTCGCCCCAGCGGACGCCGTCGGCGCCGTCACGGCGCACGTCGTCCCGGCTCGCGCTCGCGACCACCCGTGCCGGGGCCTCCCGCAGTGCCCTCCAGCGGGTGGGCGTCATGGCCGAGCACAGCAGGAGCACGCCCAGTGGAAGCGCGACCGCCGTCCCCGCGCCGCCCGGAAAGACGAAGCTCTCCGGGTCGAGCCAGCCGAGCACCGCG
The DNA here is from genome assembly GCF_040660275.1 of Nocardiopsis sp. NPDC049922. NCBI lineage: Bacteria > Bacillati > Actinomycetota > Actinomycetes > Streptosporangiales > Nocardiopsidaceae > Nocardiopsis > Nocardiopsis sp. NPDC049922. The sequence goes on along the minus strand of NZ_JBFAME010000001.1, from coordinate 226,915 downwards.
CCGAGCGACGCCGGTGCGGTCACCGGCCACAGCGCGAGCGCCGTCAGCAGGGCGCCGCTGGAGGCGGCGAACAGCGGGGACACGTGGCCCGCCGCCAGGTAGGCCCCGCCGATTCCCACCAGGCACAGCACCACCACGGACAACACGGATGCGATCGTCACGTCACCCCCGGTGATCCGCGGGAGGATGTCGGCGCCCCACGCGACGGCGATCCACAGGACCGGCGTCAGGGCGATGCCTGCCAGCAGACCGACCAGATGGCGGAGCACGGGTCACCTTCCTCGCACGGGATCACGCACAGATGTTGTCCCGGGCGGTCGTCGTGGCCAGGGGGCCGTCGGAGGCGGAGGCCTCCGGTTCGGGCTCCGGGAGCTCGGGGGCGGTGAAGGTCGTGAAGTTGAAGCCGATCACGACCTGGATCTCGTCGTCCAGGGTACGGTCCTCCACCAGCTCCGAACCGGGGAAGACCTCCGCCACGAACCGCGCCCGCTCCTCGGCTCCGGCACCGCGCGGGTGCCGGATCTGCGTCGTGGCCACGTCGCGGTTGTCCCAGTTCTCGGCCGGGGCGATGACGTCGAACCCGACCTGGTCGAGGTTGTCGTCGGTCCGCGCGCCCATGCCCGGGGTGGCGGTCCCGTTGAACACCCGGATCCGGATGTCGGCCGGGTCCGGCGGTTCGGGGGAGGCCTCCTCGGCCGGGTCCCCCTCGGCGATGGGGCGGTCGGCGCGGATGTCGGCGAACAGGTCGCGGGCGGCGGGCTCGTCCCACAGCAGCGCGACGTCACCGCGCGGCGTCCAGTGGTTCATGTCGGCGATCGGCACCTGCGTGAACGCCACCGCCGACAGGTCGATCTCGCGCAGCTGGTACGCGAGCTCGTTGAGCGCGCGTCCGTCCAGCTCCTCGTCCACCGTCACCGAGGACAGCGCGCTCTCCAGGAACGTCGCCAGCCGTGCCGGGTCGGTGAGGGTCTCGCTGCCCATCGCCCGGTCGAGCATCGCGGACAGGACCTGCTGCTGCCGGTCGATCCGGTCCAGGTCGCCGCGCGCGGTGGCGCGGGTCCGGGCGAAGGCCAGCGCCTCGGCGCCGTCCACCTCGTGCGTGCCCGCCGCCATGTCCAGCCGCGCCTTCGGGTCGTCGATCGCCTCGGGCAGGCACACCTCGATGCCGCCCAGGGCGTCCACGACGTCCACGAAGCCCTCGAAGTCCACCTCGACGTAGTGGTCGATCCGCACGTCCGTCAGGGACTCCACCGTCCGGACGGTCATCGCCGGGCCGCCGTGGGCGTAGGCGGCGTTGATCTTGTCCTCGCCCTCGCCGGGGATGTCGACCCACAGGTCGCGGGGGATGCCGACCACGTTGACCCGGTCGCGGTCCTCGTTGATCCGCACCATCATGATGACGTCGGACCGTCGGCCCGGCGTCGATCCCACGCTCAGCGCGTCCTGGTTCTCCTGGCTCATCTCCCCGCGCGCGTCGGAGCCGATCACCAGGAAGGTGAGTCCGCCGGTCGGGTTGTCGGGACGGTCGCCCGCCGCGAGCGCCCCGAACACGTCGAACCGGTTGAGCGCCCCCGACATCCAGCCGGTGATCGCCCAGGACGTTCCGGAGGCGAGCAGGACCAGCGCCGACAGCGCGCCCATGACCAGCAGACCGGTCCTGCGGCGGCGCACGGCGACCGGGGGCACCGTCACCCGACCGGAGCGCGCCGACCGGCGGGCCTCGGGCGGGACCGGCTGGGAACGCTTGCGCCGGAACTCCTCCGGCGGTCCCTGCCGTCCGGTGTTGTCGTCGCCCATCGGAGTCCCCGTCCCACCCGTGCAGCGGTGTCCTTCATCCTTAGGTTGTCACCCGATCCGCCGAAGGGCGCGGGATGTCAACGCTCGGCGTGTTGTCGTCCGTTTGGGTGTGACGCCGTCGGCCGGGGAACCGTTCACGCGGGAACGAACGGGCCGAAACCCCGGCTGTCGGAGGCCGCCGTGTGCAGTACGGTTGACGCGCGTACCACGCAGTCCCGACACGTCTTGACCTTGGGAAGTGCCCCGTGTCCTGGCCGCCAGTCTCCGTCGTCATGCCCGTCCTCAACGAAGAGCGCCACCTCGCCGCCGCGGTGGAGCACGTCCTCGCCCAGGAGTACCCGGGCGAACTGGAGGTCGTGCTGGGCGTGGGCCCCTCCACCGACCGCACCCGCGAGGTGGCCGACGGGCTCGCCGCCGCGGACCCGCGCGTCAAGGTGGTGGACAACCCCACGGGACGGACCCCGGCCGGGCTCAACGCCGCGATCGGCGCCTCCAGCCACGACATCGTCGCCCGGATCGACGGGCACGCCATGATGCCGTCGGACTACCTGAGGGTCGCCGTCGAGACGCTGCGCGAGACGGGGGCGGACAACGTCGGCGGCATCATGGCCGCCGAGGGGACCACACCGTGGGAGAAGGCCGTCGCAGCCGCCATGACCTCCAAGGTCGGCGTGGGCAACGCGCGCTTCCACACCGGTGGTGAGGGCGGCCCCGCCGACACCGTCTACCTGGGCGTCTTCCAGCGCTCGGCGCTCGACCGGGTCGGCGGCTACGACGAGGCCTTCCTGCGCGCCCAGGACTGGGAGATGAACCACCGCATCCGCACCACCGGCGGCACGGTGTGGTTCCAGCCGCGCATGCGGGTCTCCTACCGGCCCCGGCGCGACGTGCGGCTGCTCGCCAAGCAGTACTTCCACTACGGCCGCTGGCGGCGCGTGGTCGCCCGCCAGCACAGGGGCACCATCAACCTGCGCTACCTCGCTCCGCCGGTCGCCGTGGCGGGCGTCCTCGCCGGGCTGGTCGGCGGCCTGTTCTGGTGGCCGCTGTTCCTGGTGCCCGCCGCCTACCTGGCCCTGGTCACGGCGGCGTCGGTGCCGCTGGCCAAGGGCCTGCCCGCCGCCAGCCTGCCGTTGCTCCCGCTGGCCCTGACGACCATGCACATGTCGTGGGGTGTGGGCTTCATCACCAGCCCGCCCGGTCTCGGGTCGGACTCGCGCACCGCGCGGGCCTCGCGCTCCACACGCGCCTGACGCCTGGGGCCCGCCCCTACCGCTGGGCCCGACCCGGGCGGCGGGGCCCGACACACGCCCGGGGCGCCGAGCACCCGCCCGGCCACCGGACACGGTCACCCGGTCGGGGCGGCGCCAGCCCCGCCGACGGCCTTGAGCGCCGACACCGTGCCCGGCACGTCGTCCACCACGACCGCGTCCATCCCCGCCTCGGCGTACCTGGCCGCGTCCACCGGGTCCGGGCACCACGAGATGATCTCCAGCCCGGCGCGGTGCGCCAGGGCGACGGTGTAGGAGACCGACCGGCGGCCGGGCCGGGGCGCGTCGCCCGTCCGTCCGAGCGACCGTGCGTCGACCGCCACGATCGAGCAGCCCATCCCGGCCGCCCCGGCCACCGCCTGGTCGAGCGGGTTGCGCACGTAGGGCATCCACGCCGTCGGCACCCCGGGCGCGCCCTCGCGGACGGCCAGCAGGACACCGGGGTCGAAGGAGCACACGAACACGCGCCGCCGCGCGGCCTCCCGGCGCAGGTGGGGGAGGAGGAGCGACACCGTGCGGCGCGACGGGGCGTCCACCGCGTCCTCCATCACCGACTTGACGTCCACGTCCAGGCCCACCCCGGCGGGGAGGGCCGCCAACCCCTCCTCCAGGCGGATCACGCCCGCCGCCGCGCACGCGTCGGCGGTCAGGTCCACGATCGCCCGCCCGTCGTCCAGGGCCGCGTCGTGGTGGAGGACGAGGGAGTCGTCGGCCGTGCGGCGCACGTCGATCTCCACCCAGTCCGCCCCGGCCTCGGCCGCGGCGGCGTAGGAGGCCGCGGAGTTCTCCGGAGCGCCGTCGACCACGCCGCGCCCGGCGCCCCGGTGGCCGATCACTTCGGTCGGCGTGAACACCCGGCTCATCGCGCCTCCCCCGCGCTCCCGTTCCCGTGCCGGACGCGTGCCCGCCGAAGCAGGGTCTCGGCGATCTCGACGTCGCCCGGGTTGGTCACCTTGATGTTGCCCTCGTCACCCGGCACGATCCGGACCTCCTCCTGGGGCAGGTACCGCAGCACCACCCCGCAGTCGTCCGTGGCGACCAGGCCGGGGTCGGCCATCGCCAGCGCGTAGGCGCGGCGGAGCACGCCCAGGCGGAACCCCTGCGGCGTCTGCATCCTGCGCAGCTCGGCGCGCGGGGGCACGTCCACGATCGCCTCCCCGCCGGTCCGACCGGGGGCCACCCGCACGGTCGTGTCCGTGCTGGGCACCGCGACCCCGACCGCGCCCGCCTCGCCCAGCGCCGCCACGCACGACGTGACCGTGGCCGGGCGGAGCAGCGGTCGGGCGGCGTCGTGCAGCAGGGCGAGATCGGTGTCGGCGGCCGACGCCATCGCCGTCAGCGCCGCGTAGGAGGTCTCGGTCCGGGTGGCGCCGCCCGGCAGCACCCTGGTGACCTTGGTGAACCCGGCGTCGGCGACGAGGTCCTCCACCCGGCCCACGTGCTCGGCGACCATCAGCACGATGATCTCGTCCACCTCGGGGCAGGCCTCGAAGGCGGCGACGGAGTGCTCGATGATCGGCCGGCCCTCCAGCGGGAGCAGCTGTTTGGGCGTGGCCGCGCCCATCCGCGCGCCCACCCCTCCGGCCAGGACCGCGGCGATCACGCGCGGAGCTGCGGACATCTCTTCGCCTTTCTCGGGACGCGTGCGCACGCACGGGGAATCCAGTCGCCGACACTAGCGGACGGCCTCCGTGGGCACCCGACCGATGGTTCGGTCCGTCTTCCACGGCGGTAACCTATGGACGCCTGTATGGCGTGCCCGGTCCGGACCTCCTCTGACACGGTCGTGAGACCGGGCGCGGTCCGCGACATCCCCCACTCGCTCGGACACGCCCCCCGTGCCACGGGCCCGGTGAGGGCGGAACCGCGAATGTCGGCCCGGTGCGCGCAGGTGAGTACCTACACGCCCGTCCGGAACGCTTCGACCCCGGACGTGAATCAAACCCTTGGAGGTGGCGGTGGCGTCAAGGACGCTGGCCGTCTGGGAGCACCGGAGGGTCGTCGGCCTCCTGGTCCGGCGCGACCTGAAGGTCAAGTACCAGCAGTCCGTACTCGGATACGCGTGGACGATGCTGGAGCCCATGGCCATGACGTTGGTCTACTTCACCGTCTTCGGCGTCATCCTCAACGCGAACCGCGGGATGCCGGAGAGCGCCATGGACAGCGGCGGCTTCCTGCTGTTCCTGGTCGCGGGCATTCTGCCGTGGACCACCTTCGGCGCGATCCTCGGCGAGGCGCCCCGGGCGATGATCACGCACTCCAAGCTGATCACCACGATGAAGGTGCCCCGGGAGATCTTCCCCCTGGCGACCGTGGGCACGAAGTTCGTCGAGTACCTGCTGACCTGGCCGGTCCTGCTCGTCTTCGTGTTCGCGCTGGGCGGTCGTCCCTCCGTCGAGGGCCTGCTCCTGTGGCTGCCGCTGGCGGTCGTGCTGACCTTCATGTTCGGCCTGGGCGTCACCCTGTTCCTGTCCTCGGTCAACGTCCTGCTGCGCGACGTGGAGCGCCTGACGCGCATCGTCACGCGTGTGCTGTTCTACGGTTCGGCGATCCTGTTCCCGGCCTCGATGGTCCTGGACTCGGCCCGGCTGCCGGGTTGGGCGGGGACGCTCTTCCAGCTCAACCCCCTGATGGGGATCTTCCAGATGCACCGCACGGTGTGGTTCGCTGGGTTCGAGGAACTAACGCCGACGACCTTGGCGTTGTCCGCTTCGGTGGCGGGTTCCGTCCTGATGCTGATCATCGGATACTGGACGTTCCGCCGTCTGGAGATGTCCGTCCTGAAGGAGTTGTGATGGCGCAGACCACCTACGGCGCCGAGGGCACCGGCGGACCGGTCATCGAGGCCAAGGGGCTCGGCGTCAAGTTCGCCGTGAACCGCCGCCGTAAGCGCAGCCTGCGCGAGATGTTCATCCACGGGTCCAAGCGCGACCCCAACGCCGAGGGCGACGAGTTCTGGCCGCTGCGCGACGTCTCCTTCGAGATCGCGCGCGGCGACTGCGTGGGCATCGTCGGCAAGAACGGCACGGGCAAGTCGACGCTGCTCAAGCTCATCGCGGGCGTGCTCATGCCGGACGAGGGCGAGGTCCACGTGCGCGGCAAGGTCGCCCCGCTGCTGGAGCTGCGGGCGGGCTTCAACGACAACCTCACCGGCCGCGAGAACGTGTACCTGGTCGGCTCGCTGCACGGCATGTCCGAGAAGCAGATCGACGAGCGCTTCGAGGAGATCGTCGACTTCGCCGAGATCGAGTCGAAGTTCATCGACTCCCCGGTGCGCCACTACTCCAGCGGGATGAAGGTCCGGCTCGGGTTCGCGCTGATCTCCCAGCTGGAGCACCCGATCATGCTGGTCGACGAGGTGCTCGCGGTCGGCGACAAGGCGTTCAAGCGCAAGTGCTACGACGCGATCGACCGGATGCTGGCCAACCAGCGCACGATGGTCCTGGTCTCCCACAGCGAGAGGGACCTGCGCCGGTTCTGCAACCGGGGTCTGTACGTCAAGGGCGGCGGGCTCGCCCTGGACACCGACATCGAGGCGGCCCTGGACGCCTACAACGAGGACACCCAGGCCAAGATCGCCGAGCGCAAGAAGCGCGAGGAGGAGAAGAAGCGCAAGGCCGAGGCCGAGCGCGAGAACGGCGAGGACCCGACGGGCGGCGGCAGGGCCGCCTGACGGGCTCGGGCCGGACGGCGGCCCGAACCCTCCCGCGAACGAGTGACGACGAGCGCATCTCCGACCCCTTTCGGAGATGCGCTCGCGTCTGTCCGGGCATGCCCGAAACGCGGTCGCTCGACCCTCGCCACGTCTTACCAGGCGCTATGTGCGTGTCAGTGGTTGAATGGTTACTCAGAGTGAGAAACGGTGACTCCCAGCACGGCTGGAGGAGGCACGACCATGGCCAAGGACTCGGTGGCGCGGGCCACCGCGCGCATGTTGGAACGCAGGTGCGTCACCCGCTCGGGGGTGACACGGATCAGCGTCGTGGCGGCGATCGCGGCGGCGGTCTGGTTCTCCCAGGCCGACACGGTCGGCTGCCTCGTCGGCTCGGCCTTCCTCGGGGTCGTGCTGTTCTGCGACGCCGTCCGGGCGCGCATCCGGACCGACCGCCGCGACGCGCTCACCATGTGGCTCGCGGCGATGCTCGGCCAGCTGCGCGAGTACGCCGTCTACGTCGGGCTCGCCCTCGGGGCGGTCGCGGCGGGCATCCAGGGCGCGTGGGGCTGGGCGGCGGGCGCGCTCATCGCGTTGGCGCTGCGGGACTCGTTCCTGGTCGTGCGGTCGGCGCCGCCCGCGACCGGGAACGGCACGGGCGGCGGAGCCGTGTGGGGGAGAGGGGACACCGCCGGTGCGGGCGGGTCCGCCGCGCGCGGCGACAGCGGTGTCCAGGACGGGCCCGACGGGCTCCTGGCCGGACTCGTGCCCCCGCCGCCCCGGGACACCCGGGAGAACGACCCCAGGCTCACCGACCGCCTCCTCGGCGGCCCCGAAGGGCGCCCGGTCGCCACGCGCGACGGCGTCGCCCCTGGCTCCTCCACCGGAACCGCCGTCCGCGCCACCGCGGGGGTCGCCGCCGCACCCTCCACCACGGAAACGGCCGCCGCCGCGGCCGACACCGGCGCGCACGACGCCGCCGCCCGAGCCGGGGGAGCGCCCCTGCCCGCGGCGATCCGGCGCGTCATGGTCTTCACCCAGCCCACGCGCTTCCTGACCATCGCGGTCACCACCACGGTCTGGGACGCGCGGGTCGCCTTCCTCACCCTCGTCGTCGGGTGCGCGCTCGCCGTGACCGGGGAACTCGTCGACCCCACCGCCAAGGAGACGCGCCGGTGACCGGACACGACCTCGACGGCGGCGCCCGGGCGCCGCGTGAGCGTCTGTGCGCCACCGTTCCCGACCTGCGGACACTACGTGACGACAGTCACGTCTGCGCGCTGCTCGGTCGGGTCGCCCCGGGAGCCGTCGCGCCCATGCTGCCGGCGCTCACCGGCCTGCTGGTGGCCGGGACGCTCCTCGTGGCGGTTCGGGGACAGCTGGCAGGCATTACCCTGTTCGCACCGGTCGCTGCCCTGCTACTGTCCGGTCTGGCCTCGGGGCACCCGCACGACGGGCGCCTCGACCGGCTCGTGCCGCCCGTCCTGCGGATCACCGAGTACGGGTACCTGGCGGTCCTGGGGCTGGCGTCCGGTGTACCCGGTCCATTGGTGTTCGTACTCTTGATGGTGGTCGTCAGCCACCACCGCGACGACGTCGCGCGTCCCTCCGTCGGCGTCGCCCGCCCCGCTTGGGTGCGCAGGGCGGCGCTCGGATGGGACGGGCGCATGCTCGTCATCGCGGTCGGCGGTGCGTTCGACGTCCTCGCGCCCGCCTACGGGGCACTCGCCGGATACCTGGCGGTGCTCCTGGTCCGCGAGGCGGTGCGCTCCTGGTGCGCGACGCCCGTGACCGAGGTGTGCACGACCGTCACCGCGTCCCCTCGCGGAGGCGGCACGGACCGGGGAGGTCCCCGGACGACCCCACCTGGACACGAGGACGGGGGCCGACCGGCCGCCGGAACGAACGGGGAGGCGTGAGGCGTCTCCCCGACCTAAGGAGGAACACGCCCTCATGCTCGGAATGGTTCTCGCCGCAGGCGCGGGACGGCGTCTGCGCCCCTACACCGACACCCTGCCCAAGGCTCTGGTGCCCGTCGACGGTGAGACGACCATCATGGACATCTCGCTGCGCAACCTCGCCGCCGCCGGGCTCACCGACGTGGTCGTGGTGGTCGGTTACCGTGCGGAGGCCGTCGAGGCCCGCAAGGAGGCGCTCGAGGAGCGTCACGGCGTCAAGATCACCCTCAGCTACAACGACAAGGCCGAGGAGTGGAACAACGCCTACTCCCTGTGGACCGCACGCGAGTTCTTCCCCGAGGGCGTCCTCCTGGTCAACGGTGACACGGTTCACCCCGTGAGCGTCGAGGAAACGCTACTCGCCGCGCGGGGTCCGGAACTCCTCCTCGCGGTGGACAACGTGAAAAATCTGGCCGACGAGGAGATGAAGGTGACCCTCGACGAGGGCGGCCACCTCAAGACCATCACCAAGCTGATGGACCCGGCCACCGCCGCGGGCGAGTACATCGGCGCCACCCTCGTCGAGGGCTCGCTCGACGCCCGCCTGGCCGACGCGCTCAAGGCCACCTGGGAGCGCGACCCGCAGCTGTACTACGAGGACGGCTACCAGGAGCTGGTCCGCCGCGGCGAGAAGGTCTCCGTCGCCCCGATCGGCGACGTCCAGTGGGTCGAGGTCGACAACCACGACGACCTGGCCAAGGCGAGGGAGATCGCGTGCCGCTACTAGCGCGAATGCTCCCCTCCCCCCTGGCGATCGACGTGCGCCGGGGGGCCATCGCCTCCCTCGGAACGGTGCTCGCCGACCGCCGGATCGCCACCGAGGGCCGCATCGCGGTCGCGGTCGGCCCGGGCCAGGGCGCGCAGATCGCCGCCGACCTGGACCTGCCCCAGTGCGAGGTCTTCCAGGTCGACGAGGGCACCGTGGACGCCGCCACCGACCTGGGCAAGAAGCTCCGGTCGGGCGCCTACGAGGCGGTCGCCGGCATCGGCGGCGGCAAGACCATCGACGTGACCAAGTTCGCCGCGACCATGGCGGGCATCCCCATGGTCGCCGTCGCGACCAACCTGGCGCACGACGGCATCGCCTCGCCGGTCAGCTCCCTCGAACACGAGGGCGGAAAGCCGTCCATCGGCGTCACCATGCCCATCGCCGTGGTCATCGACGTCGACTACGTCCAGGCCGCCCCCTCGCACCTGGTCCGCTCCGGCATCGGCGACGTCGTCAGCAACATCTCGGCCATCGAGGACTGGGAGCTGGCGGGCCGGATCGGCGGCGAGCCGGTCGACGGCATGGCAGTCACCTTCGCCCGGGTCGCGGCGGAGGCGGTGCTGCACCGCCCCGACTCCATCGAGTCCGACGCCTTCCTCGCCGTGCTCGCCGAGGGTCTGGTGCTCTCGGGGATGGCGATGTCGGTGGCCGGGTCCAGCCGACCCGCCAGCGGCGCGTGCCACGAGATCCTGCACGCGATCACGCAGCTCTACCCGGGGACCAGCAACCACGGCGAGCTCGCCGGGCTGGGCGCGCTGTACGCGTCCTTCCTGCGGGTGCGCCACCTGGGTTGGTCGCAGCGGCGCCTGGAGGAGATCCGCACCTGCCTGGTCCGCCACCAGCTGCCGACCCTCCCCTCCGACGTGGGGCTCGACGAGGACGCCTTCACGCGTGCCGTCGTCCACGCTCCGGGCACGCGTCCCGGCCGCTTCACCATCCTTGAACACCTGAACCTCTCCGAGGACGAGATCAAGCGGAGTGTCGCGGACTATGTCGAAGCCGTCGGTCGCTGAGGTCCGCGCGGGCGGCCAGCCCGCGGGGATCAAGGAGCGTGTGAACGAGGAGCACTGGGCGGGCCGCTACTACATGCGGGACGTCTCCCCGTACCTGAGCACGCTGTTCGTCCGGCTCGGCGTCCCGCCGAACCCGATCACCTACCTGATGATGGTGTTCGGCGTCCTGGCCGGGGTCGTCGTGGCCTTCGGCGGTCTGTGGTCGGCCGTCCTGGCGGCCGTGTTGGTGCAGGTCTACCTGCTGCTGGACTGCTCCGACGGCGAGGTGGCCCGGTACACGGGACGCACCAGCGTGGCGGGGATCTACCTGGACCGGATCGGCCACTACGTGTCGGAGATCGCCCTGCTCATCGGCCTGGGCGTGCGTGCCCAGGGCGGGTTCGAGCCGGGCGGCTGGGTCATCCTCGGGATGGCCGCGGCGATCGGCGTCGCGCTGATCAAGGCCGAGACGGACAACGTCGTGGTGGCCCGCGCCAAGGCGGGGCTGTCGGAGGAGGTCACGGCCGAGGCGATGCGGCCGCGCTCGTCCGGGCTGAGCCTGGCCCGGCGCCTGGCCTCCGCGTTGAAGGTGCACCGCGTGATCCAGGCGGTCGAGCTTTCGCTGCTGGTCGTGGTGGCGGCGGTCGTGGACGCCGTCCTCGGCGACCTGGCCGCGACCCGGGTGCTCGTGGTCGCGTGCGCGGCCGTGGGCGTGGTCATGAGTCTCGCTCATTTCGTGAGCGTGGTCGCGTCGCGTCGCCTGGAATAACGCGTCAGTGACGGTACCGTCACATACGAGGCCGTGCGTGTTACCCGCCCCACGGCCTCGTACACCTTTCTCTTATTCTCTCGTTAGTCTGTTCGTGCGAATGTTGACGAGAGTCAATCTTCTCGATGTCCGTCGTCCACTGAACGGTCGCAAGCATGGCCACATCCGTGATCCCGTCCTCACCGGTCTCCGGCGCGTCCGCGGGGGAGGACTCCCGAGCGCCGAGAGCCGAACGGAGCCGTCCCGAGGTGTCCGGTCCCATCCAGCCCACGCTGTCCTGCGTCCTGCTCACCATGGGCAACCGCCCGGCTGAGCTGCGCAGGGCGATCACCAGTGTGCTCGAGCAGGAGGGCGCGGACGTCGAGGTGGTCGTGGTCGGCAACGGCGCTGACCTGCCCGAGCTGCCCGAGGGCGTCAGGACCGTGCGGCTGCCGGAGAACGTGGGCATCCCCGCGGGGCGCAACCACGGGGTGCGGGCGACCAAGGGCGACGTCGTGCTGTTCCTGGACGACGACGGGTGGTACCGCTCCACCGACCTGGCCCGGCACGTGCGGGAGCGGTTCGCCGCCGAACCCACGCTGGGCGCGCTGTCCTTCCGGATCGCCGACCCGGACGGGGGCCCCGACCAGCGCCGCCACGTGCCGCGGCTGCGGGTGGGCGACTCCCGGAGGTCGAGCGTGGTGACCACCTTCCTGGGCGGTGCGTGCGCGATCCGGCGCACCGCGTTCGAGGAGGGCGGCGGTCTGCCGGGCGAGTTCTTCTACGCCCACGAGGAGACCGACCTGGCCTGGCGGATCATGGACGCGGGCTACACGATCGAGTACGACGCCGACGCGGTGATGTACCACCCGGCGGTCGCGCCGACCCGGCACGAGAACTTCTACCGGCTCAACGCCCGCAACCGGGTGTGGCTGGCGCGTCGCAACCTGCCGTGGGCGCTGGCCCTCGCCTACCTGGGGACCTGGGTCGGACTGACGGTGCTGCGCGAGCGGGACCGGGCGGCGCTGCGGTCGTGGTTCGGCGGCTTCCGCGAGGGCTGGCGCGAGAACCCGGGACCGCGCACGCCGATCCGGTGGTCGACCGCCTGGCGGATGACGCGCGCGGGACGCCCTCCGGTCATCTGAGATCCGCCCTCGTGCCGCTCGGGGAACGGGTAGATTCCTGGGGCAGGATCAACAGCTCCCACAGCCGAAGGCAGGACGGTAGCGATGCCCGAACAGCCTGTGGTCGAAGCCACAGAGGCGCCCTACATCCCACGCCCGGACGCGAATCCCACCGCGTTGCGTGCCGCCTTGTCGCGGATCTCCCCTTCCCAGGTGAAGGAGTTCGACCGGCAGCTTGTCGAGGCCAGCACGAAGGCGCAGACCAACCAGAGCCTTGGCCCGCTGTGGCTGTTCTGTCGTTCGTGGGCCCAGTTCATCGAGGTGGAGAGACACCCCGACATCGCGCGTCGGCAGGCTGAGCTGTTGGCCATGGTGGAGGACAGACACCCGGACGCCAGGGAGGCCATCTCTGAGATCTCGCGCATTCTGGCCTGGGCGGACGCGAGGCTCGGCAGGTGAACGAATGGACGTGGTGCTTCGACCCGGAGGACATCTCCAAGGGACTTCCGCCCGGGGCGCTGGCGGCGGTCGAACGCTTCGCGACGGAACTGGCGGTCCTGGGCCCCGAAGCCGATCACGTGGGCGATCCCCCCGATCGCTCAGGCGGGCTGCGGGAGTTCTCACTCGGGGATGAGGTGGGCTTCTTCAAGTTCCTCCTCGCCCACCACAGGAGGGAGATCGTGATCGTCCACATCACCCTCTGGCCACACTGAGGACACGAGGGGGCTGGGCGCCGCGCGGCGCCCAGCCCCGTTCGAGCGTGGATCAGACCTCGGTGACGACGTCCTCGTAGTCCAGGCGCGGCAGGCGGTCGAACCAGGCGTCCGGGCCGGGCTTGCCTACGTTCATCACGACGACGGGTCGCAGCGGCGAGTCCTCGCCGAAGAACTCCCCGCGCACGCCCTCGGCGTCGAAGCCGGTCATCGGCCCGGCTGCCAGGCCGGCGGCGCGCACGCCGATGATCAGGTACGCGATCTGGAGGAACGCGCTCTGCTCGGCCACCCTCTCGCGGGCCTCGGGCGCCTCCGCGAGGTTGTCGCGCGCGCCCGGGAAGACCGGGAAGACCTCGGGCAGCCGCTCGTGGAAGTCGGTGTCCGCGGACAGGATGAGGGACAGCGGCGCGGTCGAGGTCTTCGGGGCGTTGTTGTCCCACATGTGCTCGACCAGGCGTTCGCGCGCCTCGGGGGAGCGCACGACCGTCACGCGCAGCGCCTGGTTGTTCATCGCGGTCGGGCCGAACTTGACCAGGTCGTGGATGGCACGGACCTGTTCGTCGGTCACGGGCTCGTCGGTGAACGTGTTCGCGGTACGGGCGGACCGGAACAGCAGGTCCTGGGCGGTCTTGTCGAGAACCAGTGCCTCGTGCATGTCATAACCTCTGGGGTGCTCTGCGGGCGCCACCAGCGCGAACGCCGTGGCGGGCTGACAGAGGCCACAACATAGTTATCTAGGAAGATATTTCCCAGAGTCCTTCAAGTGGTCCGGATCACTCGCTCGTCGCGAACCGGCGCCGCGTCCTCGGGCGCGGTATCTCCGGCACGACCGGTGAGCTCCTGTCCGCCCACTCCTCCAACCGCTTGACGAACAGCCGCGCCTGCACCGGCCAGTGGTACGACGTCCGTGCGATCCTGTGCCCGGTGCGCGCCAGCGAACGCCGCAGGTCGGCGTCGCGCCGCAGCCGCAGCACCGCGTCCTCGGCCGCGTCCACGTCGCCGAACGGGACCACCAGGCCCGCGTCGCCCTCGGGGCGTCCCGTGACCAGGTCCTTGGCCATCGGGTTGGCGGTCGTCACCACCGGCAGGCCGTGCGCCATGTACTCCACGACCTTGGTCGGCATCGAGTGCCGGTAGTTCGGGGTGTCGTGCAGCAGGCTCAGCCCCGCCATCGCCCCCGCGCAGATCCGCAGCGCCCGGTCGTTGGGCACGAACCCGTACCAGTTCAGGTCGCCGTCCTGCTGTGCCTGACGCAGCAGCGGCCGCACACTCGCGTCCGCGCCGCCGATCACCTCCAGCCGCACCCCGTGCGGACGCAGTCTGCGACCCAACTCGACCAGCTCGTGCGCCCCGCGCGCCACGGACACGTGGCCCAGGTACACGACCCGGTCGTCACCCGGCTCACGGGCGGGCTCCACCGGCACGTCGGTCGTGTTGGGCACCACCGGGTGCTCGAACCTGAACCGCGACCGGTACCCCTCCTCGGCCAGCAGCAACCGCATCCGGCGCTCGGCCCCGCGCTCGAAGGCGCGCGCCAGCGTGCCGAGCGGCCGCCGCAGCGGCCGGGGCACCCACGGCTTGGTCAGGATGGCCGCGGCGGTGTCCTCGTGGACGTCCCACACGGTCACGGGACGCTTGGCGGGCAGGGCCAGCATGAGTTCGGGGTCGTGGAAGAGCAGCAGGTCGGCGCGGGGAGCGTGCTCGGCGAGCACCGCGCGCGCCGCGCGCAGGGCCTTGAGCCGCTCACGGCCGACCGCCCGGGGAACGTCGACGGAGTTCACCTCACCCCACGGGGTGACACCGCACTCCCTGAACGGGGCGACGTAGGTCACGTCGTGTCCCGCTTCGAGGAGCGCGCGGATCTGTCGGTGCAGGATCCGGGCGTCCTCGGGATGGTGGACCACCGTGGCCACGAGCGCGTGCATTGAACATCACCTAAGTCACCGGTCGGGTCCGTCTACAGCGATGATCCGCCTCACCTGCGCGGTACCAGCTGTCCGACA
This sequence comes from Nocardiopsis sp. NPDC049922, assembly GCF_040660275.1. Classification (NCBI taxonomy): domain Bacteria; kingdom Bacillati; phylum Actinomycetota; class Actinomycetes; order Streptosporangiales; family Nocardiopsidaceae; genus Nocardiopsis; species Nocardiopsis sp. NPDC049922. Next base: position 211,891 of record NZ_JBFAME010000001.1, on the reverse strand, counting down.
CGGTATTCACCTGCGGAAACGGTGCGAATAAACCACGGTGGACACATGGGGGTGATCCGGTGAACCTTCGGTTGGACGAAGGTGAACGAAACGGGGCACGCCGATGAACCGCGATGGGTTCGGAATCGGCGTGCCCCGGTCCTTCCCGTTCAGGGGGCGGCGGGCGCTCAGAGCACCCGGAGGCCCTCGTGCCGCGCGAGCGCGCGGGTCTGGGACGGCACCTCCGCGTCGGCCTCGGGCGCCGAGCGGCGCAGCACGCCGCGGGTGTCCAGCAGCAGCCGCGCGTACTCCGCGAGCCGCTTGGGCCGGTACTCGCCGTGGTCGGTGAGCAGGATGGTCAGGTCGGCCTCGGCCAGCGCCCGGTCCAGGTCAGTGGCCCGGGGGACCTCCTGGCCGTCGACCTCCCACGCGTCGACGTGCGGGTCGTGGTAGGTGAGCGTGGCGCCCTTGGCCGCGAGCTTGCGCGCCACCGGCCGCGCCGGGGACTCGCGCTGGTCGGCGATGTCGGCCTTGTAGGTCACGCCCAGCAGCAGCACCTTGGACCGCGACAGCGCCAGCCCGGACTCGTTGAGCAGCTCCTGCGCCCGCTGCGTCACGTAGGCGGGCATCCGGCCGTTGATCTCCTGCGCCAGCTCCACGAACCGGAACGGGTAGCCCAGCGTCTTGACCTTGTACGACAGGTAGTTCGGGTCGATCGGGATGCAGTGCCCGCCCACGCCCGGCCCCGGGTAGAAGGCCTGGAAGCCGAACGGCTTGGTCTTGGCCGCCGCGATGGCGTCCCACAGGTCCACGCCCAGCTCCTGGCAGAAGATGGCCATCTCGTTCACCAGGGCGATGTTGACGTGCCGGTAGGTGTTCTCCAGCAGCTTGGCCATCTCCGCCTCGCGCGTCCCGCGCGCCCGGACGACGGTCTCCACGAACCGGCCGTAGAACTCCGCCGCGGCCGTTCCGCACTCCTCGGTCAGGCCGCCGACCACCTTGGGGGTGTTGGCGACGCCGAAGGTCGGGTTGCCCGGGTCGATCCGCTCGGGGGAGAACGCCAGGTGGAAGTCGGCGCCCGCGACCAGACCGGACTCCTCCAGCAGCGGCCGGACCACCTCCTCGGTGGTGCCCGGGTAGGTGGTGGACTCCAGGATGACCAGCGTGCCCGGGGTCAGGTGGGCGGCGATGGCCTTGGCGGCGGAGGTCACCGCGCCCAGGTCCGGCCCACCCTCGGGGGACAGGGGGGTCGGCACGCAGATGACGATCGTGCGCGTGCGGGCCAGGCACGCGGCGTCCGTGGTCGCGATGAACCCGCCCTCGCGCATCGCGCGGACGTCCTCGTCGGCGAGGTCGTCCACGTGCGACACCCCGCGGTTGAGCCCGTCGACGACGTGCTCGTTCACGTCGAGACCGACCACGCGCAGCCCCGCGGACGCGGCCTCGGCCGCCAGGGGCAGGCCGACGTAGCCGAGCCCGATGATGACGAGGTCGCTGGTCTCACCGGAGGGCTGTTCGGGAACGGACACTGGGTTGGAGGCTGCGGCATCCACTTCGCGGTCACACTCGCATTCGTTTGGTGAACGGGCGCACTGTTTTCGGGGACAGCCTGGGGAGGAGGGCGGGACACCCGAGTGTAGGCAGATGTCGTCCCCGGCTATGGGATCTGGCCTGGTTCGGACAATTTCCGAATAAGAGCCCGGTACGCCTGGTTGTAGCGGTATGCGGCTTCCGCCCAGGTCCGATCGGTGCCGACACGGTTTCGGCCAGCGAGACCGTACGAAATCCGCTTTTCATGACTGTAAGCGAGCTTTGTCAGCACTTCAGCGAGACCCGCTGATTCGCCAGCCGGAATTAACTCACCAGTCACCCCTGGTTCCACAATCTCTTGCAACGCCGGCAACCCACTGGCCACAACGGGGAGGCCTCCCGCCATAGCCTCCACGGGCTTGAGCGGTGTCACCAGCCGACACACCCGCTCGTCCCGGCGGGGCACGGCGAACACGTCCAACGCGCCGTGGTACGAGCGCACCTCGCCGGCCGGAACCCGCCCCGGGAAGTGCGCCGCCCCCGCCAGACCGATCTCCCGCGCGTGGGCGCGCAGCGCGGGCAGTTCGGGGCCGTCGCCGACGACCAGCGCGTGCACCCGCTCCCCTCGGCCGCGCATCAGCGCCACCGCGTCCAGCAGCACGTCCAGGCCCTCGTAGGAGAAGCAGCTGGTGGTCGTGCCCACCACGAACTCCTCGGCGCCGATCCCCAACGCCGCCCGCACGCCGTCGCCCGGCGGCAGCGGTTCGAGGAAGGAGGCGTCCACCGCGTTGGGCACCACCAGCAGCCGCTCGCGCGGCACGCCCCGGGCCTCGATGTCCGCGCGCATCGCCTCGCCCAGCGTGACCACCAGGTCGGCGGCCAGCATGCACTCCGTCTCGCTCGCCCGTTCCGCCTGGTAGAAGGCATCCTCCACACTGCGCGAGGGGTCCCGCGAGAGCCAGGACTCCTCCAGGAAGCCCCGCACCTCGTACACCACCGGCAGCCCGTACCGCCGACCCAGTTCCAGGGCCAGCCGCGCGTTGTGGTGGTTGCTCGCCGCGTGCAGCACGTGCGGGCGCAACGCCTCCACCAGGGGCCCCGCCAGTCTCAGACCGGCCGCCAACTCCGCGCGCGCGTCGGCGGGCGCCGTCCACGGCAGCAGCCGGTGGTAGGCGATCCCGTCCACCCGCACCAGCGTCCGCGGGTCCGCGGCCCCCTTCGTGAGCGGGTATCCGGCACGGGTCACCACGTGCACGTCCATCCCCGCCTCCCGCTGCGCGGTGGCGATGCGGTGCGTGCGCTGCGTGTACCCCGCGTTGGTGTGCGGTAGCGCGTTGGTGACCAGATGCAGCACGCGCAGCCCCGCCCCCGGTGCGGCCGGGTCCCCGGCCACACGCCACCGTTCACCGGCGGGGCGTGCCGGTCGCCGAGCGTTCACCGTGTCGTCGGGCCGCGTTCGGTGACCACGGGTTAACGTGATCCCGTGATGGTCGGGCGACGTGGACGGGGACGCGGGAACAGCGCGTCCTGTCGCCAGAGCCGTCCGATACTCCGCCGCGTCCCGACGCGGACCCTCCGGGAGCTGTTCCACCAGCTCACGTGCGGTGTCCGCGTCGCCCGCGGCCAGGCTGGCCGACACCAGCCGGTCGACGCGGCGGGGGGAGGCTCCCCTCGCGGCGGCGAGCACCGCCGCGCGCGCCTCCCCGCGCTGGCCCCGGTCCCAGAGCGCGTAGGCCCGTGCCAGGCCGCCCATCCGGGTGGCCGCGGCCCGGACCGCGTGCCGCAGCGGGCCGGGCGTCAACCGCAGCGCCAGCAGCGGCAACCGCGCGGGATCGGACCGCAGGTGTCGCCAGGCCAACGTGACGGTGAACGTCACCGCTCGCACCCAGCGGGTACGCGGACGCGGGACGTGGGATTCGGAAGTCTGGGTGTCATGCACGGTCAGTCACACAACCACGTGGACGTGACCAGGTGGTGACACCACGGCGACACGGACGGGACGGCTCGGGCAAGGAACCGGGCGGACCGTTCCGGGGCCGGACCGGGCCCACCCCCCACCACCAGGTCGGACCCGCCCCACCAACCCCCTCGGTGGGCACAGCACCCCAACAGAAGGAAACGTGAGAGACGTGGCATCGAGCGCTCCCCTCGGGAGTCAGGACACCGGGATCGTGCACGTCGTCGGAGCACGGCCCAACTTCGTCAAGGCCGCGCCCGTCGTCTCGGCACTGCGCGAGCGCGGCGCGCACCAGGCGGTCGTCCACACCGGGCAGCACTACGACGACCGCATGTCCGCCGTCTTCTTCCGCGACCTGGGCCTGCCCACCCCCGACGTCGACCTCGGCGTGGGCTCGGGCTCCCACGCGGCGCAGACCGCCGCCCTCATGGTCGGGCTGGAGAAGGAGTTCACCGAGCGCCGCCCCGGCATGGTCGTCGTCTACGGCGACGTCAACTCCACCGTGGCCGCCGCCCTGGTCGCCGCCAAGCTGCACATCCCCGTCGCGCACGTGGAGGCCGGACTGCGGTCCTTCGACGACACGATGCCGGAGGAGATCAACCGCCGCGTCACCGACCAGCTCAGCGACCTCTGCTTCGCCACGAGCCCGGAGGCGATCGGCCACCTGGCCGCGGAGGGCGTCCCGACCCACCGCGTCCACCTGGTCGGCAACCCCATGATCGACACCCTCCTCGGCAACCTCGACCGCTTCGACGCCGACGCGCTGCGCGCCCGCCTCGACCTGCCCGAGCGCTACGTCGCCGCCACCCTGCACCGGCCCGCCAACGTCGACGACCCCGAGATCGTGGCCCGCCTCGTCGCCCGGCTGCACGAGATCGCCGACGCCGTCGACGTGGTCATGCCCGTGCACCCGCGCGGCAAGGCCGCCTTCGACCGCGCCGGGCTCGGCGACCACCCGCGTGTGCGCCTCCTCGAACCCCTCGGCTACCTCGACTTCGTCGCGCTGACCCGCGGCGCCGCCGCCGTGGTCACCGACTCCGGCGGAGTCCAGGAGGAGACCACCATCCTCGGCGTCCCCTGCCTGACCCTGCGCCCCAACACCGAACGGCCCGTCACCATCACCCACGGGACCAACCAGCTCGTCACCGAGGCCGACCTCCTCCAGGCCCTCACCAAGGTCCTGGACGGGCACGGCCCCGAGCGGCTCGGCGACGACGTCCCGCCGCTGTGGGACGGGCGCGCCGGCGAGCGCATCGCGGCCGTCCTCACCCAGTGGTCCAGGTGAGCACCATGGCACACTTCCACCAGACCATCCCCACACAGCGCAGACCGCGCACGGGACCCGCCACCCGCCCGGCCACGGGCGTCCGCGCGTCCCGGAGCACACACCCGGCACCGTCCGACCGATCCCGCACCCAGGCCCGACGCGGTGGAGACGCCGACCCGACCAGAACGCGAGGTGGCAGACCGTGAAACGGCGTGAACAGAGCCAGACCGAGCAGCTCAAGCAGGCCCTGGCCGAACGCGAGGCCCAGCTCCAGGAGGCGCGCGCACGCCTGGCCGCCGTGGAGGGCTCGACCTCCCTCCAGGTCGGGCGGGCGCTCACCGCCGCCGCCAAGCGGCCCGGCCGCTCCCTCGTCCGGCTCCCGCGCGACCTCTACCGCCTCTGGCGCCGCAGCGGCCAGACCAACCACAGCGAGCGCCGCCGCCCCGCCAACGAGCCGGTCCGCTCCTTCGACGCCGAACGCCAGGAGGCCCGCCTCCTCACCGGCGTCGTGGGCGGTCGCGAGGACCTGCTCATCGCGGCCACCGTCGTCGGCCCCGCCATCCAGGCCGCCGTCGACCCCTACGTCCGCACGGTCCCGCTGCGTCCCCACGACGCGCAGATCGTCATGGACGGCGTCGACGTCGACCTCGTCCTGGTCTCCTCGTCCGCCGCCGCCCCCGGCTCTCCGTGGGCGCACGTGGGCGACCCCGCCTCCGCCGACCGCACCCGCGCCCTGCACTGGGTCCTGGAGTCGGCGGCCGCCCGGGGCATCCCCGCCGTCCTCCTCGACGACGCGCCCGCCCCGCCCGCCCTGCGCGAGCTCGGGTTCGACCGCGTCCACCGGGGCGACGCCGGGGTCCCCCTCCACCTGTTCAACCCGGTCGCCGCCGACCTCGCGCCCGGCCCCGCCGCCGTGTACGTCCGCGCCGTGCCCGACGAGCCCGTCCCGGACGTCCTGGCCGACCTCGGCGTGCGCGTGGTCGACGCCGACGCCGCCGACCTGCCCGACGCCCTGCGCGCGGCCAACGTCGCCGTCGTCCCCGACGCCTCCCCGGACACCGACCGCCTCCGTCGCCGCGCCTGGGCCTGCGGCGCCCGCGTGGTCACCCACTCGCCGGTGCCCCAGCCCACCGGCGAGGACCTCGCGGTGTCCGTGCCGCGCCTGCGCGCCGAGGAGCCCACCGAGACCGAGCAGCGCGAACTGCTGCGCCGGGTGTTCCTCGACGAGGCCACGCCGGTCCGTCTGTCCTCGGTCCTGGACGGGCTCGACTTCGCCTCCGGCACGTCCGGCACCGACCTGCCCCTGCGCGGGCGCTCCGTCGCCGTCCTCGCCGACCCCGCGGGGGAGGCCGACGCCGACCAGCTCGCCGCCGACCTCCTGACCGCCCGGCTGCGTCCGGCCGAGGTCGTCGTCCCGGGCACGGCCGCCAAGCTGCCCGGCGTCAAGCGGCTGCGCGCCGAGGGCGTCACCGTGCGCACCGTGCGTTTCAGCGCTCCCGACACCCCCGAGGAACTCACGCGGGACACCGCCCGCGACGGCGGGGACGGCCACGGCGGGCTCTCCGCCCAGCGGTGGGCCGCCCTGGCCGAACGCGCCACCTCGCCCTGGGCCCACCCGTGGACCCGCCCCCTCGGCGACCACCGGCTCGTCGACCTCGTCTGCGCCGCCGAGTGCTCCGGGGCCGACGCCGTCGGTACGGCCGACACCGGCGCCGACCCCGACGACCCCCTCGCGAACCCGGGGGAGCGCGGCTTCTTCGACCGCCCGACCACCGGCGGCCAGCAGTACGAGTTCGTCAGCGCCATCACCCCGGAGCTGGCCCGCACCGAACTCCTCAGGCGCGGCTGGCGCCCCAGGGAGTGGAACCGGCGCGGCAGCCGCCTCCTGGCGCTGGGCCCGGACCACGGCACCGGCGCCGACCCCGGCGACGACGGGTCCTCCCACACCGCCGCCCAGACCGGCGCCGTCGGTTGACCCCCGACCGCGCCGACCGCCCCGCACGGGCAACCCGAAAGCATCCGAAGGGAAGAACGTGAGTACACCTCCTCCGCGCGCACTCCTGTACGGGGACGTGGACCTCAACATCATCGACGGTTCCGCGATCTGGGCGCAGTCGATGGCGCAGGCCCTGGCCGCCGCCGGATGCGAGGTCACCCTCCTGCTCAAGGCGCCCGTGCGCACCGACCGGCTGACCGCGCCCCTGACGGAGGTGCCCGGCGTCCGGCTGCTGCGGCCCTACGAGGACAAGCTCCTTCCCGACCTCGGACCGCGCGGGCTCACCCCCGAGCAGGCCGTCGCCCTGATGACCAGACAGGACGGGCGCAGGCGGTTCGACCTGGTGGTGGTGCGGGGCCGGCGGCTGGCCGGGCTGGCCGCCCAGGAGGAGTCGCTGTCCGGTCGGCTGTGGACCTACCTCACCGACTTCCCGCACGGCGTCGCGGAGTTCACCGCCACCGCCACGGCGGAGCTCACCGAGATCGCGTTGGCCTCCCGCTTCCTGCTCTGCCAGACCGAGGAGCTGCGGGCCTTCCTGGAGTCGTCGGTCCCCGCCGCGTGCGGGCGCTCGGTCCTGTTCCCGCCCGTGGTGGTCGTCCCCGAGGACGTGCGCGCCCAGGGGGAGGTGCACGCCCGCGCCCGACTGGCCTACACCGGCAAGTTCGCGCCCCGGTGGAACACCCTGGAGATGACCGAGCTCCCGGCGGAGCTGGCCCGTCTCGGGGTGGACGCCGAGGTGGTGATGATCGGCGACAAGATCCACTCCGACCCGGCGGACTGGGCCAAGCGCATGCGCAGGGGCCTGGAGAGCACCGAGAACGTGGACTGGCGCGGCGGCATGTCGCGCGCCGACGCGCTCCGCCAGGCCGCCGAGTGCGACTTCGGGCTCTCCTGGCGCGACCCGTCCATGGACGCCAGCCTCGAACTGTCCACCAAGGTCCTGGAGTTGGGCGCGCTCGGCCTGCCCGTGGTCCTCAACCGCACCCCCATGCACGAGGCCATGCTGGGCCAGGACTACCCGCTCTTCGCGGGCACCGGGGTCGGCTCGGTCGCCGCCGTCGTCGCCCGGGCCCACGGAGACCGCGCCGTCTACGCGGACGCGGCCGAGCGCTGCCGTCGTGCCGCCGCCGACCACACGCTGGAGCGCGCCGCCCAGCGGCTGCGCGCCTGCCTGACCGAGGCGCTCCCGCCCGCCCCCGCCGGGGCCGATCCCGAGCGTCCGCTCAAGGTGGTCGTGGCCGGGCACGACCTCAAGTTCTTCACCCGCCTGGCCGACTACCTCGACTCCCTGCCCGGGCTCGACGTGCGCATCGACCAGTGGGAGGGTCTGAGCACCCACGACCAGTACCGTTCCCGGGAGCTCGCCGGGTGGGCGGACGTGGTGATCTGCGAGTGGTGCGGCCCCAACGCGCTGTTCTACGCCAAGTGGAAACGCCCCGACCAGCGGCTCGTGGTGCGCCTGCACCGGTTCGAGCTCTACGCCGAGTGGCCGCGCAGGCTGGACGTCGACAAGGTGGACGCGGTGGTGTGCGTCAGCCCCCACTACGCCGACCTGACCCGCGAGATCACCGGCTGGCCCGCCGACAAGGTGATCGTCGTGCCCAACTGGGTGGACGACGAGCAGCTGAGCCGTCCCAAGCTCGCCGGGGCGGAGTACGCCCTGGGCATGATCGGGATCGCGCCCTCACGCAAGCGCCTGGACCGCGGCCTGGACGTGCTCGCCGAACTGCGGCGGATGGATCCCCGGTACACGCTCTCGGTCAAGACCAAGCAGCCGTGGGACTACTGGTGGATCTGGAACCGGCCCGAGGAGCGCGCCTACTTCGAGCGCGTCTACCGGAGGATCCAGCGCGACGAGCGGCTCGCCCCGGCCGTGGTCTTCGACCCGTTCGGCCCCGACGTGGCCACCTGGCTGCGGCGGGTCGGCTTCATGCTCTCCACCAGCGACGACGAGTCCTTCCACCTGGCGCCCGCCGAGTGCGCCGCCTCGGGCGGGGTGCCCGCCCTGCTGCCGTGGCCGGGCGCCGACACCATCTACGACCCGCACTGGATCCACGCGGACGCGGTGGAGATGGCCGAGGCCATCCACACGATCGTGTCCGAGGGCCGGTTCGCCGAGGAGGCCGAACGGGCCCGCGCCGAGGTGACGGGCGCCTACGGCTTGTCCCGGGTGCGTGCCCTGTGGAGCGACCTCGTGGTCGGCGGGAAGGTGCCCCAGGACGCGACGTCCCCGACGGTCGCCTAGGTTCGCTCCGAAACGGAGCGGAGGCCCCAAGAAGCACGGTCAGACCGGACCGGTCATCTTCGTCAGGCCGCCCGCCCCCGCGGGCAGGAACAGGGCGAAGGTGGTCGGCCGGGTCTGCACCAGCTCGATCCTGGCGCCCTCGGACTCGGCGATGTGCCGGGCCAGCGCCAGCCCGAGCCCGGTGCCGCCGTCACCGCTGACCTCGCGGTCGAAGATCCGGCCCGACAGGTGCTCGGGGACGCCGTCACCCTCGTCGCTGACCTCGACGCGCACCGACTGCCCGGTGTCGACGCGGCGGATGGTGACGGTGCCCGCGCCGTGCTTGTAGGCGTTCTCGACCAGGGTGGCGAGGATCTGCGCGAGGTCGCTCGGCACGGTCATGGCGGTCAGTCCGGCGGCGCCGGTGACGATCAGGTCGCGCTGTTCCTGCTGGAAGACGGGGGACCACTCGGCCTGGAGGTGGTTGAGGACCGGGTCGAGCTCCACCGGTTCGACCTCGGGGTTCTGGCTCTTGCGGGCGCGGCCCAACAGGCTCTCGACGGTCTCCGCGAGGCGTTCGGTCTGCGCGAGGGCGGCCTCGCCCTCCTCCCGGACCACCTCGGGGTTGCCGGACTCGGCGATGATCTCCTCCAGGCGCATGGTCAGCGCGGTGAGCGGGGTGCGCAGCTGGTGGGAGGCGTCGGTGGCGAAGTGGCGTTCGGTGGCGATCAGCCCGGCGATGCGTTCGGCGCTGCGGTCGAGCACCTCGGCCACCCGGTCCGCCTCGGGGATGCCGTAGCGATGGCCCCACGGCGTGGTGACCCCCGATCCCAGGCGTTCGGCGGTGGCGGCGAGGTCGACGAGGGGGAGGGTGAGTCTGCGGGCCTGGAACATCGACAGCCCCACGGCCACGCCGATGGCCAGCAGGGAGAGGGAGGCGATCCCCAGCCAGGCGCGGACGACGCTGCGCTGGACCTCGTCGGCGCTGGCCCAGACCTCGACGACGGTGCCGCGGCTGGTGGTGTCCGTGGCCCGGAGCAGGCTCGGCGCGTCCGGGGCCACGGGGTTGAGCGTCGGGTCCCCGGCCGTGAACGACGCCGCGTCCCTGGGGGGAGTGACACGCATGAACCGGGCGGGGTGCTCGGCGCTCAACTCGGCGGGGTCGAGCTCGCCCTGGAGTTCGAGCATGTTGTCGCTCTCCGCGCCGATGAGCTCCGCCTCGCTGTGGAGCTGGCGGCTGGCCTCGTCGTGCACCAGTTTGTACGTGAGCGCGCCCAGAGGCAGGCCGAGCAGCATGACGGCGATGACGGTCACCACGAGGGTGGAGAAAACCATCCGCCTGCGCATGTCACCTCATCCGTGCGGCCCCGGTGGCCGATCCGCGTGCGTCGGCCGGGGCCGGGTCAGTCCCGTTCGAAGCGGAAGCCCACGCCGCGAACGGTGGTGATGTACGACGGCTGGTTGGCGTCGTCGCCGAGCTTGCGACGCAGCCAGGAGATGTGCATGTCCAGGGTCTTGGTCGAGCCCCACCAGTTGGTGTCCCAGACCTCGCGCATGATCTGCTCACGGGTCACGACCTTGCCCGCGTCGCGTACCAGGACGCGCAGGAGGTCGAACTCCTTGGTGGTGAGTTGGAGCTCGCGCTCGCCGAGCCAGGCGCGGCGCGAGTCGTTGTCGATGCGCACGCCGTGGACGACCGGAACCTCGGCCCCTCCCCGTCGCAGGAGCGCGCGGACGCGGGCGAGCAGTTCGGCGAGGCGGAACGGTTTGGTGACGTAGTCGTCCGCCCCCGCGTCGAGGCCGACCACGGTGTCGACCTCGTCGGCGCGGGCCGTGAGGATGAGGATCGGTGTGCCGTGACCCTCGGCACGCAGCCGACGCGCCACCTCGAGGCCGTCCATTTCGGGCAGCCCGAGGTCCAGGACCATGAGGTCGATGTCTCCCGCACGGGCACGGTCGAGTGTCTCAACGCCGTTGACGGTCACGTCCACCGTGTAGCCTTCGCGGCGGAGTGCACGCGCGAGGGGCTCGGAGATCGAGACATCGTCTTCGGCCAGCAAAACGCAGGTCATGATCCCGATCGTAGGTCCGAGGTCGCGCATTTCCCTATTATGCGCGCCGGATGGCCCAAGGTTGGCCGAAAATACGCTATTCACATACTGGGCATATGGTTCAAGAGCCCATATTCTATGTTTTCTTTGCTTTTTCTTGGCGAAACTGGGATGCTTGTTCACTCCAAGCGTGGTGGTCCCCACTCTCGGCGCTTCGAGCCGACCCCGCTCCGCGCCACCCTGAGGAAGTGGGACACTTCACCACGCGACGGGTCATGGGGGTGGCTCAGGCGGGGCATCGACGCGGAGTCGGGACCGCGTTCCGCCGCCAGTCCCCGTCCGGGCGCGACCGACCCCCATCCCCAGACACCGAGGAGCCCCTGAGTGAACCACCACACCCCCGACCCCGGAGGCGGCTTCGGTCCGCCGCCCCAGGGCCCGCACGGTCAGCAGGGCCCCCAACAGCCGCACCAGGGTCAGGGCCCCCAACAGCCGCAGGGGCAGTCGGACGCGCACGGGTACCAGCAGCCCTACAACCCTCAGGGAACGCAGCAGTCTCAGGCGGCGCAGTCCTTCCTGGACGCCCACACCCCCCAGGGATCTCCGGGCGGCTGGGGAGGGCAGCCGCCCCAGGGACCGACCGGCCCCACGCCGCCCCCTCCGCCTCCGCGCCCCGGCCGATACGGGACCGGCGTCCTGGCCGTGCTCACCGTGATCGCCGTCCTGGCGGGCGCGTCCTTCCTCGGCGGTGGCATCGTCCTCGGCCAGACCGTGGTGAGCGGCTTCGCGGCGGACGCGTCCCCCGAGCCGTCCGACGAGCCCACGGAGGAGCCGACCGAGGAGTCGTCCCCGACCCCCGCCGAGGACCCCTATGAGCCGACCGAGGAACCCACGGAGGAGCCCACCGAGGCGCCGACCTTCGAGCCCGAGGAGCTGCTGACCTCCGAGGAACTCGTCGACGAGCTGGCGAACGACTTCGACATCGCCGGTCGCCTCGACACCACCGACGACGTGTGCGTGTCCGAGAGCGGTGAGGAGGCGCCCTTCCAGTGCACCTCGGCGATGGACACCAACCTCGTGCGCGTGGTCGCGTTCGAGAACGTCGGCATCGCCTCGATCGTGGCCATCGGACTGGCCGCGGACGAGGAGTCCGACGCCGTGGACGTGCAGAGCGCCTGCCACTTCGTGCTCATCTGGTTCGAGGCCAACGGCACGGACCAGGGCCAGCGCGACGACATCGTCTCCACCGCCGAGGAGATCACCGGCTGCGTCTGAGCCGCGGTCCAGGGCGTCCTCCCGTCCGGGACGCCCCACGTGTCGTTACGCGCGCTGTCGATCACTCTGGGTGACAATAGCCTCGTTGGTGCGGTCCGCCGGGCTTGTGTGCCCTGTGTCCGTTCCACTGAGTTCATCCATCCCGGTGCCAGCCCCGGCCGCCACCCAACGGCCGACAGCCCGACCGGAGCGCCGACACCGGCAACATCCCCGTCCCGTGTTCCGGGGCGGGGCGAGGAGCGGCGATGGCCAACAGACGAATCCTGAGAGCGACGGCGGCGGCCCTGGGGCTCGCGACGCCCCTGGCCCTGGCGGCGCCGACCGCCGTGGCGGAGAGCGCCGCGGCGCCGACCGCGCCCGGTGGCCGGTCGGCGGCGGAGTCCTTCTCCCCGCGGCTGTACTACACGACCTGGCGCGAGGCCAGCACCTACTGGTCCGCGGACACCCGCTACAGCACCGGTGGCTGGCTGTGGCCCGGAAGGCACTACGTCTTCTGTCAGGCCGAGGGCCAGCCACACACCGACGACCAGGGCAACCGCACGATGTGGTGGGTGCTCACCGACGACGACACCGGCAACAGGGACGTCTTCGTCAGCGCGACCGCCTTCGAGGCGTCCGAGCCCTGGAAGCCGATCGAGGGCCTGCCGCTCTGCTGAGCGCCCGGGGGCGGCCCGACGACGGGCCCGCCCCGGCAGGCGGCACCGGCGCCGTCCGACTCCGCGAGGGAAGCGGGGCGGACGGCGCCGTGCGCGTCAGCGCTCCTCGACTCAGCGCTCCTCGACCTCGAAGGTCAGCGGGCCGGCCAGGACGTTCCCGTCACGGTCGAGCAGGTAGGCCGTGAACATGCCCGTCCCCAGGCCGCGCGTGCTGATCGGGACACGCCCCCACGCGCGGTGGGCCCGACGCGCGGCCAGCGGTTCGTCCTCCCCGGGGACACCGTCCTCCGCGAACACGGCCACGCGGTTGCCGCGGTCGGGCGCGTCGGTCGTGTACCGGAAGATCGCCGTCGTGCGCTCGCGGACCGGCGTGCGGGCGAGTTCCAGCGTCCCGGTCGGCTCCCCGCCCGGGTCGGTGGCCTCCTCCCCGACGACGATCCGACCCGAACCGCCCTCCGGGTACCGCTCGGCGGTCACCCGGCCCTCCAGGGTCTCGCGGAGGTACCGCTCCAGGGCGCCCTGGTAGGTCGCGCCCACCACGGTGAAGTCCGCGCCGCGGAACGGGTACATGTCGCCGCCGCGCGCGGAGAAGTCGATGGTGGCGATCGTGATCGGGTCGCCCTCGACCACCTCCCCGTTCTCGACGACGACCGTCCCGTCGTGCAGGATCACCTCGCGGACCCGCTCGCCCGGCGTGAGCACCCGGCCGTCCGCGTCGACCTCCTGGGCGGTCCGCTCCGGGTCGTAGGCGAAGTTCACCCCGCCCACCTGCATGAACCCGCCGTTGGCCGCCGGGGCGGCGTGCACGCCGTGTTCGAGGAGCTCCTTGATCTGCGTGCGCGGGACGTCCGGCACCACCACGACCTGGTTGGCGAACGGCGCGATCCCGTAGGTGTCGAGGGCGGTCAGCGGCCCCGGCGGGATCACCGACGAGTTGCGGATGCCGCCGCCGTTCTGGATGCCGATCCGCGGTTCGGGAACCCCGTACTCGGCCGCGTTGCGGCGACCGGTGTCCAGCAGCGCGTCGGCCATCAGACCGCCCAGGTTGGTCTCCTGGGTGCGCACCCCCGGGTCGCGTGTGCCGTCCAGGGCGACCTCGCTCTCCGCGACCACGGTCTCGTCGAGGGCGGCGACGTGGTCCGAGACCGGCTCGGTGACCTCGTCGCGCACCCCGGCGTGCGGTTCGACGGCGTCGTCGCCGGTGCCCGACACCCGGACGGTCCCGGAGCGGTCCGAGACCGAGGACACGCGGCCCTCGGCGTCGAAGGTGACCACCAGGCGGCCGACGTACTCGTAGTCGCCGCCGGTGGTGACGATCGGCAGGTCGGCGCCCTCGCCGTCGCTCACCCACAGCGGGTAGGCCAGGGGCTCGCCGGTGGAGGGGTGCGCGGTCACCTCGTCACCGGGGATCAGCGCGTCGTCGGGGTTGGCCATGACCTCGTGGCCGCCGCCGGAGACGATCGCGTCGACGCCGGTCAGCTGCCGGCCGACGCTCTCCTCGAAGCCGATGTTCTGGAGGTGGGAGATCATGACGATCTTGTCGACGCCCTCGGCCGTGAGCCGGTCGACCTCGGCCTGCACCGGGCCGACGACCTCGTCGATCACCAGGTCGCGCGGGCTGCTGATGCTGTGCAGCGCGGGGTAGAGGGCGCCGACGACACCGACCCGCTCGCCCGCCACGTCGACCACGGTGCTGGGCGCGATGCGGCCCGCGTCCGCGAGCGCGGCCAGGCGCGGCTCCCCCGACACGTCCACGTTGGCCGCCACGACGGTGGTGTCGCCGGTGAGCTGTTCGAGGAAGTCGGCGTACACGTCCGGGCCGAAGTCGAACTCGTGGTTGCCCATCGAGACGGCGTCGTAGCCCACGTGGTCGGTGGCGATCGCGTCGTAGAAGGGCGCGCCCTCCTCCATGGAGGCGGAGAACTCCGGCCCGGGCAGGTAGAGGTCGCCGGAGTTGACCGAGAGCACGCCCCGCTCCGCGGCCTCGTCGGCGCCCGCGCCGACACCGGTGTTCTCGGCGTCGCGCAGCTGGTGGAAGAGGGTGGTGTACCGTGCCGCGCCGCCGAAGTCCGGCTGGCCGGAGGTGTGCAGCAGGTGGGACTCGGGGTCGTTCCCGTGCAGGATCGTCAGGGTGAAGTCGGCCGCGGCCTGGGTCCCGGGGGTCTCGCTGGGGGCCACGCCCGCCGCGGAGACGGACACGGACGCGGCGACCAGGCCGCCCGCCAGTGCCAGCGCGCCGGAGACGCGCAAGAGTCTGGACATGCTCGGGGACTCCTGTTTCTCGGGGGTCGGGGGAACAGGGGATGGGATACCGAAGGGATCACCCTAGAGGACGGACGCCGCCCTGGCACGGGTCACGGGGTGACGAAGCGGAGAACCCGCGGTGCCGTCGCGGGGAGGCGGGCGGACGCCCCCGGAGGGCGACGCGGCCCCGGAGGAAACGGGTGCGCGCACTACCGCGTCCCCGGTCGCCGCGCGACTACCATGGACGCACACGCCCATCGACTCCTCGGAGGACCCCCGTGTCTCCCTCTGGCCAGGACCCGCACGACTTCGACGGGGAGCGGAGCGCGGGCGGCGTCCCTCCGCAGCGGGGGCTGTTCGGCTTCGGTCCGCACTTCGACGCCCTGCGCCCGGACGCCCCGACGCCCCGCAAGGTGGCGGTGGTCAGGACGCTCATGCTCATCGGCGGATCCTGCGGTCTGGCGCTGGCGGCGCTGTTCCTCATGGGGCTGAGCGTGCCGACGGAGGCGATGGACGAGGCCCTTCGGCAGCAGGTCGACACCGCCGCCCAACAGGGCGTCGAGCTGGTGGTCACCGTCGACGTCATGCGTTCGCTCATGGGGGTGCTGGCACTGGTCACCGGGGCGTACGGAGTGCTGTCCACACTGCTGGCGACCCGGATCCGGCGGCGGACGGTCGGCGTCTTCTGGGGCGTGGTGCTCTTCCAGGTCGCCGCGGGGCTGGTGCTCCTGTGGAACCTGCTCGGCGGGGAGCTGTTCTCCCTCGTGCCGCTGGGCTTCACGGCCACCATGGTGGCGTTCATGTTCTCCCGCGAGGGCCGCGCCTACTACGGGCTGCTCTGAGACCCGTCCGCCCGGTCCGCTCCGGTCAGTCCGCGTTCCCGCCCGAGCCGCGCCCGAACGGCCACGGCCCCTCGCGCGGGGGCAGCGGGGGCCGGACCGCGACCTCCGTCCACTGGCGGCCGAGCAGCGCGCGCACCGCGCCCGCCCCCGAACCCGGCGCCGCGGCGTCCTCGGGCGCCCGCACGCCGCCCTCCGCGTTCTCCAGCGCGAGGCAGGCGCGCAGCAGCTCCCCCGCGTCGGGACGGTCGTCCGGGTCCTTGGCCATCGCCGCCGCCACCAGCCGTTCCAATCCCGGGGGAAGGTGGTCCACGTCCGGTTCCTCGAACATGACCCGACGCGCCATCTCCTTGGGGTGCGCGTGCCCGAACGGGTCGTGGCCGACGGCGGCGAACGCGACCGTCGCCCCCCACAGGAACACGTCCGCCCGTTGGGTGGTGGGCTGGCGTCCGTACTGCTCCGGGCTCATCCACCCCGGTGTGCCGAGCTTGTCCGGACGCCGCGCCAACCGCTCGTCGGAGAGCGTCTCCGGTGACGGAAGCCGCAGGTCGCGGTAGGCGCGACGCATCCGGCGCAGCCTGATCCACTTGGTGGGGTCGGGGTCCTCCACCGGGTGGGCGATCCCGAAGTCCAGCAGCTTGGGCCCGCGCTCCGAGAGCACGACGTTGCTCGGCTTGAGGTCGCGGTGCACCACCCCGGCGTCGTGGATGGCGCGCAGGGCCTCGGCCGTGCCGACCGCCAGTCCGAGCAGCATGCCCCGGCGCAGCCGGCCGAAGCGCTCCACGTGGCGGCGGAGGGTGGGGCCGGGCACGTACTCGGTGATCATCCATGGAGGGTCGGCCTCCACGTCCGCGCGCACGAACCGTGCCACCGACGGGCTGTTCACCCTGGCCAACAGCCGTGCCTCGTGGGCGAACCGCGCCCGGAAGCGGGGGTCGGCCGCCTGCTCGGGGTGGACGACCTTGACCGCCAGGTAGCCGTGGACACCGGGGGAGTCGGCGGCGTAGACCGTGCCCATCCCGCCGGAGCCCACCCGCCCCCTGACGCGATGCCCGCCCACGCTACGCGGGTCTCCGGGTTCGAGCGGGGCGAGTCTGCGGGTGCCGCGCGCCTTCATGGTGCTCCCGTTCGCTGGAGGACGCGTGTGCCGGGATCCTATCCCCGGCACGGTTACGGGACAGGTCACGAACGCGCGACGGTCGGCGCGGCCGCGGTACGGACGCACACCCCTCGGCGCACACGGGATTGGGCACAACCACGGACGCGGTTCGGGCGTCGAATCCGGCGAGAGGTACGCCCACCCTCGGGCCGCACGCCGGAAGGGACACGATGAAGTTCAACCTCGCCGACGGCACGACCGTGCGGATCACCGCCACCACCTCCCGCGCGTTGCGCGCGGCGGTGCCCGTGCCCGGCCGTCCCGGCGTGCTGCGGCTGCGCGGCCGCACCCCCGGTGAGGCCCTCCGGGACCTGGCCGAACAGCGGTTGGCCGTCCACGACCGGCACCTGGGCGTCTGGGTGCTCACCCAACGCGGCGCGGGGGTGCGGGAGCTCCTGGACAACGCGCCCGGCGTCGCGGTCGGCGACGCGGACGACGGCGGCTGGGGCGGTCAGGAGCCCACGCGCCTCACCATCCATCCCGAGGTCGACGACACGACCGCCGTGCGCCTCAACGCGGCCGCGCTCCGCCGGCACCAACCCCCGCCACCCCCGCCCCCCCTCCCGTACTGGCGCTCCGGCGCCCCGTCCCGCGCGAACGACCACTGGATCTACCCGGTCGGCGCAGCGGCGCTCGTCGCACTGGGTCTGACCCTGGTGGCGGTCGCCGGCGTGCTGGCCCTGATGCCGCTCCTGTTCGTCGCCGGGTGCGTGGTGGCTGCCGTGAAGCTCGCGAACGGGCTCTCGAAGTCGGCCGCGGCTCCCGTGCCCCGGCAGGTCCAGGAGGCGGCCGAGCGCGAGTGGGAGCGCCGCCTCCTGGAGCAGTGGCGGGACTGGTACGTCGGCCCCGACGCGCTCGACACCCAGGCCCGGGCGCTGCTCGCCCGCACCCAGGCCGCCGTCGACTCGGTCCTGGCGTCCTCCCTGCACGACCAGGGCCTCCTGCTCGACACGGTGCGCAACCGGGTGGTCCTGGCCGACGTCGAGTGGGCCGTGGCCGACCGCCTGCGCGGCCACACCCGCACCCGCCGCACCATGGCGAGCACGCCCACCCCCGGGGAGCACAGCCGGCGGGCCGCCGCCCGCGCCCGGGAGGTCCTCGACCAGGACGTGGCCCGGGTCGAGGCGCGCGTCCGGGTGCTGGAGGACTACGCCGCCAAGGTCCGCGCGGCGGAGATGGAGCGGTACGACCGCCGGGCCGCCGAGCGCCTGGACGCCCTGGCCGTCGAGGCGGGGGTCGACCACGAACAGCAGGACGAGGCCCTCTCCTCCCTCGTCCAGGCCCAGGAACTGGCCCTGCGCGTGGCCTCCCTCACCGACGAACTCCTCGGTCCCGGCCGACCCGGCGGCCCGGAACCGCTGGACCCCCCGGAGGAGGGCCGTTGACCCGCGTCGTCCACCGATCCACGACGGCGCCTCCCGTTCGTCGGTCCCTTCTGGCACGCTCGACGTGAGAGGAGGGACCATGACCCCCGAGCAGTTCGTCGACGCCGCCCTGTGGTTTCCGGAGGCGTCCGAGTCCGAGCCCTTCGGCCCCGGGCCGCTGGTCTACAAGGTCGCCGGGCAGAAGGTGTTCGCCGTGCTCACGGAGCGCGACCAGGGCCCGGTCGCCAACCTCAAGTGCGACCCGGAGCTGGCCCTGGAGCTGCGCGACCAGTTCCCCGGGGTCACCCCCGGTTACCACATGAACAAGCGGCACTGGAACTCCGTGTCGCTGGACGGTTCGGTTCCCGACGACGAGGTCCTGGAGATGCTGAGACACTCCTACGTACTCGTCGCCCGGAGCCTGCGCCGGGCCGACGGGGACCGCGTGCTCGCCGTCCTGGGTGACGACGCCCCCGACCCCGGGGGAGCGCGCGACACCGTTTGACTGCTCCCCTCCCTGAAAGGAAGGGGATTCTCATCACCCTTCCCACCATGAGACCTGCGGGGATTCCTGGCCCAGGCCGCCCGAACGTCCAGCGGACGTTCGGGTCCTCTGCCCTCGACACCAGCCGGGGCCAGACCCGCCCGGACCAGCACCACGTGCGCGGAGTTCTTGTCCCGGGGACGCGAAACCCCGCACGCGGTGCAGGTGTAGGTTCTCTCCGACAACGGCAGGCGGTGCTTGGCCCTGGCACCACACCAGCCGCAGTCCATCGTCGTATACGCCGCACGCACCAGGCGCACGTCCCGGCCGTGCTTACGGCCCATCTCCATCAACGCCTGTTTGGTCGCGCCGATCGCCGCGTCGGCGGCCTTGCGCGCCATCGAGGACTTGGCGAGGAACTTGGGTTTGAAGTCCTCCACCGCGATCGAGTCATGGTCACGGACGACACGCTTGGCCCACTTACGGGCCCGATCCTGGCGCTGCCGGGCGACCTTCGCGTGCGCTTTGGCGGCCCGCTTCTTCGCTCGCTGGTAGCCCTTGGACGCCTTCTGTCCTTTGGGTGGCTTGCGGCGGGCCATCATCCGCTGGTACCGGGCCAGCTTGGCTTGGGCCTTCCTGCCGTGTTCGGTGTGCGGCAGGTCGTGCTCGTCCGAGGTGGTGGTCGCGGTCTCCCTGACGCCCCAGTCCACACCGATCACCCGCCCGGTGGAGGGCAGGGGCTCGGCCTGGGCCGGGACCACGAACGAGCAGTACCAGTGGCCCAGACCGTCGCGGTAGATCCGCACGCTCGACGGTTCGGCGGGAAGCTGGCGCGACCACACCACCCTCAGGGCGATGCCCCCGGCCAGGTGCAGGCGTCCGTCCCTGAGACGGAACCCGCGCCGGGTGTAGTTCAACGTCGCAGCGGCCTCGTGCTTCCTCTTGAAGCGGGGCATCCCCGCCCGCTGACGGACCGGTACCCGGTTCCTGATGTCCTTCAAGGCTTTGTTCCGGGCGGTGGCGAAGTCGCGGACGGTCTGCTGTTGGGGCACCGACCCGCCCTCGCGCAGCCACCCCCGGGCCGCACGCCACCCGGTCAGGAGTTTGTCCAAGTGGGCCGGGCCACACTCCTGTCCCGCCTGGTGCGCGGCGCGGGATTCGGCGACGCACTGGTTCCACACCCACCGGCACCGGTCCCACTCACCCGACAGAGCCCGGCGGGCGGTGGACGACACACGCAGCCGGAAGGTGTACCGGGCGTACCCGGCCTCCTCGGTCATGTGTGTTGGTGTCGTCACGATCGGCAAACTAGCGGGGACCCACGACGAAGAAGGGAGGATCCCCCACGTGTGTGAGTCAGATCACCACCAGTGCGGGTGGGCGACAACGGAGGCTCCGATTCCTCCCCGGCCTGAAGGCCGAGGCATCCTCGGAGGAAACTGGTGACCGCACCGTCCGACCGACCGGGAAGGGACGCTCCCGTGTCCGACAAGACCTTCCGGCCCGCCGTCGTCCAGGGTGTCCTGGAACGGATCACCTACGTCAACGAGGACAACGGGTACACCGTCGCCAAGGTCGACACCGGACACGGGCCGCACGACCTCCTCACCGTCGTGGGCGCGCTCGCGGGAGTCCAGCCCGGCGAGGCGGTGCGGATGCGGGGCCGCTGGGGCTCCCACCCCCAGTACGGCCGCCAGTTCCAGGTGGAGGACTACACCACCGTCCTGCCCGCCACCGTGCAGGGCATCCGCCGCTACCTCGGCTCCGGGCTGATCAAGGGGATCGGCCCGAAGATGGCCGAGCGCATCGTCGACCACTTCGGCACCGACGCCCTGGACGTCATCGAGGACGACCCCGAGCGGCTCATCGAGGTTCCCGGACTCGGGCCCAAGCGCACCCGGCTCATCGCGGACGCCTGGGAGGAGCAGAAGGCGATCAAGGAGGTCATGGTCTTCCTCCAGGGGGTGGAGGTGACCACCTCGCTGGCCGTGCGCATCTACAAGAAGTACGGGGACGCGTCCATCAACGTCGTCCAGAAGGAGCCCTACCGGCTGGCGTCGGACGTGTGGGGGATCGGGTTCAAGACCGCGGACACCATCGCCCAGGCGGTCGGGATCCCGCACGACAGTCCGCAGCGGGTCATGGCGGGCATCCAGTTCACCCTGTCCGAGTCGACCGGCGACGGGCACTGCTACCTGCCCGAGGAACGGCTGATCTCGGCCGCCGTGAAGATCCTCGGCGTGGAGGCCGGGCTGGTGATCGAGTGCCTCCAGCAGCTGGTCGCCGACGAGGGCGTGGCCCGCGAGACCGTCCCCGGCCCCGAGGACGAGCCGGTGCGCGCGGTCTACCTCCTGCCGATGCACCGGGCCGAGATCGGACTCGCCTCGGGCCTGCGCTCCCTCCTGGACCACCCCGTGGACCGGCTCTCCGCCTTCTCCGACGTGGACTGGGACGTGGCCCTGGGCTGGCTGCGCGAGCGCACCCACGTCGACCTCGCCGACGCGCAGCGCGAGGCCGTGCGCACGGCGCTCACCCGGAAGGTGTGCGTGCTCACCGGCGGCCCCGGGTGCGGCAAGTCGTTCACCGTCTCCTCCGTGGTCACGCTGGCGGCGGCCAAGCACGCCAGGATCGTCCTCGCCGCGCCCACCGGTCGCGCGGCCAAGCGGCTGACCGAGCTCACCGGCGTGGACGCCTCCACCGTCCACCGCCTGCTCGAACTGCGTCCCGGCGGCGACGCCGCCTACGACCGCGACAACCCCCTCGACTGCGACCTGCTCGTGGTCGACGAGGCGTCCATGCTCGACCTCGTCCTGGCCAACAAGCTGGTCAAGGCGGTGCCGCCCGGCGCGCACGTGCTCTTCGTCGGCGACGTCGACCAGCTGCCCTCCGTCGGCGCCGGGCAGGTGCTCCGCGACCTCCTCGCCGAGGGCTCGCCCATCCCCAGCGTCCGCCTGACCCACGTGTTCCGGCAGGCCCAGCAGTCCGGCGTGGTCACCAACGCCCACCGCGTCAACACCGGTGAACAGCCCGAGCTCCAGGGGATGACCGACTTCTTCCTCTTCGCCTGCGACGACGCGGAGCGGGCGGCCGAGCTCACCGTCGACGTCGTCGCCCGCCGCATCCCCCGCAGGTTCGGCCTCGACCCCCGCCGCGATGTCCAGGTGCTCACCCCGATGAAGGGCGGACCGGCCGGGTCCGGGCAGCTCAACACCGCCCTGCAGGCCGCGGTGACACCGCCGGGGGAGGGCGTGCCCGAACGCCGCTTCGGCGGACGCGTCTTCCGGGTCGGCGACAAGGTCACGCAGATCCGCAACAACTACGAGAAGGGCGCGAACGGCGTCTTCAACGGGACGCTGGGCGTGGTCACCGGCATCGACGCCGTCGCCCAGGAGGTGGCCGTGCGCACCGACGAGGACGAGGAGATCGCCTACGACTTCGCCGAACTCGACGAGCTTGCGCACGCCTACGCCATCACGGTGCACCGCTCCCAGGGCAGCGAGTACCCGTGCGTGGTGGTGCCGGTCACCACCAGCGCGTGGATGATGCTCCAGCGCAACCTGCTCTACACCGCCATCACCCGGGCCAAGAAGCTCGTGGTCCTGGTCGGTTCCCGGCGTGCCCTCGCCCAGGCCGTGCGCAACGCCTCCTCCGGTCACCGGTACACCGCCCTGGCCCACCGGCTGGGCAGTGTTGTTTAGGGCCTCCGCTTCGCTTCGGCCCGTGTTCGGGCGCCCCAAGGCCAGGGATGCTTCCTCCTCGGCCACGCCCGCCCGTCGCCCTCCACCACCCTCAACGGACGCCTCCGGCGCGGTCTCGACTCAAGCTCGTTCCTCGCTAGCGGCTCGCCTCGTCGTGCAGCACCCTGGCGGCGCCCGAACGGCAACCCCCAGGGGTGCCGGTCCCAGGAATAGGCCATAGGCTGGTTGACCGTGCGAGAGACCCTGATCGTCGTCGGCGCCGCCATCATCCGTGACGGCCGCGTCCTGGCCGCGCAGCGCGCCGAACCCGCCGCCCTGCGCGGTCGGTGGGAGTTCCCCGGCGGCAAGGTCGACGACGGCGAGTCGGCGGTCGAGGCGCTCACCCGCGAGTGCCGGGAGGAACTCGGCGTCACCGTCCGGCCCCTGCACCCGATCGGCTCCGACGCCCCCTTCCCCGCCCCCTCCGCGGCCCGCGCGCGCGACGCCGTGCTGCGGCTGTGGCGGGTCGAACTGGTCGAGGGCGAGCCCGAACCGCTGGAACACCTGTCCCTGCGCTGGCTCTCCGCCGCCGACCTGCGCGCCGTCGACTGGCTGCCCGCGGACGTCCCCTTCCTCGACCCGCTCGCACCGCTGCTGGCAGACCCATCGTGACCGGGCTGACCTGCACGTTTCCCCACCAGACATCTGTTACCGCATAAACTGGCAACGGGCCGTGGCACTCTGCGGTCTCTACCCAGTACCAGGAGATCGAGACTTTCCCATGTCCAGCGCCATGCCCGTCGAGGGCTCCGCACGCCGCAGCGACATCCGCAACGTCGCCATCGTCGCCCACGTGGACCACGGCAAGACGACCCTCGTCGACGCCATGCTCTGGCAGTCCGGTGTGTTCCGTGAGAACCAGGACGTCGACGACCGCGTGATGGACTCCAACGACCTGGAGCGCGAGAAGGGCATCACCATTCTCGCGAAGAACACGGCCGTCCACTACACCACGCCCGAGGGCGAGGACGTGGTCATCAACATCATCGACACCCCCGGCCACGCCGACTTCGGCGGCGAGGTCGAGCGCGGTCTGTCGATGGTCGACGGCGTCGTCCTGCTCGTGGACGCCAGCGAGGGCCCGCTGCCGCAGACCCGCTTCGTGCTCCGCAAGGCCCTGGCCGCCAAGCTTCCCGTCATCCTCGTCATCAACAAGGTCGACCGGCCCGACAGCCGGATCGCCGAGGTCGTGGACGACACCTACGAGCTGTTCATGGACCTGGACGCGGACGAGTCGCAGATCGAGTTCCCGATCATCTACACCTGCGCCCGCGACGGCAAGGCCTCCCTGGAGCGCCCCGAGAACGGCCAGGTGCCCGACAACGACAACCTCGTCCCGCTGTTCACCACCATCCTGGACACCATCCCGGCGCCCGAGTACACGCCCGGCGCGCCCCTCCAGGCCCACGTCACCAACCTGGACGCCTCCCCGTTCCTGGGCCGTCTGGCGCTGGTGCGCGTCCAGCAGGGCGAGCTGCGCAAGGGCCAGCAGGTCGCGTGGATCCGCGCTGACGGCACCACCCAGCAGGTCAAGATCACCGAGCTGCTCATGACCGACGGCCTGGAGCGCCAGCCCGCCGAGAAGGCCGGGCCCGGCGACATCGCCGCCATCGCCGGTATCCCCGACATCATGATCGGCGAGACCCTCGCCGACCCCGAGGACCCGCGCCCGCTGCCGCTGATCACGGTGGACGAGCCCGCCATCTCCATGACCATCGGCACCAACACCTCGCCGCTGGTCGGCAAGGTCAAGGGCGCCAAGGTCACCGCCCGCCTGGTCAAGGACCGGCTGGACCGCGAGCTCATCGGCAACGTGTCGCTGCGCGTGCTGCCCACCGAGCGCCCCGACGCCTGGGAGGTACAGGGCCGCGGTGAGCTGGCGCTGGCCATCCTGGTCGAGCAGATGCGCCGCGAGGGCTACGAGCTCACCGTCGGCAAGCCGCAGGTGGTCACCCGCGTGATCGACGGCAAGACGCACGAGCCGGTCGAGCGCCTCACGGTGGACGCCCCCGAGGAGTTCATGGGCGCCATCACCCAGCTGCTCAGCGTCCGTAAGGGCCGCATGGAGAACATGGTCAACCACGGCACCGGCTGGGTGCGCATGGACTGGCTGGTCCCCTCCCGCGGCCTCATCGGGTTCCGCACCGAGTTCCTCACCGAGACCCGGGGCACCGGCATCGCCCACCACGTCTTCGAGAAGTTCGAGCCGTGGTTCGGCGAGCTGCGCACCCGTCCCAACGGCTCCCTGGTCGCCGACCGCGCCGGGGTCGCCGTGGCGTTCGCGATGTTCAACCTCCAGGAGCGCGGCACGCTGTTCGTCGAGCCGACCACCGAGGTGTACGAGGGCATGGTCGTGGGCGAGAACTCGCGCTCCGACGACATGGACGTGAACATCACCAAGGAGAAGAAGCTCACCAACATGCGCTCGGCCACCGGCGACGAGCTCGTGCGCCTGGTGCCGCCGCGCCGTCTGTCCCTGGAGCAGGCCCTGGAGTTCTGCCGCGAGGACGAGTGCGTGGAGGTCACCCCGGAGAACGTGCGCATCCGCAAGGTCGTCCTCGACCAGAAGGAGCGCGCCCGGATGACCGCGCACAAGAAGCGCCAGCAGCAGTAGGCTCTGGATCCTCCGCGAGGGCGGCCGGTGACTCCGGCCGCCCTCGGTGCGTTTCTCGGCAGGTCAGGGGGGTAGACCGCATAGAGCGATGAAGTCGGAGCCCTCGTGTCCTCGATGCGGGCGCTCGGTCCAGCCTCCGGGGCTGTGGACCAGCGCCTGGCAGTGTGACGTCCACGGCCCGGTGGCGCCCCTCCAGGGGGTCAGAGCCCCCGGGGTGAGCAGCCTCGACGCCCTGCTTCCCCAGGCGCGCGTACCGGTCTGGGTACCGTGGCCCCTGCCCACCGGGTGGGTGGTCACCGGGTTCGCGGAGGCGGGCGACGAACGCAGCGGAGTGGTGGCCGCCGCGGTCGCCCTCTCCGGACCCAACCCGCTCGGCGGGATCGGCGAGGTCGCCATCGTGGCCGAGGACCCGGGCGTGGGCCTCGGCGCGCGACTGTCCGGGCTGGAGGGGCCCGACCCGGGCGACGGGTTCGACTCCTCGGCCGCCGACGCCAAGGTCCGCTTCGACGGCCACGAGATCGCCCTGTGGAACCTCGACGTCGGCCGCGACCGGGCGGTCTACGCGGGTGAGGCGCTCGCCCACTGGCTGTGGTTCGTGTTCGCCTCACCGGACACCGCGATCCTCATGTGCGAGATCAACGCACTCCGGGACCTGCGCGACATCAAGGACGGCGGCGTCGCCTTCGAGCCGCCGTTCGGGGCGCTCAGCCCCTTCCTCACCAGGGGCCTGGCCCCCCAGGCCTGACCTCCGACGACCGCGTCTGACTACAATCGCCCGGTGACCCGAATCGACCTGCACTCCCACAGCTCCGTCTCCGACGGGACCGACACGCCCGCCGAGGTCCTCGGGTACGCGGTGGCCGCCGGTCTCGACGTCCTCGCCCTGACCGACCACGACACGGTCGGCGGGATCGCGGAGGCGGCCGAGCACGTGCCGCCGGGCTTCACCCTCGTCCCCGGGATGGAGCTCTCCTGCGCCCACGCCGGTTCCAGCGTCCACCTGGTGTCCTACCTGTTCGACCCCGAGGACGCCGGGCTGGCCGCCGAGCTGCGCCGGGTGCGCTCCGACCGCGCCTCGCGCGCGGAGGAGATGGTGGCCAAGCTGCGCGCGCTCGGCGTCGACGTCACCTGGGAACGGGTCCTGCGCATCGCCGGGGCGGGCCACGACGAGTACGCCGACGCCAGCACGATCGGCCGACCCCACCTGGCGCGCGCGATCGTGGAGGCGGGCGCGGCCCGCGACGTCCAGGACGCCTTCGACCGGTGGATCGGGTCGGGCGGCCCCGCCTACGCGGCGCGCTACGCCCTCGACCCGGTCCGCGCCGTGCGGCTGGTGCGGGCGGCGGGCGGCGTCTGCTCCCTGGCCCACCCGGCGCGGGCCGAGGGCGCACTCAACGGGGCGGTCCCGATCGACCTCGTCGAACGCATGGTGGCCGCCGGTCTGGGCGGGATCGAGGCCGACCACCCCTCGCACAACCGGGCGCAGACCAAGGTGTGGCGGGGCGTTGCGGCCGACCTGGGCGTGGTGGTCACCGGCTCCAGCGACGACCACGGGAGCCTGACCGGTCACCGGCTGGGCTGCCGTACCACGGCGCCGGAGGCCTTCGAGGAACTCGTGGCCCCCGCGACCGGCGCCGCACTGATCCGAGGATGACCCGCGTGCCCGGCCTGCGCGTTCGATACGGTACGGACCACTGCCGCAGGGCGCGACAATGGTCGCGGAGAACTACCCGAACTTGGACGATTCGAAAGGTCTGACGCCGTGTTCTGGAAGCGGAAGCCGAAGAAGCAGGACGGCCAGGAGGCCGCCGACTCCGCTGCGGAGGTGGCGGTGGAGGTCGAGGAGGCCGAGGACACGGCGACGACCTCGGACGACAAGGACGAGCGGGACTCCGCCGCGGAGGCCGGGAAGGCCGAGGAGCAGGAGAAGGACGCGGAGGAGACCGAGGCCTCCGACGAGGACACCCGGGAGGCCGAGGAGTCCGAGGAGAAGGAGTCCGAGGACGAGGCTCCCGCCGACATCTTCGCCGACGACTCCGAGGAGGTCGGCGTGACCGGCCCCGACGACGACGGCATCACGCGCGTGCGCACCAAGGGCACGTTCGAGTTCGACGACGAGACCTACGAGATCGTCAGCAACACCTGGATCGTGGACGCCGACGACGAGGGCGTCGTCGTCATCGACCCCGGGCACGACCCCGAGGCGATCCTCAAGGCCGTCGGCGAGCGCGAGATCTACCTCGTGGCCTGCACCAACGGCTACACCCCCCACATCGAGGGCGCGCTCCGGGTCGCCGAGGAGGCGGAGACGGACATCGCCCTGCACCCGCGCGAGATGCGCGCCTGGCGTCGCCGCCACGGCGCCGAGCACCGTCCCGAGATCGAGGTCGAGGGCCAGGGCGCCTTCGACATCGGCGACCTGCACATCGACGTCCTGGCGCTGCCCGGGACCTCGCCCGGCACCGTCGGCTACTACATCAGCCAGCTCGGCGTGGTCTTCAGCGGCGACACCGTGCGCAAGGGCGAGCCCGGCATGGTCGGCAACACCTACATCGACTACACGACGCAGCTCGCCTCCATCGGCGAGGCCCTGCTGTCGCTGCCGCCGACCACCCGCATCCTGCCCGACCGCGGCCCGGCCACCACGTCGGGCGCGGAGAGCGCCAACTTCGACGCCTGGGTCTGACCCGGCCGGTTCCGTCCGCCGCGCCGCTCAGGCGGCGCGGCGGACGCCCCTAGCGGCGGCCCACGGACTCCGTCTCGTTCCAGAACGAGGTGAGCGCGCTCGACGTGGTCTCCGGGGCCTCCACGTTGGGGGAGTGCCCGGCGCCGGGCACGACCAGGCGCTCGGCGTCGAGCCGCCGTGCCATCTCGGCCTGCTCGTCCGTCGACCAGGTGTCGTCGTTCTCGCCGTACAGCACCAGGACGGGCAGGTCCAGGGCGGCCAGTTCGTCCACCCGGTCGGCCGTGCCCAGCAGGTCCTCGGCGGTGCGCATGAGGCCCGTCGCGCTGCTCGACAGCAGCCGTCGGCGCAGGAAGTCGTGGATACGCGGATCCTCGGTGCGCTGCCACGCCTCGGAGTCGAACTGCTCGTCCCACAGCTCCCGCAGGCGCTCGGTGGAGGGGTCCATGGACAGCGCGGCGATGAGGTTGCGGGTGCCGGACGCCCGGTCGCCCTCCAACGCGCCGGGGCCGCTGCACATGAGCGTGAGCGAGGCCAGGGGCACGCGTTCGGACAGTGCTGTCTCCCGGACCACCAGCCCGCCGAAGGAGTGCCCGACGAGGTGGACGGGGGATCCCTGGCCGACCTCGCGGACGACCTCGGCGACGACCGCGCCGAGGGAGGAGAGCCGGTAGTCGGGGAGCTGGACGTCCGGAGGCGCGGTCAGCGTCTCCGGACCGGGTGACTCGTAGGTCCCGGGCAGGTCGATCGCGACCACCTCCCGGCCGACCTGCGCCAGGCTCTGGAGGAGGGCGATGAAGTCCTCCTTGCTGCCGGTGAAGCCGTGCACCAGGACGGCGGGCGCCAGTTCGGCGCCGCCGGAGGTCGGCAGCGCGCGCAGGGCCGCCACCGGGCCGTGGGACAGGTGCAGGTCCACCCGCCGCACACCGGGCGGCGGGTCGAGGAACGTCGGTGTACTCACGTCGGGCAACCCTAGGGCATCCCCGCCCACCCGTCCGCCACCTGGGCGGACGGCAGACGGTCACGGGATCAGGTGTTCTCCGGGTCCCGGCGTGCGGCGCTGGCGCCACCGCGCGTACGGCGGCGACGGCGGACCCGCTTGGCGCCCTCCTCGCCGGAGGACTGCGCGGTGGAGCGGGCGGGCGCGCTGGCCGCCTTCTCGGCGGTGGCGTTCTCGGCGGGCGTCACGGTCGTGCCGCCGCGGGTACGGCGGCGCGGACGCCTCCGGCTCCGGCCCTCGCCGCGCGAGCCCTCGCTACGGCCTCCCTCGCCACGGTTTCCCTCGCCGCGGCCACGGCGTCCGCCGCGCTCGGCACGGGGACCGCCGGTGTCGCCGATGTCCTCGACCTCCTCGGCCTCCAGACCGGCGTGCGTGCGCTTCTCGACCGCCAGCTTGCCCTTGGTCCCCGCGGGGATCTTGAGCGCGCCGAAGAAGTGCTCGGAGGTGGAGTAGGTCTCCTCGGGGTCCGGGAACGGCAGGTCCAGGGCGGCGTTGATGAGCTTCCACCGCGGCATCTCCTGCCAGTCCACGAAGGTGACGGCGGTGCCGCTGCGCCCGGCCCGGCCGGTGCGGCCGATCCGGTGGGTGTAGGTCTTCTCGTCCTCGGGCGTCTCGTAGTTGACGACGTGCGTGACGTCGTCGACGTCCAGGCCCCGGGCGGCCACGTCGGTGGCCACCAGGATGTTGATCTTGCCGTTGCGGAACGCCCGCAGAGCGCGCTCGCGCTGGCTCTGGCCCAGGTCGCCGTGGACGGCCGCGGCGGCGAACCCGCGCGCCTTCAGGTCGGTGGCGACGCGGTCGCAGGTCCGCTTGGTCTGGCAGAAGACCATGCTCTGACCGTGGCCCTCGGCCTGGAGCAGGCGGGCCAGCATCTCGATCTTGTCCATCTGGTGCGTGCGGAACGCGTGCTGGGCGATCCGGCCGGTGATGGAGGAGCCGTCGATCTCGTCGTCGTCGCTGGCGCGCACGTGGGTGGGCCGGGTCAGGTACTTGCGGGAGAGGGCGACGATCTCGCTCGGCATGGTGGCCGAGAAGAGCATGGTCTGGCGCTCGGACGGGGTTCTGGTGAGGATGCGCTCGATGTCGGGGAGGAACCCGAGGTCGAGCATCTTGTCGGCCTCGTCCAGGACCACGGCCGCGACCTGGTCCAGCCGCAGGTGCTTCTGGTTCTCCAGGTCCAGCAGGCGGCCGGGGGTGCCGACGACGACGTCCGCGCCCTCCTTGAGGCCGTTGATCTGCGGCTCGTAGGAACGGCCGCCGTAGACGGTGAGGATGCGCAGGCCGTTGCGCTTGCTGGCGGTGGTCAGGTCCGCGGCCACCTGGATGGCCAGTTCACGGGTGGGGACCACGACGAGGGCGCGGGGGCGCTTGGCCGAACCGGGCTCCGCCTGGGCCCGCTGGAGCAGCGGGAGGCCGAAGGCGAGGGTCTTGCCGGTACCGGTGCGGGCTTGGCCGATGATGTCGTTGCCGCTCAGGGCGATCGGGAGGGCCAGCTCCTGGATGAGGAAGGGTTCGACGATCCCCTCCGCCTCCAGCGCGTCGACGATCTCGGCGCTCAGGCCGAGATCGCGGAAGGTCATTCGGGACTGTGTGGTCTGTGGTGTGCTGCTCAGGGCTCAAGCCTCCATCTTGGCGGGCCGAGGCGTTGGCGTGGCCGCGGCGCGGTGCGGTCGCGGGCGGCTTCTGGCCGCCGCGTGGGGCGCGGCTCACCGCTGCTCCACCTTCCGGTGGGCGGCGCGGTGGCGCTGCCGTTTGGATCGGCGCGGTTCGGGCCGTACCCGTCCGCGTACCGGCTCCATCCGCAGTTCTGTCGTGTACGAGGGGTCTGTCCCCGCGTGTGAGGGGCGCTTCGAGGGCCGCTGTGTTCCAGACCGGCACCGATCGCCGCGCCGTGGTGGCCGGGTGACCGTCCCCGAAGGGGCGAGGGCTGGTCTGGTCGTCTGCACACGCCGGTCATCACGCAGAGTCTAGCTGGTGCCCCGCCCGGTGGACGTAACGGTTCGCCGGGCTGTGGACGGCCGGGGACCTACCCGTTCCCAGCCGGTGCAACCGTGGTCGCGGCGTGTTTAGTCCCCGGACGGGCCGACGGGCGGGTGCGGGAGGTCCCCCGTTCGGTCCGCGCGCGACCGGGCGCTACGCTGACGGGCATGACGCAAGGCCCTTCTGCCGACCCCGGGGTGATCGACCTCCTCGGGCTGCTCGCCTACGCCGAACTCGGCTCCTTCTTCCGGCTCGCCGACGACGCGGGGCTCGCCCCGACCCTGCGCGCGAAGGGCCAGCTGGCCGCCCTCGCCGCCACGGAGCAGGCGCACTACCAGGCGCTCCGCGACCGCCTGGAGGAGCTCGGCGCCGACCCCGAGGAGGCCATGGCGCCGTTCGTCGCGCCGCTGGACGCCTGGACGGAGCGCACCGAGCCGAAGAGCTGGCTGGAGAGCCTGGTCAAGACCTACGTCGGCGACGGCATCGCCGGGGACTTCTACGCCCGCGTCGCCGGGCTGGCCGACGACGAGACCCGCGTCCTGATCGAGGGCGTGCTCGCCGAGACCGGCCGCGCCGAGTTCGTCGCCGAGACCGTGCGCGGCGCGCTGGAGGAGGACCCCAAGCTCGCGGGACGCCTGGCCCTGTGGGCGCGGCGCCTGGTCGGCGAGGCCCTGAGCCAGGCGCAGGCCGTGGCCGTGCGGCGTCCCGAACTCGCCACACTGCTGGCCGGGGGCGCCGAGGGCGAGGAGCGGCGTTCGTCGAAGTCCTCCGGCACGGGCGATCTGGCGGCCGTCAGTAGGATGTTCGCCTCACTGACCGAGGGGCACGCCGGGCGTCTGCGCGCGATGGGGCTGGCGGACTAGCCCCGCCGTCCGCCGGATCCGGAAGGATCCACGGATTCCCGGGACCGCCGTGGGGACGGCGTTCCGGGTGGTCGGACCGGGGTCGTCTCCAACACTTTCATGACGATTCCTTGGTGAATGCACGTATAGTCGATGACGTCTCCCGTCTCCTGACCACGCGAGTAGGTACTTCCATGCCCCGTGGGACCTCCCTGCGCCACCCGCTGGCCGGACTCACCCGTGACTTCCACAAGATCGGTCCGCTCGACGCCGACGTCGAGCCCGGCATGGCCGCTGAGCTGGACCAGCACGCCGCGGAGGTGTGCGCGGCGATCACCTCGTCCGGCCGCGCGCTCAGCGCCCGCAGCCTCGGCACGTACCTGCACGGTTTCCTCGACGGGTGCCTGGAGCGCGGCTGGGACTCCGAGGCGGTCGAGTACGACTGGGAGACCCTCCGCGTCCTCGCGATCTGCCGCCTGGCCAAGGAACGGGGCTTCGTCCGCTAGGTTGGTGGCATCCGCGGGCGGTCGCGGACGCGATCATGCTCGCTGCGACCGGGCCCACCCGTTCTCCAGCGAAAACCCGGAGCTCGGCGTACGCTGAAGATAGCCGGTGACGATCAGAGGCCGATGTGCGGCCCCGTCGCCGAGGCTGGTCCAGGGCCCCGCGGAAGGCAACGTGGGATGCGCGGTACCGGTCCGGAGGGACCGGGCGCCGCGACTGGCGGAGCGGCCCGCAGAGCCGCGAGAAAGGAATCCGAATGAGGAGCGGTCGGCATGGGGCGGCGCGTCCACCGGTCGGCGTCCTGATCCAACAGGATCGCGTCGACTTCGCGCTGTTCGCACTGATCATCGTCGTCGCGCTGGTCTCGATGGTCCTCACCGGGCCGGGCAGCGCGGTCTTCTGGCTGGCGTTCGTTCCGGTCATCGCCACGGGCGTCCTCGCGTTCCGGAGGATCGAGCACCTGTCGCGCCTGGAACTGCGCGACTCCGAGCTGCTCTGAGCCCGCGCGCCGGTCCTGCGGCGCCCGGGCACGACGCGAGGGCGGGGTCTGACGGCCCCGCCCCCTACCTGCATCCCTTTCCTCCGGCCGATGACGCGGCCGCAGGTCTCGCGCGCGGCTACCGGGTGGCCTCACCGCCGCCGCGCTGTCCGGGGGTCGCCTTCGCCTCCTCCGCGCCCTTCTCCTTCTCGGCGGGGCGCCTCATCGCCGCCTCGCGGCCGGCCTCGTAGCTGGGGCCCTCGCCCATCTGGCGCGTCTCGCGCTCGACCACGTCCAGCCACCGCGACCAGCGCGACTGCATCGGCCGGATCATGCCGCCGCCGACACCGACGACGAGGATGCCGCCGACCGTGGCCAGCGCCGCGATGAGGACCGGCATGGTGACGGTCAGCGCCACGCCCATCTGGTTCAGCGCGGCGATCACACCGAGCGCCAGGATGGCCACCGCCGCCACGTTGGCCAGGAGACGGCCGTACGAGAGGCCACCGAGCGCCCCGCTGATGAGGTCGCGGACGGCCTTGGCCAGCATTCCGGCCACGACGAGGATCACCAGTGCCACGATGCCGTGCGGGATCCAGGCGATGACGTCGTTGAGCAGGAGACTGATCGGGTTCGGTCCGAAGACGTTGAACGCCAGCGTGAGGACGAACAGGACGCCGACGTAGTAGATGATCTTCCCGCACAGCTCACTGGCGCTCCAGCGGCTGCGGTCGAAGTACTGGCCCACGCCGCCGCGGTGCAGCGCGCGGTCGAGGCCCACGGAGTGCAGACCCCGCGCGACGCCCTTGCCCAGGACCCAGGCGACGAACCAGCCCACCACGAGGATCACGAGGAACCCGACCAGCAACGGCACGAAGGTCGCCACCGCCTCCCAGGCCGCGGTCATGCCCTGACCAATGTCCATAACGCCTTCACCCCCGAATCGCGTCGACCGCCGGGGCACGGAGATCGCCCGGACGGGTACGGCGGAACAAGTGCCGTACGTCTCATGTCCGCGATACCCGACCTTCGGGAATTGAACCTTTTGCCCGCCTTGTCAGGGTGGGCTTGACCTTTTCCTGGAATTCCTTGACCAAAGAGTGGGCGACGCGTCGAAGCGGGGCGTGGACAATCCGTTTCCCGGTATTTCGGGGATTCCTCCCGACGGGAAAGGAGAACCCCCGGGCGCGCGTTCGGCGCGCCCGGGGGCGAGGTCGTCCCGGTCCGTCCGGTGTCAGTCCTCGGAGCGCTCGCCCCGGTCCTGGCGGTGCAGGTCCCAACCGCTGATCCCGCGCCAGGCGAGGCGGGCGACGAGCAGTTCGGCGGCGTCCTTGGGGAGCTCGCCGTAGTTGTTGAGCCAGTACCGCGCGCTGGTCTCGGCCATGCCGACCAGCCCGATGCTCAGCAGCCGGGCCTCCTCGTCGGAGATGCTGGTGTCCTGGCGGATCACCTCTCCGATCAGCTCGGCGCAGCGCTGGAAGGTCTGCTCGCTCTTCTCGCGCACGGCGGGCAGGTTGCGCAGGTCGGATTCGAAGACCAGCCGGAACGCCTCGCCGTCGCCCGCGACGAAGTCGAAGTAGGCCCGGAAGCTCGCGATCACGCGCTGGCGGTTGTCGTCCGTGCTCTCCAGCGCCTCGCGCTGCTTCTCGACCAGTGCCTCGGAGTGCTCCTCCAACAGGGCCAGGTAGAGCTCCAGCTTGCCTGGGAAGTGCTGGTACAGGACCGGCTTGCTGACCCCCGCGCGCTCGGCGATCTCGTCCATGGCCGCGGCGTGGTAGCCGCGGGCGACGAAGACCTCCTGAGCCGCGGCCAGGAGCTGGCGTCGGCGCCTGACCCGGGGCAAGCGGGTACCCCGGGCGCGGGCGTCTGAAGGAGCTGTCACACCCACACCCTCCGAATTCGGCATGGCAGATGCACGCCAGTACCGAACATCTGCGTGGCTAGTTCTGCCCGACGCGACCACGTGTCGCGCCCCACAGGCTTCCCCTCATCTTACTCCGGCGTAGGTTCGCTGTGGGCGGTCGGTCGCGAGCCCGGTCACCGGTGCTCCTCCTCCTCGTCGGTGCCCAGCTCACGCAGCTGTTCGACCACGTCCCCCTCGCTGGCCTGGTCCAGGGACCGGCCGGCGGGTTTCTCCAGCCAGTGGTCGTTCGCCTCCTCGACGGTCACCGCGCTCTGCTCCGCCGCGTCGGCCTCGGGCACCTCCGCCGGCGGGTCCTCCTCGATCTCGGGGCGTCGCTTCCCGGAACGCTTCTGTGCTGCCACGGGATCCTCCCGGCGTCGTCGCTGCGCGTACAGACGACACTACCCGCCCCGGGGCCGCCGAGGAGGGAGGCCGAGGCGGCGAACTCGCAGGCGGCACGGGGTGGCGCGGGTACGTTGGAGAGCGGGCGACGGGGTGTGGCCCAGGCCTCCCCGGGGTGGGAATGGGAAACCCCACCCGTTAGGTTGGGTATAAGTGCAAGCATGCTCCGCGCCCCGCCCCCTCGGCCGGACGCCCTCCGGTCCGGGCGGTGCGGAGCCACCTGAACAGACATGAGGAGTCACCGTGTCGCTGCCGCCGCTGGTGGAACCAGCTGACGAGCTGACCGTGGACGAGGTGCGCCGTTACTCGCGTCACCTGATCATCCCCGACGTGGGCATGGACGGGCAGAAGCGCCTGAAGAACGCCAAGGTCCTGGTCGTCGGCGCCGGCGGTCTGGGTTCCCCGGCACTGCTCTACCTCGCCGCGGCGGGTGTGGGCACGCTCGGCATCATCGACTTCGACGTCGTGGACGAGTCCAACCTCCAGCGCCAGATCATCCACGGTCAGAGCGACGTCGACCGCCCCAAGGCCGAGTCCGCCCGGGACAGCATCAAGGAGGTGAACCCGAACGTCGAGGTCGTCCTGCACCAGGAGCGCCTGGAGTCGGACAACGCGTTGGACATCTTCGCCGGGTACGACCTGATCCTGGACGGCACGGACAACTTCGCCACCCGCTACCTGGTCAACGACGCCTGCGTGCTGCTGAACAAGCCGTACGTGTGGGGCTCGATCTACCGCTTCGACGGCCAGGTCAGCGTCTTCTGGAACGAGTACGGGCCGCAGTACCGCGACCTCTACCCCGAGCCGCCGCCGCCCGGGATGGTCCCGTCCTGCGCCGAGGGCGGCGTGCTGGGCGTCCTGTGCGCGTCCATCGGCTCCGTCATGGTGAACGAGGCGATCAAGCTGATCACCGGTATCGGTGAGCCGCTGGTCGGCCGTCTGCTCATCTTCGACGCCCTGGAGATGACCTGGCGCGAGGTGAAGGTCCGCAAGGACCCCGACACCGAGCCGGTCACCGAGCTCATCGACTACGAGGCGTTCTGCGGCGTGGTCTCGGATGAGGCCGCCGAGGCCGCCGCCGGTTCCACCATCACCGCGGGCGAGCTCAAGGACCTGCTGGACAAGGACGAGGACGTCTTCCTCGTCGACGTCCGCGAGCAGAACGAGTACGAGATCGTCAACATCCCGGGCGCGGTCCTCATCCCCAAGGGCGAGTTCCTCAACGGGAAGGCCTTCGAGCGGCTTCCGCAGGACCGGCGCATCGTCCTGCACTGCAAGTCGGGCGCGCGTTCGGCCGAGGCGCTGGCGGCGGTCAAGGCCGCCGGCTTCACCGACGCCGTGCACGTCGGCGGCGGTGTGCTCGCCTGGATCAACCAGGTCGACCCGAGCCTGCCCGTCTACTGACCGGCGGCCCCGAGCGCGAGGGGCGGCGGAACCGGGTCCCTTCCGGCTCCGCCGCCCCTTCGCCGTCGTCCACAACCTCGGACCGGCGTCGTCTCTCCGCTCCGAGTGGGTAGAACCCCCACGAGGGCCGCCGCCGACTCCACCAGGGCGGCCCGCCGCTGGGAGGTGGCGTGATGCGAGAGAAGGGACGCTGGGCCGACTGGGTGGCCGTCGCCGTCGGTCTGGCCCTCGGAGTGAGCTGGATGTGGCACGGCATGCTCGGCTGGTCCGGCGGGCTGATGTTCGTGTTCGGACTGGTCGTGGTCATGGCCTCGGTCA
Source organism: Nocardiopsis sp. NPDC049922 (assembly GCF_040660275.1). Classification (NCBI taxonomy): domain Bacteria; kingdom Bacillati; phylum Actinomycetota; class Actinomycetes; order Streptosporangiales; family Nocardiopsidaceae; genus Nocardiopsis; species Nocardiopsis sp. NPDC049922. Next base: position 175,001 of record NZ_JBFAME010000001.1, on the reverse strand, counting down.
TCTCCCTGACCCGGCCGGGGGCGGTGTCCGGGGAGATCGCGGCGCTGGTCGTGGGTCTGCTGACGTTCGCGCTGCCGTGGCTCCTGGAGTTCACCGACCAGCCCCTCGCCGCGTGGAGCGCCTGGGTGCTCGGGGCGGCGATCGCGCTGCTGGGGGTCTACGGGCTGGTGATGGCCACCCGGACCCGCCGACGCGACCCGGAACTCGCCTGGACCGTGCACCGCAACGAGATCCCCGGGAGACCGGCGGGCAGAACCGGAGCCTGAGCGGCCCGGAGCGGTGCCGGGGTGACCCGCCGAACCCCGGTCCTCCGGGGCCCCGCCGCAGTAGGCTCTGCGGTGTGCTGGACGACGACCCCCACGAAGGCCCCGACGACTACGCCGAGGAGGTCCTCGCCGTGGTCGAACGCATCCCGCCCGGCAGGGTGATGTCCTACGGCGACATCGCCGAGTACGTCGGCCGGGGCGGCCCCCGCCAGGTCGGCTCCGTCATGTCCACCTGGGGCGGCGGCGTCCCCTGGTGGCGTGTCGTGCGCTCGGACGGCCGCCCGGCCTCCGGCCACGAGGTGCGTGCCCTGTCCCACTACGCGGCCGAGGCGACCCCCATGCGCCCCGGCGGCGACCGCGTGGACATGCGCCGGGGCCGGTGGGACGGGCACGGCTGAGCCCCGTGGGGAGCACGGCCGCCCACGGTGTGTCCGAGAAGGTCCCCGACCTCTGGTGAACTGGTGCTCGTGGACCATGCCCGATACCGACTCGTGCGGCGCGCCAACCAGGCGCAGCCGCCACCGGTGCTGGACGGGAACCAGCGGCGCGTGGTCGAGCACGCGGGCGGTCCCCTGCTCGTGTTGGCCGGTCCCGGCACCGGGAAGACCACCACCATCGTCGAGGCCGTCGTCGACCGCATCGACAACCGGGGCGTCGACCCCTCCCGCGTCCTCGTGCTCACGTTCAGCCGCAAGGCCGCCCAGGAACTGCGCGAACGGATCACCGCCCGGCTGCGCCGCACCACGCGCGAACCCCTCGCGCTCACCTTCCACAGCTACGCCTACGCCCTGATCCGCCGCGAGTTCCAGCGGATGGGCGACCTGCCGCCGCGCCTGCTGTCCGGACCCGAGCAGCTGATGGAGGTGCGCGAACTGCTCTCCGGGGAGGCCCGGGACGGCGGCGAGGCCTGGCCCGAGCGGCTGCGCCCGGCGCTGGAGACGCGCGGCTTCGCCGAGGAGCTGCGCGACTTCCTCATGCGCGCCCAGGAGCGCGGCCTGGGACCGGCCGAGCTGGACCGGCTCGGCCGTGAGCGCGGAAGGGACGACTGGGTGGCGGCCGCCGGGTTCCTGGAGCGCTACACCGGCCGGTTCGACATCGCGCCCGTGCCCACGCTCAACTACGCCGAACTCGTCCGCGTCGCCGCCAACATGCTCGCCGACCCCGGAGTCCAGGAGCGCGAGCGCGCGGCCCGCGAGGTCGTGTTCGTCGACGAGTACCAGGACACCGACCCCGCCCAGGAGGAGCTGCTGCGCGCCCTGGCGGGGGACGGTCGCGACCTCGTCGCGGTCGGCGACCCCGACCAGTCCATCTACGCGTTCCGCGGCGCCGAGGTCGACAACATCCTGGAGTTTCCCCGCCGCTTCCGCGCCGCGGACCGCTCCGAGGCGCCCGTCGTCGCGCTGCGCACCTGCCGCCGCAGCGGCTCCGCGCTGCTGTCCGCCTCCCGGGGGCTGACCCGGCGCCTGCCCGCCGTCGCGTCGGCGGGCGGGCACGTCAACGAGCACCGCGACCTGACGCCGGGGGAGAACGTCCCGGAGGGCGCCGTCCAGGTCCTCATGGCCGACAGCGGCGCCCAGGAGGCGGCGGTCATCGCCGACACCCTGCGCCGGGCGCACCTGGTCGACGGCGTGCCCTGGTCGGACATGGCGGTCCTCGTGCGCTCCGCCACCCGCCAGCTGCCGGTCCTGCGCCGCGCCCTGACCGCCGCGTCGGTCCCCGTGGCCGTGGGCGCGGACGACCTGCCCGTGGCCGCCGAACCGATCGTCCGGCCGCTGCTCGCGCTCATCCGCTACGGCCTGTCCCCGGACGAGCTCGACGACGACACCGCCCGCGCGCTGCTCACCAGCCCGTTCGGCGAGGCCGACACCGTCCGGCTGCGGCGGCTCGTGCGGGCCCTGCGCCGCCTCGACCTGGACCGGGCGGCCGCCGCCAGGGCCGACCGCGACGCGACCGCCCCGGACACCGCGGGCGGCTCCGACGACGGCTACCGTCCCGCCTCCCGCCTGCTCGTGGACGCCCTGCGCGACCCCCGCGAACTGGCCCTGGTCGACCCCGGCGTCGCCGCGCCCGCCCTGCGCGTGGCCGAGGCCCTGGCCACCGTCCGGACGCTGACCGACCAGGGCGCCGACGCCGAGCAGGTCCTGTGGCGGCTGTGGCGCGACAGCGGTCTCGCCGACCGCCTCCTGCGCGCCAGCCAGGCGGGCGGCCGCCGGGGCGCCGCCGCCGACCGCGACCTGGACGCCGTGGTGGCCCTCTTCGAGAGCGCCGCCCGCTACTGCGACCGCCTGCCCCCCGGCGCCCCGGCCGGATTCCTGGAGGACCTCGCCGCCCAGGAGATTCCCGGGGACAGCCTCGCCGAGCGCGCTCCCGAGGGCGAGGCGGTGCGCATCCTCACCGCCCACCGCTCCAAGGGCCTGGAGTGGGGGCTGGTCGTGGTGGCCGGGGCGCAGGAGGGTGAGTGGCCCGACCTGCGACTGCGCGGATCGCTGCTCGGGGTCGAGGAGCTCGTCGACGCCGACGTCCACTCCGCCGACACCTCCGGCGCGGCCCTGGCCTCCAAGCTCCTGGACGAGGAACGCCGCCTGTTCTACGTCGCCCTCACCCGCGCCCGGCACACCCTGGTCGTCACCGCCGTGGGCGGCGAGGACACCGACGAGCGCCCCTCGCGGTTCCTCAACGAGATGGGCGTGGGCGACCCCGAGCCGGTCAGCACCGGCCGCCGCTGGCTGTCCCTGCCCGCGCTCGTCGCGGACCTGCGCTCGGTGGTCACCGACCCCTCCGCCCCCGAGCCGCTGCGCGAGGCCGCCGCCGCCCACCTGGCTCGCCTGGCCGAGGAGGGCGTGCGCGGCGCCGACCCGGCCGAGTGGTACGCCCTCACCCCCTTCACCGACGACGGCCCGCTGGCGGGGGAGGAGGACACCATCCGCGTCTCCCCGTCCCAGGTGGAGAGCTTCACCAACTGCCAGCTGCGGTGGCTGCTCGAACGCGCCGCCGGGGCCTCCTCCGGCGACTCCGCCTCCGCGCTGGGCACGGTCGTGCACGCCGTCGCGGTCCTGGTCGCGCACGGCGCCTCCCCGGACGAGATCCGCGAACGCATGGACGAGATCTGGTCCGACCTCGACTTCGGCGGCCCCTGGCAGGCGGCCAAGCAGCGCGAGCGCGCCGACGAGATGGTCGGCAAACTCCTGGACTGGGACGCCGCCAACGACCGCGAGCTGGTCGTCACCGAGGAGGGCTTCCGCGTGGACGTCGGCGGCATCGAGATCACCGGGCGCGTGGACCGCCTCGAACGCGACGACCGGGGCCGCGCGGTCGTCGTCGACATCAAGACCGGCCGGAACAAGGCCGAGGACCTGGCCCGCCACCCCCAGCTCGGCGTCTACCAGATGGCCGTGCTCAAGGGCGCCTTCGCCAAGCTCGGCCTCACCGAACCCGGCGGCGCCGCCCTCGTCCAGGTCGGCGAGAAGACCAGGAAGTGGCGCGAACAGCCCCAGCCCCCGCTGGGCGAGGACCCCGACCCCGAGTGGGCCGGGACGCTGGTGCGCGAGGTCGCCGCCGGGATGGGCGGCGCCCGCTTCACCGCCACACGCAACAAGGGCTGCAACGCGTGCGCCGTGCGCGCCTGCTGTCCCGTCCAGGACGAGGGACGCCATGTCTAGACCCCGCACCGACCCCTCCGACGCCCCGCCGACGTTCCCCCGTCTGACCCCCGCCGAACTGGCCCGGCTGCTCGGCCAGCCCGAACCCACCGCCGAGCAGTCCGAGGTCGTCTCCGCGCCCTTGGAACCGGGCGTGGTCATCGCGGGCGCGGGGTCGGGCAAGAGCGAGACCATGGCCGCCCGCGTCGTGTGGCTGGTCGCCAACGGGCACGTGCGCCCGGAACAGGTGCTCGGCCTGACCTTCACCCGCAAGGCCACCGCCGAGCTGGCCGAGCGCGTCCGCAAGCGCCTCGACCAGCTGCGCGCCACCGAGCAGCTGCCCTCGGAGGTGCTCGACGGCGAGCCGACCGTGTCCACCTACAACGCCTACGCCGGGCGGATCGTCGCCGACCACGCCCTGCGCGAGGCGGTCGAGCCCACCGCCCGCCTGCTCAGCGAGGGGCAGTCCTGGCAGCTGGCCGCGCGGATCGTCGGCGAGTACGACGGGCCGATGGACCGCATCACCGTCGGGGCGGACACCGTCACCCAGCGGGTCCTGCACCTGTCCGGGGAGATCGCCGACCACCTGACCACCACCGACCGCGTGCGCGGGATCGGCCGGTGGATCCAGGCCGAGGTCGACGCGATGACCCGCAAGGCCACCAGGGAGACCCGCGACCTGGTCGACGCCCAGCGCCGCCGCGAACAGCTCCTGCCGCTCGTGGACCGGTACAACCACGCCAAGCACGTCCGCGAGGCGATGGACTTCGGCGACCAGATGGCCCTGGCCGCGCGCATCGCGGAGAACCACCCCGAGGTCGGCCTCATCGAACGCGGCCGGTTCCGCGTGGTCCTCCTCGACGAGTACCAGGACACCAGCCACGCCCAGCTCGTGCTGCTGCGGTCCCTGTTCGGGGAGGGGCACCCGGTCACCGCCGTCGGCGACCCCTGCCAGTCCATCTACGGCTGGCGGGGCGCGATCGCCGCCAACCTCACCCGCTTCCCCACCGACTTCCCGGTCTCCCCCGGCCGGCCCGCCCCCGTGCGCCGCCTGTCCACCAGCTTCCGCAACGGCGAACGCGTGCTGGGCGTGGCCGAGCGGATCGCCGAGCCGCTGCGCGCCGAGGCCGCCGAGGTCCCCGTCCTCCACCCGGGTCCGGCCCGCCGGGGGCGCGGCACCGCCCTGACCGCGCTCTTCCCGACGGAGACCGAGGAGGCCGCGTGGATCGCCGAGCAGGTGCACAGCCTCGTCCACGCCCGACCGGGTGAGCCGGGCGACACGCACACCGCCCCCGACTTCCTGCCGTGGCCGGACGGCGAGTCGGGCGGCGGCGAGGACGGCGGGGTCAGTCCGGGCGACGTCGCCGTGCTGTGCCGCAAGCGCGCCCAGTTCCCGCCGCTGCGCGAGGCCCTGGAGGCGCGCGGGATCCCCGTCGAGGTGGTCGGGCTCGGCGGGCTCATGCTCGTCCCCGAGGTGCGCGACATCATCGCCACCCTGCGCGTGGTGCACGACGCGTCGGCGGGCAACGAGCTGGCCCGCCTGCTCACCGGACCCCGGTGGCGGCTGGGCCCGCGCGACCTCGCCGCGCTGGGCGCCCGCGCCGCCGAACTCGCGCGGCACACCAGACGCGACCTGACCGCCCCCGCACCGGAGGAGGAGCAAGAGGAGGACATCCTGCGGCGCACGGTCCTGGACCTGACCGCCGAGAGCGGCAGCCTCGTGGACGCCGTGGACGACCCCGGACCCGCCGAGCACTACTCCGAGGCCGCCTACGCACGCCTGGGCCGCCTCGCCGAGGAGCTGCGGTCGCTGCGCACACTGGTCGGCCAGCCCCTGCCGGACCTGGTCACCGAGGTCGAGCGGATGCTCGGCCTGGACATCGAGGTGGGCGCCCGCACCGGCCGCGACCCGCTGTCGGCCCGCGCCGACCTGGACGCCTTCGTCGACCACGCGGTCCGCTTCGTGGGCAACAGCGAGGACCCCACCCTGGGCGGCTTCCTCGGCTACCTCAACGCCGCCGAGGAGAACGAGAGCGGTCTGGCGCCCGGCGAGCGGGTCGGGGGGTCGGACAGCGTCAAGCTCATGACCGTGCACGGGGCCAAGGGGCTCCAGTGGCCGGTGGTGATCGTGCCCGGACTGTGCGCGGGCCAGAGGTCACCGCTGTTCCCGGCCAGGGCACGCGACGCACTGGCCTGGGTCAAGGGCGACCACCTGCTCCCGTACCCGCTGCGCGGCGACCGCGCGAGCCTGCCCACCCTGGCGGGCGTGGCCAAGGAGGACATCGCCGACTTCAAGGCGGCCGAGGAGGCGCGCCACCTCATGGAGGAGCGCCGCCTGGCGTACGTGGCGGTGACCCGCGCGTCCTTCGCGCTGCTGTGCACCGGCCACTGGTGGGGGCGTACCGGCGGCACGCCGCGCGGCCCGTCGGTGTTCCTGGAGGAGGTCCGCGAGGCGTGCGAGGCGGGCGCCGGGTCGGTCGTGGCCTGGGCGCCGCCGCCGGACCCGGAGGAGACCAACCCGCACGACGACGAGGAGCACGCCGCCGTGTGGCCCCCGGCGCACGCCGAGGGCGCCGCCGCCCCCGAGGGGGCCGCCGGGTCGACCCGCGAGGCGGCCGACGCCCGGCGCGCGGAGGTCCTGGCGGGCGCCGCGCTGGTCGAGCGCGCCCGGGCCCGGCTCCGGGCGGGGGAGACGAGCGCCGAACCGGCCCCGTCCGGCCTGCGCCGCCGACTCCAGGGGTGGGAGCGCGACACCGAACTCCTGCTCGCCCACCGCCGGACCGCGGCGGCCGGGCCGGGGGAGGGGCCGGTCGAGGTCGAGCTGCCCGCCCACCTGTCCGTGTCCTCCATGGTGTGGCTGGCCCGCGACCCCTCCGCCCTGGCGCGGCGGATCCGCCGCCCCCTGCCCCGGCCGCCCGCGCCGCACACCCGGCGCGGAACGGCCTTCCATACCTGGCTGGAGCAGCGGTTCGGCCGCGACATCGCGCTCCTGGACGAGCTGCCGGGGGCCGCCGACGAGACCGCCGGAGAGGACGAGGACCTGGCCGAGCTCCAGCGCCGCTTCGAGGAGAGCGAGTGGGGCGCGCGGGTCCCGGCCGAGGTCGAGGTGCCGTTCGAGACGGTCATCGGCGACCGCCTCATCCGGGGGCGCATGGACGCGGTCTTCCACGACCCCGAGACCGGGCGCTACGACGTCGTCGACTGGAAGACCGGCCGCCCGCCCACCACCGAGGTCGAGCGCCGTGCCGTCGGCGTGCAGCTGGCCGCCTACCGGCTGGCCTGGGCCGACCTCGCCGACGTGAAGCTCGGCGAGGTCCGCGCCGCGTTCCACTACGTCCGCGCCGGGGAGACGGTCCGCCCCGCCGACCTGCTCGACGCGGAGGGGCTGGCCGCGCTCATCGCCTCGGTCCCCGAACCGGGGTGAGGGCACCGCCACGCCGGTCCGGCTCCGCCCGTTCACCGGCGTGGTGGACAATGACCCGCGTGTCGACGACAGGAACCCCCCACGCGGGAATCCCCCAGGACAGCGGCGCGCCGGTGCGCGCCGGCGTGCCCGAGCACGGGCGCGTCCCCAAGTACTACGCGGTGCGCATACTCCTCACCGACCTGGTGTCCGAGCTCGCCGTGGGCGCGGTCCTGCCCACCGAGCGCGAGCTGGCCGAACGCTTCGGCGCGGCCCGCGAGACGGTCCGCCAGGCCCTCCGCGACCTGCTGCTGGAGGGCAGGCTGACCCGCAGGGGGCGGGGGACGGTCGTCGCCGGCCCCAAACTCGCGCAGCCCCTGGCCCTGGCCAGCTACACCGAGGGCGTGCGCCGCCAGGGCCTGCGGCCGGGCCGGACCCTCGTCGACCTGCGCAGCTGGCCGTGCCCGCCCCAGCTGGCGAACGAACTCCGGGTGAACCCGGGGGAGCCGGTCTGGCACATGGAACGGGTCCTGCTCGCCGACGACGAGCGCGTGGGGCTGGAGTCGACCTACATCGCCGTGGCTCGCGCGCCCCGCCTGGACGTGGACTTCGACCCGGACTCCACCTTCTACGGCTACCTGCGGGACGAGCTGGGCATCGCGTTCGGCGACGCCGAGGAACGGCTGGAGACCGTCCTGGCCACCCCGCGCGAGGCGCTGCTCATCGGCACCCCTCCGGCACTGCCCATGCTGCTCATCCACCGGACGTCGCGGGACGGGGAGGGCCGCCCCCTCGAACGCGTGCGCTCGCTCTACCGGGGCGACCGGTTCAGCTTCACCGCCCACCTGGAGGGCGACGGCCAGGGGTGACCCGCGGCCCGCCTCCCCGGGATTTAAGATCACTAAATGATAACAGGTCTGGTCCAAAGTTCGGTCCTGGTTCACCGAGCCGTCCCCGCCGGTCCCGGTCGTCTCCACCCGGGTCGGCGAACCTCGTGGTCATGCGAGTGATCATCGTCGGTGCCGGAGTCCTCGGCACCATGCACGCCTGGCAGGCCGTCGACCGAGGCCACGAGGTCGTCCACCTCGAACGCGAGGCCGCCGCGCGCGGCGCCTCCGTCCGCAACTTCGGCCTGGTCTGGGTCGGCGGTCGCGCGCCCGGCCCCGAACTGGAGGCCGCCCGCCGGGCCCGCGTCCTGTGGGAGGAGATCGCCGACCGGGTTCCCGCCCTCGGCTTCCGGCCCTCCGGCTCCCTCACGGTCGCCAGGACCGAACACGAGCTGGCCGTGGCCAGGGCCGCGGCCCAGGCGCCCGACGCCGCCGAGCGCGGCTACCGGCTCCTCGACCCGGAGCGGGTCCGGGAGGTCAACCCCGCCCTGCGCGGCGACCACCTCGGCGCCCTGTGGTGCCGATCCGACGCCCAGGTCGAGCCCCGCACCGCCCAGGCCGCCCTCCAGGACGAACTCCGCCGCGGCGGCCGCTACACGCTCCTCACCGGCCGCGAGGTCCGCGACCTGGCCGGACCCGGCGCCGTCCGCGACGACCACGGCGAGGTCCACCGGGGCGACGCCGTCGTCCTGTGCACCGGCGCCTGGCTCGGCGGCCTGGTCCGCGAACTCCTGCCCGACCCGCCCGTCCGCCGCGTCCGCCTCCAGATGGCCCAGACCGCGCCCCTGGGCACGACCCTGACCACCGCCGTCGCGGACGGCGACAGCTTCCGCTACTACCCCGCCTACCGCGGCCCCGCGCTGGACGAGCTCAACTCCGCCCAGCCCCAGCCGCCCACCGCCCGCGACCACGGCATGCAGCTGCTCATGGTCCAGCGCGCCGACGGCTCCCTGACCATCGGCGACACCCACGAGTACGACGCACCCTTCGCCTTCGACACCGTCGAGGACCCCTACGAGCACCTCACCGAGGTCGCCGGGCGCCTCCTCGGCCGACCGCTGCCCCCGATCCGCCGCCGCTGGGCGGGCGTGTACGCGCAGTGCGCCGACCCCTCCAGCGTCGTGCACCGCGCCGCCGTCGGCCCCGACGCCTGGCTGGTCACCGGGCCCGGCGGGCGCGGCATGACCTGCTCCCCGGCCATCGCCGAGACCACCGCTGACGAACTGGGCTGGTAACCATGCACCGCACCACCGACCACACGACCCCCGTCGAACTCGTCGTCCTGGACATGGCGGGCACCACCGTCGCCGACGACGGCCTCGTCGAGGAGGCCTTCGCGGCCGCCCTGCCCGACCACTCGCCCGAGGCCGCCGCGTACGTGCGCGCCACCATGGGCGAGTCCAAGATCACCGTCTTCCGCCACCTGTGCCCGGATGAGGAGAGCGCCCAGGCCGCCAACCGCGCCTTCGAGGCCGCCTACGCCCGCCTCGTCGACGAGGGCCGCTGCGCCCCCCTGCCCGGGGCCGGGGACACCCTGCGCGCCCTCCGGGACCAGGGTCGAACCACCGCCCTGACCACCGGGTTCTCCGGCGACACCCAGGCCCGGATCCTCCGCGCCCTCGGCTGGGAGGACGCCGCCGACCTCGTGCTGTGCCCGGCCGACGCGGGCGGTCGCGGGCGTCCCCACCCCGACATGGTGCTCACCGCCGCCCTGCGCGCGCGGGTCGGCTCGGTGGCCGCGATCGCCGTCGTGGGGGACACCGCCTCCGACGTCCGCAGCGGACTGCGCGCCGGGGCCTCGGTCGTGGCCGGGGTGCGCACCGGAGCCCACGACGACGCCGCGCTGCGCGCCGCCGGGGCCACCAACGTCCTCGACGGCGTGGCCGACCTGCCCGACCTGCTCGCCGCGCGGGAGGGCTGACCCGTGGGCATCCGCTTCGACCACGTCAGCGTCGCCTACGGGGACACCGTCGTCCTGGACGACCTCGACCTGACCGTCGAGCCCGGCGAGTTCATGGCCCTGCTCGGCCCCTCCGGGTCGGGCAAGACCACCGCGCTGCGCGCCGTCGCGGGGTTCGTCCGGCCCTCCTCCGGCCGCGTCCTGCTCGACGGCCGCGACGTCACCGACCTGCCGCCCCACGCGCGCGGCGTGGGCATGGTCGTGCAGAGCTACGCCCTCTTCCCGCACATGCGCGTGGACCAGAACGTCGCGTTCGGCCTGCGCGCCCAGGGGACGCCGCGCCGTGCGATCGCCGGTCGGGTCGCCGAGGCGCTGGACATGACGGGCATGGGCGACTACGCACGACGCCACCCGCGCGAACTCTCCGGCGGGCAGCAGCAGCGCGTGGCCATCGCCCGCGCCCTGGCCATCCGCCCCGACGTCCTCCTGCTCGACGAACCGCTGTCCGCGCTCGACGCCCAGCTGCGCTCGGACATGCTCGCCGAACTGGCCCGCCTGCACCGCGACCTGCCCGACGTCACCGTCCTGTACGTCACCCACGACCAGAGCGAGGCGCTCACCCTCGCCGACCGGGTGGCGGTCCTGGACCGGGCCCGACTACGCGAGTGCGACACGCCCCAGGGCCTCTACCAACGACCCCGCTCACCGTTCACCGCCCGTTTCGTCGGCGGGGCCAACCTCCTGCCCGCACGGCTGGAGGACGGCCGGGTGCACTGCTGCGGCACGGTCCTGGCGGCCGGCCCCGCCGACCTGCCGGACGGCGCCGGGGACGGAGACGGCCTGCGGGTGTGCCTGCGCCCGCACCGGCTCGCCCTCGGCGCCGACGAGCACACCCTGCAGGGCCTGGTGACCGACGTCCAGTGGCGCGGCGCCACCCATCGCGTCACCGCCCTGGTCGACGGCACGCCCGTCACCGCCGAACTCCGGGAACTGCGCACCCCGCCCGAACCCGGCGCCACCGTCACCCTCGGCTTCGCCCGCCGGGACGCCGTCCTCCTCCCGGAGGAGGCGGCCTGATGCTGGAGTCACGACACGGGACGAGGCGCGGGCCGGGGTCGGTCGGGCCCGCGGTCGCGCCGGATCGCGCACAGCACGTCGGCCCGGCGGCGACCCCGTCCGGGGAACGCCCCGACCGGCCCCCGCGCCGTCGCGCCGTCCCCGCGTGGGTGTGGGCGGTCCCGCCCGTCGCGCTGCTCGCCCTGGTGCTGCTCTACCCGCTCGCCCTCGTGGCGGCCGAGTCCCTGGCCGCGCCCGGCGGCGGCCTCACCGCCGCCCACTACGCCGACGTCGTGGCCTCCCCGCGCTTCCGGTCGGCGCTGGTCACGACCGTGTTCGTCGCCGTCGCCGCCACGCTCGGCTGTCTCGTGCTCGGCTTCTTCCTCTCCCTGGTCGTGGCGTTCGTGCCCTTCCCGGGGAGCGGGGCCACCGCCCGGTTCATCGACACCTACCTGTCCTTCCCGTCCTTCCTCATCACCCTGGCGCTCCTGTTCCTCTACGGCACCGTGGGCGTGGCCAACGGCCTGTGGACGGAGGTCACCGGCGCGGACACCGGGCCGATCGCCTTCCTCGCCACACCCTGGGGGGTGGTCCTGGCGGAGGTCACCTACTTCACCCCGTTCGTCATGCGGCCCCTGCTCGCCGCGTTCGCGCAGCTCGACACCGCCCAACTGGAGGTCGCCTCCTCCCTGGGCGCCCGGCCCGCCAGGATCGTGCGGACCGTCATCCTGCCCGAGGCGGTGCCCGCGCTCGCCGCCGGAGGCGCCCTCGTCCTGGTGCTGTGCCTCAACGAGTTCGCCATCGTCCTGTTCACCGGAGCCAAGGACGTGGTGACCCTGCCGACGCTGATCTACGGCGCGGCGATCCTGGAGTCCGACTACACCACCGCCTGCGTGGTCGCCACGATCCAGGCGGCGCTGTCGGTCTCCCTCTACCTCGTCTACCGCGCGGTCACCGCACGGCCGCGCCCAGCCTCGGGAGGCCGCCGTGCTCGTGCGTAGCCGCACCGCCCGCTGGGCCGTCTGGGCGGTCTTCGCCGTCCTCGTCCTGCCGCTGTTCCTGCTCCCGCTCGGCGTCATCGCCGCCGCGGCGTTCGCCACCAACTGGAGCGGCGTCCTGCCCTCCGGGCCGACCCTGGACAACTTCGCGGGCATGTCCCGGGGAGACACGCTGGAGGCGCTGCGGGTCAGCATGGTCACCGCCGCGACCGCGAGCGTCCTCGCCCTGGTCGTCGGCGTCTGGAGCGCGCTGACCGCCCACGCGCTGGGCCGACGCGGACGCGCCGTCCTCGACGCCCTGTTCATGCTGCCCGTCGCCGTGCCCACGGTGGTGGTCGGACTGGCCCTGCTCGTGGCCTTCAGCCGACCGCCGCTGCTGCTCAACGGCACCCAGACCATCGTCATCGTCGCGCACACCGTGCTGGTGACCGCCTTCGCCCACCAGTCGGTCTCGGCCGCCCTGGACCGGCTCGACCCGGTCTACGCGCAGGTCGCCAGCTCGCTCGGCGCCCGTCCGGCGCGGGTGCTGTTCCAGGTGCGGCTGCCGCTGCTGCTGCCCTCGCTCCGGGCGGCGGCCGGCCTCTGCTTCGCCCTGTCCATGGGCGAACTGAGCGCGACCATGATGCTCTACCCGCCCGACTGGACGCCGCTGCCGGTCCGGATCTTCGCCGCCACCGACCGGGGCGCCCTGTTCTCGGGCGCGGCCGCGGCCATCGTGCTCATGGCCACCACCCTTCTCGTCCTGCTCGCCCTGTCCCGCGTGCGCACCCGCGCCGCGCACCGCTGAACCGCACCGGCCCCCGCACACCGACCCCGTCGCACCCCGCCGCACAGAACCGAAAGGCACCGCCGTGTCCGTCCCCCGCAGGTCCACCGTCCGCACCGCCACCGCCGCGACCGCGCTCGTCCTCACGGCCGCGCTCACCTCCTGCACCGCCTCCGACCCCGCCGAGACCGTCACCGTCTACACCGCCGACGGTCTGCGCGACGAGGAGGGCACCGGCTGGTTCGACCAGGTCTTCGCCGACTTCGAGGAGGAGACCGGGGTCGAGGTCCGGGTCGTCGAGGGCGGCTCGGGCGAGATCGTCCAGCGCGCCGACCGCGAGAGCGCCAACCCCCAGGCCGACGTCCTGGTCACCCTGCCGCCGTTCATCCAGCAGGCCGACGGCCTCGGCCTCCTCCAGGAGTACGAGCCGAGCGGGGTCGAGAACGTCGAGGTCAGGGACCCGAACGGTCGGTGGGCCACGATCGTCGACAACTACTTCTGTTTCATCTACAACACCGAGGAGCTGGAGGAGCCGCCCACCACCTGGGAGGACCTGCTCGACCCCCGCTTCGCAGACCGTCTCCAGTACTCCACCCCGGGCGTGGCGGGCGACGGCACCGCCGTGGTCATCAAGGCCATGCACGACTTCGGCGGCGAGGAGGCCGCCATGGAGTACCTCGGCGAACTCCAGGCCAACAACGTCGGCCCCTCCTCGTCCACCGGCGCGCTCGGCCCCAAGGTGGACAAGGGGGAGCTGCTGATCGCCAACGGCGACGTGCAGATGAACGTCGCCCAGGCGCGCACGATGCCCAACATCGGCATCTGGTTCCCCGCGCCCGAGGGCGGCGCTCCCACCACCTTCGCCCTGCCCTACACCGCGGGCCTGATCACCGACGCGCCCCAGTCCGAGAACGGCCGGGCCCTCCTCGACTTCCTGCTCTCGGAGGCGGCCCAGGAGCGGGTCGTCCCCGTCGCCGGGGGCTTCCCCGCCCGCACCGACATCCCGGTCGAGGGCGAGGGCGCCGAGGAGCTGGCCGACCTCCTCGACGGCGTCGAGGTCTTCGAACCCGACTGGGAGGACATCGACGCCAACCTCTCCGACCACGTGGACGCCTGGCGGGCGGCCACCGGCGGCTGACGCCCCTCCACGGATGGAGCCGGGGGCGGCACGGACGCGGTCCGGGCCGCCCCCGGCGCCGTCAGATGACGCCGAAGACGAACCCGCCCGCGGACTCGGTGTCGTCGCCGAACAGGTACTGGCGGGCCGAGAGGACGAACTCCTCGCGGCTGATGAACCCGTCGCCGTCGGTGTCCAGGGCCTTGAACCGGTCCCACGCGGTGTCGACCGCCACGCCCAGGACCTCCGCGTACTCGACGTACTCGGCCTCGCTGACGGTGCCGTCGTCGTCGGCGTCCAGGAGGTCGAAGGCGGCCTCGGCCACGCCCTCCGTCACGTTGGAGCTGCTCCGGTCCTCCGACGCGGCGTGCATCGCGGCGACGAACGCGTCCCGGTCCAGACGGGTCCCGTCTCCCGCGTGCCCGACCAGACCCTCCCACAGCCTGAGGTAGGCGGCGCGGATCTCCTGGGCCCGCGCGTCGTCCGCGTCCAGGGAGTACCCCTCGGCGTAGCGGTCGACCAGGCGCTGGTAGTCGTCCCAGGTGAGGGTCTTGTCGTCGTCGGTGTCCAGCGTGTCGAAGAGCGTGCCGAACCGCTCGGCGATCGCGGCGGAGGGAGCGGAGTCCACGGGCGTTCCTCTCGTCGTGGGGCGGGGCTGTCCCGCCCGCTGCACCCTTCGAGTGTCCCGCGCCGCGACCGGTTCCCGGGACGGAAGACCGCGTCCCGGCCACGGGTTCGGCGTCGACCGCGTCCGCGAACGGTCCTAAGCTCGGACCGGACGAGGACGTCGAGGAAGGAACGAGGCGAACATGGACGTACGCGGGTACATCGAGGAGCACCGGGACGAGTTCCTCTCCTCCCTCAAGGAGTGGCTGGCCATCCCGTCGATCTCCGCCGACCCCGCCCGCGCCGACGACGTGCGCGCCTCCGCCCGCTGGCTCGCCGAGCACCTCACCGCGACCGGCTTCCCGACCGTCCAGGTGTGGGAGACCCCCGGCCTGCCCGCCGTCTTCGCCGAGTGGCCCGCCGCCGACCCCGACGCCCCCACCGTTCTCGTCTACGGACACCACGACGTCCAGCCCGTCGACCCCGTCGAGGAGTGGGACACCGACCCCTTCACCCCCACCGAGCGCGGCGCCTCCCTCTTCGCGCGCGGCGCCTCCGACGACAAGGGCCAGGTCCTGTTCCACGCCCTGGGCGTGCGCGCCGCCCTGGCCGCCTCCGGCGCCGACGCCCCGCCCGTCACCCTCAAGCTGCTGGTCGAGGGCGAGGAGGAGTCCGGCTCGGTGCACTTCGCCGAACTGATGCGCGCCAACCGCGATCGCCTGGCCTGCGACGTCGCCGTCATCTCCGACACCACCATGTGGGCGGCCGACACCCCCTCCATGTGCGTGGGGATGCGCGGCGTCACCGACGTCGAGATCGCCCTGTACGGCCCCTCCCGCGACCTGCACAGCGGTTCCTTCGGCGGCGCCGTGCCCAACCCGCTCAAGGCCATGAGCGATCTGCTGTCCGGCCTGCACGACGCCGACGGTCGGATCGCCGTCCCCGGCTTCTACGACGGCGTCGTCGAGGCCAGCGACGAGGAGCGCGCCCTCATCGCCCAGCTGCCCTTCGACGAGAAGGAGTGGCTGGAGACCGCCGCCTCGACCGCCACCTGGGGCGAGGCCGGGTACAGCACCCTGGAGCGGATCTGGCTGCGCCCGACCGCCGAGGTCAACGGCATGTGGGGCGGGCACACCGGCGCGGGCGGCAAGACCATCGTGCCCCGTTCCGCGCACGCCAAGGTCAGCTTCCGCCTCGTCCCCGGTCAGGAGCCCGCGCACGTCCAGGAGTGCGTCCGGGCCTTCGTCGAGGCGGGCGTCCCCGAGGGGCTGCGCGCCGAGCTGGAGTTCGGCGGCCCCGGCGTGCGCGCGTGCGCCTCGGACCTGACCTCGCCCGAACTGCGCGCCGCCCGCACCGCCATGGAGCGCGCCTTCGGCACCCGCGTCCTCCACACCCGTGAGGGCGGCAGCGGCCCGGAGGCCGACATCGCCGACATCCTGGGCGCGCCGCTCGTGTTCGTCGCCGTCGGTCTCGACGAGGACCGCATCCACGCCCCCAACGAGAAGGTCGAGGTCCCGCTCCTGCTCAAGGGCGCCGAGAGCGCCGCCTACCTGTGGGAGGAGCTCGCCGCCGCCCGCGGCGCCTGACCGAGTTCGCCGCCGCGGGGCATGGGCCGCCCGCCCCGTGGTGTTACCTGTAAGGCGAGGGCCGTGCCCCCACGGCCGCCCGAGCCGTCACCGGAAGGACCCATGGACGCCGACACCACCCCCGCACTGTCCCGATCCGCGGTCGACCCCGCGGGCCACCGGCGCGCGGACGCCGCGTGGCTGGAGAGGGCGTGGGCGGACCCCGGCACGCGGGTGCTCGTCCTGGAGGGCGGCGACCCGGGCAGCTACGGGTGGCAGGCGATCATGAACAAGCAGTCGCGCGCCCTGGTCACCACAGGTCAGGCGCCCGAACTCGTGCTCACCGGCCCCGACCGGGCACCCGAGGGCGAGCGGTACCTGCTGGGCGTCCAGGACGGCACGGCCTACTTCGCGGTCCGCTCGCGCCAGGACCTCGCCGCGACCTCCACCGCCGCACCGGCGTCGCTGCGCGAGGTGGGCGCCCTGCTCGACGACCACGACACCGGGCTGCTGACCAGGGCGGTCGCGCTGGCCAACTGGAACGCCTCGCACGGCTTCTGCCCGCGCTGCGGGTCGCCCACGACCATGGCCGCGGCCGGACACGTGCGCGTGTGCCAGGAGGAGGGCACCGAGCAGTTCCCCCGGACGGACCCGGCCGTGATCATGCTGGTGCACCGCGAGCGCGACGGTCGCGAGGAGGCGCTGCTGGGCAACAACCCCAAGTGGGGTCCCCAGCGGTTCTCGGTCCTGGCGGGCTTCGTGGACGCGGGGGAGTCGCTGGAACAGGCGGTGGTGCGCGAGGTGGCGGAGGAGGCCGGGATCGTCGTGGCGGACCCGCGCTACCTGTCGTCGCAGCCGTGGCCGTTCCCGCGCAGTCTCATGGTGGGGTACACGGCGCGGGCGGTCGGGGAGACGCAGCGCACCGACGACGAGATCGCCGAGACCCGCTGGTTCACGCGCGAGCGGCTCTTCTCGGCCGTGGACTCCGGCGAGGTGACGCTGCCCGGCCACGCCTCCATCGCGCGCACCCTCATCGAGCACTGGTACGGAGGCGTCCTGCCCGGCGAGTGGTGAGGCCCGCTCGAAGCGAAGCGGTCACCCGAGGGGGTGTGGTTCGGGCGCCGCCAGGGTGCTGCACGACGAGGCGAGCCGCTAGCGAGGAACGAGCGTCAGGCGAAGCCGAGGAGGAAGCATCCCTGGCCTTGAGGCGCCCGAACACGGGCCGAAGCGCCAGCGGAGGCCCGAAACAAGCACGGCCCCGCACGTCCGCCCCCCGGGATCGGTCGTGCGGGGCCCTTCGTCGGAATCCGGCCTCGCGTTCCCTCGCCGCCGCCGGCGGCCTCAGTTCACGCTGGTCGAGGTGTTCAGCTCGTCCGGAAGCGCGGTCAGCGGGCTCGTGCTGCTCTCCACCACGTCCCGCGCCAGGTCGGCGACCTTGCGACCCCGGGACCGCGCCGACGACCGCAGCCGCTCGAACGCCTCTCTGGGCAGCAGCGTGTGCCGTTCCGCCAGAACTCCTATCGCCTGCTCGACCGTGACACGCGAATGCAGGGCGTGCTCCAGTTGCGCGACCGTGTGGCGCAGCCGCTCCACCTCGGTCGCGTCGTCCGGCGCGCGCCCGGGCGACTGCGCGCGCGGCTTCGGTACACCGGCCTCGTCCGACAGCAGGTCCGCCAGCACCATGGCGCTCACCAGGTCGGGCATCTCCTGCGTGCCCTCGACCCGCCACCCCGTCGGGGTACGGCGCACCACGCCGACGTCCAACGTGTCGGCGACCGCTATGTCATGAGGCCTCATGTCGTCCCCCAACTCAACACTCCCCGTCGTCTTCGTCCAACCAGCGGTTGGCCGTGCCGGTCGCCGGACGGTGTGCGGACACTCCGGGGCCGTGCCCCGAGGGAGGAGTCGCCGCGGTGCGGACCGCGTCCCCGAAGGGCGCGCGGCCCGCGCACCGACCTACGCCAACTCGGTCAGTTTCCTCTTCACCTGAGCGAGCGACGGGTTGGTCATCGCCGCGCCGTCGCTGAAGACCAGTGTGGGAACGGTCTGGTTCCCGCCGTTGACCTTCATCACGATGTCCGCGGACTCCGGGTGCTCCTCGATGTTCACCTCACGCCCGGTGATCCCCTCGCGGGCGAGCTGGCTCTTCAACCGCTTGCAGTACCCGCACCAGGGGGTGGTGTACATCGTGAACAGTTCGGTGCCCGTCTTCGTCATGTCGCTCACGTCACTTCCTGTCAGGCGTTCGGTGGGATCGGTCGATCCTCCAGATGTCAACACCGAGGGGTGCGACCCGCTTCCCACGACCGTCGGACACACCGTGGGATGCCTCACTGCCCGGACTGGTTCCGGATTGTCTGGCGACGCTCCGAACGTGCTCGGTGCCGATCCGCTCCCGATGACGGCCGATACTTGAGAGACTGTGCCCCCGAGAACCGCTCAGACTCCCCAACCACACGCAGGAGCACCATGGATCCCGACCGCGTCCTGGAGGGACTGGACCCGGAGCAGACCCAGGCGGCACGTGCCCTGCGCGGGCCCGTGTGCATCCTGGCGGGAGCCGGGACGGGCAAGACCCGCGCCATCACCCACCGGATCGCGCACGCGGTCGCCAGCGGGGTCGTCGAGGAGCAGCAGATCCTCGCCGTCACCTTCACCGTGCGCGCCGCCGGGGAGATGCGCGGCCGTCTGCGCGGCCTGGGCGCCCCCCGCGTGCAGGCCCGCACCTTCCACGCCGCGGCCATGCGCCAGCTGTCGTTCTTCTGGCCGCAGGTGATCGGCGGCCCGCTGCCCACCCTCGTCGAGAGCAAGCTCAAGGCGGTCGCGCGCGCCGCCCACTCGGTCGGCCTCCAGACGGAGGGCGCCACCGGCCTGCGGGACCTGGCCAGCGAGATCGAGTGGGCCAAGGTCACCCAGGTCCGCCCCACCGACTACGCCAAGGCGGTCGCCAAGGCGGGCCGCCAGCCCCCGGTCCCCGCGGGCGAGGTCGCGCGGGTCTTCGAGGCCTACGAGGAGCTGTGCCGCGAGCGCAACCTCCTCGACTTCGAGTCCATGCTCGAACTCACCGCGGGCATGATCACCGAGTACCCCGCGATCGCCCAGCGGGTCCGCGACCAGTACCGGTACTTCGTCGTCGACGAGTTCCAGGACGTCAACCCGCTCCAGAAGCTGCTGCTCGACGCCTGGCTCGGCGACCGCGACGACCTCTGCGTCGTCGGCGACCCCAGCCAGACCATCTACTCCTTCGCCGGCGCCACCCCCGCCTACCTGACCGGGTTCGGCGCGCGCTACCCGCACGCCACGATCGTCGAACTCGTCCGCGACTACCGCTCCACCCCCCAGGTCGTGCGCGTGGCCAACCACGTCATCGGGCAGGCGCGCGGAGCCACCGGCCACCTCACCCTCCAGGCCCAGCGACCCGACGGCCCCGACCCGATCTACCAGGAGTACGACGACGAGCCCGCCGAGGCCACCGGCGTCGCGCGCAAGATCAGCCTCCTCGTCGAGCAGGGCACCCCGGCCAGCGAGATCGCCGTCCTGGTGCGCACCAACTCCCAGTCGGCCGCCTACGAACAGGCGCTGTCCGACGAGGGCGTGCCGTTCACCGTGCGCGGCACCACGCGGTTCTTCGAGCGACCCGAGATCAAACAGGCCGTGCACACCCTGCGCGGCGCCCGCCACGGCGCCGCCGGGGAGGACGACGAGCCGCTCGTGCACACCGTCCGCCAGCTGCTCGGGCCGCTCGGACTGACCGACCAGGCCCCCGAGGGCCGCCAGGCCCGCGAGCGGTGGGAGTCGCTGACGGCGCTCGCCCAGCTCGCCGAGGACATGGCCGCCACGCCCGGCCCGGGCGGACGGGCCGTCACCATGGCGCACTTCGTCGAGGAGCTCGACGCGCGCATGGCCACCGAGCACGCCCCCGGCTTCGAGGGGGTGACCATCGCCTCCCTGCACTCGGCCAAGGGTCTGGAGTGGGACGCGGTGTTCCTGGTCGGACTCACCGAGGGCATGATGCCGATCATCTACGCCGAGACCGACGAGCAGGTCGAGGAGGAGCGCCGCCTGTTCTACGTCGGGGTGACCCGCGCGCGCGCCGATCTGTCGATGTCGTGGGCGCTGGCCCGCTCGCCCGGGGGCAGGCGCACCCGCAAGCCCTCCCGCTTCCTCGACGGTCTGCGTCCCGCCTCCCCGTCCACGTCCACCCGCCGGGGCGAGCGCCGCAAGGGCGGTCCGGTGCGGTGCCGGGTGTGCGGCGTGACCCTCGCCGACGCGGCCGAACGCAAGCTCGGCCGCTGCCTGGGCTGCCCCTCCAGCTACGATGAGGCGCTGTTGGAGCGGCTGCGCGAGTGGCGTCGGGCCACCGCACGGGAGCAGAAGGTGCCCGCGTACGTGGTCTTCACGGACGCCACCCTCCAGGCCGTCGCCGAACAGGAACCGTCGAGCGTGACACAGCTGTCCGCCGTGTCCGGTGTCGGTCAGGTCAAGCTCGACCGCTACGGTGAGGCCGTACTCGCGCTGGTCGCCGGTGCCGACCCCGCTGACCTGCTGGAGGAGTCCGCGTCGGAGGCCGAGGGAGCGCACGGCGCCGACGGCGTGGACGCATAGGGCGAAGGACGGGGAGGAACCGACCGATGGATGAGGGCGCGGACGCCGGCCGCGGAGAGCAGTCGCTGGCGGATCTGCTGGAGGTTCTCGACCTGGAGCGGATCGAGGACGACATCTTCCGGGGGAGCAGCCCGGAGGCGGGGCCGCAGCGCGTCTTCGGCGGTCTGGTCGCGGGCCAGGCGCTGGTGGCGGCCGGGCGGACCGTGCCCGCCGAGCGCCACGTGCACTCCCTGCACGCGTACTTCATCCGTCCCGGCGACCCCCGGGTGCCGATCGTCTACGAGGTCGACCGGGTTCGCGACGGGCGGTCGTTCACCACCCGCCGGGTGGTCGCGGTCCAGCACGGGAAGGCGATCTTCACGCTGTCGGCGTCCTTCCACAAGGAGGAGCCGGGGCTCGACCACCAGATCCCGATGCCCGACGTCCCGCCGCCCGAGGACCTGCCGACGACGCGTGAGCGGCTCCAGGAGGCGTTCGGGAAGGTGCCGGGGTTCGTGCGGTGGCACCCGATCGAACTGCGCCCGGTGGGGCCGCTGTCCTTCGAGGCCGAGCGGAACCCGCAGCTGCGCACGGTGTCCAACCCGGTCTGGCTCAAGGTCGACGGCAAGCTGCCCGACGACCGCCTGAGCCAGGTGTGCCTGATGACCTACGCCTCGGACATGACCCTGCTGGACACCGTGCTGCTGCGGCACGGGCGCTCGTTCGCGGGGATATCGATGGCCAGCCTCGACCACGCGATGTGGTTCCACCGGCCGTTCCGGGCCGACGAGTGGCTGCTCTACGCGCAGGAGGCGCCGACCGCGCAGGGCGCGCGGGGGCTCGCGCGCGGGCTGGTCTACACGCGCGACGGTCAGCTGGTGTGCTCCGTGGTCCAGGAGGGCCTGATCCGCGTCGTCGACGCCGAGGGCTGGGTCTGACCGGTCCCGGGCCGGTCGGGCGCGCCGCGGCTAGGACTTCGGGATACGCACGCTCACGGTGAAGGGCCGCTCCACCCGCAGTCCCGCGCCGGGCGGCAGGGTCGAGCTGATGCCGAGCTGGGCGGAGAAGGCGCAGCCGGCGCTGTTGAGCAGGACGAAGGCGTCGGTGGCGTTGTACACCGCCCTGGTGCTCTCGGGGAGGTCGACGCACCGGACGTCGTCGTTGAGGTGGAGGACGATGCTCGCGGCGTCCGTGAAGAGGACGAGGCGCCCCGTGGCGGCGTCGGCGGGGGCCGCGGTGGCCAGGGTGAGCGCGGCCGCGGCGGCGAGGCCGCCGAGGGCGGTGGCGGGTCGACGCATATCTGCTCCTTGCGGAAGGTGTTCGGTGTCGGTGGAACTGCCCCCGGGCTCCGCCCCCGTGCCTCACCGGCGGGGGCGGAGCGGTGCTGGCTACCAGACGACGAGGCTCTTCGCGAAGCTGGACAGATCCTCCTCCTCGCCGGGGAGCACGACGTCGATGATGTGCGGGCGGTAGGCGCACGGCTTGCTGGACACGAGGAGGCGCCGGTTCGTGTCGTTCTCGACCTCCGTGGAGTTCTCGGGGAGGAGGATGCAGCCAACCGGGTCCTCGTACTCGATCTCGACCTCGGTCGTGCCCCCGTTGTCCTCGACCTCGACGGTGACTTCGACCGTTCCGCGGGCCGGGCGCGGATGGGACTTCTTCTCCGGGTCGTAGGCGGCCGCGGGTGCGGCCGTGGCCAGGCTGAGCGCGGCCGTGGTGGTGAGCGTTCCGAGGATTACGGCGGTGCGGCGCACGTTGACTCCCTCTGGTGTTCGAGTCGTGACTCTCTGTCGTCACCCTGTGTGGAACACCTATCACCCGTCGTCGCGCCGCGCACGCACCGGCGCGAGGTCGGCGGCCCGGGGTGTCCGCCCCGCCGGGCGCGGGGTCGGTTCCCCGTATCGGGGAGTCGTGGTTTCGGAGGAGTGCCGGACCGGCGGCCGTCAACACCGCGGAGAGCGCGGGCATTCCCTCGAACCCGTGGCCGGATGCGGACGTTTTCGCAGGTCAAAAATGGGTTGCTGTTCTTCGCGGCCACCCCATAGTCTGTACATCGTCGTCATGACCGCCCCTGGCGCAGGTGAAAGACCCTGCCGCCCGATCGTGAAGGAGGTGCCCCATCTCATGAGCAACACCACGGAAAACACCGGCTTCGTCGCTGTCTTCGCCATGTCTACGCGTCAGCGCCCGATGACTGTTGCCCAGGGCACCGCCTTGGCTGGTCACAGGGACGTCAACGCCGTGTTCGGCGAGTTCACCACCACCGGTAGCGCCATCGTCGGCGGTCGCGAGAGCGGCCTCGGCGGCTTCCTCGGCATGGCTGGTCTCCAGGGGTCCCGTCCCCGCGCGATCCAGGCTGCCAAGGGCGATGCCCGTACCGGCAGCGGTGTCCTCGCTGAGCGTGAGCTGGCCCTGCCCTGGGGCGAGCCGCTGGCGAACCACGCCGAAACCACCCGGCGCCGTTATGGCGCAGTGGGTAAGTGTCCACGGAGAATTCCGGCCTAGAGCAGGACAGGCCGAGAGTTTCGACCGTGGCCGCGGACCCCACACAGGGGCCGCGGCCTTCTTTGTATCTCCGTAACCGGACTCCGTCCCCCAGGGGCGGTGGACGGGGACGGCCGCATCGCAAGTCCAGGTCCCTCACCGGACCCGTCCGGTGACAGCAAGCACCGACCGCGTTGTACGAAACGAACAAAGATCTTGGAGGGCACCGATGCTTGCGTCGGTCCTGCAAACGCCCTGGCTGGGTGAGACCGAAGTCCCCTGCCGCCTCCAGCCCGACCTGTTCTTCGCCGAGGCGCCCGCCGACGTCGAGGCGGCCAAGGCCGTGTGCGGCGCCTGCCCCGTCATGGAGCAGTGCCTGGCGGACGCGCTGGAGCGCAAGGAGCCGTGGGGCGTCTGGGGCGGGCAGCTGCTCGTCGCCGGTCAGGTCGTGGCGCGCAAGCGCCCGCGTGGCCGCCCCCGGAAGAACCCCGCCCCGGTCGCCGCCTGACCCCCACCCCCCATCCCGAACACACACGTCGAAGGAACGAAACGATGATGCTGCTCCAGGACCTCATGCGCGTGGTCGAGGGTACGGACGTCGAACCCCGTGACCGCGAGAACCTCCGGCTCGGTGCGCGCCAGCTGCGCGCGCGTCAGCGCCAGGAGCGCCGCTTGGAAGAGTCGCTCATGGAAATCGCGTGGTCGAGGCTGTGTTGACGCACGGCTGACCGGTGGGAGGGCGACGGATGTGGACCCTCCACCTGATCACTCACGCGCGGTGTGGAACCGGGCGGTGGCCTCCGGATGGGGTCACCGCCCGGTCTCTTTTGTATTGCGAAAAGATCATGGAACCATCGCGCCACGTGCCCGTGTGCTGCCTCGAACGGCCGGGGTGTCGCCCTGGTCCGAGTGGAATCCGCCACACCGTAGGGCTTTTCGTGCGCATCAGGTCACCCGGTCATCACGGAAGCGACCGACAATTCTCCGCAAGACACACCTGTGCTACGGGCCCCGCCTCGGCTACCGTAAAGTTCGTGCCCTCGAACACCAAAATCGAGGTACGCCGCAGTCCTCGTCGCCGACGCACGGTGTCGGCCTACCGGGACGGGGACACCACGGTCGTCCTCGTGCCCGCGACGTTCTCCCGCGCTGAGGAAAAGCGCTGGGTGGGACGGATGCTGCAACGGCTGGAGGCCCGCGAGGGCCGACGCCACTCCAAAGACGCGGAGCTGCACGAACGCGCGCTGGAGTTGGCTCGCCAGTACCTCGGCGGGACCGAGCTGCCCGAGTCCGTGCGCTGGGTGGACAACCAGAACGCGCGCTGGGGTTCGTGCACCCCCGAGACCCGCACGATCAGGATCTCCCGACGTCTGGTCGGCATGCCCTCGTGGGTGGTGGACTACGTGCTCATCCATGAGCTCGCCCACCTGTTCCACGCCGACCACGGGCGCGAGTTCTGGGAGTTGGTGCGGCGCTACCCGAAGACCGAGCGCGCCCGGGGGTACCTGGAGGGGTTCAGCGCGGCGTCCCGCCTGGAGCCCTGCGATCAGGGCGATGGTGTGGAGGACGCCGACGAGGACCTGATCGCGGCCGAGGACTGAGCGCCCCCGACGCCGTGAAGGCCGCGCCGGAGCGGTCCGGCACGGCCTCGGGTTCGTGGCGGCGAGCGTGGGGGTCAGGCACGCGCGGCGAGGGTGACCAGGGCCCGCCATTCCTCTCGGGGGAAGGACAGGTGGCCCGCATCGCGGTTCTGGGTGTCGCGAACGTCCGCGCCGGTCGGGTACTCGCGCACCTCGACGCACTGCGCCCCCGAGTGGCTGTAGCTGGACTTGTGCCAGTCGTTCACAGTAGCTCTCCTAGTACCTGCAATGACTGCCGGGTGGGGAGGGCGCATTGCAGAGCGCGCTTCACCAGGCCGTGCAGGCGGTCATACCCGGTGGAATCCTCATGGAGCACGTTACCGGCAACGTGATCGGACGAAGCAACCTTGTCCCCTCCGGGCAGGTGGAACATGATGAAGGGACTCGTCACCCCAATGAGAAGGGTCCCTTCTGGTACGAGATTGACGCGTACCCTCCCGGTTGCGGCGAGCGTCATCAAATGTGCAACTTGTTCCCGTTTGACGGCGTCCGGCGTCCAGGTCAGTGCGGTGGCCGGAAACATCGCGGTGATGACGGGGTTGTTCTTCGCGCGCAGATACTCGTAGCGTCCGCAGCGGTGCGCCATCAGCCGTTCGATCTCGCGGTCCGATCCGGCCAGCCCCTCCTCGAAGACCAAGCGCGCGTACCGGGGTGACTGCAAGGTCCCTGGAACCATCAGCGGTGAGACCAGTTCGATGGTCTCGGCGCGTTCCTCCAGTCGCTCGATATCCCGCATCCAGGGCGCGAGTGCGGTCCCACTGGTATCCAGCTCCCACACACGCACCAGACGTCCCCGCATTTCGAGCACGTCGTCCAGGCGGTGCACGGTGTCTCTGCGCGGAGTGGACTTTCCGGATTCCCAACGGCAGATGCTGCTGGCCGCCGCGCCGACACGGGAGGCCAGCTGCCGCTGTGTGAGGCCCGCGATTTCGCGCCCTTTTTCCAGGTTCGAGGGGAAGGCATGTTCCGTCATGCTCCAACTCCTATCAACGCCGTTCCGTTGTGCGCTATGTCGTTGGGGATACATGGCACTTACTCGCGCAACATGAAATCGGGGTCGCAGCATGAGGCCATGAAAGAAATCATCCGGGCCCTGAATGAACTTCAGGGAGAATTCGCGCGACGTCGTCTCGATACCACTATGTCCGACAAATCCCACTGGTTCTCCGTCGAGCCCATTCCCACCCTCACCTGCTGCGAGTACCTGGGGCGCTGCGAGGTCACCGTGACCGAGTTCGACTGCTACACGTGGCTCAACGGTAGCGGCGACCGCATGTACATGGATCGGGAGTTCGCCGAGGCCGTCGTGAGCGAGGTGATCGCGACCCGCGCGGGTCTGGCCGGACGTCTCGGATGTCCGTATCCGGCCCCGGCCCGGTCCCGACCGGGCCCCGTCTCCGTCGTTCCCCGGCCGCGACTGCCGCCGCTGCCCCGGAGGAAGCGAGAGCGTTGAATGCGGACTTCTCCCCTCATATTACTCGGGGGGAAAGTCGCACATTTCGGAAGTCCTGTGACTATTTTCCAGTAGAGGGTGCGCGGTGCGAGAAAAAGCCCTACTCTCTTCGCGCACGACGAATGCAGAAGACCCCGCGACGCTTAGCACCGTCCGGGGTCGTGGCCAGCAAGCAAACATCTTTCAAGGAAAAGGTTGCCAGCGT
Organism: Nocardiopsis sp. NPDC049922; assembly: GCF_040660275.1. NCBI lineage: Bacteria > Bacillati > Actinomycetota > Actinomycetes > Streptosporangiales > Nocardiopsidaceae > Nocardiopsis > Nocardiopsis sp. NPDC049922. The sequence continues at coordinate 148,433 of NZ_JBFAME010000001.1, read as the reverse complement.
GCGCAAGTTTACCGCTGCCCTCATCGCCGTGGCCAGGGCCTACGCCAAAGCCCTGCTCACCCCCGCTCGCGGACGCCACTCCGCCGCCGCGCGGCGGCGCCGTTCCACCCGGGTCCGTCCCTACGCGCCGGTCCCCGAACAGGCCATCGCACCGACCCGGCCCAGCCCGTCCGCGCTCCCGAGCCGCCCCGCCACTCCGGTGACCCTCGCCGCCCCGACCGTGGAGGCCCCCGTCGCCGCCGACGTCGCCCTGGTGCGCCCCTACTACGTGGCCCACGAACGCGAACTCGCCCGTGCCACCGAACGCCCGCGCTCCTGGAGCGCATCGACCGTGCAACCGATCGTTCCGAGTCCACGCGTCCCCCTCGGCGACCTTCTGGCCGCGCCTTGACGGGTGTTGCGGTGACCAGCAGCGGACATACTGGAAGGCAGATGTGATCTCCAAAGGACGACACCCGAAGAACGATGTGGCCCGGGCGCTCAGTGACGCGGAGACATCCGGGATGCTCGTCAAGGTGGTGCACAGCGGACACGTCTGGGGGCACCTGTGCTGCCCCTGCGGTCAGAAACGCAAGGTCTGGTCGACACCGAAGAACCCGGGGAACCATGCGAAGGACATTCGCCAGTTCACCCGCAAACACGCCGGACATCTGGAGGAGTAGATGCGGACCTGGGATTTCACCCTCATCCTCGACCGTGACCTGACCGATGCCGAGACCGAGGCGTGGGATGAGCACGGAGAGGACCTGGGCGACGAGGCGAACGGTTCCCTCACCCCCGAGTACGGCGGCGGTCGGGCGGAGGTGGTGTGTCACACGCCCGGGGAGTCCTTGATCGACGCCATCATGCGCGCGTCCTACGCCGTCATGGACGCCACGGGGGCTCGTGTGGCGAAGGTGGTCGCCGACCCCCGAACGTGGGTGTCCGCGCCGCCTCAGGAGGTCGTTCCTCCCACCCTTCTCTCCGCCTAGGAAGACACGGAGCAGGTCACAGCCGTGGACCCGAGCCTGGCCGTCGCGCACCCCTTCTCGACGTTATGGCCGGTCTCGGCGAGGCCGCCCAGAAGCACATGGAGGACCTGATGGCCGTGGACACCTGGGAATGGCAGAGCGACTTCGCCCGCAAGTACGTCGGGATCGGTAGGGAGGAGGGCCGTGAGGAGGGTCGTGCGAAGGAAGCGGCGCGGAACGTGATCCTCATTCTCCAGGACCGTGGGCTCACCCCCTCCGAACAGGAACGGCAGCGGATCGAGTCCTGCACCGACCTGGACACACTGAAGACGTGGGTGCTCAGGGCCGTGCGGGTCGAGCGTTCCGAGGACCTCTTCGACTGATCGGCCCCGGATCGTGCGGGTCCCAGCTCCGGAGGGCGGAGCGGGGACCCCCGCTCTCAGGCCGTGGACGCCCGACCGGCGGCCAGGTGCTCCGCCACCGCCGACGCGGCGGCCCGTACCAGGGCGCGGCACGGCTCGTCGGAGGGCTCCGGCACCGCGTCGACCGGGAACCAGCCGAGGTCGTGCGACTCGTCGGGATCCCGCACCAGCACGGCGTCCGCCGGCGCGATGGCCGCGTACTGGACGTCCAGGTGGTGGCTCCCACCCCCGCACGGCACCGCGTGGCGGTCGAGCCGAACGGGCTCGGGCAGCAGGGTCAACCCCCGGATCCCCGACTCCTCGGTCGCCTCGCGCAGCGCCGCCCCGGCGAGCGTGGCGTCCTCGGGTTCGCAGTGCCCTCCGGTCTGCAACCACAGGTTGTGGACACCGTGCAGCACCAGCGCCACCCGGGCGCCGTCCGCCGAGATGATCGCCGAACTCGCCGTCACGTGGCCGGGCAGGCACCCGCGCCACATCGCGTCCTCGTGCGCGCCCAGGTGCTCCAGGTACGACCGGCGCAGCTCCTCCTGCCGGGCGTCGGGCGCGCTCCACGCACCCAGCACCGCCCGGGCGTCCGCGTGCAACGACACGGCCTAGGCGTCCTCTCCGCGGTCGTCCCGGTCGTCCTTCGTGCCGTCGGCGTCGCCGGTCAGCTTCGAGATGTCGAAGTCGGCGTCACCGAACTCCCCGCCGCCGCTGACGAACGCGTCCGGGTCGTCCAGGTCGGCGCCCGTGGGCATGAGGTCGGGGTGCTGCCACACCGCGTCGCGCCCCTCGACGCCCCGCGCCCGCTCCAGCGCGGTCCACAGGGCCGACGCCTCGCGCAGACGGCGCGGTCGCAGCTCCAGCCCGACCAGCGCGGCGAACGTGTGCTCGGCGGGCCCACCGGTCGCCCGGCGCCGCCGGGTCGCCTCCGCCAGGGCCCCCGACTGCGGCAGCCGGTCGGACACCGCGTCCGACACCACCGTGGCCACCCAGCCCTCGATCAGCGCCAGCGTGGTCTCCAGCCGTGCCAGGGCCGCCTTCTGCTGCGGGGTGTCCTCGGGCTGGAACAGGCTCTCCCCGCCGACACCGCCGGACAGCGCCTCCTGGAGGGCCTCGGGGTTGGTGAGATCGATCTCGCCGAGCTTGTCCTCCAGGCCGCTGACGTCGAAGGACATCCCAGCCGCGTACTCCTCGACCAGGTTGGACACGTGCGAGCGCAGCCACGGCACGTGCGAGTACAGCCGGTGCACGGCGGCCTCGCGGGCGGCCAGGTACAGCCGCACCTCGTCCTCGGGGATCTCCAGCCCCTCGCCGAACGCCGCCACACCGGGCGGCAGCAGGGCGGCGTTGCCCTCACCGGCCAGCGGCACGCCGATGTCCGTGGTGCCGATCACCTCGCGCGCCAGCTCGCCGATGGCCTGGCCCGCCTGCTGGCCGACCATCATGCCGCCCATCTGCTGGACCATGCCCAGCAGCGGACCCGCGACCGACCGCATCTCCTCGGGCAGGTTCTGGCTCATGGCCCGCACGGTCTTGGACGTCAGGGGGTCGCAGAGCTGCGCCCACGCGGCCATCGTCTTCTCGATCCACTCCGACCGGCTCCAGGCCTGGGCGGTGTGGAGACCCGACGGCAGGTCGGTAGCCTGGTCGAGCCACAGGTCGGCGAGGCGGAGCGCCTCCTCGACCTTGGCGTAGTCGTGCGGCGGGATGCTCGGGTCGCCGTGCTGGGACACCGTGTGGCGCGCGATGTTCTTGGCCATGTCCCAGTTGATCCCCGACGCCGACGCCGACGTCGTCTCGCCGGAGGCGCCGGGGCTCGGCTGGGCGGACATCATGTCGGCGAACTGCCGGAGCATGTTGGCCATCTGCTGTGGGTCGCCGAACGGGAAGTCGCTCGGCGTTCCGGAGTCTCCCCCGCCCGGGCGGCCGCTGCCGGCACCCGAGCCGGAGTCGCCTGAACGGCGTCCGGACTCGTCATCGGGGTCGTTCGGCATGCTGAAACCGAATGGCAGGTCGCTCACAATCAGACCTCAGGCAGGATTAGGTTTGGTCTCCACTGTCACGTTAGCTGGGAGTCGCCCGGAGTGAATACCGATAGCAGCCAGGTTCGCCCAGAGCACAGCCCCTCCGAGGGCGCGGGCCCGGTGATCGCGGTCACCGGCGCCGCCTTCGGGTTGGGTCGGCTCCTCGTGCAACGCCTGACCGAACCGAATGGTTCCGTGGCTGCCCGGGAGGTCGTCGCGATCGACGACGAGTTCTCCGACCTGCGCGGCGTCACGTGGCGCATCGCCGACGTGTGCGATCCGGCGCTCGTCTCCCGGCTCGACGGGATCGACGTCCTCGTGCACACCGCCGACGACCGCTCCCTGGACACCAAGCCCGCCAAGCGCCGCCAGCACAACATCCGCGCCGCGCAGACCGTGCTGACCGCGGCCGCGGCGTCGGGCGTTCCGCGCGTCATCCTGGTCACGGGCACGATGGTCTACGGCGCCGCCCCCGACAACCCGGTGCCCCTGCCCGAGGACGCCCCCCGGGTGTCCGACAACAGTGCCGCGCTGACCGGCGACTTCGCCGAGATCGAGGCGCTGGCCGAACGCGCCCGCCGCGCCCATCCCAGTCTGTCCGTGACCGTCGTCCGCCCGGCGCCGCTGGTCGGCCCCGGGCTGGACACCCTGCTCAGCCGCCACTTCTCGGCTCCGCGCCTGCTCACGGTCAAGGGGCACGAGCAGCGGTGGCAGTTCTGCCACGTCGACGACCTGGCCAGGGCGCTGGCGTTCTGCGCCCTGCACGGCGTCGAGGGCGTCGGCGGCGTCGTCACGGTGGCGTGCGAGGGCTCCCTCACCCAGGAGGAGGTGGAGGAGATCGCGGGCATGAAGTCCTTCGAGGTCACCGCGAACCTGGCCTTCGGCGCCATCCGCCGCCTCCACCAGGCGAGGATCACCCCGGCGGCGGAGGGCGAGCTCAAGCACCTCGTCTACCCCTGCGTCGTGGACTGCGCCGCCCTGCGCGAGGCCGGGTGGAAGCCCCTCCACGACAACCGCGACGTGCTCACCGCACTGCTGGAGTACCGGAGCGGCAAGCCCGCGCTGGTCGGCCGCGAACTGGGGGCCAAGGAGGTCACCATCACCGCGGCGGGCGCGGCCGGTGCGGCGGCCGCGGCGATCGGCACCGCCGCCGCCATCCGCCACCTGCGCAGGCGCGGCCGGAGCTGACCGGCGGGCGCGACCCCCGTACCGGCGGCGCGGCCCCCGTACCGGCGGCGCGGCCTTCGTGCCGGACGACGAGGCGGAGCCGCGCCGTACTGGAGGACCGCACAGGGGTTGCGTCGAATCCGGGACCGGGCAGGTCAGGGTTGGTACCGTCGAGTCGTGCAAGAAATCACTCTCGCCGCCGTGCGCGCCACGCCCCTGTCCGTCGACGAGGTCCTCGCCGCCGTCGCGGACCCCCACGCCGGGGGGACCGCCGTCTTCATCGGCACGGTCCGGGACCACGACCACGGGCGCGACGTCTCCAGGCTGGCCTACTCCGCGCACCCCTCGGTCGAGGAGCGGCTGCGGGCCGTCATGGAGAAGGTCCTCTCCGACACCACCGTCCCCGGCCGACCGGTCGTGCGGATGGCCGCCGTCCACCGCGTCGGCGACCTGGAGATCGGCGACGCGGCGGTGGTCGTGGCGGCCGCGGCGGCGCACCGCCAGGAGGCCTTCGACGCCTGCCGCCGACTGATCGACGACCTCAAGGCGGAGGTGCCGATCTGGAAGCACCAGTCCTTCGAGGACGGCCAGGACGAGTGGGTCGGCACCCCCTAGCACCCGGGGCCGGCCGGGCGCGCGTCCGGGTTCCGCACGGGCCATAAGGTATGGGCATGGTTCGTCGCGTCCTGACCCTCGTTGTCGCGCTCGTCCTGCTCGTGGGACTGGCGGTCGGCAGCCTCTACCTCCCCATGCCCTACATCGTGGCCACCCCCGGCGTCACGGTGAACACCGTGGGCGAGTTCGAGAACGGCCCGGTGATCCGGATCGAGGGCGCGCGGACCTACGAGCACGACGGCGCGCTCTCCATGGTCACCATCCAGTACGCGGGCGGCCCCCAACGGCGGCTCAACACCCTGGAGGTCCTCACCGGGTGGCTCTCGCCGAACAACGCGGTCATGCCCGAGGAACTGCTCTTCCCGGCCGACCGGTCGCCCGAGGAGGTCAGCGAGCGGCAGACCGTCCAGATGAACGACTCCCAGACCAACGCCACCGCCGCCGCCCTCAACCAGCTCGGCATCGGCTACGAGGCGGTGCCGATCGTCGCGGACACCGTCGAGGACATGCCCGCCGAGGGCCTGGTCGAGCCCGGTGACGTCATCGTCGAGATCGACGGGGAGCCCGTCCCCACCGACACCGGTGAGGGCGACGGCGACCAGGCCGTGGGCAGCGCGGCCGTCGTGGACGCGGTGAGCGCCCGCGAGCCCGGCGACGTCGTGGAGATGACGGTCGACCGCGACGGAGAGACCGTCGAGGTCGAGATCACCACCGCCGAGGGCGAGGACGGCACGGCCGCCGTCGGCATCCTCATCGCCGACGAGACCGACTTCCCGATCGACGTCGAGATCTCCGTCGGCGACATCGGCGGACCGAGCGCCGGGATGATGTTCGCCCTCGGGATCATGGACCGGCTCAGCGAGGACGGCCTGACCGGCGGCACCCGGGTGGCCGGATCGGGCACCATCAGCGCGGACGGCCAGGTCGGCGGGATCAGCGGCATCCCGCAGAAGATGGTCAGCGCCCGGCGCGACGGCGCCGAGTACTTCCTCGTGGCCGCCGACAGCTGCTCCCAGGTCGCCGATTCGGCCGCCTACGGGGAACTGGAGGTGGTCCGGGTGGAGACGCTCGACGACGCGGTCGACGCCCTGGAGACCATCCGGACCGGCGAGGGCGACCTGCCCCGCTGCGAGTCGTAGGGGACGCCGCGCATCCTGGCGGACACGGGACGCCGTGCCCGGACACCGCGCCCGACGGCGGGCGCCCCGGCCGTGGGCGTGCCGGTCAGCCGTTCGCGGCCTGACCGCCCGGCGCGCCGCCCTCGCCCTCGTCGAGGTCCAGGGTCAGCGCCAGCGCCGAGGTCAGCGCCGGGATGAGGTCGGCGCCGTTGAGGACCTTGTCGTCGCTGTCGTGGCTGCGCATCCGCATCGCGCAGTGGCGCGAGCCGTCGCGCAGGACACCGGCGACCATCCGGATCTCCTCGGTCTCCCGGCCCGACGTGACCGGGTCCTCGCCCACGGCCAGGGTCTCGTCCGAGCCCTTGACCACCAGGCGCTCCATCACCAGCGCGCACCCGGCCACCTCGTCCGGCCACAGGATGCGCCCCAGCGCCTCCTCCAGGGGGACGTCGTCGGGCAGCGGCTCCTGCTCGACCGGGGTCAGTTCGTCGGGGTCGACGGGGGAGTCGATCCCCAGCAGACCGGCCAGCGCCGGTTCCGCCTTCAGCAGGTCGGCGGTCGGCACCAGGGCGTACAGGCCCAGCGGCCGGTCCCACCCCTGCTCGGCGGCGTGGCGTTCCAGGTCCATGACGGCTTCGCGAATGTTCGACACGCTTCCATGGTGACCGATGCGGGACCCTCGCCGGTCCGTTCCCGGACAGTAGGGTCGCCATGGGCGTGCGGGTTGCCGCTCCGATACCCCACCGATGCCGGCTCGTCACCCGGCCGGGGGGATTTCGGGAACCCGGCGGTCTCCACATAAGTTCTCAGTAATAAGGCGCCACACGCGCACCGAACGCATCTAGCAAGCCAGAACGAGGGGGAGGCGTGAGCTTCCGATCGCCCGGCGCACCACCTGCGCGTATGCCTCGCCGATCAAGGTTGCTCGCGCCTGTCGCGGCGACCGTGGTCGTCATCATCGCGGGCCTGGCGCTCGCCGCGAACTTCTGGACCGACTACAAGTGGTTCAGCTCCGTCGGGTTCACCACGGTCTTCCTGACCGAGCTGTGGACGCGCGTGCTCCTGTTCGCCGTCTCCGCGGCGGTGATGGCCGTCATCGTCGGCGCCAGCATCTTCTTCGCCTACCGGTCCCGACCCGGTGTGCGACCCATGAGCCTGGAACAGCAGGGACTCGACCGCTACCGGCAGTCGATCGACCCGCACCGCAAGCTGTTCTTCTGGATCGCGGTCGGCGCCCTCGCCGTGCTGGCCGGAGCCGCGGCCAGCGGTGACTGGCGCGCCTACCTCCAGTTCGTGCACGCGACCGACTTCGGCGCGCTCGACCCCGAGTTCGGCATGGACATCGGGTTCTTCGCGTTCGTCTACCCGTTCCTACGGACGCTGCTCGGGTACGTCTACGCGGCGGTCATCCTGGCGTTCATCGCCGCGGTCATCGTCCACTACCTGTACGGGGGCGTGCGCCTCCAGAACGACAGCGGCCAGCGCGCCACCCCCGCGGCCCGCGTGCACCTGTCGGTGCTGCTGGGCGTCTTCGTGCTGCTGCGCGCCGGATCGTACTGGCTGGACCGCTACGGTCTGGTCTTCTCCGACCGCGGCTACACGTTCGGCGCCTCCTACACCGACGTGAACGCGGTCAAGACGGCCCTGACGATCCTCACGGTCATCTCGGTCATCTGCGCCGTGCTGTTCTTCGCCAACATCTACTTCAAGAACACCATGGTCCCCATGGCCAGCCTCGGTCTGCTGGTCCTGTCCGCGGTGCTGGTCGGTGTCGCCTACCCCGAGATCGTCCAGCGCTTCCAGGTCGGGCCCAACGAGCTGCGCCTGGAGCAGCCCTACATCGAGCGCAACATCGAGTACACACGGGACGCCTACGGCATCGCCGACGCCGAGGTGACGGACTACGACGCCACCACGGAGCTGACGCCGCAGGAGCTGGCCTCCGAGGCCGACACCATTCCCAGCGTCCGCCTGGCCGACCCGTCCGTCATCTCGCAGACGTTCCAGCAGATGCAGCAGGTCCGCGGCTTCTACCAGTTCCCGGACGTGCTGGAGGTCGACCGCTACCCCGACACCGACGGCAACCTGATCGACACGATCGTGGCCGTCCGCGAACTCGACGGTCCCCCCGCCGACCAGGACAACTGGCTCAACCGGCACCTGATCTACACCCACGGCTACGGCATGGTCGCGGCGGCGGGCAACCTGATCGACCCCGAGGGGCGCCCGGTCTTCACCGAGTACAACATCCCGCCCCGGGGCGAGCTGAGCGAGGTCACCGGCGAGTACGAGCCGCGGATCTACTACGGCCGCGAGGGCGCCGAGTACGTCATCGTCCAGGCCGAGAACGAGTACGACTACCCGCTCGACCCCGAGGAGGAGACCGAGGAGGTCCCCACCCTGGAGGACGCGCAGGAGCCGACGCCCAGCCCCACGCCGGACGAGGCCCGCGCCCCGTCCGACTCCGAGGCGGACTCCGGAACCGAGGAGGGCACGCAGGACGAGACCGCGCAGGACGAGCCCACCCGGGAGGGGGCCGACAGCGAGGCCACCGAGAACGGCGGCGAGGACGGCCAGTCCCAGGCCTACAACCGCTACGAGGGCAGCGGCGGCGTCCAGCTGAGCAGCTTCTTCGACCGGATCCTGTACGCGATCAAGTACCAGGAACCCAACATCCTGCTCAACAGCGCCATCACCGGCGACTCGCGCATCATCTACGAGCGCGACCCGCTGGAGCGCGTGGAGCGCGTCGCCCCGTTCCTGACGGTCGACAGCAGCCCCTACCCGGCGGTGGTCGACGGTCGGGTCCAGTGGATCGTGGACGCCTACACCACGTCCAACGGCTACCCGTACGCCAACCCGATCGACTTCAACCAGGCGGTCACCGACACGTTCACGGACGGGACGGCGCAGCAGGTCGGCACGCTGCCGGGCAACGAGGTCAACTACATCCGCAACTCGGTCAAGGCGACCGTCGACGCCTACGACGGCACCGTCACCCTGTACGCGTGGGACGAGGAGGACCCCGTCCTCCAGACCTGGATGAGCTCGTTCCCGGGCATCGTGACCCCGCGGTCGGAGATGAGCGAGGAGCTGCTCCAGCACGTCCGCTACCCGGACGACCTGTTCAAGGTCCAGCGCGAGATCATGCGCCAGTACCACGTGACCAACGCTGAGGCGTTCTACGGGGGCCAGGACTTCTGGACGGTGCCGACGGACCCGACCCGGGACACCGACGACCCGGTGCCGCCGTACCGGCAGACGATCAACTACCCGGGCGGGGACACGGCCAGTTTCTCGCTGACCACCACGTTCGTGCCGCGCGGGCGTGAGAACCTCGCGGCGTTCATGGCGGTCAACAGCGACGCGGAGTCGGAGAACTACGGCCAGCTGCAACTGCTGGAGCTGCCCCGCAGCACGGTCAACTTCGGTCCCGGCCAGGTGCAGAACGCCTTCGACTCCGACGCGGCGGTCCGCGAGGTCCTGCTGCCCCTGGAGCAGTCGAACGCGCAGGTGACGCGGGGCAACCTGCTGACCCTGCCGTTCGCGGGCGGTCTGCTGTACGTCGAGCCGCTGTACGTGCAGGCGGGCGGCGGAGGCGCGGCCTCGTTCCCGCTGCTCCAGCAGGTGATGGTCGGGTTCGGTGAGGACGTCGCCATCGGCAACAACCTCCAGGACGCGCTGAACAACCTCTTCGGTGAGGATGAGGCGCCGCTGCCCGACCCGGAGGCGCCCGCCGAGGAGGAGCCCGCGGAGGGCGACGCCGGGACGGACGAGCCGTCCGGCGACCAGGAGCTCACCGACGCGCTCAACGAGGCCGTCGAGGCCTGGGAGGAAGCGCAGGAGAACCAGGAGCAGGCCAACGAGAACCTGCGTGAGGCCCTGGAGGCCATCGAGGAGGCGCTGAACGAGTAGTCGCCGGAGTCCGCCGGGGCGGGACACCCGGCGCGTCGGCGGTGGACGGGGCGGGGCCTTCGGGCTCCGCCCCGTCCGTGCGCCGGGGGCGGGGCCGTGCGGAGGGGCGTGGGAGCGGGGGGTGAGGGCCGGGGTGGGCCACGTCTCGTGGTTTCGATTTGGGTTCACGGCCCGGACACGCTACTGTTGAGAACACAACGACGCGGGGTGGAGCAGTTCGGTAGCTCGCTGGGCTCATAACCCAGAGGTCGCAGGTTCAAATCCTGTCCCCGCTACCAACCGGGAGGCCGGTGGAGTCGGAAGCGGAGCTTCCTTCCCCACCGGCTTCCCGCATTTTCCTGGGGGTGGCCCTCAGCCCGCCGAGGGGAAACCGGGCTCGGGAGAAATCTCGGCTCCGGTGCTTTTCACCCGGTGCGCCGTTCCGGCCGCGGCGCGGAGCAATTCGGCCGGGCGACCGCGGCGGCGGTCGTTCACGGTGGTCGTTCCGGGCTTCGCGTCCTGGTACGATTGGCCAAGGCCGGATCGGAAGATCAGGCCGGGGTGGATCCCGATCGGTTCGAGAAAACCGATTTGCCACCCGGGGAGAAACCCCCTAAAGTAGGGATCAACGACGCGGGGTGGAGCAGTTCGGTAGCTCGCTGGGCTCATAACCCAGAGGTCGCAGGTTCAAATCCTGTCCCCGCTACCAACCGGGAGGCCGGTGGAGAAGGAAGATTCACTTCCGACTCCACCGGCCTCCCGCATTTTTCTGAACGGCGTCCCCAGCCCCCTGAGCGAACACGGGCCGGTTCCGGAGGTTTCGACTTCCGAAACCGGCTCTTCGCATTTCCCGGACGCATCCGACGACGCGGCGAAACACGCTGGACCTCCGGGGCATTTCCTCCGTGGAGAGGAACCGGGCCGCGGCGTCGCCGCCACGGCCCGGACGCACGTGCGGGAGGGAGAGGGGAGGGTCAGCGGGTGCGGCCCTCGACGAGCTCGACCACGCGGTCGGCCCGCTTCGCGACCTTGGGGTCGTGCGTCACCACGACCACGGCCGCGCCGCGCCGCTCGGCCTGCCCCAGGAGCTCGTCCATGATCATCCCGCTGCTGGCGGCGTCCAGGGCGCCCGTGGGCTCGTCGGCGAGGATGAGCGCGGGTTCCCGGCTCAGCGCGCGGGCCAGCGCCACACGCTGCTGCTCACCGCCGGAGAGCTGGTGCGGGTGCGAGTTGAGGCGGTGGCCCAGCCCGACCGACTCCAGCAGTTCGCGGGCACGGGAGCGGCGCCGCAGCACCGGGACCCCGCCCAGCACCATCGGCACACCGACGTTGGCCAGGGCGCTGCGCCGTTCCAGCAGGTGGAACTGCTGGAACACGAAGCCGATGCCCTCGCCGCGCAGCCGCGACCGGCGTCCCTCGCCCAGACGGGTGGTCTCCACGCCGTCGAACGTGTACGTACCGCTGCTGGGCTTGTCGAGCAGACCGAGGATGTTGAGGAGGGTGGACTTGCCCGACCCCGACTGTCCGACGATCGCCACGACCTCGCCGCGGGCCACCTCGAACGTGCAGTCGTGCAGCACGTCGATGCGCGTGCCGGAGACCATGAAGTGCCTGGTCAGGCCCTCCACGCGGAGGAGTGCGGACGTGTCGGCCGGGGTACGCGCGGCCTCCGGCGCGGGTACGTCGACCGACATTTACTCCACCTCCATGAAGAACTCCTCATCGGAGGACTCCTCGTCGTCCGAACCCCCGGGAACGTCGAACCGGGGGTCGAGCGGAACCGGGTCCAGGACCTGCTCGCCGACACTCAGACCCTCGACGACCTCGACCATGGATCCGTCGGACACGCCCAGGGTGACCTGGCGCGTCTCCTGGGAGCCGTCCTCGGTCACGACCATGACCTCGCCCTCGTCGGCGGTGCCGCGCACGGCGGTCACGGGGACGGCGAGCACGTTGGAGACGTCGTCCACGGCCACCGACAGTTTTCCCTGGACGCCCTCGTAGGCCTCCACGTCGGCGGGGACGCGGCAGACCAGTTCGGTGCCGCCGCCACCGCCTCCGCCGCCCTCGCCCCCTTCCTCACCCTCGGCGCCGCCTCCGGAGCCGCCGGACGAACTCTGGTCGGCCGGGCCGAGCGAGACGAACTCGCACGGGGTGGGCGCGGGGCCCTGGTCGATGCTCAGCTCGATGTCCCTGGGCTCGCCCCCGAACCGGTACAGGTCGTTCGACGGGATGGACGCGACGGCCCGGAACTCGTCCGGGGCGACCGTGGCCACGGTCGCCCCCGGTTCGAGGACGTCACCGTTGCGCAGGTCGCCCAGCCCGGAGACGTCACCCGCGCGAGGCGCGTAGAGCGTGACCTCGCGCGTGGCGGGAGCCTCCGCGCCCTCCTCGCCCTCGGAGCCCCCGCCCGCCCCCGGGACGGACAGGGTCACGATCGGGGCGCCGTTCTCGACCGGCGTGCCGTCGCCCACCCAGACGCGGGTGACCGTGCCGCCGTTGCGGGCCGAGACGTCCTCGCCGGGGGCGGCCCGGACGGTGGCGTCCAGCACCATCACCGAACTGATCGAGCCCAGTTCCACCGGGAACGGCACGCTTGACTCCAGTGCGGCCTGCTCCACGGGGATCTCCGGGCCGCCGCCACCGCCGAGCATCCCCGGCAGCACGACGTAGGCGCCGCCGCCGAGCCCCGCGAGGAGCACGAGCCCGGTACCGGCGATGATCCACTTCTTCTTGCTCATCTTGAGTCTCCTACTCGCGGAGTCCGGCGACGACGGACGCGCGCAGCGCCCGGGCCGCGGGGATGATCCCGGCCAACAGTCCGACGCCGGCGGCGCTGCCCAGCCCGAGGAGCACGCCGTTGGCGGGGACGCGCACGTCGACGCCGGGCGGCACCAGATCGAGTTCGGTGATGATCGTGGAGCCCAGGGCGGCCAGCGCCCAGCACCCGGCGAGGGCGATGACGCCCGCCACGACCGACACGACCACGGCCTCCATCACCACGGCCACGAAGAGCGTGAACCGGGTGGCGCCCAGGGCGCGGTAGGTGGCCAGCTCGCGGCGGCGCTCGCGCACGGTGACCAGCCCGACGTTGAGCACGCCGAGCAGACCGGTGCCGAGGGTGATGAAGGCGATGCCGAGGAGCCCCCAGGTCATGTACCTGAGGGGTTCCTCCAGCAGGTCGGCGCTGTCCACGCGGAAGCTGTAGACCGACTCGGGGTTGTCGAGCCCCCAGCGCCAACCGGCGGAGGCCATCGTCTCCGCGAACCCCTCGCCGAACTCGCCCATACCCGGGTGGTCCGGGTCCAGACGGACGAGGTAGGTGTTCTCGCCGCCGAAGGCCATGAAGTCGTCCGGGGAGGCCTCGGACTCCGCCGGGGCGAAGAGCATCTCCTCGGTGGCGGGGGAACGCAGCAGGTAGGCGGTCTGCCAGGCGAAGTCCATGTTGGAGTCGGCGATGACGCCGACGACGCGCGCGTCCACCCACCGGTCCTGGCCGATCTGCACCTGTGCGGTGTCGGACAGCTGGCTGGCGAGCGACGCGTTGACCACCAGGACGGGGGCCAGGGACTCGGCGTCCTCCTCGGCGAACCAGCGGCCCTGGGCCATGTTGAGACGGCGGATGTCGCCGAGTTCGACGTCGACACCGCGGAACTCCACGTCGGGTACGGACGCGTCGCCGGACCGGATCCGGATGGAGTTCCCCGGCGCCTGGTAGAGGGAGACCTGCTCGCCGCCGGCGCGGCGGAGGTCCTCCTCCAGGGCGTCGCGGTCCGTGACGTCGCCGCTGACGGTGACTTCGAGGGTCGCGGGGAGTCCGCCCTGGATCTCGCTGTAGGCCACGGCGTAGCGCTGACCGAAGTCGCTGGCCATGACCACGGTGATCAGGGCGCCGACGCCGATGACGACGCCCGCGCAGGACAGGATGGTCCGGGCGATGTTGGCCCGGGAACCGGCGAAGGCGAGCACGATCCCGGCTGTGAGGGAACGTAGCATTCGGCCCCTTCCCGTGTGTGGGGCCCGGCGCCGTCGAGGCGGCCGGGCCCGCGTGAATCGGGTGGTTTCACGACACCCAACGTGGGGAACACGGGTTTCGGTTCACCGCAGGACGGGGTTGTGGTCGTGCGTCAGCCGAAGGTGGGGCCGGTGATCACTCGACGGTGAAACCGTCGCAGGTCAGAGCGGTTCCGGAAGCGCTGTCGGACCAGATAACGGTATGGACACCCTCGGTGGGGCCGTCCGGGGAGCCGTCGGCGGCGGGGGTGAAGTCCTGGGGATAGTCGACGTGGGACCAGGACTCGCGGACGAGATCGGCGTCGGCGGACGAGGAGGTTCCGTCGGCGGCGCGGACGGTCACCGTCACGCCGGAGACGTCGGTGTCCTCGTCGGCCAGCACCCCCAGGCGCACCGGTTCGCCCGGTGTGACGCCCGAACGGGGCGCCTCGGTGCGCCAGGTGTCCGACGTGGGGGAGTCCACGGCGGGGGAGCACATGAAGGTGTCGGGGTCGAACACGGCGTCCGGCAGCGCGGAGGGGTCCGCCTCGGCGGAGGCGCGCACGGTGTCGGCGATCATCTCGTCGAGCTCTTCGGGGGTGTGCCCGTGCCCGCCACCGCAGCCGGTGAGCAGGAGAGCCGAACCGCACAGCGCGGCCAGGAGGGGTGTGGAGGTCTGCACACCCGGCAGGTTACTACGTTGCGTATCGGCGAAGGCGTGGAACGTCACAGAAACGATGCGGAACGTCACCGAACGGGTATGGGCCCCCCGTTGAGCCAGGTCAGGGCGGCGTCGTGGAGGACGCCGTTGCTGCACACCAGCGGACCGCCGTCCTCGAAGTCCTCACCCCGCAGGTTCGTGGCCCGGCCGCCGGCCTCCTCCAGGATGATCGGCAGCGGCGCGGCGTCCCACAGGGAGAGCTCCGGCTCGGCGGACACGTCCACGACACCCTCGGCGACCATCACGTGGGACCAGAAGTCACCGTAGGCGCGTGTGCGCCAGACCGAGCGGGTCAGGCCGAGGAACGAGTCGAGCAGGCCGCGCTCCTCCCAACCGGTCAGCGACGAGTAGCTGAACGAGGCGTCGGCGAGCTCCGACACCTTGGAGACCTGGCAGCGCGACGCCTTCGACAGACTGCGCCCCGACCACGTGCCGCCGCCCTTCGAGGCCCACCAGCGCCGGTGCAGGGCGGGGGCGGACACCACGCCGACGACCGGCCGGTCGCCCTCCAGCAGGGCGATGAGGGTGGCCCAGACGGGGACGCCGCGGACGTAGTTCTTCGTCCCGTCGATGGGGTCGATGACCCACACGCGGTTGCTGTTGCCCGTCTTGCCGTACTCCTCGCCCACGACCGCGTCGCGGGGACGGGCACGCGAGAGCACACCGCGCAGGGTCTCCTCGACCATGCGGTCGGCCTCGGTCACCGGGGTGAGGTCCGGCTTGGTGTCGACCACCAGATCGAGCGCGCGAAACCGCTTGAGCGCGATGTCGTCGGCAGCGTCGGCGAGCACGTGGGCCAGCCGCAGATCATCGTCAAAGGACGCCATGGCCGGTAACGCTACCTCGCCCGGGGTGCCCGTGGCGATGAGGGCACCCCCACGTGACCAGAGTGTTAGTCACACGGACGGTGGGACGGGAAGAATGGAGGCATGGAGACCGAGAGGGGGGCGTCAGCGCGGGAGCGGTTGATGGACGCCGCGTACGCCGAGGTCGTGGGTGGTGCGTGGCCCGGGCAGCGGATGGCGGACATCGCCGCGGCGGCCATGGTGTCCCGGCAGACCCTGTACAACGTGTTCGGCAGCAAGGAGGGGCTGCTCCAGGCGGTCGTGGTCCGCGAGGTCGACGGACTGCTGGACACGGTGGTGCGGTCGTTGGAGGCGGAGGAACAGGACCCGGCGCACGCGGTGAGCCGGGCGACGCGGCTGGTGCTGCTCGCGGCGCGGGACAACCCGCTGATGAGGGCGGTGGTCACGGGGGACAGGGACCTGCTGCCGGTGCTCACGACGCGGTCGGCGCCGCTCCTCGAGGTGATGGGGGAGCGGATCGCGTGGCGGCTGGGCGAGCTCTGTCCAGGGGCGGACGCGGCCCTGGCCGAGGTGGTGGCCGATGTGGCGGTGCGGCTGACGGTCTCCTACGCCTTGCAGCCGATCGACCCGGAACAGGCGGCGGAGCGGGTGGAACGCGTGGTGCACGGGATGCTGTTGTTGAGCCGCTGAGAGAGGGTGCCGCTCGTGTGGGAGGAGCCGCTGTCGGAACGGGATCGACGGAAGGTGCTGAGGGAGTACATGTCCGACGGGCGGATCACGGCGTTTCCGGTGCGCCGGTCCGAGCGGATGGTGCTGTTGGACCAGGTGGCGCGCACCTTCGAGCCCGGCGTTCGGTACACGGAGGACGAGGTCAACGCGGTGCTGGGGCGGTTCAGCGCGGACCTGTCGGTGCTGCGGCACTGCCTGGTCGACGAGGGCTTCATGGAGCGGGACCGATCGCGGTACTGGCGCTGCGGAGGAACCGTCGACCTGGAGGACTGACACCCCCCGACCGCCCAACCGGGGACCCGTGCCACAGGGGGTTCGGGTGACCGTCCCCGGTCGGCCAACCGTAGGGGGTTGGACGGGCACCGTGTCCGCCTCGGGCCACCGTAGGGGGTTCGCCTGACCGGGACCTGTGCCATAGGGGGTTCGGGGTGACCGTCCCCGACCGCCCAGCCGCAGGGGGGTTGGACGGACACCGTGTCCGTCTCGGGTCACCGCAGGGGGGTTCGCCTGACCGGGTCCTGTGCCGGAGGGGGTTGGGGTGATCGTTCCTGGTGGGCCAGCCGTAGGGGGGTTTGGTCGGGAACCGTGTCCGTCTCGGGTTTCCGTAGGGGGTTTGGGTTGTCCGGGTCCTGTGCCGGAGGGGGTTGGGGTGATCGTTCCTGGTGGGCCAGCCGCAGGGGGTTTGGTCGGAGACCGTGACCGCCCAGGGTCACCGAAGGGGGGTTGGGTCGACCGGTTCTCGGGTCCATAGGGGGCTGGGTGTGGTGTCCTGCTCACCCGGTCACCACTGGGGGTGTGGCTCGACCCGGAGGGCGTGTTCGCGGAGCGAATTCGTTCCGGAGGGCGAGGTCCCTCACCCACACCCGCCATCCGCCCTCCACAGATATGCAGGACACGGCCACCACGTGGAAACGTGATTCCGAAGTGATGACACCCCCGGCCCCAGGAGCGGGGGGTGGACGGTTCAGGGACCACCGGCCCCAGGCCCCACACAAGTCCGCGCGCCGGCCACCGAAGGGAGCTGGGGACACGTGACCGTCCCGGCCACCCCAGGGGGGTGGGGATGGCATGACCACTACAGGACCACAAGGGGCTGGGGACACCCGACCACCCCGGTCACCACAGGGGGGTTCGCGGAAGCGTCCCTGGTTGCCCAGCCACAAGGGGTCAGCCGGACACCCGACCGCTACAGCACCACAGGGGGCTGGGGACACGTGACCGTCCCAGTCACCCCGGGGGGGTTCACGGAAACCCGACCACCCCGAAACTACAGGTGCCAGGTGGGATACCCAGAATCGAGAACTTGTCGGGCCGGAGGAAGATGCCTCCGACCCGGTAAAGCCGCGGTCAGGTACCCTCCCGACTCGGCGGTTCAGCGGTCAGGGGCACACGGTCAGTCGAAGAGTTGGTCGACGTCGGTGACCGTGACGGCCCGGTCGATCCAGCTCTCCAGGTGGGCGAGGTTCACGCACTGGTTAATGCGGTCGAGGGCGGAGTCCGAGACCGGGACGCCACGCGCCTCAAGAATGCGCAGCAGGGCTTTTCGCTCGCCCTCGATCCGCCCAGCCACATGACCCTCGAGGAGGCCTTCCGCGCGGCCTTCCGAGCGGCCTTCCGCGAGACCCTCTTCGCGCCCCTGGCCGACGTACTTGCGTGCGAAGTCGCTCTGCCACTCGTAGGTTCCGATGACTGACCCCCCTCTATCCCTCTCTGACCTGCGGCGATGCAGAAATCTCACGCATGATCGGGGTCGCACACGGCATCCACGTCGTACTATCACGGCCCCGCTCGGTCTGTACACCCTCCGGAGTAGATCCATGCCGCGCACTGCCACCGAACACACTCCCATCGGCCAGCTCGACCGCTCCTGGAAACGCTACCTGCGGGCCGAAGGCCGCGCTGACGCGACCATCCGAAACTACATGCTGACTCTCCGACACTTCTCCGCTTGGCTCGAAGCTGAAGGACACCCCAACACCATCGCCGAGATCGACGCCGACATCATCACGGACTGGCTGCTCGACGTTGCCGACCGCACCACCGGCGCCAACGCCACGTTCCACTTCCGCAACTTGCGCGGCCTCTACTCCTGGCTGACCTCTCGTCGTGAGCAGGCCATCAAGAAGTCCGAATCCCCCATGCTCGACGTGTCCGAGCCCAAGGCGGTCGCCCCGCCTCGGCCGTCCTTCACCGACGACGAGGTGTCCGCCATGTTGAAGACCTGCAAGGGGACTGGGTTCTTCGCCCGCCGCGACGAAGCCATCATCCGCCTGTTCTACACGACCGGCATGCGGGTGTCCGGACTGACTGGGCTCTGCTACCAGGAGGACGCACCCCAGCTCGACAACCCCGGCGCGAACGACGTGTTCCTCGACCACAAGCAGCCGCTCGTGCGCCTGCGCCTCAAGGGCGGCAAGGTTCACCTCGTTCCCATCGGTCCGCGAGCCGCGGTCGCGATGGATCGCTACCTCCGAGTCCGTGCCTCCCACGCTCACGCAGGCACTGGTGCTCTGTGGGTGGGACCGAAGGGACCCATCGGCCCGAAGGCAGTGAATGAGATGCTCAAGCGACGTGGCCGCCAGGGTGGGGTCACATCGAGGGTCCACTCCCACAGGTTCCGGCGCACTCTGGCCACCCGCCTCTTGGACGAGGAAGTGGATCGCACCTACGTAGCGAAGATCCTGGGCTGGTCCGACCTCAGGAACGTCGCGCTCTACGCCAGCGACACCGAACAGCAGCGGGCCTGGGCGGCCGCCGCCCGTGCAGGGGTCGACTCCCGCGTCTGACCCCTAACGAATCTCACCCCCGACCGCAAAAAGGCGGCCGGAGGTGAGCGCTGCTATGCCCTGTGGCGGGCGAGGGGTCAGGCTGGCACTGTGGCCAACCAGGCGTGGTTCCATGGGGTCACCAGGCCGGGAAAGGACTCCTCGATCATGCGCACGGAGGTGGGGTTGACCGGCCAGTCGGGGTTCCACCACATCATGCGCTCGCACAGGTCCGGGTTGTCGCGGAAGTCGACGATGCCCGTGGCGTGGAACAGCCTTCGACGCGCCCAGTCGGGCAGGCCGTCGATGTACGCGCGGACGAGCGCTCCATAGGTGATGCTGTCGCGAACGTGGATCAGGAAGTGGCCGGGCAGGATCTCCTCGATCACGAACGGAACGCGGTGAGGCATGGTGTCGAGCGTGACGGACAGGAGCGGCTCTGTGGGGTCGAAAATGGTGGCACGTCCTTGTGCCATTGCATAGGGGTGCAGCGGCATGAATATCCCCTCCCATGTGCTGCTGGGCCCGCTGTAGGGGGCGGGGATGATCATGCTAAGTCGATCCCGTGTCCGAATCCAGGATTTTGACCTGCTAATTTCACGGTGTGATGTATATACGCACAATCCGTAATTGGTTTACGGCATGCGTGGCCACATCCGGCCACGAAATCAGGCTTGATCCTCGTCGCCGCCACGATCGCGTCGATGTAGCTCCGCGTCGAACATGAGCTCCGCCTGCTCCTGGGCGCGCGCGAGGACGCGCTCGATCATCGCCCGCTCCTCCTCCTCACTGAGCCCCGCCTCCTCCGCCCGCTCCTCCAGGCTGCGCACGATGCGTCGCATCCGGCCGGTATGGGGATTGGTCATCTCCTCGACGGAGTGGGGCACGCCCGCGCCAGCGTCCACCGCGACGCCCGGATACCCGGCCGCCGCGCACAGATCCCGGACTATGGCCCGGTACTCCTCCGTCGGATGCTGGTCTATCAGGGCGGTCGCGAGCGCCCTGACCGCGTCGTATCCGGGCCGATGGCCGCCCGAGGACCAGCGGCTCATCTGGGATCGGCTGATCTGTGCGAGGTCCGCCAGCCGCGTCATGGTGTAGTCGCGGTCTTTGAGTTGTTGAAGCGCGGCGGCGAGGGCAGGGGCGTCCCACCCGGGCGGGGAAGTTGTGTGCATGCACCGCACAATAGACCACCCTGCGCGGCGTTGTTAGGGAACCCTGCCTCTTATGGCGCAGGGGTTACGTAGTTCTTACCTACAACCCTTGCTGTGCACCAATCGCACACTCGTGCGAGCGCGTCGATTGACCTAACGATTCACTGTTGCGTGCACGCGCATCACGGAGTAATGTGCGGTGCATGCACAGCACACTTCGACCGGATGCGGCCATAGGGGTTGCGGTGCGCCGCACGGAGTGGCAGCGGCGCATGCACGCCGCCGGGCTCACCACCACCACCGCCCAGGGCGAGGCGCTCGGCGTCTCGCACACCACGGCCCTCCGCGTCGCCCGCGGGGAGGTCGCCCCGTCCACCAACGTCATCGGCCGCGCCATGCTCCTCCTCGGCGCCCGGTTCGAGGAGCTGTTCGAGGTCACCGAGGACAGCGAGAGGAGCGCCTGACATGGCCCACCCCGACCCGAAGCGCCGCTCGGAGAACGCCAGCATCGCCGCCCACTGGTCCTGGGCTGACACCAAGGACCGGTCCGCGCGAACCTTGCCCGCCCGCCGGGCCTCCGCTGCTCGGTTCGAGCGGCTCGTCGACCCCGACGGCGTCATGGACCCCGCCGCCCGAGCCTCCGCCGCAGAGAACCGCCGCAAGGCGGAGATGAAAGCCATGGCGAAGAAGCGGTGGGACACCTACCGCGCCGAACGGGCCGCCAAGAACCGCGCCGCCTGACCCCGCACATGACGAAGCCCCTGCGCATCCGCCAAGACACCGCAGGGGCCCGAAGAAGAAGGGATCCCTTCATGTCACAGAGTACCGAAGACATCCGCGCGTTCGCCCGCGCCGTCCGCGACGCGATCGACAGCTGCTCCCGGGACCAGGGGGTCGCCCACCTCCTCGGTGTCCTGGACGCATTCGTCGAAGAAGACGGCGTCGATGTCGACGTGGCCGTCCGCATGATGCAGCGCATCACCGCCCAGGCCAGGCCCGAGGCGGTGGCCGAGTGATCGCCGCAGACCTCCTCACCCTCGCCGAGACCGCGCTGCCCGTCCTCACCCTGATCGCCGTGGCCGGATCCGGCGTCACCGGCTACCTGCTCGCGTCCGAGCGGGTGCGCCGCCAGCGCCGCATCATTCGCCGCCAGGACCGCACCATCGCCGCCCTGGAGGGGCAGCTGTCCGAGGCCGAGGACGTCGTCGCCCGGGTGACCGGCGGCACCGACGACATCATCGCCGCCGTCCGCGGCACCCACCACCGCCAGGAGGAGGGCGACGGTTGATGGCCGCGAAGCTCAACAGCCTCATCCCCGACGGGGACCTCCGGCCGTCCCGCGAGCAGGCCGTGGCCGCTCGCCTGGTCGTCGCCGGACGGGCCGAGGACGCCGAGGACCTGCGCGACCTACTCAGCATCCTCGGGCTGCGCGACACGAAGGTGTGCGGCACCTGCCACGCCGAGAAGCCGCTCGTCGACTTCCCCCGGGTCCCCGCTAGGTGGGACGGCCACGACGGCCGGTGCGCCGCGTGCAAGCGCGCTGCGGTCGCCGCGCGCAAGGCCAAGCCCCGGACCCACGCTGCCGCCGCGCGGAAGGCGGAGCCCGGCACATACGACGTCGCCGACCTCGCCCGGATGCCCGAGGAGGAGCTGTCCGCCGTGCTCGCCGCCGGCGGCGCCCCGAACCCCTGATACCCAGCTCGACCGCCCCGCCCTTGAAGCGGGGCGGCCACCCACCACAGGAAGGAGGAGCCCATGTCGGCACAGAACAAAGCCGCAGCGGCCCTCGCCGAGCTCGTCCGTGAGGACGCACCGGCCGTCGCCTGGGAGCTCCCGCCGGACCACCAGAAGCTGTACGGCCTCCTGGACGCGGCCAGCACCCACGACCACTTCGTCGGCCTGGCCGCCTGGCAGCGGGTCATCGGCGCCGGACCCCTCACCCACGCGACCGCGGGCGAGTGGCAGCACCTGACCGCGACCGGCTCCTACGAAGGCGTGCCGGTCGAAGTCGTCGCCATGATCCCGAAAGGGGAAGCCCTGTGAGCGGACCACGATCCATCGGCACCCGCGCCGAAACCGGCGTCGTCCGGTACCTGCGCGCCCACGGCTGGCCGTCCGCCGAACGCCGCGCCCTGGCCGGTGGCAACGACCTCGGCGACATCACCGGCACCCCCGGCCTGTGCTGGGAGATCAAGGGCGGCAAGGTCGCCGAGTCCGCCCACGACGCCGACATCACCCGGTGGCTCGCCGAGACGGAGACCGAGACCGCCAACGCGGGAGCCGACCTGGGCATCCTCGTGACGAAGCGCCGCAGCTACAGCGCCGTCTCGGCCGGATCCTGGTGGGCGCACCTGGACCTGACCACCTGGCAGGCCCTCACCCGCGGCCGGATGGTCGTGGCGGCCCCCCTCGTCGCCGCCCCGGTGCGGATGCACCTGTCCACTCTCGTGCCGATCCTGCACGCCGCCGGGTACGGCGACCCCACCCCGGCCGCGCTGACCGCCGAGGGCGAGGTGGCGTGATGGCCGAGCACGTCGACATCACCGACGAGGCCACGCTGATCGGGACCCTGCGCCTGGTCCGTGCCCAGATCGCCGAGAAGAAGGAGATCGAGGCCGCCCTCGTCGAGAAGGTCAAGGCCCTCCTGGGTGACGCCACGGAGGCCCGGATCGGTGGACGGCCGGTCGTCTACTACAGGTGGACCAAGCCGCGCGAGCAGGTGGACACCCGGCGCCTGCGTAAGGAACACCCCGACCTCGTCGAGGAGTACACCCGCACCACCACGCCGTCCCGTCGGCTCGTCCTCCTCGATCCCTCTGGCGAGGAGGGGCGATCGTGATGTTCGCTCAGCCCGGCGACGCGGCCGGCGTCGAGCCCGACAGCAGCGAGGGCATTCGCCGGATGCTCACCGAGATCATCCTCGACGCCTCCACCAACGCCCCGCGGTCGTGCCAGCGCAGGATCGGCCCGTCCGAGGTCGGCGACCCCTGCCCCCGCCGCCTGGCCTACAAGCTCCTCGACTGGCCGACCGTCAACGATGGCGGTGACCCGTGGCCGTCCATCGTCGGCACCGCCACCCACGACTGGCTGGCCAACGCCCTGGAACGCCACAACCGCGAGAGCGGCCAGAAGCGGTTCCTCGTCGAGGAGCGCGTCGAAGTCGACGACGGCACCGTCTCCGGCTACAAGCTCGGCGGCTCCTGCGACGCCTACGACACCGCCACGCACACGGTCATCGACCACAAGGTCGTCGGCGACTCGGTGATGCGCAAGTACAAGACCGAGGGCGTGCGCGAGCAGTACCGCATCCAGGCCAACCTCTACGGCCTCGGGTTCGAGCGGCGCGGACTCACCCCGCAGACCGTGGCCCTGGCCTTCTACCCGCGCGGCGGGATGCTCGGCGGCCTGTGGGTGTGGACCGACGTCTACGAACGCCAGGTCGCCCTCGACGCGCTCAAGCGGCTCGGCACCATCCGCGACGCCCTGATCGCCCTCGACCCGGAGGCCCGCCCCCAGATGTGGGAGCACCTCCCCGCCACCGCGAGCAGCGCCTGCCGGTTCTGCCCGTGGTGGAAACCCGGAAGCACCGACCTCGCCGTCGGCTGCGCAGGAAACCTCAACCCCACCCAGGCCGCAACGGCCGCATAGGAAACGGAGACACACCATGTCGTTCCAGTTCAGCAAGCCCACCGCCCCGGCCATGGGCGGGTTCTTCAAGCCCGCCGAGCACGACGGCCACCTCATCCTCATCACGCAGGTGTACGCGATCGAGGACCGCTACGACCAGTTCAAGGGCAAGGAGGTCCCCGCCGCCACCGTCGACCTGGTCGACCTCAACGACGCCGCCCAGGAGCTGCGCGAGGGTGTCCTGGTCACCCACACCGGCATCGTGAACCGGCTGAGCGCCGGGCAGTCGCTGGTCCTCGGCCGCATCGGCAAGGCCACCACGAAGTCGGGCTTCGAGGCGTGGGTGCTGGAGGAGTACCGCGAGGACTCCGACGACGTCGTCCGGGCCCAGGCGTGGATGGAGGCCCGCGAGAAGGGCATCACCCAGCCCGCCCCGCAGGCCGCTCCCGCTCCGGCGCCCCAGCCGCAGCAGCAGACGCCCGCCCCCCAGGCCCCGGCGGCGACCCTGCCTGCGGCCGGTGGCGGTCAGGCGATGGCCGACCCCAACGACCCGGCCGTCCAGGCGCTGCTCCAGTCCCTCCAGCAGAAGTAGCCCACCGACCGCCCGCCGCGGCCGTGACTCGACTCCGGTCGCGGCGGGCCCCACCCCCCTGGGACAGGAGCACACCGCATGGCCACCATCGCCGAGCTGTTCGCCATCGACACCAAGACCCACCGCCTGGAGATCGCCCAGGACGACGGCCTCTACCGGCACCTGCGATTCCGCGCCCACACCGAGGACGGCCGGATGCGCAGCAACGCCTGGTTCGACCTGATCACCGTCCCCGGCACTCTCACCTTCGTCGGCGACTACGACGCCGTCACCTTCCGGCGCCTGCCCGACATGTTCGAGTTCTTCCGCGGCTCCGTCCACCGGGGCGAGCCGAACTTCGGCTACTGGGCAGAGAAGGTCGCCTCCGGAGGACCCCGCAGCGTCGAGGAGTACTCGGAGGACGTGTTCCGACAGGTCGTCAAGGAGCGCGTCACCCAGGACATCCGCGACGGCGAGACGCCGCGCGGACTCGCCCTGGCTGTCCGGGACCTGCTCGACCCCGACTCCTGGGAGCACGACATCACCTACGAGTCTGGCGCCCGCGCCGCCCTCGACGACTTCGACCACGAGGGCTACCGGTTCGAGGACACCTGGGAGTGGTCCTTCAAGGACTACAGCCACGCCTTCAAGTGGGCCTGCCACGGGATCGCCTGGGGCATCCGCCAGTACGACCAGGCCAAGGCCAGCATCCCGGCCGCCGCCTGACCCCACCGACCAGCCCGACCGGACCCAGCCGGACACGCCGCGTGCAACCCCGCGGGCGGGCGCCAACCACCAGGCCGCACGACGACGAGGGGGAGAAGTGCAGCAGATCGACACCGCCGAGGGGGTCCGGCTCCGCGACGCCGGGATGGCCGCCGCCGAAGAGGCCGCCGGGGACGACGTCGCCGCCATCGACCTCCTCATCGCCCGCGCCGCCGCCACCGGCCGCCCCTTCTCCGCCAACGACCTCCGCGGGCACCTGCCACCCGGCGTGCGCACCGCCGCCATCGGCGCCCGGTTCGCCCACGCCCGCCGCCGAGGCGTCATCACCCCCGTCGGCTACGTCACCAGCACCGACCCCGGAACCCACGCCCACCAGGTCCGCCAGTGGCAAGGCGTGGCCCGATGAGCGCCCCCACCGACTCGCCCCACCCGCACGAGCAGGACAGGACCCACGTGACCGAGCGCTCCACCCTCGACGCCGCCCTGGCCCTGCACGCCGCCGGGCTGTGCGTCATCCCCGCCGCCGCCGACGGCACCAAGGCCCCCGGCACCGGCCGGTGGCGCGACTACATGACCACCCGCCCCGGCGAGGACCAGATCCGCGCGTGGTTCTCCGGCGGTCACCCCGGCATCGGCATCGTCGCCGGAGCCGTCTCCGGCGGCCTCGTCGCCCTGGACGTGGAAGGCCGCGCCGTCGCCGAAGGCACCTTCGCGAAGTACGTGGAACTGGCCGACGGCTCCGGCCTCGGCGAGGTCCTCCGACACGTGATGGGCGGGTACACCGAGGCGACCGCGTCCGGCGGCCTCCACCTCCTGTGGCGCGTGGACGACGGCCAGGGCGTGGAGAACCTCAAGCTCGCTCGCCGACCGAGCACCGAAGAGGAGCTGGCCGCCGCCCCCAAGCAGAAGCTCCAGGTCCTCATCGAGACCAAGAGCGAAGGGGGCTTCCTCGTCGTCGCCCCCTCGCACGGGCCCGTCCACCCCACCGGCCGCCCCTGGGAGATGAAGGCCGGCGGCCCGGACAGCATCGTCACCCTGGAGCGCGAGGTGTCTGACGCGCTCCTGGAACTCGCCCGGATGCTCGACGCCATGCCGCGCCGCGAGCCCCCCGCGTTCTCCCAGCCCGCCAGCGCCCCCAGCTCCAACGGTGGCACCTCCCCCGGAGACGACTACGAGGCCCGCGTCGACTGGTCCGACATCCTCACCCCCCACGGGTGGACCGAGCTGTTCCGCACCGGGCAGACCCGGTACTGGCGGCGACCCGAGAAGCGCATGGGCATCTCCGCGACGACCGGCTACGCCTCGGACAGGGACCGCCTGTTCGTGTTCACCACCTCGACGGAGTTCGACTCGGAGGTGCCCTACACGAAGTTCGGCGCCTACGCCCTCCTGGAGCACGGCGGCGACCACCGGGCCGCGGCCAAAACCCTCGCCGCCGCCGGGTACGGCCGCCCCGCCCCCGAACCACCCCGGCACCTGTCCGTCGTCCCCACCCAGTTCTCCCAGCCCGGCCAGCCCCCGGCCGCCGACGGCACCGCCGCCCTAGCTGTCGACGAGGCCGCGCCCGTCACCGCGCTCGACACCTACAGCCGCACCGACGACGGCAACGCCCTGCGCTTGGTCGACGAACACGCCCGAGGCATCCGCTACGTCCCCGAGCGCGGAAAGTGGCTCACCTGGGACGGCCACCGATGGGCCTGGGACGACCGCGGCCAGGTCCCCGAGCTCGCCCGCGCCATCGCCCGAGCACTCCCCGACGAAGCCAAGGAGGACGCCGCCCACAAGGCCCGCTCGCTGGCCGCCCGCAACCTCGGCGCGATGGTCCAACTCGCCCGCACCGACCCGCGCATCGTCGCCCCCGCCGCGCTGCTGGACGCCGACCCCCACCTGCTCAACACCACCAGCGGCGTCGTCGACCTCAAGACCGGCACCCTCGCCTCCCCCGACCCCACCCAGCTCCACACCCGGTCGGCCACCACCGCCCCCGACCCCGACATGGCCACCCCCAAGTGGGACACCTTCCTCGCCGACACCTTCAGCGACGACCCCGAGATCATCGGCTACGTCCAACGCCTCGCCGGATACTCCGCGAGCGCCGACACCGGAACCCACGTCCTGCCCTTCCTCCACGGCGGCGGCCAGAACGGCAAGAGCGTCCTCCTCGACGTCCTGCGCGCGCTGCTCGGCGACTACGCCACCACCGCCCCGCACGACTTCCTCATGCACTCCCGCTCCTCCCACGAGACCGAACTCGCCCGGCTCCAGGGCATGCGCCTGGTCATCTGCTCCGAGGTCAACCAGGAGGACCGCTTCGACGAAGCGAAGATGAAGACCCTCACCGGCGGCGACGCGGTCACGGCCCGGTTCATGCGCCAAGACCACTTCACCTTCGAGCCCACCCACCACCTGTGGCTGATGGGCAACCACCAGCCCGAGGTCAAGAGCGGCGGAACGTCCTTCTGGCGACGGCTCCGGCTGATCCCCTTCCTCAACACCGTCCCGCCCGAGAAGCGCGTGGAGAACCTCGCGCGCATCCTCGTCGCCGAGGAGGGCCCCGGCATCCTCGCCTGGGTCGTCGAGGGCGCCCGCCAGTACTTCACCGACGGCCTCCAGGACCCCGCGAAGGTCAAGGCCGCCACGGACAAGTACGCGTCCGAGGAGGACCACGTCGGCCGGTTCCTGGAGGAGTGCTGCCACGCGAGCAGGAGCACACAGGTGAAGCAGGAGGCGAAGGCGCTCCGGGCCGCCTACGAGTCCTGGTGCATGGGCGAGGGCATCAAGCCGCTCAACGCCCAGTCGCTCGGCCGGGAACTCACCGGCCGCGGGCACGCCCGCAAAGCCTCCAACGGCAAGAAGTTCTACGAGGGCCTGGCCCTCATCGACGACGGCATCGAAGACGACGGACGGGCGGGTGCCTGATGGCTGCGCATGAGGGGGTACTGCCCGCCGAGGGGGTACTGGCGAAGGGGTACTGCCGAGAACCCGAAAGGGCCGCCGCGATCGACTGCCGCCTGCTCGCAGTACCCCCAAGGACCCTTTGCAGGACCCCAAAGTACCCCCTTGCAGTACCCCTTTCCAGCGACGTTTCCGCTGTTCAACGCACCGCAGTACCCCCTAGTACCCCCTTTTGCACAGTTCCACCCCCATGCGGGCGCGCGCATGCGCACGATCGGGTCAACGACGAAACGCCCGTAGGGGGTACTGGGGGGTACTGCCAGTACTGCCCGACGGCGGATCGAGACCGCCGATGAAGGCCCCGAAGGTCCGCGCCCGACTGGACACCTGCCCTCGATGCTCGGCGGCGATCATCGTGGCCCTCGACGCCGCCGTCGCCGGACTGCCGGTCCACGCCGACCCACTCCCGCTCGACGGGCCCGCCGAACTCCAGGCCCGCCTGGAGGGGCGCACGACCTACAACGTCGTCGGCCACGCGCGCGTCGGCCAGGCCCTCGTCGAGCGCATCCCCGAACTGATCAAGCACCGACGCCACCCGGTCGTCGCCACCCACCGCTGCCCCGGCCCGGTCCCCG
The DNA here is from genome assembly GCF_040660275.1 of Nocardiopsis sp. NPDC049922. NCBI lineage: Bacteria > Bacillati > Actinomycetota > Actinomycetes > Streptosporangiales > Nocardiopsidaceae > Nocardiopsis > Nocardiopsis sp. NPDC049922. Next base: position 119,636 of record NZ_JBFAME010000001.1, on the reverse strand, counting down.
CCACCGCCATCCCGCCGCCGCGCCAGACCGGACCGGCCGAGCCCAACCTGTTCACCCCGGAAGACGAACCGCCGTACTGACCGAGGAGACCACCCCCGATGAGCACCGACCTGAACCCCGCCACCCCGGACAGCTCGCCGGGCTCGCGAGCAGAAGCCCACCGCCCGACCGACGGCCGCCTGGGAGCAGCCGCCCCTGTTCGCCACCCCCTGACCCGAACGGAGACCACCGATGAGTGCCCCTCGCCGACGCCGCAGGACCCCTCACCCGCTGACGAACGCACCCAACGAACGCACCCACTGCCCCACCTGCGAACACCCCCTCGACGCCACCGAGCGCGACGAGGTCGGCCAGTGCACACACACCCTCGCCACCGCCACGCACGCCATCTACCGCAGCGCGGGCCGCACCTGCGGGCTGGACCTCGGCACCGGACTCGCCTGCACCCGTGATGACCAGCACTGGTCCGACGAGTGCAGGAACACAGACGACTGACCGACCAGGGACGTCGCGAACCGCGACCCCCCACCCTCCCGAAGGAGTCCCATGTTCAGCCGCTACACCATCCGCCCCCGCAAGCCCCGAGAGATCAGCGCCCTCAAAATCACGCACGCAAACTACGCCGACGCGCAGGACTGGATCGAGGAGAACCTCGCCGACCACCGAGGCGTGAAGCGCGTCAACCCCAGCAGGCGGCGCATGCGCACAGGCGTTCCAGTGGCCGTCTTCGGCATTGGTGACACGGGCCCCAACCGCAAGGTCGTCGTGCCGATCCCCGGCTACCTGGTCGAGGAGGTCACCGCCGACGGCACGGTCATCTACTACGGCGCCCGCGTCGAGGCATTCGACGAGGAGTGGCAACCCGTCGAGGACTGACCACCCACCCGGGTTCCGTCCGGCAGGCGGATGGAACCCGGGCCCACCCCACCGACCGCCACGACCACCCGGGGGACCCCATGAGCACCACCCACTACCCGTGCGACCTGTGCGGCCGCCCGTCCGGCGACGACGCGCCCGTGTGCGTCTCCTGCGCCGACCAGGCGGCCGCCGCTCTCCGGCAGGTGTCGGAGTGGCTCGCCGAGGACCTGGTGACCGCCACAGCCCGCCAGACGGCCCTGGGAGGCCGCTCCGGCGGGAAGCCGACGAAGGCGTCCGAAGCACCGCTCCCGCTCGATCTGCGTGCCTCAGAGGCCGCGACCGTGCTCCGGTCCACCCTCGCCGGGTGGATCCGGGTGGTGGCCGATGACGGGGCCGCCGGCAGCCTCCCCGCCGACACCCTCCAGGCGATGGCCGCGTGGCTGGCGCCGGTCGTCCAGTGGATCCGGACCCGGCCCTACGGCGCGGAGGCAGTCGACGAGATCCTCGCCGGCGTCCGTCAGGCCGTGCGGGCGGTGGACCGGCCGATCCGGTACGTGCCGCTCCCGCAGGCGTGCCGGGCGATCACCCTTGTCGGTCAGACGCCGGTCGCGTGCGGCGGGGCGCTGCGGGCCGTCATCGCGCCGGGGCTACCCAGTGATGGGCAGGTGCGGTGCGAGGTCGACCGGAGGCACACGAGCACGGTGGCGGCCGAGGAGGCCGAGAGACGAAGGGCGACGCGTGTACGTGCGCACTTGCGCACAGCTTGACAAGATGGAAGAATCCCGTGTCAGGATGGCGAGAGCTGTCCGGAGACGCCAGACGGCCCCGACCAGCACACGCCGGTTGGGGCCGCTGTCGTGAGGACTACTCTGCGCCTGTAATCCCCCAGGTCTTTGGCCGGAACACGTCGACCGACACGAACTCGTCCGGTGCCTCTGGATTCCTTCGGTGCTCACGCTGACCACCCACGAACGCGAACACCACGTAGTGACCGGCTTCGGTGGCTTTCCACTCCATCTGGCCTGCGGGAATGTCCAGGTAGTCGCCGTCGAGGTGCCGGACTGCCTCGAAGGCAGGCTCGGGTTCATCAGGAACTGCGAGCCTGATGCGCCTTGTTCCTGGCATGTCGCCCCTTTCGCTGAAGTTGTCGGAAGCGTAACTCTCATGATCTCGCCCGGCGGCGACCACACAACAAGAGGCCGTCCCAACGCACGGGGTTCGGTCGATTGGCCTCGTACCGCCGGGCTCCACACGTCCCGTCCCCGTCTCCGCGCCGCTGGGGGGTAGGCGCGTCGAGGTGGGGGCGGGGCTCTACTCGTCGAAGCAGTCCAGCTCTACGACCGGCCACTCGCCGTCCTCCGACGTCACCGAGCCGCCCGTGAACACCTCGGCGGCCTGCTCGTCCTCCACCCACCGGGCACGGCATACGACCGACCCCGCGTCCGCGGTCGCGATCACCTGGACGTTGTGCTCGTCCTCCCAGGTCTCCGAGTTCTCCGCGACGACCTGGTTGATGATCGCCTCGGCGCCCTCAGCGTCGACGCCCTCCGACAGCAGCTCCGTCACGCGCTCCTCGTCCGTGACCACCTCGTAGTCAGGCACGTCCGCCGCCGTGGGCGCGGCCTCCTCGCTGCCGCCGCACCCGGACACCACCATCACCACGCCCACCAGGGCCACAGCCACACGTCTCATCACGCACTCCTCATGTAGGGGTTGCGCCATTACATCGCGCCCGACGACGGCGCCGCATCCCGTGGCCGGGGTCGGCCACCGCCCAACCTGGAGGTCCCTGTGGCACGCATCGCCATCCCCATCACCACCATCAGCCGCGACGGCGTCACCGGCGCCGCCGCCACCATCGGCGACGCCGTCGAGGGCCACAGCGTGCCCAACACCGGACGGGTGATCGTGGAGGTCGCCAACGTCAGCATCGACACCGACCACACCGTCACCTTCGTCACCCAGGCGACCGTGGACGGCTTCGACGTCGCCGACCGCACCAAGCTCATCCCGTTCGGCGAGACCCACTACTTCGCCGACTTCCCCGCCAGCGCCTACGGCCGCGAACTGTGGATCGACGTGGACGCGGCCGACCTGGAGCTGCGCGCCTACGCCTACCCGGCCTGACCGCACACACCCCCTGGAGGACCACACCGATGTCCGAACCGCGCACTTACACCACCCGGCCGCGCACCGTGCAGGCCATGCAGGTCACCCGCGAGACCCTCGCGGCCGTGGAGGAGTGGGCGCACGTCCGCTGCGAACTGGCCAACCTGCCCGGCCCCGGCCGTGGGCTGACCGCCGGAGTGATCATCCGCAGCCGCGACGGCAAGGTGAACGCCCGCTTCGGCGACTACCTCGTGCTGCCTCTGGAGGTCATCGGTAAGGCCGACTTCGAGGCCCGCTTCGCCGCCGACGACGAAGGCCAGGGCGACACCGAGGAGGCCCCCGCCGCCGACACCCGGGGCCGACCTCTCCCCACCATCTGGGGGGTGGGCACCGACACCGAGGGGGGTACCTACGGCGAGGACGCCCCCACCCCCGAGGGGTGACCCCCGGTGCCCTACTCCGCCCCCTCCCGGTGTGGCCACCGGGGGGATGACGGCCGCCCCTGCCCCGAGCTGGCCACCACCCGAGGCCGGTGCGAGGACCACCAGCCACCGCCGTGGCAGCGCCGCTCCAAGGCGTGGGGCAACGGCGGCTCGAGGAAGTGGCGCGCGCTGCGCGACAAGGTGCTGCGCGACGAGCCCAACTGCCGAAGCTGCGGCCAGCCCGCGACGCAGGTCGACCACATCACGCCGCTGTCGAAACGAGGAGCGAAGTTCGATCGAGCGAACCTACAACCGCTCTGCGACGACTGTCACGACGCGAAGAGCCGAGAGGACAACCGCAGATGAGGACCCTCAAGGCCGCCTACCAGGCCCTGCGCGACGCCACTGTGCGCGCCTGGAACACGTTCCGCCTGGCCGTCCGCACGATCCGCAGCGGCGCCTACGCGCGCGGCGGCATCCTGCCGACCGGCCCGGCCTACGCCCACAACACCACCGGCCGAACGGAGCGGGTAGCCACCCCCACCCGGGGGAGGGGGAGTTCGCGCCACAGAATCGGACATAGCGGACAGCGCCGCGGTTAACTCGGCGTTCTCCCGCTCAGAAAATCGAAGGGGGGGTCTATGGGGCGCACCGCCAAGCCCGCCAAGCTCCGCCTCCTCGAGGGCCGCTCGCCCGGCCGCGACTCGGGCGGTCGCGAGGTCCCTACGCCTCCGGCGTTCAAGCGGATCCCGCCCAACCCGCCGAGCTGGCTCACCCGGGAGGCCGCCGCCGAGTGGCGCCGCGTGGTGCCCGGCCTGTCCCGCCTGGACCTGCTCAAGCCCGAGGACCGCGCCGCGCTCGCCGCCTACTGCGAGTCCTGGGCCACCTTCGTGACCGCGACCCGGCAGGTGCAGAAGGAGGGCCTGACCATCGACGCCGCCCAGGGCACTCTGCCGCACCCGGCCGTCGCCATCGCCCGCAACGCCGGACGCGAGATGCGCGCCTGGGCCGGACACTTCGGCCTGACGCCCAGCACGGAGCAGGCCCTGGCGAGGGGGGCCGACGATGACGGCGAGGACAACCCGTTCGCCTGACGTAGAGCTGCCGGACGCCGAGGAGCTGGATCGGCTCAAGATCTCGCCCGAGGTCGCCTGGTACCTGCTCTCCCGCGGCTTCGGCTTGCCCGACTGCCCGCCCTTGTGGAAGACGCCCGAGCCACGAGACGAGCCCGGCGCGGCCTTCGACCCTGACCGTGTTGACCGGATCATCGCCGCGTTCGCTGTGCTCCGGCACACCCAGGGCAAGTGGGCCGGGCAGCCGCTCCGGCCAGACCCGTGGCAGGTCGCGTACATCCTGGCCCCGGTGTTCGGGTGGGTCCATTTCGACGAAGACGCCGACGCCTGGGTCCGCATCATCACGTCCTTGTACGTGGACGTCCCCCGCAAGAACGGCAAGAGCACCTTGCTGGGCGGTATCGCGATCTACATGACCGCCGCCGACGGCGAGCAGGGCGCCCAGGTCCTGGCCGCCGCGACGACCACCCGCCAGGCCGGGTTCGTCTTCCAGCCGATCAAGCAACTCGCCGAGCGCGCCCCCGGACTGAAGGGCCACGTCAAGCCGCTCACCGGCAAGATCCTGCACCCCAAGTCGGGCAGCTACTTCGAGGTCGTCTCCTCGGTCGCCGACGCCCAGCACGGCGGGAACATCCACTGCGCCGTCGTCGACGAGCTGCACGTCCACAAAGACCCGGAGCTGGTCGAGACCATCGAGACCGGCACCGGATCGCGCACCCAGCCGCTCGTCGCCATCATCACCACCGCCGACAGCGGCAAGAAGAACACGATCTACGACCGCAAGCGCCGCCGGATCGAGCAGCTCGCCCGCGGCGCCCTGAAGGACCCGACCACCTACGGGGTGGTGTTCGCCGCCGAGGAAGGCGCCGACCCCTTCGCCGAGGAAACCCAGCGCAAGGCCAACCCCGGATTCGGGGTCTCGCCGTCGCGCGCGTACCTGCGCAAGGCCGCGGCCGAGGCCCAGGAGTCCCCGGCCGACCTGGCGAAGTACCTGAGGCTGCACCTGGGCATCCGCACCAAGCAGGAGACCAAGTTCATCAACCTGGAGGCGTGGGACCGCAACGCGGGCCTGGTCGACGAGACACGCCTGCGCGGCCGGGAAGCCTACGGCGGCCTGGACCTGGGCAGTACCAGCGACCTGTGCGCGCTGTGCTGGGCCTTTCCCGACGACGACCGTGGCGGCATCGACGTCCTGTGGCGGCTGTGGACCCCCGAGGACAACCTGCCACGCCTGGACAAGCGCACTGCCGGAATGGCGTCGGTGTGGGTCCGCCAAGGCCTGCTGGCCACCACCCCGGGCAACGTCGCCGACTACGAGTACATCCGTCGCACCATCGACACCGACATGGACACCTTCGACGTCCGCTCGATCGGCTTCGACCCGTGGAACGCCACCCCGCTGACCAACGACCTGATCGAGGACGGCGCCCCGATGGTGAAGGTCCGTCAGGGGTTCGTCACCCAGTCGCCACCGCTCAAGGAGCTGCAGCGGCTCGTGCTGAAGGGAACCGTCGAGCAGCCCCTGGTGCGACACGGCGGCAACCCTGCGGTCAGGTGGCAGGTCGACAACCTGGCCGTCGCGATGGACCCGGCCGGGAACGTCAAGCCGGACAAGAAGAACAGCGGCGACAAGATCGACGCCGTGTCCGCGCTGACCAACGCCTTCGCCGAGACCATGACCCGCGAACCTCCGAAGCGCAGTGCCTACGACGACGAGGACGCCGAGGTCCTGATCATCTGACCGCCCCACCATGAGAGGAGGCCAGGATGCGCAGGCACATCGGCCGCCGGATCAACGCCCAGCTCTCCGACGGATCGACCCTGAGCGGCACCCTGTCACGCGTCACCCGCCGCGAGGTGGAGCTGACCGGGGCCGCGTTCGTCCAGGGCACCGCTCGCGCACCGGTCGACGGGACCGTGGTCATCGACCGGGCCGCACTGCTGTGGACACAGGTGATGTGACGTGCCCAGCTTCGAGTCCCTCGGCCAGCTCGGCGACTACGTGACCACCAACGGCATCGAGATCGTCGACCCAGGTCTGCCGCTGACCGACCTGACCGGCGACCACGGAGCCCACCACGTGTGGCGCACCCAGCCCTCGGTCCGCAAGGTCACCGACTTCATCGCCCGGCAGATCAGCACGATCCCGCTGCACCTGTACGACCGGGTCTCCGACACCGACCGGAAGCGGGTCACCGACCACCCGCTGGCCGCCGTCCTGGGTGCCCCCGCCCCGCGGACCGCACCGGCCCGGTTCTGGCACTCGGTCATGGTCGACTTCCTGACCTACGACCGGTGGTGCGTGCAGAAGGTCCCCCAGGGCGACGGCGGCATGGAGCTGGTCCGCATTCCCGCCCGCCGCTTCCGGCTTGTCGCCGACGGCTTGGACCGGGTCGCTGCGATCCGCATCTGGACCGCCGACGGCCACTACACCGACCGCGACCCGGACGGGTACCTGTACGACGCCGGGTACTCCCCGCGCGGGGCCAACGGCGTCAGCCCGATGGAGACCCTCCAGGACATCCTGGCCGAGGCGTCCGAGGCCGTCGCCTACCGGCGCGGTATCTGGAAGCGGGGCGCCCGGGTGCCCGCGGTCATCGAGCGCCCAGCCGATGCCCCGGACTGGATCAAGAACAAAGCGCGGGACCGGTTCGTCGAGAGCTGGCGCCGATTCACGCGCAGTGGTGGACAGGAGGGCGGCACGCCGATCCTCGAGGACGGCATGTCCCTGAAGAAGGTCGACGTCTTCTCCCCCCGTGACACCGCCGACTTGGAGGGGCGCAAGCTCACCGACGCCGAGGTCGCGTCCGCGTACCACATCGCTCCGGAGCTGGTCGGTGCCCGAGAGGGCACGTACTCCAACGTGGAGGCGTACCGGGAGATGCTCTACCGGGACGCCCTGGGACCGCTCATCACGCTGTGGGAGCAGGTCATCAACGCGATGCTGACCCCGGACCTGGCCGACGGCCGCCCGCTGTACGTCGAGGCCAACGTCGAATCCAAGATGCGCCTGTCCTTCGAGGAGCAGGCCCGCGTGCTGTCCTCGGCAGTCGGCGCTCCGTGGATGCTCCGGGCCGAGGCCCGAGCCCGCGCGAACCTGCCCGCCATCGAGGGCGCCGACGACCTGGTGGTGCCGCTCAACGTCGCCGTGGGCGGCCTTGCCTCCCCGAGGGACACCGCGCCACCCCCAAAAGGTCGGGGCCGGTCCTGATCAAGGCGGATCGGCCCGACGACCTCGGCACGTTCGACGCCGAGCGCGCCGCGTTCGAGGCCGCCCTGGTCGGCTACGCCCACAGCCAGGCCGACCGGCTACGCGACCTCCTGAGCGATGCGGCCAGCACTCTGGACCCCTGGAGGTCCACCGCCGAGGAGCGCGTCGACCAGCTCGCCCAACTGATCGGCGGCCGGAACTACCGCCTCGCCCAGGTGGGCGCCTGGGAGGCGCTGGCCGCGTGGAACCCAACCGCGGACGGGTGGGACCCCGAGGTGATGCTCGCCTGGCTCACCACCGCAGCCGCCACCTGGGCGGGTGACTTCGAGGAGACCACCACGGCCGCCGCCGAGGAGGCGCTCGCTGCCGACGACGTCGAGGAGTCCCTCGCCGACGCGCTGACCGGGTGGACCACCACAGCCGCTCTGTACGGCCAGACCATCGCGACCGAGGCCCGCGGCTTCGGCGGTGTCGACGCCGCCCGCGCCTCCGGCGTCGGCTTCAAGATCTGGCGGACCGGCGGAACCAACCCGCGCCCGTCGCACCGGGCGCAGAACAACGAGTCGACGCCGATCGACGACGTGTTCTCCAACGGGCTGCGCTGGCCGGGCGACAGGTCTGGCCGCACCGAGGAGACCGCGAACTGCAACTGCCGCATGACCTACTCCCGGGAGGAGTGAGATGCACACCAAGTCGTTCCCCGCCCGGGTCAAGGCCGTGGGCGCAGCGCAGGGCCTCGAAGACGGGCAGGTGAAGGCCCTGGTTTCGGTGTTCGGCAACGAGGACAGCTACGGCGACGTCGTCCAACCGGGTGCGTTCGCCGACGACCTGGACCGGTGGAAGGCCTCGGGCGACCCGATCCCGTTCATCTGGTCCCACGACTGGGGCGACCCCTTCTCCCACGTCGGCCACGTCCTCGACGCCGAGGAGACGAACGAGGGCCTGGTCGTCACCGCCCAGATCGACGACCTCGACACCAACCCTAAGGCCGCCCAGGTGCACCGCCTCCTCAAAGGCCGCAGGGTGACGCAGTTCAGCTTCGCCTACGACGTGGTCGAAGGGGCCTTCGTCGAGAAGGAGGACCACCGCTACGGCGGCTACTACGAGCTGCGCAAGATGCGCGTCCACGAGGTCGGCCCGTGCTTGATCGGCGCCAACCAGGAGACCGAGCTGCTCGCCGCCAAGGCCGCCGACCTGACCTGCGGCATCAAGGCCGGGCGCGTGCTCAGCCAGGCCAACTACGACCGGCTGACCAAGGCGCGCGACTCGATCACCGCGGTCCTGGACGCAGCCACCCCCGAAGACACCAACGACGACGCCAAGCGCGCCAGCCAGCCCGCCAGTGGTGCGGCCAGCGGCAGCGACCCGGACCGCGCTCCGGACGCCCCGCCCGCCAAGCAGCACGGCCGGTCCGCTCAGGTCGCCGCACGGCTCACCCTGATGACCGCACTGAACGGAGCATGACGTGAACCTCAAGGCCCAGCTCGACGCCGCACTCAAGCGCGCCAAGGAGCTGAACGACGTCGCCGCCAAGGGCGACCTGACCGACGAGCAGATTACCGAGGCGACCACGCTGGCCAAGACCATCGAGGACCTGCGCGCCAAGATCAAGAAGGCCGAGGAAGCCGCCGCGCTCGTCAAGGGCCTGGCCGCCGACGACGGCGACGCACCCGAAGGCGACGACGGTGACGGCGAGCCCGGCACCCCGGGCGTGAAGACCGGCAACGGTGGCGCCCGCACTCCCGCGGGGCCCACCAGCTTCGGTGAGAAGTTCACCAAGTCCGAGCCCTACCAGCGCTTCCAGAAGGCCAACCCCTCCGGCGTCGGGCACGGAACGCCGATCAACATCGGCCGCGTCAAGGTCGGCACGATGGAGGACTGGGCCTCTGGACGCAAGGCCACCCTGACCACAGGTGTCGGCCAGATCCAGAACGTCCGGATGCCGATGGTCGACCTGGTCGACCGCGACCGGCTGACCCTGCTGGACCTCATCTCGCGCGGCCAGACCGGCGGCAACTTCGAGTACGTCCAGGTGACCGGGGTGACCCGCAACGCCGCCGTGGTGCCTGAGTCCACCGGCCCGGCCGACGCCAACGCGCTCAAGCCCACCTCGGACATGACCACCAACCTGGCCGACGCGAAGGTGTACACATACGCCGACGGCTACGACGTCACCAACCAGCTCCTGGCCGACGCGCCCGCGTTCGCGTCCTACATGGACAACGAGCTGCGCTACAGCCTGGACAGCGTCGTGGAGGACAAGCTGCTCAACGGCACCGGGGTGTCCGGTGAGCCGCTGGGCATCCTCGCCACCACGGGAGTGCAGGAGCAGACCTACACCGTCGCCGACGCCGGATTCGTCTACGACCCCAACAACCCCGCCGACGTGATGGCGCTGGTCAAGGCCATCCGCAAGTCCATCACCCGCGTCACCCGGCTGGGCGGCACGGTCACCGCGATCCTGCTGTCCCCGGAGGACGACGAGGCGATCGACCTGCTCCAGGACGCCAACGACCGGTTCTACGGACAGGGCCCGTTCGGATCCGGCCCCGGCACCCTGTGGGGCCGCCCCCGGGTCACCTCCGAGCGCCTGACCATCGGCGAGCCGCTGCTGGGCGACTTCCGCCAGGTCGCCCTGCTCGACAGGGAGGGTCTGTCGGTCATGGCGTTCAACCAGCACAAGGACTACGCCCAGCGCAACATGACCTACGTCCGCGCCGAGCTGCGCGCCGCCCAGGTCCTGTGGCGCCCGAACCGGCTGGTCGTCACCAAGCCCGCCACGTCGTAAGGAGCCCCTCGTGCCCCAGCACAAGATGATCACCATCAACGGCATCCGCTACCGGCCCGAGGACGTACCCGAGGGGTACACGCCTCCGGCGAGGCGCACGCCGCGCACCCTGTCCACCCAGCAGCCCACGCCGCCGGGCCCGTTCGACCCGTCCGCCGCCGGGGTCGACGCGGTCCTGGCGTACCTAGAGACCGCCGACCACACCGAGGCCACCCGAGTCCTGGACGCCGAGGCCGACGACAAGGCGAGGTCGACCATCCTCGGCAAGCGCGAGGAGATCCTCGCCGCGAAGGAGGGCGCTGGCGATGGCGATTCCGGCGGGACTGCTGGCTGACCCTGCGGAGCTGGCCGAGGTCCTGGGCGTACCAGCCGACGACCCGACGCTGGTCGCCCGCGTGCGCGCGGCCAGCCGCCGGTTCCTCGGCGCGGTGCGTCCGACCTCGTTCACCCCGGTCGGCGGTGCCGAGCTGTGGCTCAACGGCGACGGCAGCACCACGCTGCTGCTGCCTGTGTGCCCGGTCCGCGCCGTCACCACCGTGGAGGTCGACGGCTTGGCGCTCACCTCCGACGACTTCGAGTGGTCCGAGGAGGGCGTCCTGCGTCGCTGCTCGCGCTGGCCGGACCGGCTTCGGTCGGTGCGGGTCGTCCTCGATCACGGGTACATGGCCGTTCCCGAGGACGTCCAAGAGGTCGTTCTAGACCAGGCTGAGGCCGCGTTCAACATCCGCAAGGGCGTGCAGTCGGTGTCCGTCGACGGCCAGTCGGTCACCTACGGGACCCAGTCCGCGGTCGGTGTCACCCAGGCCTGGGCGGACGCCGTCGCCCGCTACGCCCTGCGGGGTGACCGGGCATGACCCTGCTCTTCCACCAGGAGGCGGTCCGGGTCCGCGCCGGGACCCGCACGGACCGGGCGGGCAACACAATCCCGGACTGGTCGCCGGAGGCCGTGGACCGACTGACGCTCACCCGCCTCAACATCGCGCCACGCACCACCGAGGAGAACCGCGACGAGTCCGGCGTCCGCGTTACCACCGGGTGGTGGCTGCAGACCGCCCCCGGCGCAGACGCCGACATTGCATCCGCCGACCGGATCGAATTCGACGGGCTCCTGTGCGAGGTCGTCGGCGACGTCGCCCGGTGGCCGGACCCCTTCACCGGCAAGGTTCACCACGTCAAGGTCGCACTCCAGCGCGCCACATAGGGGGTGATCCCGTGTCGGGGTCGAAGGTCGAATGGAGCGTGCGGGTGGACTCCAAGGGCATCCGCCGCATCCTCAAATCCGCGCCGATGCGCTCCGTGGTGAACCGGGCCGCCCGCAAGGTCGCCCGCGGCGCCGGGCCGGACGCCTCGGTCAGCGAGTACACCACCGACCGCGAAGCCGCCTCGGTCGGTGTACCTGCCGAACAGCAGGCCATCCACGGGCGGCTCACCCGCGCCGCGGCCAAGGCCGGGCTGGAGGTGCGCGCTCCGTGAGGACCCTGCCCGACATCCGCGCTCCGGCCACCGTGGCGCTGCGGGCCCTGCTCGCCGACCGGTCCGAGCCCTACGCGCTCGACGCCCTCGTCGGCACCGAGCTGCCCGCCAGCGCGACACCGGAGGAGAGGCACCTGCCCTACGTGCTGGTCGCCACCGACGACACCACCGCGTGGGCCTGGCCCGCCGCCGCCCGCGGCTTGGTCCGGCTCACCGCCTGGGCGAGCACCGAGGACGATGCGCACGACCTGGCCGTGCTCGCCCAGGCGCTCCTAGCCGACCACCACGACCAGGTCATCCGGTCCATGCGCCCGACGGGCGGCCTAGTCCACGGGCGCGACCCTGACACCGACATCCCGGTGTGCTCCGCGCTGCTGCGCGCGACCTGCCACACCACCGTGATCTGACCGGCCCGGCCGGGCCCACCTGCACACCCATCTACCTGAGGAGGATCCGGCATGGCCGGGAACCCGACCAACGTCGACATCTGGAGCGGTGCGGACGTCTTCTTCGACTTCACCCGCACGGCCCCCAGTCCCACTGACCTGGTCACCGCGTGGGATCCGCTGTGGATCCCCGCCGGGCTGCTCAACGGGGACGATGGCATGACCGACTCCAGGGACGAGTCCAGCGAGGACCACTTCGCGTGGGGCAACATTCTCGTGCGGACCACGTTCGGGCAGCACAAGCGGAGCGTCAACGTCGTCATGCTTGAGGACAACGCGGTCACCTTCGAGCTGATCAACCCCGGCGACTCCACGCGCACCGTCTCCGGCGGTGTCATCACCGACGAGGTGTACGTCCCTCAGCGCCGCAAGCTCAAGATGGGCCTGGAGCTGCGCGACGGCGACAAGATCAAGCGCCGCGTCATCGACACCGTCGAGCTGGGTGAGGTCGCCGAGCTGCAGATGGCGGAGAACACGATGCAGCAGTACAACGCGACGCTGTCCGTCTACCCCGACGGCGCCGGGAAGCTCTGGCGCGACCTGAAGACCGACCCGAACTACGTCGCCCCGTAGCGGGTCACCCGCGTGGTGGGGCGGTGTGCGTGCAGGTCGCCGCCCCACCACCCCCACACCTCTGACCACCTGCACGAGGAAGGAACCTGCACACCATGACCGCTCCGAAGAAGTCGCCCCGCGCCGCCAAGCCCGCCGCTCCGCAGACGGCCGCCGAACCCCACCCCGAGCGGCTCGCCGCCGTCCAGGACGAGGCGACCCGCAGCGAGCAGATGGAGCCCACCGACCTGCTCAAGGTCGTGCAGTGGCGCGGAACCGACGTTCGGGTCCCGCCGACCGTGGACGACTGGGACATCGAGATCCAGGAGTACGCCGAGGACGGCCAGCTCGTGAAGCACCTGCGGGCGCTGCTCGGCGTCGCCCAGTGGGCGGAGCTGAAGGGGGCCCACACGCCCATGAAGTTCGGGGACGTCCGCGACCTGCAGGAGACCATCATGCGCGACGCCTACGGGCAGTCTGCGGGGGAATGAGAAGCCTCCTCCGCCTACTCCGCCGCTACGCGGACGCGGTGGAGGCCGACCTGCTGCGCGTCTACCAGGTCGACCTCGTGGACCTTTACCGGCCGGGGTCCCGCCTGACCTGGCGGCGCCTGGGCACGCTCGTGCGGATGCTGCCCGCCGACGCCACGGTCTGGCGCGCGGCCGGGGTCGACCACCTCTCCCGCTCCGAGCACTACTTGGCCGGGCTGTGGGAGCTGTGGGCCGAGCAGTCTCACCCGGACCGGCCGGGGCCGCCGGTCGACGAGGGCCGACAGCGCGTGACCCAGCGGGGTGCCCCGCCTGACGGTGACTGGTCGCGCAAGCTCCTTGACCACCAGAAGCGGTACGCCAACCGGGCGTCCTGACGTCGTGAGGGAGGTGATCCCTCATGGCTGCGGAGTCCGCCGGGTACGCCGTGCTCACCGTCATCCCGTCCGTGCGCGGGATCGGCGCGCAGATGGGTGCCCAGCTCAACACCCCGATCACCAGGGCGGGGCGGCAGGCCGGGGACGACCTCGGTGCGACGTTGACCAGCCGCGCTGGGGCCTCGATCCGGCGCGGCGCGTCGCAGATCTCCAGCGCCGTGTCCACGGTCGCGGCCGGAGCCGCTGCGGCCGGTGGCGCCGCCCTGGGCGCCGGGTTCACCTCGGCGCTGGACATGTCCGCCGCGACCGGCCGGTTCCAGTCCCAGCTCGGTGTCAGCGAGACCGAGGCCGCCCGGATCGGCGCGGTCGCCGGGCAGGTGTATGCCTCTGGGTTCGGCGCGTCCATGCCGGAGGTGTCCGATGCCGTTGGCGACGTCGTCCAGCAGATGCAGTTCATGCGCGACTCCAGCTCGGCCGACCTCCAGGAGGTCTCCAGGCAGGCGCTGGTCGTCGCCGACACCCTGAACGTGGACGTGGGCCGCGCTGCCCGGGCGGCTGCGCAGATGGTCAAGACCGGCTTGGCCGCGGACGCGCAGGAAGCGTTCGACATCATGATCTCCGGCGCCCAGGGCGGCGCCAACGCGGCCGACGACCTCGCTGACACCTTCAGCGAGTACAGCACCCAGTTCCGCAACATGGGGCTCAGCGGGGCCGACTCGGTCGGGCTGATGGCCCAGGGCCTCAACGCCGGTGCGCGCGACGCTGACACGGTCGCGGACGCGATCAAGGAATTCTCGATCGAGGCCGTGGCCGGGGCCGACCGGGTCCGGACCGGCTACGAGATGCTCGGCATGGACGCCGACGCCATGTTCGCCGCCATCGGCGAGGGCGGATCCTCGGCGCGCGGCGCTCTGGACGAGACCCTGGACGCCCTGCGCGACGTAGAGGACCCCACCGAGCGCAACGCCATCGCCACCGAGCTGTTCGGCACCAAGGCCGAGGACCTCGGGCAGAGCCTGTACTCCCTGGACCTGGACACGGCAGCCGACGGCATGGGCGACATCGCCGGGGCCGCCTCCGACGCCGCCGACGCGATGGAGCAGACCGACGCCCAGCAGTTCGCCTCCGCCTGGCGCGAGCTGAAGACCGTCCTCGGTGAGGAGTTGGCACCGGTCCTGACCCAGGTGACCGAGTGGGTCACCACCAACATGGACACCGTCAAACAGGCCGGGGCCGCCGTCCTCGGACTCGGCGCGGCCTGGGCCGCGTACAAGGTCGCCGCGACCGCCGCGACCGTGGCCACCGGGGCGTGGAACGTCGGGCGCGGCATCGTCCAGGGCGCCACCGCCGGAGGCAAGGCCCTCGGCGACCTCGCCAGGAAGGGGCGCCCCGCCCTAGACGGGCTGCGCCTGCGCGCCATGTACGCCGGGGACTCCATCAAAGGCGCCGGAGCCAAGGCGGGCACCGCAGCCAAGGGCGGCATCACCACCGCCGCCTCGGCCGCCACCAAGGCCGGTCGGGCAGCGCTCACCTCCGCCCGTCACTGGGGAACGCTCGCCCTGGCCCAGACCCGGGCGGCGGTGTCCGCGACCCGGGCCCGGGTCGCCACCATCGCCACCGCGGTCGCCCAGCGAGCGGTACGCCTGGCCACGATCGCCTGGACCGGCGTGCAGTGGCTGTTGAACGCAGCGCTCACGGCCAACCCGATCGGGTTGATCGTGGTCGGCATCGGACTGCTCATCGGCGCGCTCCTGTTGGCCTACAACAAAGTCGACTGGTTCCGCGACCTGGTCGACGCCGCGTTCGCCGGGATCGCCGCAGCCGCGACGTGGCTGGGAGAACAGGGCAAGGCGCTGTGGGACAACTACCTGTCCCCGGCGTTCTCGGCCATCGGCGACGCAGCGATGTGGCTGTGGAACAACGTCGTGACTCCCGCCTTCCAGGGGATCGGCAAGGCCATCTCCTGGGCCTGGTCCAAGGTCATCAAGCCCGCCTTCACCGCCGTCCACGGATTCATCGACGGCACCCTGGCGCCAATCTTCACCTGGCTGTGGAAGAACGTCGTCACGCCTGCCTGGGACGGCATCAAGACCGGCATCTCGCGCGCCTGGGACGGCATCAAGATCGTCTTCGACTACGTCAAGGACGGCGTCCAGGCGGTCAAGCGCAGCTTCGAGACTGCGAAGGACGGGATCGGCAAGGCCTGGGAGAAGGTCAAGGACCTGACCAAAGCGCCCGCCAGATTCGTGGTCGAGCAGGTGTACAACCAGGGCATCCGCAAGGTATGGAACTGGGTTGCCGACAAGGTCGGCTTGTCTACCCTCGACAAGGTCAACCTGCCTGAGGGATTCGCGCGAGGCGGCATCCTGCCCGGCCGGAGCAGCTGGCGGGGAGGCGACACCCACATGCGCCCCATGCGCGAGGGTGAAGGCGTCGCGGTCTCCGAGGCGATGCGTGTCCCCGCGCTGCGCAACGAACTGCTGCGCTGGAACGCAATCGGAGTCTCCGGGGGGACGACTGCGCTGCAGCGGTACGCAGCCGGGCGAGGCCCCCAGTCGGGCACCTCGCCTCGGGTGCGCGACCTCGCTCAGGGCGCCGGGTACGCCCAGGGCGGCATCGTCGACGCCGTCAGCAACTTCGGCCGCAACCTCACCACGGGCTTTTTGACCGGCGGCCTGGCCGGGGCGGTCGACGAGGTCGCCCGCCCGCTCGTGTCCGTGATCGAATCCCGGTTCGGGCGGGATGGATTCCGGGGTCTGCCGACGCGCGGTGTGGAGTACCTGGTCGACGGCCTCAAGGACAAGATCAAATCCTTCTCGTGGCTGGAGGCCACCAACGGCGGCGCCGCGAACTGGGTCGGGCTCGCCACCGCCTCCCGGCGCCTGCAGGCCGCCGCCGAGTGGGTCGACACCCAGGTCGGCCTCCCCTACCAGTGGGGTGGCGGAGGCAACCCGAGCTGGGACTGCTCCGGGTTCATGGCCGGGATCGAAAACGTGATCCGCGGCCTGCGCCCCGCCAGGCGGTACACGACCATGGACTTCCGCGGCACCCGGGCACCGTCCGGGTGGGTGCGCGGCCTACGGTCGCCCTTCGAGGTCGGCGTCGTCAACGGCTCCTCGGCGCGCGGGTCGCACATGTCCGGCACCCTGCTCGGCGTCAACGTCGAGTCCTCCGGATCGGCGGGTGTCCACAAGGGCACGTCGGCACGCGGCGCCTCGCACTCGATGTACACCGACCGGTACGGGTTTGCCCCCGTGGCCTACGCCGCCGGGGGCCCCGGCTCGCAGTCGACTGCCGGTGGGGGCGCCCAGCTCTACGACGGCGGCGGGTGGCTCCGGCCCGGCTACACGATGGTCGAGAACCGCACCGGCCGCCCGGAAGCGGTGTACACCTCGGCGCAGCAGGACCGGATCGACCGGATGATCTCCGTCCTGGAACGGCAGGGCCACCGCACCCGCGAAGGCCACACGTTCCACATCACCGGCAGCGGCGACGGCCGCCGCACGGCTCGCCGTGTCGTGACCGCGCTGTCCGACTGGGAGCGCCTGCACCCCGTCCCGTAGAGGAGGCTCGTCGTGCCCATCGTGTACCTGCCAGCCGAACCGGTCGAACCTGCGCCGGAGCCGGTGGTGCCGGGCAGTCCGGTCGGGTCGCCGCCGCGGGTCACCTGGACCTCGGCGGCAGGGCAGGAGGTGCGCCTGTCCGACATCGGGCAGGGGTACGCGGTCCTGGAGGGCGCCCGCGGGTTGGCCATGCCGACCTACCAGCTCTACCAGTCCGACAGCCTCCTGGACGGCACCGTCATCCGCGGCACCCGCACCGAGGCCAGGGAGGTGTTCCTGCCCATCTACCTGGAGGCACCCACCCGCCCCGAGGTGCTCGCCAAGCGGCGCGCGCTCGCCCAGGCGTTCTCCCCAACCGAGGCCGACGGCGGGGGCGACGGCGTCCTGGAGGTCGCCGAGTCCACCGGCCAGCGTCGGTGGATCCGCGCCCGGTACGTCTCCGGCATGGACGGCCCCGAGGGCGGGGGCGACACCGGCATGGACTGGGCGACCTACGGGCTCACCCTGCTCGCCTCCCAGCCCTACTGGGAGCGGGCCCCGATCACGGTCCGGTGGGCGCTGGAGCCCGTCACCGACACCTGGCTGCCGATCCTGCCCGTGCAGGTACGCGACTCCGGTGTGGTCGGCCAGGGCATGACGATCCGCAACCCCGGCAGTGTGCGGGGCTGGCCGGTGTGGACGATCACCGGGCCGCTCTCCGGCACCGCGACCATGACCAACGTGTCCACCGGCCAGGGGCTGGAGTTCGACGCGACCCTGGCCGCCGGGGAGCAGATCATCATCGACACCCGCCCCCGACACAAGACCGTCCGCGACCACACCGGAGCCAACCGGTTCGCCGACCTGGCGCTCGGGTCGGTGCTGTGGCCGCTCGCCCCCGGTGCCAACACCGTCGACATCATCCTCACCGGGCTCGGCACCGGGTCGAAGCTGGAGATGACCCTGACCCCCTGGGAGCTGACCGCATGAGCACCGAGTGGATGCTGCTCGTGCGCAACCCCGACCTCAGCTTGGCGGGCCTGATAGAGGACGAGACCGCCCTGGAGGCCACCGAGCGGCACCTGGCCCTGGGCGCGTGGAAGGTCAGCGTTCCGGCGGGCTCGGCGTCGGCGGACCTGCTCCTGTCCGGTGCGGGCATCCTGCTCCTGGACGGCGACGGCCAGGTGCTGCTGTCCGGCCCGGCCCGGCCGACCGAGCGCGCCGCGGACGGCGAGTCCGACACCGTCACCGTCTCCGGGGTCACCGACACCGCCGCCCTGGCCCGGCTGTGCTGGCCCCGCCCGTCCCAGACCATCCCGACCACCGGAGCCACCCAGGACGACGCCCACTACGTCACCACCGGTCCGGCCGAGACGGTCATGCGCACCCTGATCGACGTCAACGCCGGAGGCTCGGCGCTCGCCGACCGGCAGGTGCCCGGCCTGGTACTCCCGGCCTCCCAGGGCCGCGGCCCCACGATCGAGTCCAAGACCCGGTTCGACGTCCTGTTGGACGCGCTGTGGGGCATCGGACAGACCGCCGGGCTGGGTTTCCGCGTCGTGCAGCAGGGCGCGTCCCTGGTGTGGGAGCCCTACGTGCCCGTCGACCGCTCCGGGCAGGTGCGGTTCTCCACCGGGCTCGGGACCCTCGGCTCGTACAGCTACTCGCTGACCCCGCCGGAGGTCACCGACATCGTCGTCGGCGTCGGCGGTGAAGGCCAGCAGCGCCGGTTCTACCGGTTCACCCAGCCCGACCCGCTGTGGCCAGGACTCCAGCGCGAGGAGTTCATCGACCGGCGCGACGTCGACCCGGCCGCCGCCCCGGGTTCGGACGGCTACGTCGACCCCGACGCCGCCGCGCAAGCCTCCGCCGACGAGCGGTTCGCCGAAGCCGGTGGAAAAGCCTCGGTGACCTTCGAGCCCATCGAGACCGACGCGATCCGGTGGGGGCGCGACTACTGGCTCGGCGACATCGTCACCGCCGAGACCGAGATCGGCGACGTCACCGACATCATCCGCGAGGTCACCTACACCCGCACCCCCGACGACGGGCCCCGCATCGAGCCCAGCATCGGCGACGCCCAGGACGCGCCCGCCATCTACCAGCGCGTCGCCAAGCTGCGGCGCGACGTCGACCAACTCCAGAACAGGAGGTGACCCGTGGCCGAGGAGTACGGGGTGTTCACCGCCACCCCCATCACCGCCGATACCTCCTACGCGCGGCTGGTGCGCCGCCACGCCGCCGACGGTGTGGTGGCCTCCGGGCCCGACGCAGGGAACCAGCTCACCGTCACCGCGAACACCACTTCGCAGCTCACCGTCGGCACCGGCTACGCCATGGTGGGCGGCTGGTGGTACCGCACCGACGCCCCCGTCCCGCTGTCCATCCCACCCAACGGCGCCAGCCAGGAGCGTCGGGACCTGGTGGTCCTGCGCGCCGACACCGGCACCGGCACCTGCTACCCACACATCATCGAGGGCACCGCGGGCTCGTCTTCCTGGCCCTCGCCGACCCGCGACCCGGCAGGCACCTGGGACACGGTCCTGGCCCGGTACACCATCGCCGGAGGATCCGCCGTGGTCGGCCCCGGCGACGTCGCCCTGTCCGTGCGCCAGTGGACAGCCCCCTCCGGGGCCATCCCCTGCGTCTCCACCGTCCGCCCGCCCAACCCGTGGGACGGCGCGCTGGCCTTCGAGACCGACACCGGCCGCCTGATCACCTACACGTCGGGGGCCTGGCGGCTGGTCGCCGACACCACCTACCCGTCCCCGTGGCAGCCGCTCACTCTGCGCGCGGGGTACGAACCCGCACCCGGCACGCCTCCGAGGTGGCGCTACGACGCCCCCGACGTCGTCCGCCTGGACGGGAGGATCCGACGCCAGAGCGGCGCGGCGCTGGACAGCGGCGAGTACGTGGCGCGCGTCCCGTCAGAGATCCGCACGGGCTCATACCGGCGGTGGGCGGTCGCGACCACGTCGCGGTCCAACGGGACCACGTCACGCCTGGAGCTGCTGTCCACCTCGGTCGGCTCCGCTGACGCGGGCCGCCTGCTCGTCTACACCCACTACGACCCGACGTGGGTCGACCTCGGCGGGTCGACCTACGTCCTGGACTGAGGAGGGCGCATGCGCTACTGGTTCGGCGACAGCCCCACCGACTTCGTCGTCGGCCCCGGCGAGCAGTACACCTGGGCCGACGAACAGCTCGGCTACAACGCCGTACTCATACCGGGCGCACGCCTGTGGGCCTACGACTACACCACCGGCACCCGCATCACCGACCTGCTCGACCACACCGGCGCGGCCGTCACCGAGATCACCGCGACCAGCTACGGCAGGATCCCGCGCTTCCGCGGCCCCGACGAGGCCAAAACCCTCCTCCTCGGCCAGGCCGAGGACACCTTCGACGGAGTCGACGACCCCCCAGACCTGAACAAGTGGGTTCTCACCAGCATCGACTGGCCCTCCATCGTCGCCGGAGTCGAGGCGCGCGTGACCACCCTGGAGCAGGGCGGCACAGAGGTCGTCGCGACCGCCCACCCGCTGGTGTGGACCATGGCCGGAGCAGTGGAAGACGCGACCAGTCCCCACCGGTACGTGAACCTGGAGGGCACAGGGCAGACCATCGAGACCGTGCGCGCCGAGGCCACCATCACCACCGGCAGCGTCACCGTGCAGGTCCTCACCGTCGACCTGGACACCCAGGCCACCACCGTCGTGGCCGCCGTCGTCCTCGACACCACCACCCAGGCCGCCACCGTCACCCCCGCCGCGGCCGTCTCGGACGGGACCGGCGTCACCACCCAGGTAACCCTGTCCGACCCGGCCGACGACGTCGCCGACGTCACGGTGCAGGTGATGATCCGGTGACCCTCACGATCGACAACCGCCTGAACGGGGACGTCGGTGTGCAGGCCACCGATGTCACTCTGGCCGCGTCCGCTGACGTCGGCACGGTCACCATCGCCCACGGCGGCGCCCGCGCGGTCTACGACGACACCCACACCGTGCACGACTTCCCGGTGCTGCGCCTAGACACGGGAGGCCACCGCGGCGAGACACCCGCACTGCAGGTATCCCTGCCCGCGTCGGGCCCGTGGTCGGCCCGGTGGTACGTGTGGATGCCCCAGCTCCAGGACGCGGGACACGGCACCGATGAGGTTCGCTCCTCTGCTGTGCTGCCCACGCACGCCTGGACGGTGCACGGCACCGCCGGGGGGAACGTCGGCACCAGGCTGCAGACGCCGGACCTGGCCGCGGCCCCGCTGGTGTGGGACTCCTCGGACGGGTCCGCTGTCGCGCTCGGGCAGCTGCTCCGCGTGGAGCTGGCCTACGACGGCACCGACCTCGTGTCCCAGGTGTTCGCCGGGCACGCCACCACCGGAGCCCGCATCAACACCTGGCTGGGCCTAGCCGACCCGGGTCGCACTCTTAACATCACCGGCTACCGGTGGCGCCGCCGCACCACTCTGCGGATCGGCGACCAAGGCCCCGAGGTCACCGAGCTACAGAACGACCTGATCGACTTGGGCGAAGACCTGTCGCCGTGGGGCGCCGACGGCGATTTCGGGTCCGGCACCCAGTCCGCCGTGATGAACCAGCAGACCGACCTCGGACTCGCCCTGGTCGACGGCGAGGCCGGGCCCGAGACCCGCGCCGCGATGGACCTCGCGCTGGGCACGATCCCGCCGCCGGTGTACCTGTCCCACCTGGCCGTGGCCGACGACGGGGTGTGGATCGGCCCCGCCGCTGCACCGCCCGAGCCGTCCGCCCCAGCGGTGCTGCGGCTCGGATCGCCGATCTAGGAGCGCTCGTGACGACATCACCATCCCCGAGCCAGTACACGCACCTCGGAGAGCTTCTGACGTTGATGCGTGACGAGATGCGCCGCGGCTTCGACGACATCAAACGTGAACTCGCCGACCGCGTGTCCGGTGACGTGTACGCGGCCGACAAACGGCTCGCCGAGGAGCGCGCCGATCGGCTCGCCGCCGAGGTCGCCGCCGTGCGCGCCGAACTGGAGCGCGCCGAGGAACGCCAGGACGTCGAACGAGTACGCACCGAGGAGCGGCGTGCGGCCGACCGCCGCATGGTGTGGGGCGCGGTGATCGCTGGGGGTCTGTCCCTGGTGGTCGGGTCTGTGCTCCTGGCCGTGCAGCTCCTCACCACCTGACCCATCACCCCACTCTCCCCGGCCGCCGCCGGGGCCGTCACCATGCCCTGGAGGCGACCGATGATCGACTACCCGCGGACCTACTTCGGCTGGTCCGCGTCCTCACCCGCCGACTATGCCGACCCGGAGTCCGGTCTCGTCGTGCACTACAACGGGCCCGCGACCGGGCTCACCGGCCACGGCGACTGTGTCGCGTACTGGAAGGCCACCCGCGACGGCCACGTGTCAGGGAACGGCTGGGCCGACATCGGGTACAGCTTCGGCATCTCGACCGAGGGCGGCATCTTCGAGGGTCGCGGGCTCAACCGCTACCAGGCCGCCCAGGGCACCACCTCGGGCAACCGCAACTGGTACAGCGTGTCCCTGATGATCGGCGAGGGCGAGCGACCCACCGACGCGCAGATCGACGGCGTCCGCCGACTCCGTGCCCGGCTGATGTCCGAGCACGGCGTGTCCGGAAGGGTGCTCGGACACCGCGACTTCTCCTCTACTTCGTGTCCGGGCAGCCTGCTCTACGACCTCGTCGAGGACGGCACCTTCGAGCAACCGCCCGGCTCACCCACACCCACCACCACGGAAGGACATGACCCGATGCTCGGATTGACGAAGGGCGACAGCGGGCGCCCGGTGACCGCTCTTCAACAGGTGCTGCTCTACTGCGGTGCGAGCCTGCCCCAGTACGGCGCGGACGGCGGCTACGGCCAGGAGACCGCCGACGCGGTCCTGTGGGTGCGCCAGCAGATGGGCTCCAGTGCCACCAACGGTGACACCGTCACCTCCTACGCCTACGCCCAGATCCTCAAGGCCCTCGCGCGCAAGCAGGCCGAGGAGATCCTCGCGGACGCGCCCAGCGGCTCCGGCACCAGCCTGCCCGCGACCGCCACCATCACCGGCACCGTCAACCTGGAGGCATGACCACCATGCACGAGGCTCCGAAGTCGTCCGCCCGTCCCGAGAAGAAGGTCACCGTGGCCACCGCGTCGGCCGCGGCCGTCACCGTGCTCGTGTTCGCCACGTCCCAGTTCGGCATGGACGTGCCCGAGACCGTCGCCGCTGCGGCTGTGACCCTGGTCGTGTTCGTCGCCGGGTGGCTGGCACCGCACACCCGCCGGTCGTAGGCCACACACCAGCGCGCCCCCGCTCCTCGCACGAGGAGCGGGGGCGCGTTCGTCATTCCGTCGCCTTCTTGCGGGCTGCGGTGCTCTTGCCCTCGGCGATCCCCTGAGCACGGCTGCGGGTGATGCCCAACTCCGTCGCGACGTCGGCATGCGAGGCACCCGCGGCGCGCATCTGGAGGACGGCTTCCTGGCGCGCTTCGCGTAGTGCGCGCTGGAGGGCGGGGATGGAGTTGAGCATGTCTCCGGCGGCGCGGGCACGGCTGGCGGGGTCATTGATGCTGGTCAGGGCGTTGATGATGTGGGTGGTGTGGTCGTCTGCGAAGCTCATGAGAAAAGTGTACTGCCTAGGCTTGCACATGTCATGCCTAGGCAGTACACTGAAAGCACAACAGAATAGAGGGGAGGTGAGAGAGTGACTCTCTTCCAGGCGATCACGCTGACGATCGCGAGCACGGCCCTCCTGCTGGCGCTGATCCGGTTCATCCAGGACCGGCCCAAGCCAGGCAAGGGAAAGCACGCGATCGGACGCCACCGCCGCCGCCACAAGCGGTAAGGCGGGCCCCGGATGCACACATCATCCGGGGTCCGCCCCACCTCCCAGACTCGCACAGAACCACCGCGTATAGGAAGGATGCCTATGAAGACGAAGACCGCCGTCTGGATCACGTGGGCGACCGTGCTGCTCGCCCTGGCCGCCATCGTCGTCGGCACCATCATGACCGGCCCGGCCTGGTGGGCCTGGACCATCTGGGCCGCCCTCGTGGCGGGAACCGGTGCGCTCCACATGGTCGCTCACCGCCGCGGCATGATGTGATCGGATGACGGCTCCGCCTCTTCGACGAGGGGCGGAGCCGTTGCGTGTCCGGATGCGGCCACCGGCCGCGATTGACCCTTCAGGACACGTGAACCTCCCTCCACCAGCCGTTGATCGCGCCGAGGCCCTCCAGCTCGTCATGAATGGTGGTCGCCAGCCGGTCCCGTGTGGAGTCGTGCTCCCCGAGCGCGTGATCGGCTCGGAACGCCGCCTCTTCCTCTTCTCGCATCGGGATCCGGATGTTCAACCTGTGCTCTGCCATGTATCCCCCCTGTGGCTGTGCGTGATGGCGTGAGGGTTGGAAGTGGGGCCACCGGCTTCTCTCCGGTGGCCCCGGGCCCGGCCGCCCCTCATCCCCCAACGCGGGGCGGCCGCCTGGTCCCGCGTGCCCGGTAGGGACTCCGGACACGCGGGGGTCTACTCATCGCCGTCGCTGCCCTCGTTCTCGGCGGGCTCAACGGGCGGCTCGTCGGGCTCACCCCGGTCGGCGCGGGCGGGTCCGCGGGCGTACCAGCCCATCAGGCGACCGCCCGCCGGGGTGGGCCTGGTGGCCCTACGGCGTCCGCACCTGACCGTGCGGGCGCCGAGTCATGTGGCGGCGTACACCCGCATCCACGCGGGGACGTCCTCCGGCACCCGGGGTGGGTACGGGGCCGGGGGGTGTGCGCTGGTGACCCTCGCGAAGTAGTGGCCCAGCGCGCTACGCAGCGTCTGTGGAGTGACCGGCTCGTCGGCGGGCGCAAGGTGCCGGGTGCGGAGTCCGCCGTCGGCCACACCACCGCGCCGTGCAGAGATCTCGTACCGCCACTCCCCACCGTCCAGGTACACACGGATCGCGGCGGCCACTTCGCCGCCCACCGTCACCCGCACGTCCACAGAGCGCGGTGAGGAGTCGTCCGGGATCTCGACCACGGCGTCGTACCCGGCCTGCTCGGCGGTGGCCCTCAGGGCGAGGATTCGGGTCTCGTCGGGGGTCATGGCGTCCTCTCTGTCGGGGAGCCGCGCCCCGGGCCAGGGTCGGCGGAGGGGGCCCGGGGCGCGGCGGTCAACGGTCCCGCGTCGCGGCGGGTACACGCGGGCGGGTGTGGCGGTGGAGCCGTGTCTCCAGCTGTTCGACGGTCGGCTCGACCTCGGTGCGCCAGGGGGCGCAGCGGTCGTGAGCGGTGGCGACCCACATGCGGCCGGTCCACGCGATCCAGTAGGCGTGGCCCCATCGGTCCCGGAGCCGGGGCAAGGAGACCTCCGGCGGCTCCCAGCGGCGGCCCTTGGCGTCCTCGTGCCGGTCCTCATGGCCGGGGGCCAGGACGCACCGGCGGACGAATCCGGAAGGGTCAAGTCCGATCTCGGGGCACGTCTCCTCGGAGGTCATGCCGCCCTCCTCGCGGTGAGAAGCAGTCGCACGCCCAGCGCCAGCGGAGCGAGGTCGCCAGCGGGCCACGCCACGTAGGCGCGAATGCGCTCTGCCCGCCGCGGTCGCCGCCAGCCCAGGCGAATGGCCAGCGGTCGGGGTGGTCTTGTCGGCTGGGTCTTCCGTGTCATGGTCATCACCTCTTGCAGTCGCGTCGCATGACTGATCGTCGCCAGACGCGCACTGGGTGGGGAGTGGCCTCGGGGGTAGCCAAATAGTTAACCCCCCTCTTAAGATTGGGTGGCACTCAACCGAAGGGGACTCCCGTGGCCGACCAGATCGCCAACGAACTGACTCGACAAGACGCCCTTGACCTTGCGTTTCGCCGTGCAGGGGCAAGCGCGAAGTCCTTCCCCCGGCTCGCCGCAGCCCTTCACGGAGAGGGTTCAGGTATGTGGGTGGCCGGTGGCCAGGCATGGGAAGCGCTGGCCACCGGGGCGACGTGGTCGGTCGTCTGCCGATCGGTCGCAGAAGTAGCCCGCGATGCTGAGCACGCGGTCGGCAGCACCTTCCGCGTGCTTACCGACCCGACCCGGATCACCAGCGAGGACGACCGCGACGCCCACCTGGCCACCTGGGCGGAGTTCGCCGATCTGTTCCTGGCCAGCCTCGGCTACAGCGACCCCGCCGAGGTCGACGCGGCCATCACCGCTCGCATGGAGGAGGCCCGCACGTGGCTGTCCGTGCTGGGATTCCTGCGCGCGGATCACGTGCGCCGTGCGTTCGGAACTGAACGCGGCTCCCAGGCTGCGGCTGCTCGGGCTCTTGGCATCTCGGGCGCCGCCATCTCCGGGATGCTGTCGGCGGACGACGAGCGGTGGGCTGGCTGGCGCTACGACGCCGACGAGAGTGCGGCTGGCAGGCCGCCGCGCGACCCCGCAGAACTGTAGTAGTCACCCACACGAAGACGCCCCGCAGTCAGAGCTACGGGGCATCTTCACGCTTTCTCAGGCGGATCTGACTTCCTCGGCCAATCGCCGCAACGTCACCGACCGCTGCGGCGCCGGGAGTTGGTTGAGCGCGGTCGTGGCGTGTGAGACGCCGCCGCGTTGGTCGCCAGCCTTGGCGAGCATCAACCCTCGGTGCATGTCGAGATGGGTGCGATACCGGTCATGCCCGGAGGGGATCGACGTCTCCGCCTCCTCCTGGGCGGCCAGCGCCGTCTGCTCATCACCGGTCCGCGCTGCTGCCCCCGAGGTGAAGATTCCGAACCGCCACCAGGGCATGTTGAAGTCGCTGCTGGTGTCGTCCACCCCGGCCGCGTCGAAGGCGCGCCGAGCGTCGGTCAGGTGGTCGGCCGCCGCCCGGGCGTCACCACGGACGGCTGCCACGTGAGAGGCCGCCAGGTGTGCGCTGAGTCGTCCGACGGCTGGGGTCTCGTCCAGGGCAAGGGCCTGGGTGGCGAGGAGATCCGCCGTGTCGACATCGGAACGGTCGTAGGCGAGCGCCAACGCAGCCCGACCTCGCACCCACACGCGCGTCTTGACGTCCTCGGACCGATCAGCGAGCGCAGCGGATCGGCGGTACCACTGGACGGCGGTGGCGTGGTCGCCGAGCGGCATGGTCTTAGCGAACAGAACGGCGAGCACGGAGGCGACCGCCCAGGCTCGTGGCTCGGCGAGGGACTGCTGGATGGCGACCATGTCCACGGTGAGGCGGTCACGAATGCCCACCACACCCTGGCGCATGTAGGTGCGGCCGTAGTCGTCAAGGACAGCGTCCCAGTCGTCGGTCGTGCGGCGGGCATCAGCAGCGGCGAACCCCGCTGCGAGCAGATCAGAGGCGATCATCGGCGCGACGGACACGCCAGTCGCGGCCATAAGGAAACGTCGGCGGTCCACGCGGGCGGCCTCCAGGGCATCGAGAGGAACTCGGAGTGCGGTGGCCAGATGTGGCCGCCAGAACGATCCCGGTTTCCTCTTACCCGACTCCCAGCGGGAGATCGTCTCGCGGGTGACGGTGTCGCGTCCGGCGGCGTCACACACAGCCTCCGCGAGTCGAGTCTGCGACCAACCCCAGCCTTCGCGTAGTTCCCGAATCGCTGTGGCCACTCCATTGGCCACCCCCTGGGGACTATCATGTGTGACCACGGGCCCCGCCTTCCTGTCGCGTCGCAACCTCAGGATAGGCGGGGCTTCTACGTGTGCGCTGGGAATGCGATTCAGCCGTGACCCGCTCACCTTTGCCGGTCACGCGACGGCCAGCTGGCGGTCGCTCTCGTCGGGCATGGCCGCGCGGACATCCCGCAGCACCCGACGCCCGGTCCGCGCGGACACCCGGCCGTGGCCGCGCGCGGCCAGCATCTCGACGACGTCCGCCCCGGTGGCCGTGTCCGGCGTGATGGCCGTGTCCGGGTCGGTCAGCCACTCCATGACCGCCTCGGCGCGGTCGCCGATGGCCACAGGGGCGTCCGGCCGCGCCGCGGGGATGTCCGCAGGCTCCTCGGCGGCCACCTCCGACGCCGGGTCGATGTCCGTCGCCACGGGCGTGGCCGTCCCTCGGACGACCGGACGCGTGGACACGGCCGCCTCCGCCGTGGCGTTCTCCTCGTCCTCCTGGTGGTGGGCGGCCACGCGCACCATGAGCGCGGCCACGGGGATGGTGTGGTCGCAGATGGCCGGACGCGTGTCCGCGCGATCAGCGACGGCCGCCTCCTGGACGATCCGGAGCGCGGCCATCGCGAGGAGGTACGCCAGCTCGGCGACGAGCGGGACCCAGATGGCCGTGGCCACGCCCGGCCACCCGTAGGCGACGCCGTGCGCGAGGTTGGCCGCGCCCGTGGCCGCGACGCCGACGAGGAGGGACGCCTTCGCCACCGGCGGCGGCTTCTGGCCGTGTCGCCGGGCCAGCGCGATCGTCGCCAGCGACATGACGATCAGCCCGTCCACCGTCGCCGCGATGACCGCGGCCTCCCACGAGGCGGCCCCGGCGAGGAGCGCGACGGCGAAGATGTGGCCGTAGGACACGGCGGCGAGCCCGGCCGCGATGCCGAGGCCCGCGACAGCGGGAAGGGGGACGCGCGCAGGGCGCGGTACGGTGGTCATGGGTCTACTCCTGGTCTGCACAGGTAGTGGATCAAGCCCTCGGCGCGGTGTTGGTAGCACCGCCCGGGGGCGTCTTGTTGTGGGGCCCTAGTCGACGACGCCGACATCGCTCCGGGTGTTGGAGACCGTACCGGAGTTTCTTTTCGTGCGCCACAAGATCCGGAGTAGATCCATCATATGGATGCTTGTTTTTGGTGAATCTATGAGTCGCCTACGGCACTCTGCTAGAATGACGTTTGCGCAGGTCAGGAGTCTCTATCGGGGGGTCGCACACGGCATTCCGGTGAATTTACCACTCGTAGGTTCCGGTCGCCATGAGTTCCTCCCACTTCTGTCGAGCCGCCGCGCTGAGCTTCGACTCGATGTAGTCATAGTAAATGAGCCTGGTGTGTTCGGGCAGGGCGTCCAGGGCCGATTCGGTGGCCTTGAGAACCGCAGGGTTGTCACCGTGCGCGGCGGCAGACAGCACGGACAGTTCCGGTAGGCGCCGGGCCTGGTCGATGTCGTCGATCACTGGCGTGTTGGTCGGTCCCAGTACGGCGGGAGTGAAGACAGCCCCACCGGCCTCGAACTCGATGGGGGTTCGCGCCCACTCCTCGGTTCCGCTGTCCGGGCAGACCACCATCAGTCTGACCGGACAGCGCAGGATCTCCCGCACGGTGGCCACGTACAGCGGCCAGGTGTACGGCTTGTCGTGGTCCTTCTTCTGCTGGACCTCGGCGATGATGGCCATCACCTTGGCCCCCTTGCGGTCGTAGAGGACGACGACGTCATCCGACTTGAACGGCACGGGCTTGAGCTTGGTGTGGTCGGTACAGCCGAGCTCGGCGTGCGCGTAGTCGGGTACCGGGAAGCCGATCGTGTCCCGCAGCATGGCGGGGGCCAGCTCGGGACGGTTGTGGAACAGGCGCACCTGAAGCTCGTGGTCGAATCCTGGCATGGCAGGAGACTACCGAGGGTGATCGCACGATTCTGGGGATTCGGGAAAACTGCCCGTGTGCGGGAGAAGTTTCCCGATCCCCCTGAGATGGCCGGGGCGGTCGTGCCGTCCCTCACCCCCTGTGGTGCTGTAGTGGTCGTGCCGTCCCCAGCCCCCTGGGGTGCTGTAGCGGTCATGCCATCCCCAGCCCCCTGTGGTGGGGCGGGCGGGGAGGCTTCCGTGAACCCCCCTGTGGTGGTCGGGGTGGTCGGGTGTCCGGCCGACCCCCTGTGGCTGGGCGACCAGGGACACTTCCGCGAACCCCCCTGGGGTGACCGGGCTGGTCGTGCCGTCCCTAGCCCCCTGTGGTCCTGTAGCGGTCGTGCCGTCCCTAGCCCCCTGGGGTGCTGTAGCGGTCGGGTGTCCGGCCAACCCCCCTGTGGTGGGGCGACCAGGGACGCTTCCGCGAACCCCCTGGGGTGGCCGGGGTGGTCGGGTGTCCCCAGCCCCCTGTGGTCCCGAAGCGGTCATGCCGTCCCCACCCCCCCTGTGGTGGCCGGGACGGTCACGTGTCCCCAGCCCCCTTCGGTGACCGGCGCGCGGACTTGTGTGGGGCCTGGGGCCGGTGGTCCCTGAACCGTCCACCCCCCGCTCCTGGGGCCGGGGGTGTCATCACTTCGGAATCACGTTTCCACGTGGTGGCCGTGTCCTGCATATCTGTGGAGGGCAGAGGGTGACCATAGGTGAGGGACCTCGCCCTCCGGAACGAATTCGCTCCGCGAACACGCCCTCCGGGTCGAGCCACACCCCCAGTGGTGACCGGGTGAGCAGGACACCACACCCAGCCCCCTATGGACCCGAGAACCGGTCGACCCAACCCCCCTTGGGTGAGTCGGGGCGATCACGGTCTCCGTCCAACCCCCCTGCAGCTGGGCGGTCGGGGACGGTCACCCCGAACCCCCTCCGGCACAGGACCCGGACAACCCAAACCCCCTACGGAAACCCGAGGCGGTCACGGTCTCCGACCAAACCCCCTGCGGCTGGCCCACCAGGAACGGTCACCCCGAACCCCCTCCGGCACAGGACCCGGACAACCCAAACCCCCTGCGGTGGCCCGAGACGGACACGGTTCCCGACCAAACCCCCTACGGTTGGCCGACCGGGGACGGTTCCCGTCCAAACCCCCCGTGGCACGGGTCCCGGTCAGGCGAACCCCCTTCAGTGACCCGAGGCGGACACGGTTTCCGACCAAACCCCCCTGCGGCTGGGCGGTCGGGGACGGTCACTCCGAACCCCCTGTGGCACGGGTCTCCGGTCAGGTGAACCCCCCTTTGGTGGGTCGGGGCGGCCGTCCAACCCCCCTGTGGCTGGGCGGTCGGGGGTGGTCAGGGCTCCTCGTCGAGGGTTCCCTCGCGGCTGGCGAGCAGGCGGCGCAGCGACCCCACGCGGTCGGCGTCCAAGCGGCCCGCGGACAGGGCGGCCGCGACCGCGCAGTCCTCCTCCTCGGGCTGGTGCGTGCAGCCCGGCGGGCAGTCGCGCGTGACCTCGTCGATGTCGGCGAAGCCCGCCACGATGTCCTCCGGTTCGATGTGCGCGAGGCCGAAGCTGCGCACCCCCGGGGTGTCGATGAGCCAGCCGCCCTCGAAGGGCAGCGCCACGGCGGAGGTCGACGTGTGGCGTCCCCGGCCGGTCACGGCGTTGACGTGCCCCACCGCCCGGTCGGTTCCCGGAATCAGGCGATTGACCAGCGTCGACTTCCCGACGCCGGACGAGCCGACGAACACACTGGTTCGGTTGGCCAGGCGGGATCTGAGCCGGGTCAGGTCCCCCTCGGGGCTGAGCACCTCGTAGGGCAGGCCGAGGGGTTCGTAGACCCGGACCAGGTCGTCGGGTTCGGCCAGGTCGGCCTTGGTCAGGCACAGCAGCGGTGCGAGGCCGGCGTCGTAGGCCGCCACCAGGCAGCGGTCCACGAAGCGGGGCTGAGGCGCCGGGTCGGCCAGGGCGCACACGATCGCGAGCTGGTCGGCGTTGGCGACGATCACCCGCTCGACGGGGTCGGTGTCGTCGGCCGTGCGCCGGAGGACGCTCTCCCTCTGGCGGACCCGGACGACGCGGGCGAGGGTGTCGGGTCTGCCGGACAGGTCACCGACGACGTCGACGCGGTCCCCCACGACGATGGAGCCGCGGCCCAGCTCACGGGCCTTCATCGCGACGACCGGCACCTCGTTGACCAGGCACCGGTAGCGACCCCGGTCGACGGCGGTGACCAGGCCCTCCGCGGCGTTCTCGTGCTTGGGCCGGGTCCTGGTGCGGGGTCGGGAACCGCCCCGGGCACGCACCCGGATGTCGTCCTCGTCCAGGTGGCGTCCCCCGCCCCGCGTGCGGCTCATGCGAGGGCCTCCGCCCACAGGCCGGGGAAGTCGGGCAGCGTCTTGCGCGTGGTGGCGATGTTCTCCACCTCCACCCCGGGCACCGACAGCCCGATCACGGCCCCGGAGGTGGCCATCCGGTGGTCGTCGTAGGAGTGGAACACGCCTCCGTGGAGGGGCCGGGGCCGGATGACCAGACCGTCCGGCAGCTCCTCGGCGTCCCCGCCCAGATGGTTGATCTCGGCGGCGAGCGCGGCGATGCGGTCGGTCTCGTGGCGGCGCAGGTGCGCGATCCCGGTGAGTCGGGAGGGCGAGTCCGCCAGCGCGGCCACCGCGGCGATGGTCGGCGTGAGCTCGCCGACGTCACGCAGGTCGGCGGTGATGCCGTTGATCTGCCCGGTGCCGCGCAGGGTCAGGTCGTCGCCGGACCGGGACACCTCGCCGCCCATCCGGGTGAAGAGGGAGCGCAGCTCGTCCCCGGGCTGGGTGGTGTGCTCGGGCCACCCCTCGACGGTGACCTCGCCGCCCGTGATCAGGGCGGCGGCCAGGAACGGCGCCGCGTTGGACAGGTCGGGCTCCACGGTGATCTCCGTGGCCTTGATCGGTCCCGGCGCCACCCGCCAGGAGTTCTCCCCGGTGGTCACGGACACGCCGACGGCGCGGAGCATCTCCACCGTCATGTCCAGGTGCGGCTGGGAGGGCACCGGCGGCCCCTCGTGCCGGACGTGCACCCCCTCGGTGAACCGGGCGCCGCTGAGGAGGAGGGCGGACACGAACTGGGACGAACCGGAGGCGTCCAGGGTGACCTCGCCTCCGGGCACGGCTCCGGTGCCGTGGATGGTCATGGGCAGGGCGCCGCGTCCGCCGTCGTCGATGTCCGTCCCGAGGGCGCGCAGGGCGTTGAGCAGCTCGTCGACGGGCCGCTCCCGGGCACGCGGGTCCCCGTCGAAGTGGACGTCGCCGGCGGCGAGGGCGGCGAGTGGCGGAACGAAGCGCATGACGGTTCCCGCGTTGCCGACGTCGACGGACGCCGGTCCGCGCAGCATCGCGGGGGTGACCACGAGGTCCTCGCCCTCGGCGGTGATCCCCACGCCCAGCGCGCGCAGCGCGCCGATCATGAGCTCGCTGTCCCGGCTGGCGAGTGGACGGCGCACCAGGCACGGCGTCTCCGAGAGCGCGGCCAGAACGAGCGCCCGGTTGGTCACCGACTTGGAGCCGGGCAGGGACAGCCGCGCGCTCACCGGGCGCTGGACGGTCGGGGCGGGCCAGTGGGCGGCGGGCTGCGGGGACGCGGTGTCAGGCATGACTCAAGGTTATCGGGGTTGGGGGAGGAGGGGAGGGGTCGGATCGCGGCTGTGGACAACGGCGGCCGCGTATTCTGGGACCGCCATGGTGTATCTGGATCACGCAGCCACGACCGAGGTCCGTGCCGAGGTCGTCGCCGACCTCACGGACGAGCTCGGCGCCCTCGGGAACCCGTCCTCCCTGCACGGCCACGGACGGGCCGCGCGCCGCACGGTCGAGGAGTCGCGCGAACGTCTCGCCCGCGCTCTGGGGTGCACGCCGCACGAGGTGGTCTTCACCGGTGGCGGCACCGAGTCGGACAACATCGCGATCAAGGGCCTGTACTGGGCCCGCAACGCCGAGGCGCCCGCGCGCCGACGGATCCTCGTGAGCGCCGTCGAGCACCACGCGGCACTGGACCCCGCGCACTGGATGGCCGAGCACCAGGGCGCCGTCTTCGAGCCGCTGGCCGTGGACGGCCTCGGGCGCGTCGATCCAGGGACGCTGCGGGAGGCGATCGAGCGCGATCCGGCGACCGTCGCCCTCGTCTCGGTCATGTGGGCCAACAACGAGGTCGGCACCGTGCAGCCGGTGGCCGAGCTCGCCTCGGTCGCCGCCGAGTACGGCGTCCCCTTCCACACGGACGCCGTCCAGGCGGTGGGCTCCGAACCGGTCGACTTCGCCGCCAGCGGCGTCGGCGCGCTCACGGTCAGCGGTCACAAGCTCGGCGGTCCGGTCGGTGCGGGCGCGCTGGTCGTCGCCCGGGGCCTGACCCCCGTGCCGGTCCTCCACGGGGGCGGGCAGGAGCGCGACATCCGCTCCGGCAGCCTGTCCACTCCGCTCCTGCGCGGCCTGGCCACCGCGGTCGACCTCGCCGTGGCCGAACGCGAGGAGCACGTCAAGCACCTGACGGCGCTCCGGGACGAGCTGGAGGAGCGCGTGCGCGCGGTGGTCCCGGACGTCGTGGTCAACGGCGACCCGGACGGGCGCCTGGCCGGGATCTCCCACCTGTCGTTCCCCGGCTGCGAGGGCGACGCCCTGCTCATGCTGCTCGACGCGAAGGGCATCTCCTGCTCGACCGGATCCGCCTGCTCGGCCGGGGTCGCCCAGCCCAGCCACGTCCTGCTGGCGATGGGGGCCGACCCGGACACCGCGCTGAGTAGTCTGCGGCTGTCGCTGGGACGGACCTCCACGCCGGAGGACGTCGCGGCACTGGCCGAGGCGATCGGGCCCGCCGTGGAGCGGGCCCGAGCCGCCAGGGCCAAGCGCCGACGCTGATTCCTCAGTCCCCGGAGCGCCGGATCGTGACGGACTCCAGCGTCACGTCCTCCGTCGGACGGTCGCCCTGGTCGGTCGCCACCTGGGAGATCGCCTCCACGACCTCGTACGACTCCTCGTCCGCCACCTGGCCGAAGATCGTGTGGCGGTCGTCGAGGTGCTCGGTCGGCGCGACCGTGATGAAGAACTGCGAGCCGTTGGTGCCCGGGCCCGAGTTGGCCATGGCGAGGACGCCCGGCTCCGCGAACGTCCGACCGGACCCGAACTCGTCCTCGAACGTGTACCCGGGGCCGCCGCGACCGGTTCCCTCGGGGTCGCCGCCCTGGATCATGAACCCCTCGATCACCCGGTGGAAGACCGTCCCGTCGTAGTACGCGGCCGCACCGGTCACCGGGTTGGGCACCCCCTCGCCCTCGGCGAGCCCGACGAAGTTGGCCACGGTCAGCGGGGCGTCCTCCGGGAAGAGGTCCACCTCGATGTCGCCCTCGCTGGTGCTCAGGACGGCGCCCTCCACGTCCGAGACGTCGATGTCCGCGGGACCGCCGGACGCCTCGGGGCTGGAGGTCGTCTCGGCGTCGGCGGCGGCCTCCCGAGCCGTCTCCTGTGCCGACGCCTGGCCGGTGTCGCTCTGACACGCGGTCGTGGCGAGCAGGACGGTGGAGGCCAGCAGGGCGGTCGCCGACAGGGTAGAGCGCTTCATCGGTTCACTTCCGAGGTGAGGTTCGCGGCTTGGCGGCACACAGAGTACTGGGGTCGGCGGGGTTACCCCACCTTGGGGCACGCCGAAGGTGTCCCTGGTCAGAAGAGTGTCGGGTCATGGGACGGCATTGTCAGTCCTTGTACGGACTTATCACCGATCGCCGCACCCGCCCGGTCGCTTGACCAGCCGCCCCGCCACGGGAGAGGGTCGGATGGAGGGGGCGGGGAGCCGACCCGAGGGACCGGCCCGCCCCGACCGGCGACGGGAGAGGAATCGGGAGTGAACACGGCGTTGCCTTCTGCGATGTGGCTCCCCTTCGGCGCGCGGGTGCTGCGCGCCAGGTCCGACAAGGGGCTCTCACGCGCCGAGCTGGCCAGGACCGTCGGCGTGACCGACGACAAGCTCCGCGAGGTGGAGTACGCGCACTGCCGACCGGCCCGGACGCTGGTCGAGAGGGTGGACACCGCGCTGGGAGCCGACCACCAGCTGGTCGACGCGTGGGCGATCACCCTCCAGGCCGAGGCCTTCCCCAACGAGTTCGGGGACATGCGGGAGCTCGGCGCGCACGCGGCCCGGCTCTGGGAGCACCAGCCCATGGCCGTGCCCACGTACCTGCGCACACGGGAGTACTCCAGGGCCATCCTGGGGCCCGCCCACCCCGACCTCGACGGGGACCAGGTCGAGGCGATGGTCGACGAGGAGATGGCGCACCGGGCGGCGATGACCGGCCCGGACGGCCCCGGGCTGCGGGTGGTGCTCAACGAACCCGCCCTGACGCGTCCCCAGGGGGGCGCGGCCGTGGTCAACGCCCAGCGCGGATTCCTGGCCGACCTCATCGAGGCGGGCATCGTCACCATGGGCGTGATCCCCGAGCAGACGCCGCGCCACCCGGGCCTGGGCGGCGCGTTCCGGCTCATGGAGTTCGAGGACCGGCCGAGCATGGTGTACGCGTTCGCGGCCCAGGGCGGGGAGCTCACGGCCGATCCCGCGCAGGTCGGGCGCTGCACGATGGTGCGCGACGCCATCGAGCACGCCGCCGTCGAGCTGACGCCGGACTCGGAGATCCTGACCTCGCGGTGGCCGGGGCTCTGACCTGAGGCGGAGCACCGACCCCTTGGGGAACGCCGGGGGATGGGCTAGGTTGCCCGCCATGGATATCGCGATCACTTCCGGGTTCGTCGTTCCCGTCGACGGCGACCCCATCGACGGCGGCACGGTCCTCATCTCCGACGGCACCATCACGGCGGTCGGCGCGGACGCGGACGTCACCGTCCCCGAGGGAGCCACGGTCGTCGACGCGTCCGGCAGGTGGGTGCTCCCCGGTTTCGTCGAGGCGCACGGCCACGTCGGCATCGACGAGGAGGGCGTCGGCTGGGCGGGCGACGACACCAACGAGATGACCGACCCCAACGGCGCGCGTCTGCGCGCCCTGGACGCCATCAACCCCGCCGACCAGGGGTTCGTCGACGCCCTGTCCGGCGGCGTGACCAGCTCCGTGGTCAAGCCCGGCTCCGGCAACCCGATCGGCGGCCAGACCGTCGCCGTCAAGTGCTGGGGACGCAGCATGGAGGACCGGCTGATCAAGCAGCCGACCAGCGTCAAGAGCGCGCTGGGGGAGAACCCCAAGCGCGTGTACGGGGAGAAGAAGCAGCTGCCCTCGACCCGGCAGGGCGTGGCGGCGGTGATCCGCGACGCGTTCACCAAGGCGCAGGACTACAAGGCCAAGCGCGAGCACGCCGCCGCCGAGGGCACGCCGTTCGACCGGGACACCACCCTGGAGGTCCTGGTCAGGGTCCTGGACGGCGAGCTGCCCTGGTGCCAGCACGTCCACCGGGCCGACGACATGCACACGGCGATGCGGCTGGCCGACGAGTTCGGGTACCGACTGATCATCAACCACTGCACCGAGGGCCACCTGCTGGCCGACGAGATCGCGGAGCGCGGGATTCCGGTGATCACGGGTCCGCTGATGGTCGGCCGGTCCAAGGTCGAGGTCAAGAACAAGACGCTGGCCAACCCGGGGATCCTCGACCGCGCGGGCGTGAAGGTCGCGCTCACCACCGACCACCCGGTCGTGCCCATCGAGTTCCTGGTCCACCAGGCCACCCTGTGCGTCAAGGAGGGGCTGGACCGGGACAGCGCGATCCGGGCGATCACGCTCAACCCGGCCGAGATCATGGGGATCGACGACCGGGTGGGGGCGCTGCGCCCCGGCCTGGACGGCGACGTGGTGGTGTGGTCGGGCGACCCGCTGGACGTGATGAGCCGCGCGCTGCGCGTGTTCGTCGGCGGGCGTGAGGTGTACACCTACGACGAGGAGCGGCGCGAGGGCGTGGTCGCGGACGCCTACTACCGCGAGTCCTAGGGCACGCGCCCCCGGCGTGTCCCTAAGGAGCTCCCGGCGGTGCCTTAGCCGGTGCGTCCTGGTCCGCGGCGCGTGCCGCGGACCGGAAATACGGCGGATATCCCATGGTGGCGGCCCCCTCCTTAGCGCGAGTCTGGTGGCGGCCGGGACGTACGGTCCCGCCCCACCGGACTCACGGGAGGACGCCATGCACCCCGATCTGCACGCCCAGGCCGCCGACCTCTACCGCGCCGAGCGGGAGCGGGAGGCGCGTGACGCCAGGTTGGCGCGCGAGGCCCGCAGGGCGGCCAAGGCGCGTGCGGCCCGCGAGGCCGACGCCGACGGCGGATCAGACCAGGAGGCGCGGTCCCGCGGCCGCCGCCACACCGCTCCCGGCCGGGTCGAGGACGGCGGTGGCGCCTTCCATCTTCAGGCGTGAGAGCAGGTCCGGCACGTCGTCGGGGCCGCCCTCGGCGAGGATGACCGGGGCGCCCGCGGCCACCGGCGCCAGGAGGGCCGAGGCGTCGTCGCCGAGCGCGGAGAGCGGGGTGGCGGGGCCGACCACGATCGCCACGCGGTCCTCCGCGGTCAGTGCCCACTCCCCGGCTCGGCGGTGGGCGGCCGCCACCAGTTCCGTGCCGGTCCACTCGCGGGCCGTCGCGTACGCGGTGGCGTCGGCGTCGAGCGCGTAGGGGGAGAAGTGGTCACCGTGGGCCCGTGCCTCGGTGGTGTAGTCGAGGACCATCGGGGGCAGATCCCTCAGGGGCAGCCCGAGCGGGTGCAGCGAGGCGCCCACGACCTCCTCCGCGCCGCTGTCGAGCGCCGCCTCCAGCCGGTCGGCGTCGGCCACCGCGATCTGCGCGCCGCCGGGGAACGCGTCGCCGTCGACGGGGACGGCCACCGCCCCGACCGACCAGGCCGACAGCAGCCAGACGAGCGACTGCCAGTGGAGGGGGAGCGCGATCGCGACCCGGTCGTCCGGCTGCGTCCCGAACCCGTCCACCATCAGGTTCGCGGTCTTGGACACCCAGTTGTCGAGGGTGGCGGGGGAGAGCTCGACCCGCCCTCCCGACGCGTCGTAGGAGGTCACGAACGGGCGGGCGGGGGCGGTGGCGACCAGGTCGCGCCACAGCTGTGCTGGAGTCTGGGACATGCCGCCACTCTACGGGCGGCGCCCCGGTCCCCGACCTGGCTGGTCCGCGCCCCCCGTCCCCCGAACCCCGTCCGCACCCACGAACCCGAGAGGCGAACCCGTGCAGCGCTACATCCTCACCGGCACCCCCGGCGCCGGGAAGACCGCCGTCCTCCGCTGGCTGGAGTCCGACGGCGACACGGTGATCGAGGAGGCCGCCACCGACGTCATCGCGCTGGAACAGGCCCGCGGGAACCCCGAACCCTGGACCGACGCCTCCTTCCCCGACGCGGTCTGCGCGCTGCAGCGCCGCCGCCAGATCAACGCCTCCCGGTTGGCCGACACCGTCCAGTTCTACGACCGCTCACCGGTCTGCACCCACGCCCTCGCCACGTACCTCGGCCACCCCGTCCCGCCCGCTCTGGAGCGCGAACTCGACCGGATCGCGAGCGGGCGGGTGTACGAGCGGCGCGTCCTCTTCGTCCAGAACCAGGGCTTCACCGCGCCGACGGAGGCCCGGCGGATCACCCACGACGAGGCGCTGCGGTTCGAGAAGCTGCACCTGGAGACCTATCGCGGCCTCGGCTACGACTGCGTCCCCATCCCGCCGGGCACGCTGTCCGAGCGCGTCGACGCGGTCCGGCGGGCGGTGATCCGACCTTGACCCTCCGCCCGGCCCGCGCACCTGCGGCATTCCCGTCCGACCGGTGCCCCGCGCGGGCCCGAGATGTGCGTCACGTGGCTGGAGCTGCCACAGTGTCCCCATGCGCTTGCCTCCCGGACGGCTCCTCGCCCGCGTCACCGCGCTCCCCGCCATCGCCGTCTCGGCCTGGCTCCTGGTGGCCTTCCCCCTCCTGGCGTTCGGTGTCCTCACGCCCGTGGCGGGGCTCATCGTCGGTGTCCCGGCCGTGGTCGCGGCATGCGTCCTGGTGACGCGGCTCGTTCCGGACCCCGAGGAGGACGTGCCCTGGTGGCCGGTCGTCCTGGTGCTGCTGATCGCCGTGGCCTTCGCCGCGGTGCAGATCGCCTACCACGCGGAGGCACTGGTCATCCGGCGCGACCCGGCCTCCTACGCGATGTACACGGCCTGGATCGCGGAGAACGGGTCCCTTCCGATCCCCCTGCGCACCGACCTCATCGCCGGGGACGATCCCTCCCTCAGCTACCAGAGCCTCGCCCAGTACCAGCGCGGCGACGTCATCTGGCCGCAGTTCATGGCCGGCGCGCCCCTGCTCACGTCGATCGGCTACTGGGCGGGCGGCCTCACCGGCATGCTCGTGACCACCCCGGTCCTGGGCGCGCTGGGCGTGCTGACCCTCGCCGGGCTCACCGCACGCCTCGTCGGAGCCCGCTGGGCTCCGCTGGCGGCCCTGGTCCTGGCCGTGTGCCTGCCCCAGCAGTGGGTCAGCCGGTTCACCTACAGCGAGCCCGCCACCCAGATCCTCCTGCTCGGCGGGCTCGTCCTGGCCTACGACGCGCTCTTCCGGCGTTCCCTCCTGCGCGACCGCTGGTCCGCCCAGCACACCCTCGCGGCCGCCGCGGGGCTGTCGTTCGGGCTGGGGTTGGTGGTCCGGATCGACGTCCTGCGCGACCTGCTTCCCGTCATCGGCTTCGTCGGGCTCCTGCTCCTCGCCCGCCGGGGTCAGGCCCTCCCGCTGCTGGGCGGCCTGGTCGTCGGCGGGTGTCTCGGCCTGTACGCGGGCTACGGACTCTCCGAGCCCTACCTGGACTACCTGTCGGACTCGCTGAACCCGCTGCTGATCATCAGCGCCGTGGTCATCGTGCTCACGGTCGTCGCCACGGCCGCGCTGTGGCGGTACGGCGTCCCCCGCGTGGAGCGGGTCCGCTGGCTGCCCAACGCGATGGCCGCGCTGGCGCTGATCGCGATGGTCGGCTTCGCGATCCGACCGCTGCTGTGGCCCGACTACGGCCACGGCAGCGATTTCACCGACCAGTGGGTGGCCGCCGTCCAGCAGCGCGAGGGGCTTCCGGTCGAGGGCAGCCGCACCTACTACGACCACAGTCTCTACTGGGTGGGGTGGTACGTGGGTCTGAGCACCGTCCTGTTCGCCGGGCTCGGGCTCGCCCTGGTCCTGCGCCGGATCGTCCAGCGCCGCGAACCCCAGTGGGTCCTGCCCGCCATGCTGCTGGTGTGGTCGGTGGGAACAACGCTCCTGCGTCCCGCCATCACCCCCGACCACCCGTGGGCCAGCAGACGGCTGATCGCCCTGGTGATCCCCGCGTTCATCCTCTTCGCCGTCTGGTTCGCGGCCTGGCTGACCCGCTACTGCGACACCGCCGTTCGCGCCAACGGCCACGGCCCCCTCGCGCGCTCCCTCCCGGCCGCGGTGGCCGCGGGCGCCGCCGTGGCGATGATCGTGCCGACCGCCACCACCGCGGCCAACGGCGTCATG
Organism: Nocardiopsis sp. NPDC049922; assembly: GCF_040660275.1. Taxonomy (NCBI): domain Bacteria; kingdom Bacillati; phylum Actinomycetota; class Actinomycetes; order Streptosporangiales; family Nocardiopsidaceae; genus Nocardiopsis; species Nocardiopsis sp. NPDC049922. Next base: position 78,301 of record NZ_JBFAME010000001.1, on the reverse strand, counting down.
GGGTACCGGCAGGACGTGGGCACGGTCGCGGCCACGGAGAACCTGTGCGCGCACCTACCGGACGACGGGTCGGTCATCGTGGTCGACGGGGGGATGGCCGGGAACTACCTGCCGCTGTTCCGGAACGTGTGCGGGCTGCCCACCGCCGCGATGGACGAGCCCACGCCGCAGGACGTGGAACGGGTGGTCGGCGAGATCCACGAGCGCGGGCGCGACGCCGTCCTCGCCGCGCCCGACTGGGCCCCGCTCGACGAGTTGACCGGCGGCGCCGTCGAGCCCGTCCGGCCCTTCCACGTCGTCGCCGACATGGATCCCAGTACCCTCATGGAACCGCCCACCGGCCACTGGACCTTCCGAGGGAACGTCTGGGTGGCCGTCATCCCCGCCTGACCGACCAGCCCCGACCACACAGACGGAACACAGACGGACGCATGAGCGAGACACCCGATCACACCCAGGACCGCAGCGCCGGCGACCCGCCGGTGCGGGTCACCATCGTGCTCCCGTGCTACAACGAGCAGGACCACGTCCTCGACGAGGTCAAGCGGATCAGCGCGGCCATGGACGCCTCCGGGTACGGCTACGAACTGCTGGCCGTGGACGACGCCTCCACCGACGACACCCTCGCCCGACTGCGCGACGCCGAGGCCCTGTACCCCCACCTGCGGGTGATCGCCTTCGGCCACAACGGCGGCTCCGGCACGGTGCGCCGGATCGGCAGCCAGCGGGCGCGCGGCGAGTTCGTCGTGTGGACCGACGCCGACATGAGCTACCCGAACGAGCGCATCCCCGAGCTGGTCGCGATGCTCGACCAGGACCCCGAGACCGACCAGATCGTGGGGGCGCGCACCCAGGAGATGGGGTCGCACAAGGCGCTGCGGGTCCCCGCCAAGTGGGTCATCCGCAAGTTCGCCGAACGCCTCACGGGCACCCGCATCCCCGACCTCAACTCCGGGCTGCGCGTGTTTCGCCGCGACGTCGCCCGCCCCTACCTGCGCCTCCTGCCCCCCGGGTTCTCCTGCGTCACGACGATCACGCTGGCCTTCCTGTCCAACCACCACCCGGTCCGGTACGTGCCGATCGCGTACGCCACGCGGGCGGGCACGTCGAAGTTCCACTTCGTCAAGGACGCCTACCGCTACATCCTCCAGGTGCTGCGGATGGTCATGTACTTCAACCCGCTCAAGGTGCTCATGCCGCCCGCGCTGACCCTGTTGGGGATCGGCGTCGCCAAGGTCGTCTTCGACCAGGTGCGCAACCCGCTGTACATCCCCAACAACACGGTCATGATCCTCATGACGGGACTGATCATCGCGGCGATCGCCCTCCTGGCCGACCTCATCGTCCGCTCGCGGGACGGCGCGTGAGCGGCGGACCGGACGCGGGCGGCGGCCCGACCCGGGTGGCCCTGGTGGGTCCCGCCCACCCCTACAAGGGCGGCGGCGCCCGGCACACCACCGAACTGGCGCACCGGCTGCGCGCGCTCGGCCACCCCACGGTGATCGAGTCGTGGCGGGCGCAGTACCCGTCCGCGCTGTACCCGGGGCAGCAGACCATCACCGACCCGGAGGGCGAGCCCTACCCCGACACCCGCCACGCCCTGGCCTGGTACCGGCCGGACGGTTGGTGGCGCACCGGGCGGCGCCTCGCGGACGAGGCCGACCTGGTCGTACTGACCCTGTTCTCCCCGGTCCAGATCCCCGCCTACCTCGGCGTCCTCGCGGGCGTGCGGTCGCGGCGGGCGGGGACGCGGGTGGTCGCGCTGTGCCACAACGTGCTGCCGCACGAGCGCGGCGCGGTCGACGTGTCCCTGACCCGCGCCCTGCTGCGGCGGGTCGACGGCGTGGTGACCCACTCGCCCGACCAGGCGCTCCTCGCCGAGGGGCTGCGGGGCCCGGGGCGGCCCCGGCCGGTGGTCGCGGAGATGCCGCCGCACCTGCCGGAGACGGGCGGCCCCCGACCCCCCGCGCCCGGTGAGCGGCGGCACCTGCTGTTCCTGGGCATCGTCCGCCCGTACAAGGGCGTGGACGTGCTGCTGCGGGCCCTGGCGGACGGGGCTCCGGAGGACGTCGCGCTCACCGTCGCCGGGGAGTTCTGGGGCGGCCCCGGCGAGCTGTCGGAGCTGGCGGCGGAGCTGGGGATCGCCCACCGCGTCCGGTTCCACGAGGGGTACGTGCCCGCCGTCGACCTGCCCGCGCTGTTCGCGGGGGCCGACGCCGTCGTCCTGCCGTACCGGACGGCCACGGCCAGCCAGAACGTCTGGCTCGCCCACGAGCACGGCGTGCCCGTGGTCGCGACCCGGGCCGGGACGTTGGCGGACCACGTCCGCGACGGCGTCGACGGGCTGCTGTGCGCGCCGGGCGACGTCGACGACCTGGCGCGCGCGCTGAAGGGGTTCTACGCCCCCGGGGAGCCGGAACGGCTGCGCGCCGGGGTCCGCCCGGTGGACGCCGGACCGTACTGGACGGCCTACACCGGGCGGCTGCTGGAGGCGTGAGAGCGCCGCTCCGCCCCGCCGGGGCGGAGCGGCGGCGCCTTCGCGCGAGGTCACCCTCCGGTGGGGTCCTCCACGTCCGGCCAGGAGTCGTTCCACTCGGAGGTCTCGTAGAGCCTGTAGTGCACCACGTCGCCGGGCTCGGCCCAGTCGGCCTCCCACTCCGGGGCCTCGACCACGACCCGCTCGACGGAGAGGAGCCGACCGGTCTCGGGGTCGAAGAGGATCCGCTCCTCGTACCGTCCGTCCATCAGCCCGTCGACGTCGTAGGCGACGCCCACGGCGGGCCGTCCGGACAGGTCCTCGGTCACCCCCTCGGCCTCCCGGACGCCGGGCAGGCCCGCCAGGACCTCGTAGACGCCCGCCCTGACCTGCGGAGGAAGGGGAAGGTTCAGGGTGCTGGTGACGACCGCGATCGACGGTTCGGGCCGGGGTTCGAAGCCCGCCCGCGCCGTGTCCCCCTCGTCCAACGGCTCCTCGTCGTCCTCCTCGGGCCGCAGCATCTCCCGCAGCCGGTCCGGGTCGGAGGGCAGGTCCTGGAGGTCCTGGGGGCTCAGCGAGTCGTCGCCGATGGGGTAGCCCACCGTGTCCGTGGCGTACGGCCCCGCGTCATTCTCCGGGGCGGGGATCTCCTGTCGCGCGGTCTCCTCCGGCCAGAACGAGGGGGAGCCGTCGCGCTGCCACGCTCCCCGCACGCGGTCGGTGACCAGCGACCAGTCCGTCGACACGCTCTCGTAGGCGGCCCGCCCGGTCTCGGTGTCCGTCCACTCCCGGGCCTCACGGACGTCGTACACCCCGTACCGGTCGCCCTCGGGGCCCACGCCCCAGGCGTCGGCGGCCGTGAGGCCCTGCTGCCAGACGGCGCCGTCGACCGGCTGGGACCGGACGGCCTCGGCGAGGGGGGCCATGACCTCCATCGCGGTTCCGTCGTTTCCGGCCCCTCCCGACGACGGGGAGAGCGGCTCCACCGCGACCGAGTCCGAGCCCGGGAATCCGCCCGGTCCCAGCGCCAGGAACGTGAACACGGCCGCGGCGACGAGCACGGCCGCTCCGGACAGTGCCAGGGGGATCCGCCCGGTCGCGCGGACGCGGCGGGCGGGCATCGCGCCTCCGGGGCGCCAGCCCGTGCGCACGGCCAGTTCCTCCGCGGTGGGCTCGGGGACGTCCGCGCGCACCCGGCTCAGGTGGTCGATCTCGTTCACTGGGAGTTCCCCTTCACGGAGGAGGCGGCGGGGGGCAGGGCGGCGCGCACGCGCTTGCGGGCGCGGTGGAGTCGGGACCGGACGGTCCCCATCGGGACACCGAGCACCTGGGCGGTCTCCTCGTAGGTCAGTCCTCCCCAGGCGATGAGCAGCAGTGTGTCCCGGTCGCCCTTGGACAGGCGTGCCAGGGCCGAGGCCAGGTCGCCGGAGAGGGCGGTCGCGTCCACGCGCTCGGCGGCCCGGTCGGCGACGCCCTCCATGACCGGGTCGGCGCCGGTCCGTGCCAGGGCCTTGTAGGCGCGTGTCTCCGACCGGTGGCGGCGGCGCACCAGGTTGGTGGCGATCCGCCACAGCCAGGGTCGGGAGTCGGGACGGTCGGTGTCGTACCGGCGGCGCTTGCGGAACGCGATGTGGAAGGTCTCGGCGACGATGTCGTCGGCGTCGGCCCTTCCCAGGCGCCGGGCGACGTACCGGTGCAGGGCGGGGGCGTGGCGGCGGAAGATCTCGCCGAACACCGTGGGGTCGGTCAGGGAGCGTTGGACGACGACCGCGTCGGACTCCGGTCCGCCGGGTGCGGAGGCCCTGGGGACGGTCTCGGGCATGGGGGATCCGATCAGGTCGATGGACGGTGGTCTCACACCCCTGGTAGCCCGATCCCGGCTTTCCTGTTCGCGGTCAGGGCGCTTCCTGGGGTGTGACTGTCGTCACATCGCGCCGGGCGGACCGGGACAGCGGGACGGACAGCCCCGCCCACGCCAGGTCCGCGACCGTCATGACCAGCCGGGAGAGCACCGCGACCACCAGCGCCGCGCCCGCGTCGACGACCGGGGCGAGCGCCACCACCAGCACCGCCTCGCGCACCCCCAGACCGGCGGGCGCGAACACCACCAGCAGCCCCAGCGTCCACGCCAGGGCGTAGGCCCCCACCGCGGGCCCGATCGAGCGCACGGGGTCGCCGCCCACCGCCCACGTCAACAGCCACACGTGCGCGCCCAACGGCGCCCACGCCAGCAGGGTCCACGCGACCGACGCGGCCATCGCGCGCCCCGGCAGCCGGAGCGGGCCCGCCTCGGCCACCTCCCGGAACCGGGCGAACGGCCGGGCGGCGATCCGTACGCCCAGCTCCACCACGCGCGGGTGCAGGGCGGCCAGGAGCAGGGGCGCCAGGGCCAGCGCCCACCACCAGCGCCGGGCCGCCTCGGCGGACGACAGCGGGAGCGCGACCGCCGCGACGGACAGGCTCACCGCGAGCGTCACCCCGACGGCGAGCAGGGTCGCGGCCGCCCCGCGCACGCGCGGCACCCGCCAGTCGCGCGCCAGCTCCACCTGGGCGACGAACGCCCACACCGACCCGGGCAGGTACTTGCCGAGCTGGCCGACGAACATGACCCGGGCCGCGACCGCGCGCGGCAGCGGTGACCCGAGCCCGGCGAGCAGCGCCCGCCAGGCCATCATCTGTCCCGTCAGTCCCGCCATGCCCGCCAGCACCGCCGCCGGAAGGACCCACAGCGGCAGCGCCACGGCGGCGTCCCGGGCCTGCTCCCAGTGCGCGCGCACCGCGAGGCCCGCGCACGCCAGGAGCGCCAGCAGCACCGCCAGTCGCACCCACGGGTTGTCGCGCAGCCGACTCAGCACGGATCCTCCCTCCTCGCGGCCGATCCACCGATGATCGCAGAACACCTGGACGGTCGCCTGCGGCGCGGTGCCTCCCACGTCGCCCCTTCGACCGGCTCCCGCGACACGGCGTCGACCCGCGCATCGTAGGGTGCGTCCATGAGTGGTGCGAACGACCTGGGAGCCGACGCCTCCCCGACCCCCTCCGCGATGCGCCGTGCGCTGGCCCGCGCCCGCGACGGCAAGACCCTCGACGTCACCGAGGCCGAGGTTCTCCTCCACGCCCGCGGCGACGACCTGGAGGTCCTCCTCGACCACGCCGGGCGGGTCCGCGACGCCGGACTGGAGGCCGCCGGACGGCCCGGGGTCGTCACCTACAGCCGCAAGGTCTTCATCCCGCTGACCCGACTGTGCCGCGACCGCTGCCACTACTGCACGTTCGCCACCGTGCCCGGACGCCTGGAGTCGCCCTTCCTCTCGCCCGACGAGGTCCTGGAGATCGCCCGCCAGGGCGCCGCCCTCGGCTGCAAGGAGGCGCTGTTCACCCTCGGCGACCGCCCCGAGGACCGCTGGACGGCGGCGGCCGAGTGGCTCGACGCCCACGGCTACGACGACACCCTGTCCTACGTGCGCGCCATGGCCGTCATGGTCCTGGAGGAGACCGGTCTCCTGCCGCACCTCAACCCGGGCGTGCTCACCTGGTCGGACTTCCAGCGGCTCAAGCCGGTCGCCCCGTCCATGGGCATGATGCTGGAGACCACCTCCACCCGTCTGTTCACGGAGAAGGGCCAGGCCCACTACGGCAGCCCGGACAAGGACCCGGCCGTGCGGCTGCGGGTCCTGGAGGACGCGGGCCGCTCCAGCGTCCCGTTCACCACCGGCATCCTCCTGGGGATCGGCGAGAACCACCGCGAACGCGCCGAGTCGGTCTTCGCCATGCGCGCCGTCGCCCGCCGCTACGGCGGCGTCCAGGAGGTCATCGTCCAGAACTTCCGCGCCAAACCGGCCACCGCGATGATGCACCGGCCCGACGCCGAGCGCGAGGAGATGGCCGCCGCGATCGCCGTCACCCGCCTGGTCATGGGGCCGAAGGCGCACGTGCAGGCGCCGCCGAACCTCATCGGGGCCGAACACGGGGGCGTGGACGAGTACGCGCTCATGATCCGCGCGGGCATCGACGACTGGGGCGGCGTCTCCCCGCTCACCCCCGACCACGTCAACCCCGAGCGCCCGTGGCCGCAGATCGACGACCTGGCCGCGCGCACCGCCGCCCTGGGCTTCACCCTGCGCGAGCGGCTCACCGTCTACCCGGAGTACGTCCGGACGGGCGAACCGTGGCTCGACCCGAGGGTGGCCGGGCACGTGGCGGCGCTCGCCGACCCGGAGACCGGGCTGGCCCGCGAGGACGCCCCCGTCGTCGGCCGACCGTGGCAGGAGCCCGAGGCCGTGCTGGTCTCCTCGGGCCGCACCGACCTGCACACCGGGATCGACGCGCGGGGCCGGAGCGAGGACCGGCGCGGCGACTTCGACTCGGTGTACGGCGACTGGGACGAGCTGCGGTCCGGCGTCGACCGGGAGGGGGCCGTGCCCCGCCGGTTCGACCCCGAGATCGCCGCCGCCCTGCGCCGGGCCGAGTCCGACCCCGCCGGTCTCACCGACGACGAGGCGCTCGCCCTGCTGCACGCCGACGGTCCCGAACTGGAGGCGCTGGCCGACCTGGCGGACCGGGTCCGGCGCGACACCGTCGGCGACGACGTCACGTTCGTGGTCACCAGGAACATCAATTTCACCAACGTCTGCTACACCGGCTGCCGGTTCTGCGCCTTCGCCCAACGCCGCACCGACGCCGACGCCTACACGCTCTCGCTCGACCAGGTCGCCGACCGCGCCGAGGAGGCGTGGAACGCGGGGGCCACCGAGGTGTGCATGCAGGGCGGGATCCACCCCGACCTGCCCGGCACCGCCTACTTCGACATCGCCGCGGCCGTCCGCGAGCGGGTTCCGGACATGCACGTCCACGCCTTCAGCCCGATGGAGGTGGTCAACGGGGCGGCCCGCACCGACCTGCCGATCCGCGAGTGGCTGACGCGGGCGCGCGAGGCGGGGCTCGGTTCGGTCCCCGGGACCGCCGCGGAGATCCTCGACGACGAGGTCCGCTGGATCCTCACCAAGGGCAAGCTGCCCGCCAGCGCGTGGGTCGAGGTGATCACGACCGCGCACGACCTGGGCATCCCCACCACGTCCACGATGATGTACGGGCACGTGGACTCGCCGCACCACTGGGTCGCCCACCTCAGGCTCCTGCGGTCGCTCCAGGAACGCGCCAGGGAGCGCAACGGCCGTCCGGGCTTCACCGAGTTCGTGCCGCTGCCGTTCGTGCACACCAACGCCCCGATCTACCTGGCGGGCCTGGCCCGGACGGGGCCGACGGTACGCGAGAACCGGGCGGTGCACGCCCTGGCCCGGCTGCTGCTGCACGGCAGCATCGACAACATCCAGTGCTCGTGGGTCAAGCTCGCCGAGGACACGTGCCGCCAGCTGCTGGCGGGTGGTGTCAACGACGTGGGCGGCACGCTCATGGAGGAGACGATCAGCCGTATGGCGGGCTCGGGGCAGGGGTCGTACAAGACGATCAGCGACATCCGCGCCCTGGTCGCGCCGACCGGTCGCCCCGTCCGCCAGCGGACGACGCTCTACGGGGAGGTCGCCGAGGACCGGCGCCGGGTGGCGGAGGCCAGCGACGGGGTCGCCCCCAGCGTCCGGCGAACGTCCCTGCCGCTCGTGTAGGGAGGTTCACGTTCCTCCGGGACACGGAGTATGACGAACAAGCGCGTCACCAGTTTTCTGCGAGGATGCTCCTGTCCTTCGGGCCGGGGAGGAATCGGAGCCTCCGTTGTCGCCCACCCGCAGTGGTGGTGATCTGACTCACACATATGAGGGATTCTCCCTTCTTCGTCGGCGCTTCCCGTTAGATCGCCGATCGTGACGACACCACCACACACCGACCGGAAGGTCGGGTATGCCCGGTACACCTTTCGGTTGCGTGTGTCGTCCATCGCCCGCCGGGCCCTGTCGGGTGAGTGGGACCGGTGCCGGTGGGTGTGGAACCAGTGCGTCGCCGAATCCCGCGCCGCGCACCAGGCGGGACAGGAGTGTGGCCCGGCCCGGCTGGACAAGCTGTTGACCGGGTGGCGTGCGGCCCGGGGGTGGCTGCGCGAGGGCGGGTCGGTCCCCCAACAGCAGACGATCCGCGACTTCGCCAAAGCCCGCGCCAAGGCCGTGAAGGACATCCAGAACCGGGTACCGGTGCGCCAGCGGGCGGGGATGCCCCGCTTCAAACGGAAACACGCGGCGCGTCCGACGTTGAACTACACCCGGCGGGGCTTCCGTCTCAGGGACGGACGCCTGCACCTGGCCGGGGGCATCGTCCTGAACACGGACGCCGGGCCGCCCGGTGTCTGGCCCGGTACCAGCGGATGATGGCCCGCAGGAAACCCGTTCGGGGTCAGAAGGCGTCGAAGGGCTACCTGAGGGCGAAGAAGCGGGCCGCCGGGGCGCACGCGAAGGTGGCCCGGCAGCGTCAGGACAGCGCGCGTAAGTGGGCCAGGCGTGTGGTGCGTGACCATGACGCGATCGCGGTGGAGGACTTCAAACCCCGGTTCCTGGCCAAGACGTCGATGGCGCGTAAGGCCGCGGACGCGGCGATCGGCGCGACGAAGCACGCGTTGGTCGAGATGGGGCGTAAGCACGGCCGGGACGTGCGCCTGGTGCGTCCGGCGTTGACGACGATGGACTGCGGCGACTGTGGTGCGAGAGCCAAGCACCGCCTGCCGTTGTCGGAGAGAACCTACACCTGCACCGCGTGCGGGGTTTCGCGTCCCCGGGACAAGAACTCCGCGCACGTGGTGCTGGTCCGGGCGGGTCTGGCCCCGGCTGGTGTCGAGGGCATGAGGCCGTGCGCCCCGCCGGGGCGCACGGCGGCCTGAGCCAGGAATCCCCGCAGGCCCCATGGTGGGAGGGAACTCGTTCCGAGAGTTCGCTTCCTTCAGGGAGGGGAGCATTCAATATCAGCGTCCCGGGGGAGATCGTGGCCAAAGCCCAGCGTGCGGTGGATTCCGGGCGGGCCGGTTCGGTGTCGGCGTACTTCACCGAACTCGCGGAGAACGAGCCCGACTGGGCGGATGCCGAGCTCTTGGCCACCCAGATTCTGGAGGAATCGGGCGGAACGACCGCCGAGGATGAGGGGTGGGTCGAAAGCGTGCTCGGCGTGAAGGAGACCCCCTGAGAGTCCGCTGCATGAAAGCAGACGTGGTCGTCTTCGACTCGGGCGGGCTGATCTCGCTCGAACGGCGGCAGGTCAGGATGTGGCGGCTGGTTCGACGGGTGGCGAGGGAACGCCAGCGCATCATCCTGCCCGCGGGCGTGTTTGCCCAGGTGTGGAGAGACGACCCTCGGCAACATGCCATCGCCCGGCTGGTCAAGGGGCGAACCACACTCGTCGACCCTTTGACACGGGAGACCGCGCGGCAGGTGGGCGTTCTTCTGGGGAGGACCGGTGGCAGTGATGTGGTGGACGGCCACGTCGCGCTCCTGGGGCGGAAGTTCCAGGCCCCGGTCCTCACCTCCGATCCGGACGACATCGGCAAACTGGATCCCACACTCACGATCGTGCGGATCTGAGGAAGCGGAACGGGCGGGCCGCCACACCGGGTGTGACGGCCCGCCCGGGGGTGCGAAGCCGCCCCGGCGGCCCCGCACCTGGTCAGCAGGTGCCGAGGACCTCCCAGGCGCCCCACTCACCGGTGGTGCCGGGCTCCGCCTGCGTCCACCACTTGGCCCGGTACGCCGTGCCGTCGTGCGTCACGGTGTCGCCCTGGGTGTAGGTCTCCCCGGCGACCCAGGCCGGAGCGGCGCAGTCGTCGGGGTCGCCGCCACCGCCACCGTCGCCGCCCCCGGGCGCGTCGACCAGCGTCCCCGCGCGCGGGTGGTCGTAGGTGATCGCGTACTCGTCGCCGTTCACGTTGAGGCGGAAGTTCGACGGCTGGGCGATCGGGAGCCGGTAGCTGAGCGTGAAGTCCAGCGAACCCCCGGCCGGGATGCTCTGCCAGTTGGGCACGGTCAGTTCCACCCGGTGGAAGGTCCCGTCCAGACCGCCGATGTTGTCACCCCGGTCGTGGCCGAGCTGCACGTGGGTCAGCCCCATCCCGGACTGGTCGCTCATGTTGCCCGGCGCGGAGGTGCCGTAGTCGAACGTGATCGTCGAGCCGCCGGGGATCTCGCCCGCCGAGTCGTTGGTGATGGTCACGTCCGGCGTGATCGGGTAGTTGTTGTCGCCCAGGGCGAACCCGTGGAAGTCCACGTCGACGTCGAGGACCTCGGCGGGCGCGGCGGTCTCGGCCTTGGTGGCGCCGTAGGGTCCGGCGGTGCTGAACGCCTCGTGGATGCCGGTGATGAGGGTGTCGCCCATCACGTACTGGCCCGCGGCGGAGTCGTACGCGTAGTCGCCCGCCATCTCCCAGATCATGATGCCGCCGAGCCCGGTGTCGGCGACGTAGTCGGTCTTGGCGGCGATGGTCTGGTCCGCGTCACCGGACAGGAACGTGTCGGTCGTGGAGTTCCACCACCACTCGTTCTTGGTGACGTCGTCCCAGTGGCGGGTGTAGGAGCCCTCGATCCCGTCGGTGATCCCGTAGTCGGCGACGTAGTCTCCGACGACGCCGTTCTCCAGGTTCAGCACGTGCCACATCGGGTTGGCCCCGGCCGCGATGGCGTTCCCGGTGATGGGGTCGCTGTCGTGCCACAGGTTGTCGATGCCGTCCGCGCCGTCGCCGCAGGGCGTGGAGACGCCGGTTCCGGGCTGGCACTCGTTCTGGTTCGGCAGCGCCGCGGTGCCCCACAGCCCGTTCTGCCCGCCCTCGACGTCCTTCCACCCGCGCGTGTAGAACGGCACGCCGAGGTTGATCCGTCCCGCCTGCATGGCGCCGCGGAAGTAGTGGTGGGCCCAGTCGGCGTTGAGGTAGCCGATGCCGTTGTAGGCGTTGTAGACGTCGGCCAGCTCGGGGTCCTGGCCGCTGTCGTAGAGCGCGCCGTTGTGGCCGACGAAGTGGTTCCACGTGCCGTGCAGGTCGTAGGTCATCATGTTGACGAAGTCCAGGTACCGCACGACCTGGTGCACCTCCTGCCCGCGCAGCAGCCAGCCGGAGGAGGGGACGGCGGCGGTCAGCTGGTAGTACCTGCCGTCCTCGGCCGAGGCCGCGTCGAGCTTCTCGCGCAGGACGCGCATCAGCTCCTCGTAGCCCTCCCAGAGGAGCCCGCGGCGCTCGTCGGAGATCCAGAAGTCGTCGGGGTTGCCCGCGCCGTTGTTGGACGTGGCGTACTCGTAGTCGATGTCGACGCCGTCGAACCCGTACTGGCGGACGAACTCGACCGCCGAGTCGGCGAAGGTCTCGATCCCCTGGTGGTTCACGCCGGTGGCGGTCGTGGTCATCGAGTAGAAGCCGCCGGAGTCCACGCGCGTGCCGTCCAGTCCGAAGTAGCCGCCGGTCTCGGCCCAGCCGCCGACGGCGACCAGGGTCCGGACGCCCGGGTTCTCCTTCTTGAACTTGTTGAGCTGGTTGAAGTGGCCGCCGTAGGCGAACTCGGGGTCGGGCGCCAGCGCGGGGTCGTCCCAGGTCATGCCGGTGGCCGGGTTGTCGGGGCCGTCCGGTCCCACGGAGAGGCGGTTGTCGCCGTCGACGTGCCCGAAGGCGTAGTTGATGTGGGAGATCCGGTCCCAGGGGATGTCGTCGACGAGGTAGGTCGGCTGGCCGTTGGAGCCGTTGCGCCAGCTGGTGAAGTACCCGATCACCCGGCGGTCGAGGTCGTTGGGGAGGATCTCGCGGCCGTCGGCGTCGTAGACGTCGCAGTACGGGACGTCGATCCCGGGCGTCTGGTGGAGCCCGTCGGGCCGGCACCCGGCGTGGTCGGTGGTGGAGGCGGGCATCGGCGCGGCCTCGGGCGCGATCGTCGCGGCGTGTGCGGTCGGCGCCGTGACGAGCATGCTCGCGGACACGCACAACCCTGCGGCGGCCGCGCCGAGGGCTCTGGCCCACCGGATGGGCCGGGCCCGTTCTCTGGGGGGTCGGGAGGTCATGGAGGACCCTTTCTGGTGGTGTTCTCAGGGCACACCGAGCGGACCCCTCCCCGGCCGGCGGCGGGGGAGGCGTTCACGCTGGTGAAGGGGGTCGAGGCCGTCGGTCGGTCGAGGGGAGACCGGGCGGACGGGCGCGCCGGAGGCGGGCGGTCACGTCCGGTGCGCTCCCGAGGAGCGGTCTCCCGGGGGAGGTGGGCCGTCACGCGAGGGGAGTGGGGTGACGGCCCACCCGGGGGAGGGGAAGCGGGTCGAGGGTGTCCCGTGGGTCGGTCAGCAGGCGCCGACGGTCGCCCAGACGCCCCACTGGCCGGTGGTGCCCGGTTCCTCGCCCAGCGTCCACCACTTGGCCCGGTAGACGGTGCCCCGGTGGGAGACGGTGTCGCCGCCCGTGTAGACGGTGTCGGCGTCCCAGGCCGGAGCGTCGCAGTCGACCGGAGGGTCGGTCGGCGGGTCGGTCGGGGGATCCGTGGGCGGGTCGGTCGGCGGGTCCGTCGGACCGGTGCCGAGCCGCGCGGAGATGTCGCGGGCGAACTGGTAGCCGTTGGTCGCGTCCCAGTTGACCGACCAGGTCATCACGCCGCCGATGGGGCCGTACGGGGTGCTCGGCGAGAACCGCCCGCAGCTGGTCCCGGCCTCCAGGCAGTCCAGGGCGGCGATGACGCTGCTCGTGGGCATGTACCCGCCGCCGGCGGCCGAGGGGACGGCGGGGATGCCCAGTCCGACCTGGCTCGGGGACAGGCCCATCTCCAGCTGGATGCAGGCCTGGGCGGCGACGAAGTCGACCGTGCCTTGGCCGTAGACCTGGTCGTCGCACCCCAGCATCGTGCCGGAGTTGTAGTACTGCATGTTCACGATGGTGAGGATGTCGCGGATGTTCGACGCCAGCCGGTAGTACTGCTGGCTGGGCGCCTGGAAGTCGATGGTCTGCGGCGCCATCGCGATGATGAGGCTCGACCCGGCGCTCGCGCGCAGGTCGCGCAGCGCGGACTCCATGTACTGGGCGTTGATCCCGTGTTCGAGGTCGATGTCGATGCCGTCGAACCCGTAGTCCCGCATCAGCGCGTACGCCGTGTCGGCGAAGTTGCGCGCCTGGGTGGCGTTGGTGACGCTCACGTGCCCGTTCTGACCGCCGACCGACAGGATGACCTTGCGGCCCTGCGCCTGGACGGCGGCGATGTCGGACCGGAACTGGGCGTCGGTGTAGCCGTTCAGCTCGCCGCTGGCGAGGGTGAACGTGATGCCGCCGTCGAGCGAGGGGTGGTTGTCGGCGAAGGCGACGGCCACCAGGTTGTACTCGGACGGGATGTCGGCCAGCGTCAGGACGGTGGAACCGTTGTCGAAGTTGTGCCAGTAGCCCGTGAGCCACTGTCCGGTCGCCTGGGCCGAGCTGGTCTCGGCGACGGGCTCGGCCTCGCCGGCCGCGAGGGGGAGCTGGGCGGCGCCGGCGACGAGCGCGGCGGCCAGGACGGCGAAGACGCCGGTCAGGGCGGCTCGGGCCCGGGACGGGCCACTCCTTCGTGGGCGGGGGGTTCGGCGGACGTTGAGCATGGGGGGTGCTCCTCTTGTCGGGCGGGGGCGACGAACCGGCTGGATGCCCTTAATTGTTAAGAAACCTTAGAGTTGCTTTACCGGCGCGTCAACAAAAACCGTAAGGAAACTTTGCGATTTTTCGGAGGCGTAGCGTGCGCTCGTGTCACCTGTGGCTTCCGTGCTTCGGGGGTCACCGAGGCCGTGGCGGCCACGCGGCGCACACGTCACCGGACTCACGCGTACGGCCAGCGCCCCGCCCCGGGACGCTGGCCGTCGGTCGCCCACCGCGTCATCGCACGGTCACGAAGTCCTCCGGATCGCGTGGCGGTCGCTCCCTCGGCGGCTCGGCGGCGTGGCCGACCGCCACCGCCCCCATCGGCTGCCAGTCCTCCGGCACGTCGAGCACCCCGCGCACGACGTCCGGGCAGAACATGGTCGAGGAGATCCACGCCGAACCCAGCCCCTCCATGGCCAGCCCCACCAGGAGGCTCTGCACTCCGGCGCCCATCGCGACCAGGAACATCGACCGCTCGGCGTCCGCGCGGCGCCGGTCCGGGTAGGGGTGCGCGCCGTCGGCGACCAGGAACGGGACCACCAGGTACGGGGCGGCGCGCAGCACGTCACCCCGCCGGGTCCGCCGCGCGATCGCCTCCTCGGAGAAGCCGTCGCCGCGCAGGTCGGCCACCCACGCGTTCAGCATGGCGTCCAGCAGCCGCTTGCGCGTGCGTTCCGACTCCACCAGGACGTACCGCCAGGGGGTGGTGTGGTGCGGCGCGGGCGCGGTCAGCGCCGTGCCCACCGCGCGCCGCACCGCGCCCGGGTCCACGGGGGCGTCGGTGAACGCGCGCACCGTGCGCCGGGCGGGAACGACGTCGCGCGATCCGTAGCGGAACAGGTCGGCGTCGGCCGAGCGGACGAGCGCGGCCGCCCCCGGACCGTCCTCCTCGGTGACCAGGGCGCCCAGACCGCTGACCACGGCGACGGGCACATCGTCGGCCTTGCCCTTGACCAGTTCGCCCGCGCCCGCGATCTCGTCGGCGACCGCGTTCACGGTCACCTCCATGACGTTGCCGTGGGTGTCGGTGCCGCCCCGCAGGTCCTGGAGCACCGACAGCCCCGCCGCGCCGATCGCCACGTCGGTCTGGCCCACCCGCCACGGGCGGCCGAACGTGTCGGAGACGACCACCGCCACCTCCACGCCCAGGCGCTCGCGCAGCTCCGCGCGCAGGGCACGGGCGGAGGCGTCGGGGTCCTCGGGCAGCAGGAGGACCGTTCCGGGTTCGACGTTGGAGGCGTCCACCCCGGCGGCCGCCATGACGAGTCCGTGCCGCGTCTGCGCGATCCGCGTACGCCCGGCCCGGGCCACCACGCGCACGGTCTCGGCGTCGATCGCCGCGTCGCGGTCCATCCGCCGGGCACGTCCCTCGGCCTTGCTGACGATCTTGGAGGTCACCACGAGCACGTCGCCGTCGACCAGGGGCGTGCCCGAGGCGGCCACGGCGTCGGCGACCAGGGCCGCGAGGTCGTCGCCCGGTCGCACCTCGGGGATCCCGGGCAGCCCGCGCACGCGTATGTCGTCGGTCACTCCCGCACCTCCGACAACTCGACCGCCAGGTCCACCGCCGCGCGGGCGATCGCCTCGGTCGCGGCGGGGTCGCTCATGTACAGCGGCCGGGACCGGACCTCGATCCCCTCGACCTTCGCGTCAGCGTCGGCGTCGTCCACCAGCCAGCCGTCCAGCAGGTCCGATCCCAGGTGCTCGGCGACGGCGGCGGCGCTGGTCTCCACACCGATCGCGGTCAGGCAGGCGTCGGCCATTCCGCGCACGGGCGCGTCGCCGATGATCGGCGAGACGCCGACCACGGTCTTGTCGACCAGGGCTTCGCGGATGCCGGGGACGCCCAGCACGGACCCGACGCTGACGACCGGGTTGGACGGCGGCAGGATCACGGCGTCCGCCTCGGCGATGGCGGCCAGGACGCCCGGCGCGGGCGTGGCCGACTCCGCTCCCACGCTGATGATGCGCTCCGCGGGAAGCGCGGCGCGGTGGCGGATCCACCACTCCTGGAAGTGGATGGCGCGACGGCCCTCGCCGTCGTCGACCACCACGTGCGTCTCCACCTGGTCGTCGGTCATGGGCAGCAGGCGGACGCCGGGCTTCCAGCGGTCGCACAGCGCCTGGGTGACCGCCGAGAGCGGGTACCCGGCGGCGAGCATCTGCGCCCGGACGATGTGCGTGGCGGTGTCCCGGTCGCCCAGGCCGAACCACGTGGGCCGCATGCCGTAGGCGGCGAGCTCCTCCTTGACGGTGAAGGTCTCGTCGGCCCTGCCCCAGCCCTGTTCCTCGTTGATGCCCCCGCCCAGGGTGTACATCACAGTGTCCAGATCCGGACAGATCCGGAGGCCGAACAGGGTGATGTCGTCGCCGGTGTTGCCGATGACGGTGATGGCGCTGTCTGTGGTCTGGTCCCCGGTGGTGGCGGCGTCGATCCCGAGCGCCGCCCGCAGGCCGCGAAGGAACCGTGCTCCGCCGATACCGCCGGCCGGTACGACTATCCGCATGCGTCCAAGTCTGGCAGGCTGGGGGCGTGTATGAGTCGTCTGCCCCGCCATGGGGCACGACCTCGGCGTGATCGCGCTCCGACCGGGGATCTCCGAACTCCGGGGCCGCGTCCGCCGTCTCACCGGTCGGCGGTGTCCGATGTCCCCATTCCCCGTCGGGGCGCGGCCGACACCCGACAGCCCGACGATATGCAAAGCCTCCCCCGTCTCGGTGGGGGAACCAGCGGAGGGGATCCTCTCTTGAACAACGAATCACTCGAACGCCTGCGCCCGCTGGGGGCCTGGGTGCTCCTCGGGGCCGTGGGGGCGTCCCTGCTCTCCGGGCTGATCCGCCTGATCGTGGTGGCCAGCGACTTCACCGGGGGGTTCGCCGCCGGGGTGGAGTCGGCCGCGTCCAGCTTCTTCGGCCTGTGGAACGTCGTCCTCCTGGTCGCCGCCGTCGCCCTGGTGGTCACGAGCCAGCGCACGCGTCCGGCCGCCGCGCCCGTCGTCGTCACCGCGATGATCATGGTCGGCGTCGGGCTGCTGTTCGCCCTGATCTCGCTCATCACCGGGTTCGTCGACTCCGGGAGCGTCGGGTTCGGCTTCGCGCGCTTCTTCACGACGCTCGCCGAGGGCGCGGTGCTCGGCATGGCGGGTTTCGTCTTCCTCAAGCTCTACAACGACCCCACGCTGGTCCCGCGCGCGACCCAGCAGGCCCAGTACAACCCGCAGCAGCCGTACGGGGTCGGCCAGGCCTACGCCCAGCCCGGGTACCCGGCCGCCGACCCGACGCAGACCGGCTCCGGGCAGGTCTACGGGCAGGACCCGACCCAGACGGCGTCGGGCCAGCAGCAGGCGTACGGACAGGCGTACGGGCAGGCGTACGCGCAGCCGGCGGACGCCGCGCAGGGCGCCTCCGGCCAGCAGCAGGCCTACGCCCAGTACGGGCAGGAGGCTCAGGCCTACGACGCCTCCGCGCAGCAGGCGGCGGCCTACGGCACCGGGGCCCAGCAGGCGTACGACGCCTCGGCCCAGCAGCAGGCCTACGGCGCCTCCGCGCAGCAGCAGGCCGGGTACGGCACCGGCGGCCAGCAGGCCTACGACGCCTCGGCCCAGCAGGCGGCGGCCTACGGAACCGGGGCCCAGCAGGCCTACGGCCAGTACACGGACGCGGCGGCCCAGCAGCAGGGCTACGCCTACGGCACGGGCGGCCAGCAGGCCTACGACCCCGCGCAGTACGCCCAGCAGTACGGTCAGCAGCAGGACGCGGCGGCCCAGCAGCAGGACGCCGCCCAGGCCTACGACCCCGCGCAGTACGCGCCGCAGTCCTACGACGCCCAGCAGGCCGCGCAGCAGGCGGCGGCCTCGGGTGAGCAGGCCGCCCAGGACGCCATCCAGTACGGGTGGTACCAGGGCGCCGAGCAGGGCCAGCAGGCGCAGGACACACCGTCCGCCGGCGGAGTTGACCCTTTCTTTAACTCCGGTGAGCAGGCTGGTACGGACGCTTCCGGCCAGGGCGGCGCCTCGTACGGAAGCCAGTACGAGGGCGGTTCCGTTTACGGCTCTGACCAGCAGGGACAGGGCAACAGCGGGGGCCAGCAGGGCTGGTACGGCGGGGAGGACCAGCGCTGATCACGCCTGGCGCCTCCGCGCCTCCGCCGCCTGGGAAGGCCGTGAATTGCGTGGTAATTCACAGAACGGACATGGCACGATCGTCGTTGGCGGTTCGTTACATGATATTCAGTGGATTACCACGTAGGGCGCTTGACTCCTGGTCACGGGCCCGCGTGTAATTTCAAGGTGGGATTCCACCCGGCCTTGGGGGACGAAAAGGGCCGGGGACATCTATGGGGGGCAACAGGAGGTGCGCATGAGCGAGGTGATCCCGCTGGCGCACGGCTCGGACGAGGATCTGGGCTGGCAGGAACGTGCCTTGTGCGCGCAGACCGACCCGGAGGCGTTCTTCCCCGAGAAGGGCGGCTCGACCCGGGAGGCGAAGAAGGTCTGCCAGTCGTGTGAGGTGCGTGCGGAGTGCCTGGAATACGCGCTGGAGCACGACGAGCGCTTCGGCATCTGGGGGGGACTCTCCGAGCGTGAGCGCCGTAGGCTGAAGAAAGCCGCCGGAGGGGATTTCGATTTCCTGGCGGAGATGCTCTAGGGGCACACGCGCGAGGCGCGTCCGGACCGCGAGTCCGGGCGCGCCTTTTTCATGTTTCATCCCGTTTGGGACTTTGGTGAGGAATGCACCACACATCCGTGCTGGTGTGAATGCGGTGATACGTCTCGTCATGGCGATGGGGACGAACAGCCCCGCGCCGCGCCGAGGTGGCGTATGGTGATGACCCGCTCCCACCGTGCCGGACCGGCCACGCCGGACCAACCGTGCCGAAGTGGACCTGGACGGGGCACACCGGCACCCGGCGCGCCCACGCGCCCGTCGGTGGGGCACCGTCCCCGCGACCCGGGGCCCGCCCCTCTCCCGGAAGAGAACACACCACAGCCGTGCTCGACCACGACCCCGCCCGACACGTCGTCACCGCGGTGATCGTCTCCCACGACGGCGCGCGTTGGCTGCCGGAGACCCTCGCCGCCGTCCGCGGCCAGTCCCGGCCCGTCCAGCGCGTCGTGGCCGCCGACACCGGAAGCACCGACGGCAGCGCCGACCTGCTCACCGAGTACCTGCCCGACGACGCCGTCCTGGACCTCCCGGCCGCCACCGGCTACGGCGACGCCGTCCGCGGCGCGCTCGACCTGCCCCGCTCCACCGCCCCCGTCCCCGGCCACCCGGACGCCACGGAGTGGATCTGGCTCATCCACGACGACCTCACCCCCGAGCGCGACGCCCTCGAACGCCTGCTCGCGGCCGCCGACCAGGACCCCCGCGCCGCCGTGCTCGGCCCCAAGCTCCGCGACTGGTTCGACCGCCGCCGCCTCGTCGAGGCGGGCGTCACCATCGACGGGGCGGGACGCCGCGAGACCGGCCTCGAACAGCGGGAGTTCGACCACGGCCAGCACGACGGCACCCGCCAGGTCCTCGCCGTCTCCAGCGCGGGCATGCTCGTCCGCCGCGACGTGTGGGACCGGCTCGGCGGATTCGACCCCGCCCTCCCGCTCTTCCGCGACGACATCGACTTCTGCTGGCGCGTGGGCGGCGCCGGGCTCCGCGCGGTCCTGGTCACCGACGCGGTCGCCTACCACGCCGAGGCCTCGGCCCGACGCCGCCGCCGCATCACCGCCACGCGCAACCACCCGCGCCGGGTCGACCGCAGGCACGCCGTGTTCGTCCTCCTGGCCAACCTGCCCGCGGGCGGCATGGCGGCCGCGCTCGTGCGCAACTCCGTGGTCTCGCTGCTGCGTGTGCTGACGTACCTGCTCACCAAGCAGCCCGGCAACGCCCTGGACGAGGCCGCGGCCATCACACTCGTGTACCTGAGACCGCTCCGCCTGGCCCGGGCCAGGTTCCGGCGCCGCCGCGACCGGCGCCGCACCTACAGCGCGATCCGCCCGTTCCTCGCCCGGGGCGTGGCCCTGCGCCAGTTCGCCGACACCCTCACCGGCATCCTGTCCGGCGAGCCCGTGCTCAACACCCCCGGCCGTCACCAGGCGGTCACCGTCGCGCCCAGCCCCGACGACGAGGACGCCGCGCTCGCCGACCAGACCAGCTTCCTGCGCCGGGTCGTCCTGCGCCCCGGCGTCCTGCTCGTCCTGGGCCTGGCCGTCGTCGCCCTCGTCGCCGAACGCTCCCTGCTGTTCGGCGACCTCCTCGCGGGCGGGGCGCTGCCCCCGGTCGCGGGCTCGGCCGGTGACCTGTGGTCCCTCTACCTGGCCGCGTGGCCCGACACCGGGCTCGGGTCGAGCGCGCCCGTCGCGCCCTACGTCGGACTCCTGGCCCTGGCGTCCACGCTCACCCTGGGCCAACCGTGGATCGCCGTCTCCGTGATCCTCCTCGGCTGCGTGCCGCTGTCCGGGCTGACGGCCTTCCTGCTCGCCCGCGAGGTGGTGGGACCGCGCCCGGTCCGCCTGTGGACGGCCGCCGTCTACGCCCTGCTGCCCGTGGCCACCGGCGCGGTCGCCCAGGGGCGGCTCGGCACGGCCCTCGTCCACATCCTGCTGCCCGTCATGGGACTGCTGCTGGTCCGTCTCGTGACGCTGCCACCGCGACCGTCCCGCCGCGCGGCGTGGGGACTCGGCCTGGTCCTGGCGGCGGCCACCGCGTTCGTCCCGCTCGTGTGGGCGCTCTTCCTGCTCACGGGGATCCTGGTCGCGGCGGCGTTCGGGCACCTGGGACGGCGGCTGTACGTCAGCGTCGCGCTGAGCCTGGCCGTCCCGATCGTCCTGCTGCTGCCGTGGTCGCTCGAACTCCTGCGCCACCCCACCCTGTGGCTGCTGGAGGCCGGACTGCACCCGCCGACGACCGGGGCCACCGCCGCGCGGCTGCTCCTGCTGTCCCCCGGCGGCCCGGGGACCCCTCCGGTCTGGGTCACGGCCGGGTTCGCGGCCGCCGCGCTGTGCTCGCTGCTGCTCCTGCGCGACCGGATGATCGTCGCCGCCGGGTGGACGCTCGCCCTGGCCGGACTGCTCGTCGCCGTCGTGACCAGCCGCCTGGTCGTCGAACCGTACTCCGGCGGGCCCCCGGTCCAGATCTGGCCCGGCGCCGCCCTGTCGTTCGCCGCCGCAGCCGTGCTGCTGTCCGCCGCCACCGGCGCGCGGTCGCTCGGCCCCATGCTGCGCCTCGGCGGGCTCCGCCGGGTGTTCGCGGTCGCCGTGTCCGCCCTCGCCCTGGCCACGCCGCTCTCCGCCGCCGCCGTGTGGACGGCACAGGGCGTGGACGGGCCGCTCACCGGTCGGGCCGACATGGTGGTGTCCCGCGCGCTGGCGGTCATCGACCGGGACGGCACCCGGCCCCGCACACTGGTCGTCACCCCGGGCGAGGGCGGCGTCGACTACGTCGTCCTGCGCGGCGAGGAACCCCGACTCGGGGACGAGGGCGTCGTGCCGACCGCCCCGGCCAGGGAGGTCATGGACCGGGCGGTCGCCGAGTTGGTCGCCGGTCAGGGCGGCGAGCACCTGCACACCCTCGCCGACTTCGGCGTCCAGTACGTGCTCTACCCGCGTCCGGAGGTCGACGGCGCGCACGACACCTCGATGGTCACGACCCTGGACGGCACGCCGGGACTGCTGCGGATGTCGCTGTCCGACCGCTACGGGCTCTGGCGCGTGGGGGAGCCCACCGGGGCCCTGCGCGTGGTCGAGGAGGCCGCCGACGGGGCCGAGGAGGCCGAGGCCCAGGCTCTCGTGATCGGCGACGACCTGCCCGAGGGGGAGCCCGGTCGGCTGCTGTCGCTGGCCGAGCCCGCCGACGACGGGTGGCGGGCCACACTCGACGGGACCGCGCTGACCCCCGTCGCCACGGAGAACGGCGTCCAGGCGTGGGAGCTGCCGGCGGAGGGCGGCGCGTTGGACGTCCGCCACGTCGACCCCGTCCACACCGCGTGGCTGGTCGCACAGGGGGTGGCGCTCCTGGTGGTCGCCGTCCTCGCCGCCCCCGGAGCGCGGACCGAGGAGGAGACCCGCCTGGTCGAGGCCGCCCCGACGCCCCGACCACGCCGACCGCGGTGGACCGGCCGCCGTTCCCGCGGGGGCGGGCGGCGACGGGCCGGCCGGGTCACGACCACGACCAGGGGGGCCTGATGCGGCTCATCGTGCGGAACCGGTTCGCGCTGTTCGGCCTCGTGACGCTGGCGCTGGCGGCGCTGTTCGGCGCCGCCCTCGTCCCCGCGACGGAACCCCTGGGCACCACCGATCCGGGCACGGTCCGGCCCGACCGCGCCGTTCGGGTGTGCCCCGCTCCGCACGACGGGTCGGACGGCACCCTGGCCGCCTACGCGCCGAGGGTCGGCCGCGACGACGTCGGCAGGCTGTGGGCCGACGTCGGGGACGAGATCACCGAGCCCGGGAGCGTCTGGCTGGCGGAGACCGGAGGCTCGGACGACCCCACCGTCCTGCGCGCCGAGGGAAGCCTGGCCTCCGGACTCGACTCCGCGCAGACCACCGTGACGGACGACGGCGTGACCGAGGTCCGCTGCGAGCCCCCCTCGACCAGCACCTGGTTCGCCCTCCCCGGCGGCGCCGAGCAGGGCGCGGGCGGCGAGCCGAACCCGCACCCGATGGGCGAGGGAGAGGACGCGCAGGACTGGGGCGGGACCGAGACGCTCACCGTCCACCTCGCCAACCCGGCCCAGACCGCGGCGACGGTCAGCGTGGACGTGTACACCGAGAGCGGGCTGTCCTTCTCCGCCGAGAGCCGTGGGATCTCCGTGCCCGCGGGGCGGTCGACCGATCTCGACCTGACGGAGCTGATCCGGCGGTCCGCCGCCCTCGGCGTCCACGTCCGCACCAGCACCGGCCGGGTGGCCGCCGCCCTGCTCGCCGAGCACGAGGGCGGCGCCACGGGGTGGGTGCCGCCCACGCGGGTCCCGGACGAACGGCACGTCATCCCCGGCGTGCCCGGCGGCGAGGGCGCGCGGCGGCTGTTCGTGACCGTTCCCGGTGACGAGTACACCGAGGTCCGGGTGCGCGTGCTGCCCGCCGACGACGATCCCGAGGAGGAGCTGGTCCTCGACGTACCCCCGTCCGCCTCCGGGTGGATCACCCTGTCGTCGGCCCTGGCGGGCCGCGCGGGCACGGTCGTCGTGGAGGCCGACGCGCCCGTGGTCGCGGGCGTGCTCGCCGAGGACTCCGACACCGCCTATCCCGCCGCCGTCGACCCGCTCGCCCTCCCCCTGGACACCAGCGCCGTCCTGCCGTTCGTTCCCGGCGACACCGACGTGGAGGTGGTGATGAGCGCCCTGGACCGCGACGCGCAGGTGGTGGTGACCCCGATCGGCGCCGACGGGACCCAGGGCGACGCCGCCCACGTCGACCTGCCCGCGGGGACCACGCGCGTGGTCGGGCAGGACTGGGACCTGCCCTCGGAGGAGGGGAACGCGTTCCGTCTGGAGTTGCTGGAGGACTCCGGACCGGTGCACGCCGCGCGGATCCTCAGCACGGAGGACGGATGGAGCGTGCTGCCGGTGCCCCCGGCGCCCGTGGAGGTGCGGCTGCCGACGGCGCGGGGGTCGATGCTCGGGATCGTTCCGTAGGGCGGGACGGCGTCGGTCCGGAGGCCCTCACGCCTCGGGATCGACGGACTCCGGCTCCACGCCCAACAGGTTGGCGACCTCCTCGACGACCGCCTCGTGGACCAGCAGGGCCATCTCCTCGGGATCCTTGGTGCGGATCTCCACGGGACGCCGGTAGACCACGATGCGGGCCCTGCCGTTGGGGTCGGTCTCCAGACGGGAGAAGGGGATCGACTCCGTCAGGGGGCCGCGGGGCGGGATCGGGGGGACGTCCTCGACGAGGAAGTCCACGTTCGCCAGTTCGCGCGCCCACAGGCGCTCCAGGCGTTCGACGGCGTCCAACACGAGGTCGTCGAACGCCTGCGCTCGGCTACGGAACACCGGCAGGTCGGCGGGCACGAGAGGACCGCGGATACCTCGGCCGCGGCGGTCCCGGCGCCGCACTCGGTCTGGTTGGCCACTGGAAAGGCGCACTCGTCGCACACTTCGAGACTAAGCCATCATCCGCCTCGCGCGTAGTCCCGATCGGCCGGAACCCGGGCGCGCGAGACCCGGTGCGGCGACGGTCGTGGGACGATGCTGGCGTGTCTCCCGGTAAAGGCATACAGTCAAACGCTGTGAGCCATGTTCGACGCTGCTCCCGTACCGCGTGCAGGCAGCCCGCCGTCTTCACGCTCACGTACGTGTACGCCGACTCCACCGCGGTCCTGGGTCCACTCGCCGCCTACGTGGAACCGCACTGCTACGACCTGTGCGCCGTCCACGCCGACCGGCTGACGGCCCCCCGCGGCTGGGAGGTCGTGCGGCTTCCGGTCGAGACGTCGGGCGGCGGTCCCGGCAGCGACGACCTGGAGGCGCTCGCGGACGCGGTGCGTGAGGCGGCGCGTCCGCCGTCGCGCGCGGTTCCTCCGGACGACGCCGTCGGCGAGGGGACCGAGACCCTGCGCCGCGGCCACCTGCGCGTGGTCCGCTCCGACCCCGGCCGGGGCGACCAGGACCCCAGGCCCCGGGGCTGATCCCGCGCCCGCGGCACGGACGCGGCGGACGCGGCGACCCCCCCATCGGCCCGCCCCCGGCCCCGGGCCCGCCCCCCGAATCCGGGGCCGATCCCCGTCACCCTCCGTCGATCCCCCTCCACCCCCGGGCGCCGTCCGCCGCCCCCGGCCGCTTGCTACGTTGGTACGGCGCGGGGCCCTCGCGCCACAGAACCAGGAGCAGGACCGACTGGCCGGAGAAGACGTGGCTGACCTCGGAAGCATCTTCAAGGCATACGACGTGCGCGGTGTGATTCCGGACACCTTCGACGCCGACATCGCCCGCGCGATCGGTGCGGCCTTCGCCCGTGTGGTCGGCGGCCCGGCCGTCGTGGTCGCACACGACATGCGCCCCTCCTCACCCGAACTGGCGACGGCCTTCGCCGACGGCGTCGTCTCCCAGGGTCTGGACGTCGTGTTCGCCGGACTCGGCTCCACCGACCTCCTCTACTACGGCTCGGGCCACCTCGACCTGCCCGGCGCCATGTTCACCGCCAGCCACAACCCCGCCGAGTACAACGGCATCAAGATGTGCCGGGCCGGAGCCGCCCCCATCAGCGCCGAGACCGGCCTGGACGAGATCAGACGCCTGGCCGAGTCCGGGGTCGTGGAGCACGACGGGCCCGAGGGCGCCGTCACCGAGCGGGACCTGCTTCCGGGCTACGCCGCCTACCTGCGCGAGCTGGTCGACCTGTCGGGGATCCGCCCCCTGAGGGTGGCCGTCGACGCGGGCAACGGCATGGGCGGGTACACGGTCCCGGCCGTCCTGGAGCGGGGCCTGCCGCTGGAGATCGTCCCCCTCTACTTCGAGCTGGACGGCACCTTCCCCAACCACCCCGCCAACCCGCTGGACGCGGCCAACCTGGTCGACCTCCAGGCGAAGGTCCGCGAGGTCGGCGCCGACATCGGCCTGGCCTTCGACGGCGACGCCGACCGCTGCTTCGTCGTCGACGAGCGCGGCGAGCCCGTCCCCCCGTCCGCCATCACCGCCCTGGTCGCCGCCCAGGAGCTCGCCCGCGAGCCCGGGTCGACGATCATCCACAACCTCATCACCTCCACCGCCGTCCCCGAGATCGTGCGGGAGCGGGGCGGCGTCCCCGTCCGCACCCGGGTCGGCCACTCCTTCATCAAGGCCACCATGGCCGAGACCGGCGCGATCTTCGGCGGGGAGCACTCCGCCCACTACTACTTCCGGGACTTCTGGCGGGCCGACACGGGTATGCTCGCGGCGATGCACGTCCTGCGGGTCCTGGGCTCGGACGACCGTCCGCTCTCCCGGATCACCGAGGAGTACTCGCGCTACGCGTCGTCCGGGGAGGTCAACTCCACGGTGGCCGACGCACCCTCCCGGATGGCGCAGGTCCGCGCGGCCTTCGCCGACAGGGACGGCGTCACCGTCGACGAACTCGACGGCCTGACCGT
This sequence comes from Nocardiopsis sp. NPDC049922, assembly GCF_040660275.1. Lineage (NCBI taxonomy): Bacteria > Bacillati > Actinomycetota > Actinomycetes > Streptosporangiales > Nocardiopsidaceae > Nocardiopsis > Nocardiopsis sp. NPDC049922. Next base: position 52,208 of record NZ_JBFAME010000001.1, on the reverse strand, counting down.
CCAGTTGCCGGACGGAACCTGGTTCAACCTGCGCGCCTCCAACACCGAGCCGCTCCTGCGGCTCAACGTGGAGGCACCCGACGAGGGAACCGTGGCCAAGGTGCGCGACGAGGTCCTGGCCATCGTCCGGGCCTGACCGGGCGACGGGAGGTTCCGCGCCGGGCGGAGGGATCCGCGCGGCGCGGACGTGCCCCGGCGTGGTCGCGCCACGGGCACACGACATCACGAGGAACGAGAACATGAGCACGAAGATCGACGGGTGGCTGTTGGACATCCTGGCCTGCCCGCAGAGCCAGGCCCCGCTGCGCCACGACCCCGAGACCGACGAACTGGTCTGCGACGAGAGCGGCCTGGCCTACCCGATCCGGGACGGCATCCCGGTGCTGCTCGTCGACGAGGCGCGAAAAATCGGTTGAGTCGGGACGGAACGAACTGGCCGTTCCAGCAGTCGAAGCGGCTACGGACAGGGTGTGAACCGCACCGCGCGGACGTGCTCGTCCACGACGCGGGGTTTCCGAGACCCCGTACCCTGATTCTGCGCGTCCCGCACGAAAGCCCTGGAGGACACTGATGCCCGGTCAACCGCTACAGCCGAGCGACCCCGCAGCGTTCGGCGCGTACCGCGTGACCGGCCGCCTGGGCAAGGGCGGGCAGGGCGTGGTGTACCTCGCTGAGGACACCGAGGGCGACCAGGTGGCGGTCAAGGTCCTCAACGACCAGTGGTCGGGCGACGGCGACCTGCGTCGGCGCTTCGCCAAGGAGGTCCGGGCGGCGCAGAAGGTGGCGTCGTTCTGCACGGCCGCGATCCTCGACGCCCAGCTCGACGAGGACCCGCCCTACGTGGTCAGCGAGTTCGTGCCGGGCAGGGACCTCCAGGACACGGTCGCCAAGGGCGCCCCGCTGCGGGGGCCCAAGCTCCAGCGTCTCGCCGTGTCCACGGCCACCGCCCTGGTCGCGATCCACAAGGCGGGCATCGTCCACCGCGACTTCAAGCCCGGCAACGTCCTGTTGGGTCCGGACGGGCCGCGGGTGATCGACTTCGGCATCGCGCGCATGGACGACGGCACGGCCACCATGACCAACTCGATCGTCGGGACGCCGTCCTACATGGCGCCCGAGCAGATCGAGGGGCGCGGGGTCACCGACAAGTGCGACATCTTCGCCTGGGGCTGCGTGATCGCCTTCGCCTCCACCGGCCACGCCCCGTTCGGAGCCGACACCGTTCCGGCGGTGGTGCACCGGGTGATCAGCGCACCGCCCGAACTGGACGGGGTGGACGAGGCGCTGCGACCGGTCGTCGAGTCCTGTCTGGACAAGAACCCCGACAACCGACCCAACGCGCAGACCCTGCTCATGCGCCTGCTGGGCCACGACGGGGTCGAGGACGCCGGCTCCACCGACGACGCGCTCCAGCGGGGCGAGCAGATCGCCCAGGCGGGGGGCGCGTTCACCGGCGGACAGGTTCCTCCGACGGGGCCCCACGCGCCGCCGCGCACCGGCCCCCAGCAGGGCTTCGGGGGCTACCCGCCGCACGTGTCCGACCCGCGCACGTCCAACCCCCGCCCCATGGGGCAGCCGATGGGCACGGGGCCGCGTCCCGGCTACGGCGCGCACCCGGGCGCGGCGAACGCCCGGCCCGGCATGCCGGGGGGCTACCCGCAGCCCCAACGTCCGCCGATGCCGCCCGCCGGGCCGCGCGGGGTCAACCCGATGGCCGCCGGCGGGAACCCGAACCAGACCTACGCGCGCCCCGGGGCGGGGCGGCCGATGCCGCGCCCGGTCGAGCAGAACTCGGTGCTCCAGCAGAGCTGGGTGATCCCGGCCGTGTTGATGACCATCGTCATCCTCATCCTGTTCCTGGTGCTGCTCGCCGTCAGCTGACCGGTGGCGGGCCGCCCCCGGCACCCTGGCGGCGCCCGAACGACACCCCCGGGTCCGCCTCCGGGTCACACTCGGGTGAGGACGTTCATCGCCCGCGAGACCGCCTCGTCCACCAGGTCGCGCATCTGCGGCCAGCGGTCGTCCACGCAGTCCGAGGGCATCACGGTGACGCTCTCGGGGCCGGACATGTCCAGCGCGTCGCGCACCCCCTCCGGCGTGGTGAGCCGCGCGTCCGCGGTGACCGCCAGGACGCCGGTGGTGGGGCGGCCGACCTCCTGCACGACCACGAACAGGGTCAGTGACGCGTCGCCCACCACCAGCTCCAGGGCCGTCCACCAGTGCGCGGCGCCCGGGGTGAGGACCGTCCGGGCGGCCGGCGCGGGGGCGGTGGCGTCCTCCGGGGCGTCGTCGGACCCGCCCGTGCGCACGGTCGTCCTCGCCCGCGGGTCCAGGGCCTGGAGGATGAGCGCGAGGGAGGTCCGGCGCGACCGCACGTAGTCCTGGATCCTGCGGCACGTCACCGACGCGAGCGGAGGGATGTGCGCCCGCGGGGGCGGAACACTCGCGGGCGCCCAGCACAGTTCGTCGCGCAGGGCGCTGGTGACCAGGCGCGCGAAGTGGTGGACCAGCTCGGCGAACCGTGCGGCGGGGTCCCGCTCCTCGGACGGCGGCGGGAAGCAGCGGGGGTCCGGGAACAGGGGCGGGTGGTCGGCGCGCTGGAGCACCAGGGACGTGAGGATCCACGGCAGGGCCCACGGCGGGTCGCCGTCGTCGGCGGCGCGGCCGCCGGTCTCCGTCCCGGGTTCCGCCGTCTCGGCGGCCCGGAGGCGGCGCAGCACATCGACGCATTCGGCGTACACGTGCGCGGCGCGGACGACGGGGTGCGCGGGGACGGCGGCGGCCCCGGCCAGTCGGCGGGCCTCGGCGGTCCCGAGGGGGCCGGGGGAGCGGTGGGGGCAGTCGGCGGGCAGGGCGGCCGCGCGTCGGGCGAGGCCCTCGACGTAGTCCACGGTGACCGGTTGGCCGGACATCCCCTCCTCTGAGGTGGACACGACCAGCTCCTCCAGGGCGGGCCCGCCGCCCCAGTCGCGGACACGGCGCCGGATCAGTTCGCGCAGGGCGGCCGCGCGCGCGTCCTGCGGCTGGCCGTGGCGGTGCCGGGTCCAGATCGCATGGAGCCGGTCGACGTCGGTGAGCTCGTCGCGCACGTGGACCGGGAGACGGTTCAGGGTCACGCCGCTGCTAAGGGTATCCACGTGTGGATCCGTAGCCCGTGGACTCGCCGCCAAAACCTGTTGGGACGCAGGGCATGTGGCCGTGACCGGCCGCGTACGCGTGTCAACCCACGGTGGGGATGAGCGTCGTCGGTCAGGGGCGACGGTGGTGGAGCAGGCGCATCGCCTTCTCCTTCTCGAAGTCCATCGCGCGCGCGGGGGCGGCGGTCAGCCTGCCCAGCCGTTCGCCGTGCGCCCGCACCCGCGCCAGGACCTCCGGCTCGGCCAGCACGCGCAGCGCGAACGCCAGCGCGGCGGGCGGGATGTCGAACTCGCGCTCCATCTCCAGGCCGACCTCGATCGTGCGCAGGTCCTCCTCGGTGAAGCGGCGGTGGCGGTGCCCGCGTCCGGTGGGCCGTTCCTGGGTGCGGGGCAGCAGGCCCAGGGCCTCGCGGTAGCGCAGCATCCGGGCCGTCGTGCCCACCCGCTCGGCCGCCGCCGAGATCGGCACGGGCCCGGCCGGCGCGGAGAGCCGGTCGGGTGCGGGCGGGGCGTCGTCGAGGGCGGCCATGGACGCGAGCCTAACCCACTTTCCACGCGAGTCGAAGCAAAACTGACAGTCGATTGTCAGAAACACTCCGCGCGGCCGGGAGCACCCATACAATCAGGGTCGCCACCACGATCACGAGTGAGGAACGCATGGCTTTCGACTTCAAGGTCGCCGATCTTTCCCTGGCCGAGTTCGGCCGTGACGAGATCCGGCTCGCCGAGCACGAGATGCCCGGCCTCATGGCCACTCGCGCGGAGTACGGCGACAGCAAGCCCCTGCGGGGCGCCCGCATCATGGGCTCCCTGCACATGACCGTGCAGACCGCTGTTCTGATCGAGACCCTGGTCGCCCTCGGCGCCGAGGTGCGCTGGGTCAGCTGCAACATCTTCTCCACCCAGGACCACGCGGCCGCGGCCGTGGTCGTCGGCCCCGACGGCACCGTCGACGACCCCAGGGGCGTCCCGGTGTTCGCCTGGAAGGGCGAGACGCTGGAGGAGTACTGGTGGTGCACCGAGCAGGCGCTCACGTGGCCGGGCGCCGAGGGCCCCAACATGATCCTCGACGACGGCGGCGACGCCACCATGCTCGTCCACAAGGGCGCGGAGTACGAGAAGGCCGGTGCGGTCCCCGACCCCGCCACCGCCGACAGCGAGGAGTTCGGCGTCGTCCTCACGCTCCTGCGCGAGAGCCTGGCCAAGGACCCGCAGAAGTGGACGAAGATCGCCGCGGGCGTCAAGGGCGTCACCGAGGAGACGACCACCGGCGTCCACCGCCTGTACGAGATGCAGCGCGACGGCAGCCTCGCCTTCCCCGCGATCAACGTCAACGACTCCGTCACCAAGAGCAAGTTCGACAACAAGTACGGCATCCGCCACTCGCTGCCCGACGGCATCATGCGCGCCACCGACGTCCTCATCGGCGGCAAGGTGGCCGTGGTGTGCGGCTACGGCGACGTCGGCAAGGGCTCCGCCGAGGCGCTGCGCGGTCAGGGCGCCCGGGTGATCGTCACCGAGATCGACCCGATCAACGCCCTCCAGGCGGCCATGGACGGCTTCCAGGTCAGCACCCTGGAGGACGTCGTGGAGACCGGTGACATCTTCATCACCACCACCGGCAACTTCAACGTGATCATGGCCGACCAGATCGCCCGCATGAAGCACCAGGCGATCATCGGCAACGTCGGCCACTTCGACAACGAGATCGACATGGCGGGCCTGGCGAAGATCCCCGGGATCACCAAGAAGGAGATCAAGCCGCAGGTCCACGAGTGGACCTTCGCCGACGGCACGTCCGTGCTCGTGCTGTCCGAGGGCCGACTGCTCAACCTGGGCAACGCCACCGGCCACCCGAGCTTCGTGATGTCCAACAGCTTCACCAACCAGGTCATCGCGCAGATCGAGCTGTTCACCAAGCCGGACGAGTACCCGACCAACGTGTACACGCTGCCGAAGATCCTGGACGAGAAGGTGGCGCGGCTGCACCTGGACGCGCTCGGCGTCCGGCTGACCACGCTCACCAAGGAGCAGGCCGCCTACATCGGCGTGGACGTCGAGGGCCCGTACAAGCCCGACCACTACCGCTACTAGAGGCCAGGGCCGGGCCGGGGCCGGGAACGCCACCCGCCCCCGGCCCGGTTCGCGAGAGACGGACGCGGGTGAGCTGATGACAGGCCCCTCACACGAGGTGGCGGACCTCGGTCTGGCCGAGGCCGGGGTGCGCCGGGTGGACTGGGCCGAGCGCTCCATGCCCGTGCTGCGCAGCGTGCGCGAGCGGTTCGCGCGGGAACGGCCGCTCGACGGCACGCGCGTCGCCGCGTGCCTGCACGTGACCGCCGAGACGGCCAACCTGCTGCGCGCCCTGCGCGCGGGCGGCGCGGAGGTCTGGCTGGCCGCCTCCAACCCGCTGTCCACCCAGGACGACACCGCCGCCGCCCTGGTCGCCGAGTACGGCGTGGCGGTGCACGCGTGGGCGGGCATGGACCAGGCCGCCTACGACCGCAACCTGGTCACCGTCCTGGAGGCACGGCCCCACCTGCTGCTCGACGACGGCTGCGACCTGGTGAACACGGTCCACTCGCTGCGCCCCGACCTGATGGACGGCGTGCTGGGCGGCTGCGAGCAGACCACCACCGGGGTCATCCGGCTGCGGCGGATGAGCGCGGCTGGCGAGCTGCGGCTGCCGATGGTCGCGGTCAACGACACCGCCACCAAGCGCATGTTCGACAACCGGTACGGCACCGGGCAGTCGACGATAGACGGCATCCTGCGCGCCACCAACGCGATGCTCGCGGGGCGCACGGTCGTCGTGGCCGGGTTCGGCTACTGCGGTCGCGGCCTGGCCGAGCGCGCCCGGGGGATGGGCGCCCGGGTGGTCGTCACCGAGGTGGACCCGGTCAAGGCCCTGGACGCGGTCATGCAGGGCTACACGGTCACGACCATGGACGAGGCGGCCCCGCTCGGGGACGTGTTCGTCACCGTGACCGGCAACCGGGACGTCGTGCGCGCCGAGCACCTGGAACTGATGCGGGACGGGGCGATCCTGGCCAACTCCGGCCACTTCGACCTGGAGATCGACCTCGTCGCGCTGGACCGCCTGGCGGTCGAGGTCAACCGCGGGGTCCGCGAGCAGGCGGACGAGTACGTGTTCGCCGACGGGCGCCGGGTCCTGCTGCTGTCCGAGGGGCGGCTGGTCAACCTGGGGGCGGCGGAGGGGCACCCGGCCGCCGTCATGGACATGTCCTTCGCCGTACAGGCCCTGACCACCGAGTGGCTCGCCCGGCACCACGCCGACCTGGAGCCGGGTGTGGTCGAGGTGCCGGAGGAGACCGACACCGAGGTGGCCAGGCTCGAACTGGCGGCGCTGGGGGTGCGGATCGACACCCTCACCCCCGACCAGGACGCCTACCTGCGCTCCTGGCACCCCTGAGGGGGATCAGGAGCGGCCGTTCGGGGGTCCGGGGGCGCCGTCGATCCAGGCGTTCAGCTCGTGCCTGCGGCGGCGTTCGGCGAGCACGGCGGCCAGGTAGTGCGGCGGGGCCGTCCCCGGCGGCGGGGGCGGGCTGATCTGGGCGGCCACCGCGTCGGCGAGGCGCAGACCCATCTCGTGGCGGGTGTGCTCGGCCAGCTCCGTGTACCGCAGGACGTACTGGCGGACGGACGCGGCGGTCTCGGGGGTGAGACGGGACAGCTCGGCGCCGGCGGCCCACGCCGCCAGGTGCGGGGGCATCGCGATGAACTCCTCGCGTCGGCGCCCGGCGCGTTCCTCGACGACCATCGTGCCCGCGATGAAGTCGCCCACGCGCCGCCCGTCGCGGTTGATCATCGACGTGAGCAGGGCGATCACCCCGGTCGTCAGCCAGATCTCCACGACCGCCGCGAGCGCGCGGGCCAGGGCCTGAAGGAAGCGGACGGGGGAGCCGTCGGTGCCGACCACCCGCAGCCCCAGCGCCAGCTTGCCGAGCGACCGGCCGCGGGAGACGGTCTCGAACACGGTGGGGTATCCGACGAGGACGAGGACCATCGCCGCCGTGGCGAAGGCCATCGTGGCGGCCATGTCGACGCCCGTGCCGATCCAGGTGGCCGCCACGGCCAGGGCGACCAGGAGGATGAGCTGGAGGATGACGTCCAGCGCGATGGCCGCGGCCCTGGTGGCGAAGCCCGCCGGGCGCAGGTCGAGGACCACCGCGTCGCCCGTGACCAGCGGAGCCGTGCCGTACACGTCTTCGCGGGCCTCGCCGCCGGGATGGTTCACCCGCACACACTCCCTCGAAGTCCGTACCGTACCCTCCGACACTACCGCCACCTGCGCTTCCGGGTGTCAGCGGCCGGAGCACGGAACGGACGGAACGACCGAGTAGGGTCTCACACGTGGATATCGACGTGTTCGCGGCGGCGCACGCCCAGGAGTGGGACCGCCTGGACCGCCTGGTGGGCAGGCGCCGACGGCTGTCCGGCGAGGAGATCGACGAGCTGGTCGAGCTCTACCAGAGGGTGTCCACGCACCTGTCGGTGGTGCGCTCCTCCGGGCAGGACCCGGCGCTGGTGGGACGGCTGTCGGCGCTGGTGGCACGCGCGCGCTCGGCGGTGACCGGGGCGCACTCCCCGGCCTGGCGGGACGCGGCGGGCTTCTTCACGCGGGTGTTCCCGGCCGTGCTGTACCGGCTGCGGTGGTGGTGGCTCGCGGTGACCCTGGGCATGGTGCTGGTGTCCACGGCGACGGCCGCGTGGCTGGTGAACACCCCGGAGGCGCTCTACGCGCTCGGTTCGCCGGAGGACATGGCGCGGTACGTCGAGCACGACTTCGCCAACTACTACGTGGAGAATCCCTCGGCTTCGTTCGCCGCGCGGGTGTGGACGAACAACGCGTGGATCGCGGCGATGGCGATCGTCTCCGGAGCGTTCCTCGGACTGCCGACCCTGTACGTGCTGGCGGCCAACGGGGTGGCGCTGGGTCAGGTCGCGGCCATGATGATCGCCAACGACCGGGCGGGCGTGTTCTTCGGGCTGATCCTGCCGCACGGACTGCTGGAGCTGACGGCGGTGTTCGTGGCGGGCGGCGTGGGCCTCAAGCTCGGGTGGACGATCATCTCCCCGGGCGACCGGACGCGGCTGCGGGCGCTGGGCGAGGAGGGCCGGGCCGCCGTCGCGGTGGCGCTGGGGCTCGTGGTGGTGCTGTTCATCTCCGGGCTCATCGAGGGCTTCGTGACCGGGTGGGTCGAGGCGGTGTGGCTGCGGATCGGGATCGGTGTGGTCGCGGAGGTGCTGTTCTTCGTGTACGTGTACACGCTCGGGAGGTGGGCGTACCAGGAGGGCGAGACCGGGGACCTGGAGAACGCGCCGGCGGCCGTGCCGGTCGCGTGAAACCCCCGGCGGCGCGGGGGTTCCTGTGGCAGCATCGGCCGCATGGACGAACAGACCCCACGCTGGTTCAAGAGTTCCTACAGTTCCTACGTCGGCGCGTGTGTGGAGGCCTCGCTGGCCACGGAAGCGGGCTGGTTCAAGAGCACCCACAGCAGTCCGAAGACGGCCAACTGCGTGGAGGCCGCCGTTTCCGATCGGGCTGGCCTACACCTCAGGGACTCGACGCATCCGGACCAGACCGTGCTCAGCTTCGGCGCGGTCGAGTGGATGGGCTTCTTGTGGCGGGTGACGGCACAGGTGGACTGAGGCCTGTTCATGCCTCCCTGAGCCGCCGGGTGGCCTCGCCAAGTTGTTCGCGAGCCAGTCGGGTGTCGGGGTGGTCCGACCCAAGGGTTCGCGTCCACACGAGTAGTGCGTTCTTGAAGGCGTCCTGAGCGAGGTGGGTGTTGCCCTGTTCGAGGAGGTTCAAGCCCACGTAGAACTCGGCCTGCGCGGTCAGGGGGTGTTGCTCACCCCACACACGCGTTCGGATCGCCCATACCTCGCGGAACATTGACTCGGCCGACGTCAGATCACCGCGACTCATGATGACGAAGGCCAGATTCTCCATGGCCGCCTGCGTAGCTCGTTGCTCGGGCCCCTCCTGGCGCATACGTGCCTCGAGCACCGCCCGGGACTCGACCTCAGCCGCTGCCCAGTCGCCACGCTCACCGTGGATCATGGCCAGTTGGTGACGACTGTCGAGGACGGCGGGGTGGTCTTGTCCAAGGGTCGCCTCGCGGGCCGCGAGCACGTCGCGGTGGATCGCTTCGGCCGTGTCCAGGTCGTTGGCCTTCTGGAGCGCCTCCCCGAGATGATGCCGGGCCGTGAGCGTGATCGGATGTGTATCCCCGAGGCTGTTCTCCGCTACCGCGGCGAGCCGCGTGAAGATCCTCGCCGATTCGCCGAACTCCCCGAGGTGGATGAGCGCGCGGGCGGCCGCGATGGACATGACAACGGATGCTCCGGGCTGCTCCGGAACCAGGCGCTCGTACAGTCGACTGAGCGCCCAGTGGCTCATGGACTCCAACAGGAGATCTCTGCCGCGCACCCGACTCAGGAGTTGCTCCGCCGTCCGTAGGAAGGGGACGTCGTTCGCGGTGAACCCAGCACGGATCGTCTCGGAGACGAGCGGGTGGAGCCACAGGGACACCTCTTCTTGCTGATTGGTCACTGTGACCAGTCCGTGGATGACGAGCGCGTTGATGGTCCGGGCGAACGCCGCCTCGTCGAGCCCATCGAAGGAGCCTCCGCCCAGTTCCGACAACGGGAGTCTCCGGAGCGGAACTTCTCTGGCCTCGGGCCCCAGGATCGCGAGCAGACGGAGCAATGGAGCCGCGAAAGCGTCCTTCTCAGTGACAAGTCGGAGCGACAGATCCCAGACGTTGGAGAGGAGTCTGCGGTCCGTGTCGCGACCCGTGACGAAGGGGGCGGCCAGCTGGTCCAGTTCGCCGAAGTTCTGGTCGAGTCGGTCCAGCAGGGCGTGCGCGTCAGGGAACACCACTCTGTGCGTGGCCAGGATGCGTCCGGCGAGGGAGAGGGCCAGCGGCACACCACTGAGGCGCTCGGCCAGCACGTCGGCTCCGGGAAGGTCGGGGAGCCCCGCGTGATCAGCGAGCGCCGTGGTGGCGGAGACGGCGTCCAACTCACCGATGCGATGCACCTCCGCCGGGGCCCAGAGCGCGGGGTCATCCACCCGACTCGTCACCAGGACGAACCCACCCGGGCTGGCGCGCATCCAGCCCAGTTGGTCGCCGACACGGTTGTCGGGGTCCAGTTCCTCCGGTCGATCCGCGTTGTCGATGACCAGCAGCCACGGCCGGGGCGCCTCGTCGAGATGACGCCAGACCCACCGCGCCGCCTGGCGCCGGGTGCCTCGGAGCCGGTCGGCCTCCTCCCTGGGACCGCCCAACTCGATGGCGGCCTCCAGCATGCTCGCCGTGACACTTCCGGGGCGCACCCAGAAGACCGTCCACCCGTCCGAGCGCGCGCGTTCGGCCAGCGCGGCGGCCACCGTGGTCTTCCCGAACCCGCCCGGACCTGTCAAGACATGTGGCACGGGCGCACCGGCCGCCATCGCCTCGCCGAGGGTGTGCAGGAGATCATCGCGCCCGCGTACGGCGGTCGCGAGCCGGGGCGGATCCAGGGACACGTCCGACGACGGCGCGACTGGGGCTGACGGCACGTTGATCGTCACACCGCCGTGGATGTCCCTGGCCTGGACCATCTGACCGTACACGGCTCCGTGGGAGGAGTTCTCGTGGGCGTCGGGGGGAGAAGCCATGCCCTCATACTGCCCGCGATCCCGTTCGGACTGGGATCCAATTCGATGCTTATGTGCCGTATGTCCAGATATTGACGATTGGCACTGTTCTGAACCGCTGCCTGGGGTTAGGTTCGCTCCGGATTGCTCGAACAGGAGGCGTGCCAGTGGGAAGAGAAACGGACTCCACCAGACGGAAGTGGCGGAAGTCGTCGTACAGCGACGCCGCCAACGGCTGCCTGGAGGTGGCCGAGGCCCGGGGGCGCATGTGTGTCAGGGACTCGAAGAACACGGAACTCGGCTTCCTCGGGTTCACAGAGGACGAGTGGAGCGCCTTCCTGAGACCGGTGACGCGACGCTGAGTTGCTTCTTGTGCGACGCCGCCCGCTACGCATGCTCGCGGTTCTCCACAGGGCGTGCCTCAAAGACGGCGCAGCCGTACTGGACCACAAGCTGCTGACGGCGTTGGCCGAGCGGTCGCAGGTCACGTTGTTGACGGTCGGAGACGTCGGTGACTACGGAAACGTGGACATCGTCGCGCTCGCGGGGGACCGGCGTTCAACACAGGCCGACGAAGCCCGCCCCATTCTGGACCAGGCGATCCGTCGGGCGTCTCCGGAATCCATCGGTCTCCCGTCGGCCCCCTGCCACTTCGACGCGGTGATCGGATCGGGCTGGACCTCGGGAAGGGAGGCCGGTCTCCTGCGCAGGACCCTGTATCCCTCTGCGATCGTGGTCAATGCCCTGCATACGGATCCGCGTGGTCTCGGCACGGTGTCGGGCCAACCCGCACGTTTCCGGCTCCTCACGGCGATCCACCAAGACGTCTTCCGCGAATCCGACCTCGTGTTCGCGCCGGGGCCCAAGGCCGCCCGTGACGCCCGGGAGCTGATCTCCGAAGGCCACGCCACCTCCGGCCCACCCGTTCACGAACTGATCCCGGGCGTCACGGTTCCGTCCTCGACGCGCGGTTCAACCTGGAGCGGCGGAACGTTCGACCTCCTCATGCTCTGCCGCGCCGAGGACCGGAACAAGGGCGTGATCGACGTGGCACGGGCGGTCCGCGACCTCCGCCACCGCGGCCACGACGTACGACTCACCGTCCGGGGAACACCGCCCGATCGGGTGGCCGCGTTCCAGGCGTCCATGGACACCGAGACAGGACACTCCGGGCTGGTCCGCGTCCTGCCCTTCACCGACGACAGGGCGCGGCTCGACGCGGACATCGACTCCGCCCACGCCCTCATCGTCGCCTCCGAGAACGAGGCGTACGGCCTCGTGGCCGGGGAATGTGCCGCGCGCGGCACACCGTTCCTCGTCGCCCGTGGCAACGGCAACGGCTTCGCCGAACTGCTCTCGGAACCGGGCGGGATCGCGGGGAACACCGGGCACCGGTTCGTGATCGAGGACGGCGGCACCCTCTCCGCCAACGGCAACCGCATGGGAACGGGCCACCCTGACGCCGGACCCCGCCACCGGGTCCTCGCCCGCGCGATCGCCGGACTCATGGCCGACCACCCCCGCATGACGGAGCACACCCGGGCCATCCAGCGCTCCCTGCGCGCCTACACCCCGTCCGACATGGCGCAGGCCTTCGCGGAGGCGGTCCGACGCGTGGTCGCCGGTCACCGCGACTCGACCAGGCAGGGCCCGAACGGACGTCTGACCACCGTGTTCCGGCATGACCGCCGCCCTACAACCGCCCCTGGGCCTTGAGGTTGATGTAGGCGTCCGCGAGCGCCGGGGCAATGTGCTCCGGGTCGGCGTCCACCACCTCCACACCCATCCTCCGCAGCTCCGCCGTGACCCGCCGCCGCTCGCCCAGCGTCCGCTCCGCCGCGGCCGCCCGGTACAGCGCGTCCGCGCTCCCGCGCTCGGCCGCCATCGCGCCCACCGCCGGATCGGTGACCGCCGCGACCATCACCAGGTGCCGCGAGGTCAGCGCGGGCAGCTTCGGCAGCAGCCCCTCCTCCAGCGACGCCGCGTTGAGGTCGGTCAGCAGCACCACCAGGCGCCGCGCCTTGCCCTGCGTCCCCAGAACGGTCGACACCATCCCCGCCGGGTCCGACTCCACCAGCTCCGCCTCCAGCGGGGCCATGGCCTCCACGATCCGGCTCACCTGGCTGCCCTTGCCCGACGCGCGCACCTGCGCCCGCGTCCGCCGGTCGTAGGCCAGGAAGTCCACCCGGTCGCCCGCCCTGCCCGCCAGCGCCGCGAGCAGCAGAGCCGCGTCCATCGAGTGGTCCAGGCGCGGGGTGTCGCCGACCCGCCCCGCCGACGTGCGCCCGGTGTCGAGCACGATGAGGATCCGACGGTCGCGCTCCGGCCGCCACGTCCGCACCACCACGCCGTCGCCCCGCGCCGTCGCCCGCCAGTCGATCGACCGCACGTCGTCGCCAGGCACGTAGTCGCGCAGCGAGTCGAACTCACTGCCCTGCCCGCGCACCATCGCCGTGTGCTGACCCTCCAGCTCCCGCAGCCGCGACAGCTTTCCCGGCAGGTGGCGGCGGCTGTGGAACGGCGGCAGCGTCCGCACCGCCCACTCCGTCGACAGCGTCCGCTGGCGCCCCGCCAGCCCCATCGGCCCGATGCTGCGCACCGTCACCCCGGCCGCCCGCGCGTCGCCGCGGCGGGTCGGCGTCAGCGTCGTCGTGATCCGTCGCCGCTCGCCCGCCGCCACCCGCACCGGGACCCTCTTCGGGGTCGCGCTCGCGCTCGGCGGCCAGGCGTCGCGCACCCACCCCCGGAGCGGGCGCCGGGTCGGGTTGGCCAGGGTCACGTACACCGTCGCCGAGTCGCCCAGGCGCAGCGTCGTGTCCCCCTCCCGGGTCAGGCGCAGCGCCCTCGGGCTCGCGGCCAACAGCACGTCCGTCGCGAGCAGCACGACCAGGACGCCCAAAGCGACAGCGGTCGCCCACGCGCCCACGGTCCCCGAGATCGCCACGGCGGCCACCGCGAGGAGCCCGACGACGACCGCCCGGCCGGTGACCGCCATCAGCGGGGCACCGGGACGGAGGCGAGCACACCGTCCAGGATTCCGTCGGTGGTCGCGCCCTCCAGTTCGGCCTCCGGACGCAGCGAGACGCGGTGCCGCAGCGTCCCCTTGGCCAGCGCCTTCACGTCGTCCGGCGTCACGTAGTCGCGACCGGTCAGCCACGCCCACGCCCGGCTGGTCCGCAGCAGCGCCGTCGCACCGCGCGGGGAGGCGCCCAGCTGGAGCGAGGGCGACTGGCGGGTCGCCCGGCACAGGTCCACGATGTAGCCCAGCACCTCGGGCGCCACGCGGACCCCCTCCACGGCGAGCCGCGCGGCGTGCAGCTCGGCGGCCCCGGCCACGGGGGTCACCCCGGCGGCGGCCAGGTCGCCCGGGTCGAACCCGTCGGCGTGGCGGCCCAGCATCTCGACCTCGGCCGCGCGCTCGGGCAGGGGGATGGTCACCTTGAGCAGGAACCGGTCCAGCTGGGCCTCGGGCAGCGGGTAGGTGCCCTCGTACTCCACCGGGTTCTGCGTCGCGGCGACCATGAACGGATCCGGCAGCGCCACCGGGCTGCCCTCGACCGTCACCTGCCGCTCCTCCATGGCCTCCAGCAGGGAGGCCTGCGTCTTGGGCGGGGTCCGGTTGATCTCGTCGGCCAGCAGCAGGTTGGTGAAGACCGGCCCCCTGAGGAACTCGAACTTCGCGGTGTGCTGGTCGTAGACGAGCGAACCCGTCACGTCCCCGGGCATCAGGTCCGGGGTGAACTGCACCCGCTTGTGGTCCAGGGACAGCGCCGCCGACACGGTGCGCACCAACAGCGTCTTGGCGACACCCGGCACACCCTCCATCAGCACGTGGCCACGGCACAGCAGCGCCACGACCAGCCCGGTCACCGTCTCGTCCTGGCCCACGACCGCCTTGCCGACCTCCTGGCGCAGGGCGGTCAGCGCCGCCCGCGCCTCGTCGGCGGAGGGCAGTGCCTCGGATGTGAAGGCGCTCACGTGCCGTCTACCTCTCTCGATACCTCGGTGGTCTGTCGCGGGTCCCGGGCCGCCGGGGTCACCGCAGCTTCCTGGAGCGTTCGTCCAGTTCGTCGGCGAGCCGGACCAGGGACCGGTCGTCGGCGGTGAACGCGTCGTCCCGCCCGCCGTAGATCAGGGCCCGCAGCCGCGCGGGGTCGTCGCCGGTCCGTTCGGCCACGGCGGCGACGACGGCGTCGGGGGAGGCGTCCGGGTCGAGTCCGAGCTTGGGCACCGTCCGCCGGCGGAACCCCCGACGCAGCGCGTCGGCGGCCCGGTCCCGCGCCCGGCGCGACTGGTACAGCCCGGCACGGCCCTCGGTGGTCTCCGACGCCCGCACCACGACCGGCAGCGCCTCGGGCACGAGCGCGCCCATCCGACGCCCGCGCCACAGCGCGAGCAGTCCCAGCGTCGCCACGAGCGGCAGCACCGACCACCGCAGCCCCGCGGGCAGCAGGTCCCACATCGAGGAGCCGCCGCCCACCTGGGCCGGGTCGGGGCGCAGCCACACGACCTGGTCCGCCTCCAGCAGGTTGAGCGCCAGCGCCGCGTTCCCGCGGGCGGAGAGCGCCGTGTTCGTCAGCGGGTGGCCGGTGCCGAGCACGGTGGTCGTGGTCCCGTCCTCGGTGACCTGGACCAGCGCGTCCCCCGTCGCCGACGGGTAGCAGCCCACGGCGTCGACGCCGGGGTCGGCGGTGTACGACTCCCCGCCGACCCCGGCCTCGCCCGCCGCGACGGCGGCGGGCAGGGCGCACTCGGGCGTCAGCGCGTCGCCGGTGTCGATCCGACCCGTGACGTCGAGCCCCGGCGCGAACGCCGACAGCGTGAGCGCGGAGGGCTGGACCAGGACCGTGTCGACGTCCGACGCGGCCAGCTCCGCGACCTCCTCCGGCAGCAGCCGGTGGTCGAGCGAGACCAGCAGGACGGTGTCCTCCCCGGCGTCGGCGACGGCCTCCCGAGCCTCGGCCGAAGACCGCGCGATGTCGACGTCGCCGTCCTCCTCCAACAGCTGGACCAGAGCCCGCGTCCCGTCGGGGGAGACGCTCTCCGGGTCCAGGACCCCCTCCGGGAACCGCTCGGCGCCGAGCGAGAGCAGGACCGCCACCACGACGAGCGCGGTGAACAGCAGGAGCGGGGTGCGGACGGCGCGCCAGGTGCGGGCGATCGGGCCGCCGGTCGGTTCGGAGGCCTCCGGGATCGCGATCGGGGGCGTGGGCGGGGCGGCGGGCGTGGGGGCGGTCACCGGGCCTCCTCCTCGGCCGGCACGGGACGGGCGGACTCCAGCCGAAGGTCCAGCTCACGCAGGATCCGGGCGGAGTCGGCGGTGGCCGGACGGTCGCCGTAGGCCACGTCGTTGAAGATCCGGGCGCCCTCGGCCAGGCCGCCCGCCTCGCCCGGCAGCACGATCGAGGCCTCCCGCGCCAGCTCGGTGGCGGTACGCCCCAGGCGGGGCGTGATCACCGCCCGCTCCTCCAGCGCGACGCTGATGGCGCGCAACCGCTCGGTGACGGCGGCGGCGTACTCCCCGGTGGCCTCGTGCCGCTCGGCGGCGGCCCGGTGGTCGGCCACGGACAGCGGAGCCTCCTCGTGGACGGCCTTGCCGCGGCGGCGGCTCGACGACGGTCGGAGGTAGACGACCAGCCACACCAGCAGGCCCGCGAGCACCACCAGGAGGGGCCCGAGCACGGCCCAGCCGCCGATGACCCCCGAACCGGCTTCGGCCAGCCCGGCGATGAGGTCGAAGATCCACGCGCGGATCCGGTCGAGGAGTGAGGGCGTCTGATCGCCGTAGAGGGGGTCGGACAGCTCCTCGACCGCGCGTCTACGACCCTCCTCGCGGGTCACCTCCGCGACGCCCGTCCGAGGAGTCACGCGCGCCACTCCGGAAGGAAGATCTCCGGGCCCGCCTCGCGGCCCGCCCGGGCGGCCTCGTGCAGCCGCAGGTCGAGGCCCTCACGCCGCATGCGCAGGTCGATGTAGAGCAGCGTGGTCACGCCCACCGTGAACGGGGTGGTGATCGCGCTGATGACGACGGTGCCGACGTAGACGATGGCGCCCGAGACGACGGGCATCCACGCCTCCAGCGGGAAGACGACCACCAGCACGGCCGCCGTGCCGCTGAACGGAGCGGTGAGCAGGCCGCCGATGACCTGGACGAGGAGCATCGTCAGCAGGATGACGCCGAAGACCCGCCACCAGCTGCCCCTGGTCAGGTTCCACGACCGGGCCAGGGCGGCGAACACGCCCACCCGCTCCAGGACGACGACCGGCATGGCGAACTGGATGCGGACGGCGATCCACAGGAACACCGCGAACGACGCGAGCCCGGCCGCCAGCCCCAGGACCAGGATGGCGATCCCCAGTTCGACCGACGCGGAGGCCATGACGGCGACGCCGACGACCACGCCGACGACGGTGACCGCGAGCACGGTGAACGTCAGCCCGAAGAAGATGAGGAGCTGGGTCAGGGCCAGCCGCACGACCGCCCACATCCGATCGCGGACGGCGGCCCACGCCTGGCCGGGCGTGAGCCTGCGGCCCAGGACCGCCAGCCCGACGACCGCCGTGAGCAGCCCGGTGACCAGGACGATTCCGGCCTGGGACAGGAGCGCCCCGGAGTAGGTGGCCACCACCGACCACACGGACAGCGGCATCGGGTCGTCGGGGTCGATGGCGGTCGGGTCGTTGAACGCCTGGTCGACGAACACACCGTAGTCGGCCATGGTCCCGCCGAAGCCGATGACGCTGACGACGCTCGTGACCGCCACGACGATCATCGACAGACCCACGGTGGTCTTCGGGTTGTTCCGGATGAGGGCGAACGCGCCGTTGAACAGGTCGCCGACGGTCATCGGGCGCAGCGGCACGACACCGGGCCTGGGCGCGACCGGCCGTCCGGCCGTGGGGTGCCGGTAGCCGTGGCCCGCGCCCGGGTGCGCATGGCCGGGGGCGCCGCCGGGAGCCGCGTAGCCCGGCGCCGCGCCCGGCGGGCCGTAGCCGGGGGTGCCGCCGGGAGGTGCGTACGTGGGGGCCGCGTGTTCGGGGACACCGCCGGGGACGGCGTACCCGGGCGCCGCACCCGCCGGTCCGTACCCGGGCGCCGTTCCTGGCTCACCGTGTCCGGCGGCCGTCCCGGGCGTCGGGTACCCCTGGCCCGTTTCGGGGGCGGGCGCCGGGGCCGCCGCGCCCTCCGCGGCGTCGGACACCGGGCCCTGTCCCGGAGCGGACCAACCGCCGCTCTCCCCGGGAGTCCCGGAAGCGGAGGTCTGGCCGGGCTCCGAACCCCCCGGGGTGGTTCCCGGAGGGTCGCGGTGGTCGTCCCCCTGGCTCATCTGGCCCAGCCCTCCGTGACTTGCGGCTACGCTGCGTGAGCGGTGTCCCTGTCGGGTCGCGCTCCTTCCCCCAACCTACCGGCCAGTCGCACCGCACTTCGGCGGCACCGTGGTAGTGACCGACGCAACCTAGGCACTTCATTCCTTTTGTATGCTTTCTGTTACCAACCGGTTCAGTGGTGACCGCTCCCGGCGCAGCTCAGCCGGGTCGCCGCCGCCGGTGGCCGAAACCGGCCCACAGGGCCAAAAAAACGTCGATCCCTCTTCCAACGTTGTCCGAAGGTGGCAAGGTTGGGGGACGACTGCGGTTCCCCGCGCACGGGGGACCGGGGCACCGCCCACATCCGCCGCTCGAGTGTTCCAGGAGAGAGGAGTAGGCGCCGCGAGGTTCGCCCGCGAGGGGCGCCCGCGTCCGGCGCCGGACGCACCTATGAAGGGACGTGTACTGGTTGTCGACGACGACCTCGCCCTGGCCGAAATGCTCGGCATCGTGCTGCGGGGGGAGGGGTTCGAGCCGTCGTTCGTCCACGACGGGGACAAGGCCCTGGAGGCCTTCCGCGAGACCAAACCCGACCTGGTGCTCCTCGACCTGATGCTGCCCGGCGCCGACGGCATCGACGTCTGCCGTCAGATCCGCGCCGAGTCCGGCGTCCCGATCGTCATGCTCACCGCCAAGAGCGACACCATCGACGTCGTCCTCGGCCTGGAGTCCGGCGCCGACGACTACATCGTCAAGCCCTTCAAGCCCAAGGAGCTCGTGGCCCGCGTGCGCGTGCGCCTGCGCCGCACCGAGGAGCCCGCTCCCGAGGTCCTCCAGATCGGTGACATCACCATCGACGTCGCCGGGCACGCCGTGCGCCGCGACGGCGAGCAGATCAGCCTCACGCCCCTGGAGTTCGACCTGCTGGTCGCCCTGGCCCGCAAGCCGCGCCAGGTGTTCACCCGCGAGGTCCTGCTCGAACAGGTCTGGGGTTACCGCCACGCCGCCGACACCCGCCTGGTCAACGTTCACGTGCAGCGCCTGCGCGCCAAGATCGAGAAGGACCCCGAGCACCCCGAGGTCGTCGTGACCGTCCGCGGTGTCGGCTACAAGGCCGGTACCGCCTGATCCGGACCCACCCACACATGACGCCAGCCGTACCCGAGGACGACCGGGGGGCCGACCCCGGGGAGGGTCGGTCCGCCCCGGCCACGGGAGTGCCCGCGGACGAGTCGGGCGATCCGGGCAGCAGCCTGACCAGGACCTACGCCTTCGCCCAGCGGGCCGCCCGCGCGTTGGTGCGCGGTGTCCAGACCAACTGGCGCCGTTCCCTGCACCTGCGGGTCATCTCCACGACCCTGGTGCTGTCCCTCGTGGTGATGGTGGGACTGGGCTACGTCCTGGTCAGCCAGGTGCGCGGCGGCCTCCTGGAGGCCAAGATCTCCACCGCCGTCAACGACCACCGGGCTGGGCTCAACCTCGCGCTCACCGAGCTGCGGGAGAACGAGGTCGGGGACCGGAACCGGCTCCTGTACAACATCACCAGCGAGCTGCACAGCCGGAGCGGGGACACCGGACTGTACGGCGTGGTGATCCTGCCGTCGGTCGGCGGTGAGAACGGGTGGGCGACCGACGAGAACAGCTCCCCCCAGCGGCTCGAGGAGAGCGTTCCCGAGCGGCTCATCGACGAGGTCCGGCGCTCCGAGTCCACCGAGCAGCAGTACCACACGTACACGAGCATCGAACGGGACGGATCCACCGAACCCGCCCTCGTGGTCGGCGCCCAGCTGACCTACGCCTACGAGCTCTACTACGTCTTCCCGCTCCAGCACGAGCAGGAGATCCTCGACCTGGTCCAACGCACCGTCGCGCTCGTCGGCGTGCTGCTGGTGGTGCTCCTGGGCCTGATCGCCTTCGTCATCACCCGCCAGGTGGTCAGCCCGGTCCGGTCCGCGGCACGCTCGGCTGAGCGGCTCGCCGCGGGTGACCTGGCCGAACGCATGACCGTGCAGGGCGAGGACGACCTCGCGCGGCTGGCGGTCTCGTTCAACGACATGGCGGGCAACCTCCAGGAGAAGATCCAGGAGCTGGAGGAGCTGTCCAAGCTCCAGCGCCAGTTCGTCTCCGACGTCTCCCACGAACTCCGCACCCCGCTCACCACCATCAAGATGGCGGGCGACCTCCTGTTCGACGACCGCGAGGAGTTCGAACCCACGCAGCGGCGGTCGGTCGAGCTGCTCCAGAGCCAGGTGGAGCGGTTCGAGGAGCTGCTGAGCGACCTGCTGGAGATCAGCCGCCACGACGCGGGCGCGGCCACCCTCGGCATCGAGTCGGCGGACATCCGCGACGCCGTGATGAAGGCCGTCGGCGACGCCGAGCAGATCGCCGAGCGCCGCGGGATCAAGGTGGTCCTGCGGCTGCCCGCCGAACCCTGCGTGGCCGAGTTCGACACCCGCCGGATCAACCGCATCCTGCGCAACCTCATCGTCAACGCCATCGAGCACAGCGAGGGCCGTGACGTCATCGTCGCGGCGGCGGGCGACCGCGACTCGGTGGCGGTGGCCGTCCGCGACTTCGGGGTCGGGCTCAAGGAGGGGGAGGAGCACCTGTGCTTCGACCGCTTCTGGCGGGCCGACCCGGCGCGCGTGCGCACCACCGGCGGCACCGGACTCGGCCTGGCCATCGCCAAGGAGGACGCGCAGCTGCACGGCGGCTGGCTCCAGGCCTGGGGCATGCCGGGGCAGGGTTCGCAGTTCCGCCTCTCGCTTCCGCGCACGTCCGGCAGCGAGCTGCGCGGCTCCCCGCTGCCCCTGGTGCCTCCGGAGATCGCGATCAGCCGCAACTTCGCCGCCTACGGGGACCGGGACAGCGGGGGCACGACCGAGCGGCCCGACCGCGCGGACCGCTCCGACCAGCAGGAAGAGCACGTCAACCGGGGTGAGGAGGAGGCGTGAGGGATCGGATCCGACGGGGTGCGCGGGCGTCCGCCGCGGCCGCGCTGACGTGCGTGTCGCTCGCCGCCTGCGCCACCGTGCCCGTGACCGGTCCCGTGGTCCCCGGTGACGGCGGGGGCACCGCGGGGGACAGCGGCGTGTACGTGCGGTTGCTGCCCGCCGGACCGCAGCAGGGCATGGGCCCGGAGGCCCTCGTCCGGGGGTTCCTCAGGGACATGGGCAGCTTCGAGGAGGACCACGACGCCGCCCGCAGCTACATGACCGAGGAGACCGGTCAGCGGTGGTCTCCGGGCGAGACCGTCCAGGTGTACTCCGGTACCGAGACGGTGGACCTGTCCTCGGAGATCAGCGCCGACGGGCTGACCGCCACCGTGCGGATGCGCACCTCGCTGGTGGCCACGATCGACGCGTCCGGCAAGTACGTCCCGAGCGAGCCCGGCACGCTCCTGA
Organism: Nocardiopsis sp. NPDC049922; assembly: GCF_040660275.1. Taxonomy (NCBI): domain Bacteria; kingdom Bacillati; phylum Actinomycetota; class Actinomycetes; order Streptosporangiales; family Nocardiopsidaceae; genus Nocardiopsis; species Nocardiopsis sp. NPDC049922. Next base: position 30,690 of record NZ_JBFAME010000001.1, on the reverse strand, counting down.
ACCTCCCCTTCACCCTGGTCAGGGAGGGCGGCGACCCCGAGGGCGAGTGGCGGGTGAGCGAACTGACCGACGAGTTGGTCCTGAGCCAGCTCGACGTGGAGCGCACGCACCGGCCGTTCAACCTCTACTACTACAACCGCGAGCGGTCCGCCCTGGTGCCGGACCCGGTGTACCTCTCCGTGAGCGCGGACGAGTCGGAGGTGCTGGCCGAACGCCTGCTGGACCACCTGGTCGCGGGTCCCACCGACTGGTTGGCGCCCGCGGTGAACTCGACCCTTCCGGAGAGCACCTCCGTGGAGGTGGACGAGGAGCGCGCCGTGATCCGCGTCGACGGCGCGGGCCAGGTCGACGAGTACCGTCTGGGCGCCCAGATCGCCTGGACACTGCGCCAGCTGCCCGAGGTGCAGGAGTTCACGCTGGTGGTGAACGACTCCGAGGTCGCCTTCCCGCGCGCGGAGGGGGAGAGCGCCGAGCTGCCCCGACCCGGCAGTGACCACTGGGCCGACGTGGGCCCCGGCGCGGCCGCGGCCGGACTGCGCGCCTACTACATGCAGGAGGGGCAGCTGTGGTCGGCGGCCGAACTCGGCGCGGAGGCGTTCACCGACGCCGAACGGGTGCCCGGACCGCTGGGCGCGGGTGACGTGCCGCTGGAGCGCTTCGCCGTCTCGATGCAGGAGAGCACCGTCGCGGGCATCACCGTGGGCGGCGGCGAGGTCGTGACCAGCTTCGCCAGTGCGGGCGCCGAGGTTCGCAGGGTCCTGTCGGACGGGGTCTTCACCGACCTGTCGTGGGACGTGGACGGCCACCTGTGGGTGGTCGAGGAGACCGAGGGGCCCGCGGGGCGCGACGAGTCCGAGGAGGACGAGGGCGACGACGAGGACCGGGACGACCCGGCGGGCGGGAACGCACCGGAGAGCCTGAGCGCCGACACACTGCCCGAGCCGGGTGCGACGGCCCTGTGGACGCTGCGCAACGGCGACGAGGTGGTCGGGGTCGACATCTCGGAGCTGGACGACCGCTCGGTCGTGGAGTTCCGTATCTCCCGTGACGGGGCCCGCGCCGCCGTCGTGACCGAGGTCGACGGCCAGCGGTCACTGGAGGTCGGACGCGTGGTCGTGGACGGGGACGGACGGGTGTCGGTCGGGGACTTCGTCACGCTGGCCGGGGAGCTCGCCGACGTCACGGACATCGCGTGGCGCTCGGGGGACCAGCTGGTCGTGTTGGGCAGCCGTGAGGCCGGTACCGCCCAGGCCTTCCTGGTCGCACTGGACGGCGGCACGCCCGCCACGAGCGCCGGGGCTCCCGCGGGGATGACGAGCGTGTCGGGCGCTCCGGGGCAGCCGCTGATCGCGGGGGCCGAGGACGGCAACGTGTATCTCTCCAATGACCGCCTGCACTGGCAGAACGTGGTGGAGGGAGTCTCGCCGGCCTACCCGGGCTGATCGGGGCGGCGGGGACTCGCGCCGGTGCCGGGAATCCGGAGCCGCGAAGCACGGCGATCCCGGTCCGCGCGCCCCCCGTCCGCGCCCTCGCGGACCCGGCCGTGGTGTCCGAGGCGGGCGCGGTGCGACGGTCCGGTCGTCCACGGATGCGAACGTCCTTCCTCGGGCGGACGTGAGCGTGCGGGTGTCCGAGGCGGGCGCGGAGTGGCGTCCGGTCGTCCACGGATGCGAACGTCCTTCCTCGGGCGGACGCGGGAGCGCGCGTGCCCGAGGCGGGCGCGGTGCGGCGGTCTGGTCGTCCACGGATCGGAACGTCCTTCCTCGGGCGGACGCGGGAGCGCGGGTGCCCGAGGCGGGCGCGGTGCGGCGGCTCGGTTGTCCACAGATCCGCATTCCCTCTGGCAGCCGTCCCTCCACCAGCGGATCCTGAGGGCATGAACGATCTGATCCGCCGGATCGGGCGCGTGCTGGAGCGCCTGTTCGCGGTGCTGCTGGACCTACTGCTGCCCCAACCCTGTGCGGCCTGCTCGGGGACTCCCGGGCCGCTGTGCGGTGACTGCCGGACGCTCCTGGAACGGCGGCCCCGGCAGTGCGCCCCGCGGCCGGGGTGCCCACCCGTCTGGGCGGCGGGCCCCTACGCCGGGCTCGACCGTCGCGTCCTGCTCGCCTTCAAGGAGGGCGGGGTCGACGCACTGGCCGCTCCGCTCGGCGCCCGCCTCGCCGCCGTGTACGCGGCGACCGGGTGGTCCGGACCGGACACCCTGCTCGTGCCGGTGCCAGGACGGGGTCCGCCGTGGCGCCGCTCCGGTCCGGTCGACCGGCTGGCGGGGGTGTGCCTGGAGCGTTCGGGCGGTGCGGGGTGGGTGGTTCCGCTGTTGCGGTACCGGCGACGGGCCAGACCCCAGGTCGGGTTGGGTCGCGCCGAGCGCCTGACCAACCGGAGGGGTGCCTTCGCGGCGGATCCCGGTGCGGTGGGCGGCGGCGTGGGGCCGGGCCTTCGGGCGGTGGTGGTGGACGACGTGCTGACCACCGGGGCGACGGTCGCCGAGGCCACGCGCGCGCTGCGCAGCGCGGGTGTTCCGGTGGCGGGCGCCGTGGTGCTGGCCGAGCGCGGTTGGTGGGACAGCGGTTCGCCCGACCGCGGCCGGTGGGACGCGGGTGCGCCGGGGTGGGGCTCGCGGGACGCGGGCGCGCCGAGACAGGGCGGACAGGACGCGGGCGCGGTCGGGTGGGGCCGGTCGGAGAGCGGTCCGTCGGGGCGCGGCGGCGGACCCGTCGCCACGGGTCCGCCCCGGGCGGACCCCGGGCGGACCGGTGCCGGGCCGTGAGGGCGAGTACCGGCGGCGAAGGTTTTACGAAGCTCTCGTGAACGGGTGAAAAGCCCCTCTGTACAGGGGTTTGTGGTGTTCGGCGAGGAGAGGGGGAGACCCTGGCTACCTGACAGACGCGCCGGGACAGGTTACGGTCCAGGTATGGCACCCGTCCGGGTCCGTGGTTGCGCCGGAACGACCGAGCTCCTGGGAAAGCCGGGGAGCGGTTCCGGCAAGCCGATGCCAGGCGCAGGCGAAACGGCCCACGTAAGGCGACTTTTCGTCGACCGATCACGGTGCGCCTTAGAGGTAAGCCCTGCCCCGCGGAGGGTCCCGATGTCCCTCATGACAGGGAGAAGAGCAGTAGTCGCGGACAAGAGCGGCGACACTCTCAGCAGGCGGATGTGGGGACGAAGACCAGGTCGGCCGGACGGGTGGCATGCCCTCGCGCGGGGGTTCACCGTCGAGGGTGAACCCCGCGGGAGCACGTCCCCCCAGTCATACCCGGTTCCTCACCACCGGGGGACGTGTGCCACGCGCTCGCCCCACTCCTCTTCGGACCGTCGGTCCCCCCGGCGGCGAGCATTCCGTCACGAATCCGACGTGTGTCCGTCCACCCTGTTCCAAGGTCTCGATTCACGTGTTGATGCGCGTGAGGACCGTGCTTCTGGTGGGTATACGCACATCCAACCGAGCCGTGGCCCCGACCAGACGGGGTCACCAGCGGAAGGGGGCTAGCGCGACACTCTTCCGCTCCCCACGGCGGAAGGGAGAAGAACCAGCCTGGCCGTCGCCTTCACGGCGGCCACGCGATGAAGGGGGTCCTATGGACATCATCGTCAAGGGTCGACGCACCAATGTGAGCGAGAGGTTCCGACAGCACGTCGAGGACAAGCTCGAACGGCTCTCCAAGTGGGAGCGCAAGGGCATGAGCGTCGACGTGGAGGTGTCCGCGGAGCGCAACCCCAAGCTCGCCGACGTTCGCGAGCGGGTTGAACTGACCATCCACTCCAACGGTCCGGTCATCCGCAGCGAGGCGGCGGCCGCGGACCGGCACGGGGCTCTCGACCTCGCCATCGACAAGATCGAGGCCCGACTCCGCAAGGCGGCGGACCGACGCAAGGTCCACCGCGGGAACCACGCCCCGGTGTCCGTCGCGGCCGCGACCGCGAACCTCGCCGGGAACCTCGTCACCGAGACCACCACCGCGGAACAGGCGCCCCCCGTCCAGCGCCGCGGGGAGGAGGAGCTCGGGGAAACGGCGGTCAGCGAGCGGTTCTCCGAGGACATCGTCGAACTCGACACCCAGGGGGACACTCCCGTCATCGTTCGGGAGAAGTTCCACCGGGCCAAGCCGATGAGCATCGACCAGGCGTTGATGGAAATGGAACTCGTCGGACACGACTTCTACCTCTTCCACGACGAGGTGAAGGACGCTCCGAGCGTCGTCTACCGCCGTAGGGGCTTCAACTACGGAGTCCTCCGGCTCGTGGACTGAGGTCGCCGAGGATCGGGAGCCGGCCGTCGGTCGGTGTCCCGGAGGCGAAGGCGGCCCGCCCGCGTCCCGCCCGTACGAGGGCGGCCCCGCCTTCCCCGGCCCCGTCCACGGGGTCGGCCCCCCGCGTCCCGCACACGGACCCGCCCCGAGCCCGGGGCGGGTCCGCTCGCGTCATGACCGGTGCCCGTGCGTCGGCCGGTACGCCGTCGCGGACGGCCCCGACGGGGGCACGGGGGTCGCCCTCCGGCCCCTGGGCGGACCAGGCCGGAGAGGTGACATCGCGTGGTGGGCGCCACGCCGTCGCGCCCGCTGTGTCCCGCCGTGTCCCGACGTCTCGTCGGTCCTGGGCACAGGGGCGGGCCGTGCGCGACCACTGGCACGCACGGCCCCGGGGAGAGTAGTCAGCCGAGTCGGCGGGCCTGCTCCTGCTTGATCTGGTGCAGCGGGGTGGCGTGCGGTTCCTCGGACTCGTACCTGGGCGGGTCGAGCACCACGTCCGCCAGGATGTCCCACACGACGGCCACCACGAGCGCGGCCACCATCAGGAGACCGCCCACGATCAGCAGCCACGCCGTCCACCCGAGCACCACGGCCAGTCCGCACATCGCGAACCCGACGAAGGCCAGGCCGACCGCGACCCAGGACGCCGGGCTCCCACGGTGGTGGGCGGTCGGCGCGAGGTTGCCCCCCTGCCGCTGGAACCCCCGGATGTGCCCGAATCCCTCATCGTCCCTCGGCCGGCGCCGTTCCCACCACGACCCGGGGTCGTTGTCCACCACGGGCTTGGGGGCCTTCGCCCCGGGCTGGAAGAGCGCACCCTCGATGAACTCGAACGGGGTGCGCGGGGCCGGGGCCCCTTCGGCCGTCTCCGTCTCCCGCTTCCTTCGGCTCGCTCGCATCGCCATCCCCCTCCGGCACGCGTCGCGCCCACGGCACCACGGAGAACACGGGTCATCGGCGCGACCTCATATGAATCCATTACCCACTGGGGTGCCACGGGCCGCACAAACACCACGAAAAGGCGGGGAACATCCGAACCCGTTCCATACGTTCGTAGGAGGGTAGGAAAAGGGGCGGACCGGGGTGGTTCCGACCGGTATCCGGCCGCGTTCGGAGTGTAGCCGCTTCGACGTTGCCGGGCTCGCGGCCGTGGTCCTCTAGGATGGAGCCCCGAGGGCCCAGGAACCCCCGGCGTCCACCGCGGTCGCTGGAGCGGGCGGTCCGCGGGCCCAGGTCTGACTCTCCACGTCCGTGGAGCCAACCGCGATCTGCGAGGAGCGCATAGGAAGTGCCAGGGATACTCAGTAAGCTCCTGCGCGCGGGTGAGGGAAAGATCCTGCGCCGGCTCACCAAGCTCAAGGACCAGGTCAACTCCCTCGAGGAGGACTACGTCGACCTGACGGACGAGGAGCTGCGGGACCTCACCAAGGAGTACAGGGAGAGGTACGAGGACGGCGAGTCGCTCGACGACCTCCTCCCGGAGGCCTTCGCCACCGTTCGCGAGGCGGCCAAGCGCACCCTCGGCCAGCGGCCCTACGACGTCCAGATCATGGGCGGCGCCGCGCTCCACTTCGGCAACATCGCCGAGATGAAGACCGGTGAGGGCAAGACCCTGACCAGTACCCTGGCGGTCTACCTCAACGCCCTCGCGGGCAGAGGCGTCCACGTCATCACGACCAACGACTACCTCGCCCGCCGCGACGCCCAGAACATGGGCCGCATCTACCACTTCCTCGGCATGGACGTCGGCGTGGTCAGCCCGCAGATGACCCCGTCCGCCCGCCGCGCGGCCTACCAGGCCGACATCACCTACGGCACGAACAACGAGTTCGGCTTCGACTACCTGCGCGACAACATGGCGCTGTCCCTGGAGGACACCGTCCAGCGCGAGCACTTCTTCGCCATCGTCGACGAGGTCGACTCCATCCTCATCGACGAGGCGCGCACACCGCTGATCATCAGCGGCCCCTCCGAGCAGAACTCCCGTTGGTACGCCGAGTTCGCCAAGATCGCCCCCCGCCTCAAGCGCGACGACGACTACGAGGTCGACGAGAAGAAGCGCACCGTCGGCATCACCGAGTCCGGTGTGGCCAAGGTCGAGGACTGGCTGGGCATCGACAACCTCTACGAGGCCGTCAACACCCCGCTGATCAGCTTCCTCAACAACTCGCTCAAGGCCAAGGAGCTGTACCGCAAGGACAAGGAGTACATCGTCAGCGACGGTGAGGTCCTCATCGTCGACGAGTTCACCGGTCGCGTCCTGGCGGGTCGCCGCTACAACGAGGGCATGCACCAGGCCATCGAGGCCAAGGAACGCGTCAAGATCAAGGACGAGAACCAGACCCTGGCCAAGGTCACCCTCCAGAACTACTTCCGCCTCTACGAGAAGCTGTCCGGCATGACCGGTACCGCCCAGACCGAGGCGGCGGAGTTCAGCCAGACCTACGACGTCGGCGTGGTGCCGATCCCCACCAACAAGCCGATGATCCGCGACGACGTCAAGGACGTCGTCTACAAGCACGAGGACGCCAAGTTCCAGGCGGTCGCCGAGGACATCGCCGAGCGCCACGAGGCCGGGCAGCCGGTCCTCGTCGGCACCACCAGCGTCGAGAAGTCCGAGCTGCTCTCCCGCATGCTCAAGCGCGAGGGCGTCCCGCACGAGGTCCTCAACGCCAAGAACCACGCCCGTGAGGCCGCGATCATCGCCCGCGCGGGCAAGCTCGGCGCCGTCACGGTCGCCACCAACATGGCCGGTCGCGGTACCGACATCATGCTCGGCGGCAACCCCGACTTCCTCGCCGACGAGGAGCTCCAGAACCGCGGCCTGAGCCCGCTGGAGACCCCGGAGGAGTACGAGGAGGCCTGGCCGGAGGCGCTGGAGAAGGCCACGAAGGAGTACGAGGAGGAGCACGAGAAGGTCGTCGAGGCGGGCGGCCTGTACGTCCTCGGCACCGAGCGGCACGAGTCCCGTCGCATCGACAACCAGCTGCGCGGTCGTTCCGGCCGTCAGGGTGACCCGGGCATCTCCCGCTTCTACCTCTCCCTTCAGGACGACCTCCTGCGGCTGTTCAACAGCAGCCGCCTGGAGGCCTTCATGAACCAGCTGAACATCCCCGACGACCAGCCGATCGAGTCGGGCATGGTCAGCAAGGCGATCGCGTCCGCCCAGGGCCAGGTGGAGACGCAGAACTTCGAGATCCGCAAGAACGTCCTCAAGTACGACGAGGTCCTCAACCGCCAGCGCAAGGTCATCTACGCCGAGCGCCGCAAGGTGCTGGAGGGCCAGGACCTGCGCGAGCAGGTCGTCGAGATGCTCGAGGACGTGCTGCGCGGCTACGTCACCGCCGAGACCTCCGAGGGCGACCCGAACGACTGGGACCTCGACCGGCTCTGGCGCGCGTTCCGGCAGATCTACCCGGTCAGCTTCTCCGTCGACGAGTTCATCGACGAGAACGGCGACGTGGCCTCCCTGACCGCGGAGCTCATCGCCGACCGGGTCGTGGAGGACGCCAAGGAGGCCTACGCGGCCCGCGAGACCGAGCTGGGCGAGGAGACCATGCGCGAGGTCGAGCGCCGGGTCATCCTCCAGGTGATGGACCGCAAGTGGCGTGAGCACCTCTACGAGATGGACTACCTCCAGGAGGGCATCGGCCTGCGCGCGATGGCCCAGCGGAACCCGCTGATCGAGTTCCAGCGCGAGGGCTTCGACATGTTCCAGCAGATGCTGGAGGCCATCAAGGAGGAGTCCGTCGGCTACATGTTCAACGTGGAGGTCCAGGTCCGCAAGAAGGAGGAGCCGACCCTGACCGCCTCCGCCGCGGCCAAGACCGCTGCGAGCGTCGGCGGGGCCGCGGGCGCCACGGCCGTCGCGACCGTCGTCGACGAGGACGAGGAGGCCGCCGCGGCCGAGGCCCCCAGCGAGGAGGCCGAGCCCGTCGAGGACGTGGTCGTCCCCGGCTTCGGCGAGGACCGCCCGGACCGGCTCCAGTACTCCGCTCCGAGCGAGGGCGGCGGGGTCGAGCAGCACAGCGAGGCCGCCGACGAGTACGCCGGTACGGCCCGCAACTCGCCCTGCCCCTGCGGCTCGGGCAAGAAGTTCAAGAAGTGCCACGGCGCCCCGGCCGCCACGTAGCCACGGCCGGTAGCCGCTGAACGCGTGTGGGCGCGACCTGACCTGGTCGCGCCCACACGCGTTCCGACGTTCGGGGGCGTTCGTTCCTTCTGACCCGTGTTCGGCGGGAAGGCTCCGTGCTCGCGCGGGCGAAGGGCCTTCGGCCGCCCCGTCGCGGACGGGGGTGTCCGCGGGGAGACCGGAGGCCCTCGGGGTGCGACCGCGGTGCCTCAGGTACGGAGGGGAACCTGATTCGCCAGGGGGATCCCCAACTTGCGTCGGGCACGGACGTACTCGTACTCCGCGCTCAACTCCCACTGGATCCACGCCGAGGACTCCGGGATGGTCCTCCCGGCCAGTCGCAGAACACGGGCCGCGAGCTCCGTCTCGCCCGCGAAGTAGAGCGCGGCGCCGAACTCGTGCGCGATCTCCTCCCTGCCGGGGTGGTCGTTGTCCCCGGACAGCCACAGGTCCGCGGCGCCGATGATCTCCGACCGCACCCCAGGGTCGGTGAGGTACTCCTTCCGCAGGGAGACGAGGTCGCCGACGGTCACCACGTCGTCCTCCCGTTCCCGCTGCAGCATCATGAACCGTTCCACGTGCGCCCGCGGCACCAGCTCCAGCAGCGGGTCGCCCGCACGGGCGTGGGCGGCGGCCTGCCGGGCGAAGGCGAACATCTCCTCGTGGGAGCCCTTCCACTTCTGGCACAGGACCTGGAGGCGGGATTGGTGGCTCGCGTGGTGCCAGGGATCGCGATCGATGATCCGCTCCCACAGGAAGTCGAGGTCCTCGCGGTGCATCCCCGCTCCCAGGCCGAACCACTGTAGACGGTTCAACGCGTCCGGTCGCTCCGGGGCCGCGTTGGTCGCGTGGACCAGGTGCTCGTAGGCCGGGGGGAGCATGGCGTGGAACTCGTCGAAGCGCTCCCTGCTCACGTCCTTGGCCCACGCGCCGGTCCGGACCTTCCACGCCGCGAAGATCCGCGTCGTTCCGGCCAGGAGGGCGAGATCGGGGTCATCGCTCCGCTTCAGGCCATCCTCGATCGTGTCCAGGAAGGGAACGCATTCCGTTCCCAGGACATCGACGCGCAGGGCGCGCAGGTTCGGGTCCAGGGTCTTGAGCAGCATGACCGCCGCGTCCGTGTCACCCGAGCGGACGGCGGGGAGCTTCGACGCCAGATCCTGGTCCCTCCACGCGCGTCCTAGGGTGACACCCGCCTTTCTGGCCACGCGTAGTTCGTGCTTATAGATGAGATTGCTGAGCACCATGGTGTATTTCTAGCGGATCCAGGGCGCATAGCGGCATCTACCGGTCATAGACCACGAAACGGTTCAGCGCCTACAACTCGACCGGGGCCGATCCGAAGGCGACCGAGAAGCGGTCGCACCAGATGACCACGCTGGTCATACCGGAGATGTCGGCGTCCGCCGGGATCTCGTAGTTGGCCGACCCGTGGGTGCCCCTCAGCTCGCCCAGGGCGACGTACCGGCCGTCGCGGTACTTGAACCAGTCGCCGCCCGCCTCCTGGTCCGTGATCCAGACGTGGAGGTCGGGGCCGTCGCTCGTGGCCAGGTCCTCCACGCGGACGTGGCGCGACCCGTCGGACAGCTCCAGGACGGTGACCGTGCCGGAGGTGTCGTGCTCCTGGGTCACGAACTCGCCCTCCGCCAGCACCACCGGCGCCGTCTCCTCTTCCTCCGCACCGGCTGACGCGCCGTCCTCCGCGCCGTCGCCCCCGTCGTCGGCCCGGCCCTCGCCGTCGGAGTCGCTCGGCGCCGCGACCGCGACCGGCGGCGGCTCCTCGACCGTGCGCGTGGTGAACAACCGCCAGGGCTGGAAGGCCCACAGGCCGGTCGCGACCAGGACCAGGACGAGACCGGCGACCGGCCACACCACCAGGGGACGGCGCCACCACGCCGCCTTCGGAGTCCGCGTGTTCATCGCTCCGCCTTTCCAGAAGGTTCGTTACCTCCCGCATTCGGAGCGGACGGCGGTGAGGAGACCCGACTTCGCCGAATTCCTCACCGCCGGACCCCACCGTGGGCGGCTCAGCCGGTGCGGTCGCCCTTCTCCTCGCCGCCGCCCCCGGCCGCACCGGGTGCCGAGGCACCGGCGTCGGCCTTGCCGGTCGCGTCGTCCTCCGCGGGCTCACGGCCCGGCGTGGGCAGGTTCATCTTCCGGATGAGGAAGGTGAACACGAAGTAGTAGAGGAAGAAGTAGCCGACCCCCAACGCGAGGATCCACAGCAGCCCGGTCGTGTTCGACTTCGTCGCGTTGATGAGCAGGTCGATCGCTCCCGCCGAGAAGCCGAAGCCCAGGTGCGCGTCCAGGGCGCTGAGGACCGCCATCGAGATGCCCGTCAGCACGATGTGCACGGCGAACAGCACCGGGGCGACGAAGATGAACGCGTACTCGATCGGCTCGGTGATACCCGTGACGAACGCCGTGAGCGCCGCCGCCACCATGAGGCTGCCGATCTCCTTGCGCTGGGTCGGGTGCGCGCAGCGCCAGATCGCCAGCGCCGCGCCCGGCAGACCGAACATCAGCACGGGGAAGAAGCCGGACAGGAAGCCGCCGGCCGTCGGGTCGCCGGCCAGGTAGCGGTTGATCTCGCCCAGGAACACGTCGCCCGACTCCGGGTCGGTGTACTCGCCGAACACGAACCACACGACCGAGTTGACGATGTGGTGCAGGCCGAGCGGCAGCAGCAGGCGGTTGACCACGCCGTAGACGCCCGCGCCGACCGAGCCCATCCCGATGATCCACGTGCCGAAGTCGTTGATCCACCCGCCGACCGTCGGCCAGACCAGACCGAAGACCACGGCGATCAGGGTGGCGACGCCCGCCATGAGGATGGGCACGAAGCGGCGCCCGCCGAAGAAGCCCAGCCAGGTGGGCAGCTTGATCCGGTGGTAGCGCTGCCACAGCAGCGCCGTGACGATGCCGATGACGATGCCGCCGAGCACGTCGCTCGGGTTCTTCACACCCCAGTTGACCACGGCCTCGCCCGCGGCGCCGAAGCTGACGCGCTCGCCGATCTCGCCGCCCTGCTCGAAGAAGAGCAGCTTGGACACCCGGTCGAAGACCAGGTAGCCGACCAGGGCCGCCAGCGCGGTCGACCCGTCCGCGCGCTTGGCGAAGCCGATGGCCACGCCGACCGCGAAGAGCAGCGGCATCGCCTGGAACAGCGAGTCGCCGGCGGCGCCGACCACGCCGGAGACCGTCGCCATCCAGCCCATCCCGGGCCAGCTCGCGACACCGTCGGCGCCCAGGAGGTCGGGCTGGCCCAGGCGCAGGAGCAGGGCGGCCGCGGGCAGGACCGCGATCGGCATCATCATGCTGCGGCCGAGGCGCTGCAGCACCGCCAGGGTCGTGGAGGACCGCTTGTCGGTCGCCGTGTTCTTCGCTGACGTGGTGGGGGATTTGTCCGGACTCATGGGGGGCCTTCCACGGATGTGCGCCGCGTGGGCGCAACGGAATCAGTCTCCGTGCCGCCGGGGGTCCAGCCTGGAGTGCAGCTGGTAGCGGTCGGCGCGGTAGGTGGACAGCGCCAACTCGACGCACTGTCCCTTCGCGAAGCTCCGGCGCTGCATCACCAGCACCGGGCTGCCGGCGGGCAGGCCGAGCAGGCGGGAGTCCGCGGAGTCGCAGATGCCCGCCTCGATCGTCTGCTCACCGGAGTCCAGGAGGATGTCGTACTCGTTCTCCAGCACCTCGTACAGGGAGCGCTCGGCCAGGTCGAAGTCCTCCAGCCCCGGCACCATCGTCGCCGGGATGTTGGAGCGCTCCACCGCCATGGGCTCGTCGTCGGCGGTGCGCATCCGCTCGATGTGGTGGACCAGGGTGCCGGGCGCGATGTCGAGCATGCGCGCGGTGTGCCCGCTGGCCGGGATGACCTGGCGGATCAGCTCCCGGGCGCCGGGCTCGTAGCCGCGGGCGCGCATGTCCTCGCTGAAGGAGGCCAGGACGAGGGACATCTCGATCTTGGGGCGGGCGATGAAGGTGCCCTTGCCCGGGACGCGGTACAGGCGCCCCTCGGACACCAGCAGGTCGATGGTCTGCCGCACGGTCATGCGGGACAGCTGGTAGGTGGCGCTCAGTTCGCGCTCGGAGGGGATCATGTCGTCCACGCCCAGCCCGGCCTCCGTGATCCAGTCCAGGAGCAGGTCGCGGAGCTGACTGTACTTCGGGAGCGGGTTGCTGGGGTCGATCGGCATGGGCGGACGGCCTTCTCGTTCGGCGGGTGGTCGGCGTACGACTCTAACGCCACGGGCCCCGGTGGGCCGGGGCGGCGGGACCGCCCCGACTCCGGGAGGATAGGGATGAGACTGGTATAGTCCGGACTAGACCACAGCTCCGTCCGCGTGTCAACACATTCCACACGGGGCGGCCCGAACCCCAGGGAAGGTGTCCATGCCCACCACCACGAGCGTCATGCGCTCCGAGATCGCCGAACAGCCCGAGGCCCTGCGCCGCACCTTCGCGGAGCTGCTCCCGCTGCGCCCGGAGATCGAGGCTCTGGGCCGCACCACCAAGCAGGTGCTGTTCATCGCGCGCGGTTCCTCCGACAACGCCGCGGTCTACGGCGGTTATCTGCTCCAGGCCCACACCGGCCGCCTGGCCACCCTGGGCTCGCCCTCCATCGCCACCACCTACGGCGCCAAGGTCGACCTGTCCGGCGTCCTGGCCGTCGCCATCTCCCAGTCGGGCAAGACCGAGGAGATCGTCGAGACCATGCGCTGGGCCGCCGACTGCGGCGCCCGCACCGTCGGCGTCACCAACGGCGCCGACTCCCCGCTGGCCGCCGAGGCCGACGTCGCCCTGGTCACCCAGGCCGGGAACGAGGTCGCGGTGCCCGCCACCAAGACCTACAACACCCAGCTCGCCGCCCTCGCCGTCCTCGCCCTGGGCCTGGGCGCGAACCTCGACGCGGGCGACCTGGAGCGCGTGGCGGACGGCATCGAGCAGACCCTCGCCGCGCCCACCGACGCCGTCGAGGAGATCGTCGAGCGCATGGTCGCCGTCCAGGGCGCGGTCATCTCCGGCCGCGGCATGGCCTTCTCCACCGCGCTGGAGGCCGCGCTCAAGCTCAAGGAGGCCTGCTACCTCCACGCCATGGGGCTGTCCTACGCCGACCTGCTGCACGGCCCCATCGCCGTCGTCGACCCGCGCACCCCCGCGCTGCTCGTCGCCGCCCCCACCGGCCCCACCCTCCAGGGCACGGTCGCCCTCGCCGAACGCGTCCGCTCCGCCGGCGCCCCGGTCTTCGGCTTCGGCGGCGGTGACGCCCTCGCCGCCGCCAGCGACCTGTCCGTCCCCGTTCCGGACGTGCCCGAGTGGGTCTCGCCGATGAACCTCATCGTCCCGGCCCAGCTGCTCACCGAGCACCTCGCCCGCCGCCTCGGCTACAACCCGGACGTCCCGCGCGGCCTCAACAAGGTCACCCAGACCTCCTGATCCCGGCTCCGGTCCAGACCGGATCCCGCCCAAGCCTGGTGCGGCGGGGTCCGGGGCCGTAGGCTCGCGTCAACCCTCAGGAACCCACTCCTGTGAGCGCACACGTTACGGAGGATTCATGGCGGACAAGGCGGCCGCGATCGTGGCCGGGCTCGGCGGCGCGGACAACATCGAGGACATCGAGGGCTGCATCACCCGGCTGCGCACCGAGGTCAACGACGCCAGCCTGGTGGACGAGGCCGCGCTGAAGGCCGCGGGCGCCATCGGCGTCCTCGCCGCGGGCACGGTCGTCCAGGTGGTCGTGGGACCGGAGGCCGAGTCACTCGCCGACGACATCCAGGACCTGCTCGACTGACCACCCACCCGAGGAAGGTTGCCCCCCGCATGTCGAATCACGCACTGCGCGTCCTGGCCCCCGTGCCGGGCACGGCCCGCCCCCTGGACTCGGTCCCCGACCCGGTCTTCTCCCAGAGCATGGTCGGCCCCGGCGTCGCCGTCCACCCCGAGACGGGGACGGAGGGCGCGGACGACCCCCAGGAGGCGCGCTCGCCCATCGACGGAACCGTGGTGAAGCTGCACCCCCACGCGTACGTGGTGATGTCCCCCGACGGCGTCCGGGGCGTCCTCGTCCACCTGGGCATCGACACCGTGGAGCTCGCGGGGGAGGGGTTCGCCCTCCTCGTCGACCAGGGCGCCGAGGTCAGCGCGGGCACCCCCGTGGTGCGCTGGTCCCCCGGACGGGTGGCCGCCCTGGGCAGGTCCCCGGCCGTGCCCGTCGTCGCCCTGGACGCCGCCCCCGACGCGCTCACCGGGCCCGCCGACGGCGCGGTGGGCCACGGCGACCCCCTCTTCACCTGGGGCTGATCCCCGCGCCGCCCGGACGGAGCCGGTACCCATCCCGGCTCCTCCCGGCGCGGCCGGGGCCCAGCACCTCCGCTGACGGGGTAGTCTCCGGCGAGCCCAGATGATCTCCGGAGAACGGCCCGCCATGAGACTGTCGCACCTGCTGGCCCCGGTCTGCGTGTGCCTGGCCCTGATCGCGTCCGCCTGCACCACGGAGGAGGTGGGTTCGTCGCCCCAGGCCGATGAACCGCGGCCCAGCCCCAGCCCGAGCCCCGAGCCCTTCGAGCCGGTCCTCGCGCCGCGCGTGCTGGAGGAGATGACGCTCGACGACAAGATCGGCCAGCTCCTCGTCCTGACCGCCCAGGGCACCACCGCCGCCGAGAACGCCGCCCAGATCGAGGCGTACCGCCCCGGCGGCGTCATCTACTTCGACCGCAACCTGGCCGACGCGCCCCAGATCGCCGCGATGTCCGCCGGGCTCCAGGAACTGGCCGCCGCCCAGGGACCGGGCACGCCGCTGTTCGTCGGCGTCGACCAGGAGCAGGGCAAAGTCGCCCGCCTGCCCGTGGGCACGCGCTTCCCCGACGCGATGGCCGTCGGCGCCACCGGCGATCCCGCGATGGCCGAGCTGCTCGCGTCGACCACCGCCGCCGAGCTCACCGCGCTCGGGATCAACCTCGACTACGCGCCCGTCGCCGACGTCAACACCAACCCCGACAACCCGGTCATCGGCGTCCGCTCCTTCGGCGCCGACCCCGACCTGGTCGCCGAGATGGCCGTCGCGGAGGCCGAGGCCTACGCCGAGGCCGGGGTGGTCCCGGTCGTCAAGCACTTCCCCGGACACGGCGACACCGACGTGGACAGCCACACCGGGCTGCCCGTCATCGACCTGCCCCGCGACCGGTGGGAGGCCGAGCACCTGCCGCCGTTCCGCGCCGCCGTCGACGCCGGGGTGGACGCCGTCATGACCGCCCACGTCCTCATGCCGGGGCTCGACGCCTCCGAGGACCCCCAGCCCGCCACGCTCTCCCCGGCCCTCATCGACGGTGTCCTCCGCGACGAGCTGGGCTTCGACGGCGTCGTCACCACCGACGCCCTCAACATGGAGGGCGTGCGCCAGACCCACTCCGACGGGGAGATCGCCGTCCGCGCCGTCGAGGCCGGGGTCGACCAGCTGCTCATGCCGCCCGACCCGGCCGCCGCGGTCGCCGCCCTGCGCGCGGCGGTCGAGGAGGGCCGTCTCACCGAGGAGCGCGTCGACGCGTCCGTCCTGCGCGTGCTCGCCCTCAAGGAGAAGCGCGGCATCCTCACCGAGGACCCGCCCGCACCCGCCGACCCCGAGGCCGCAGAGGCGGCCGTGACCGATCCCGCGCACGCCGAGGCCGCCCAGCGCGTCGCCGACGCGTCGGCGACCCTCGTCCGGGACGAGGACGGGCTCCTCCCCCTGGCCGAGGGCACCACCGTGAGCGTGCGCGGCGAGGGGGCCGACCGCATCGCCTCCGGCCTGCTCGACGCGGGGTTCAGCGTGGTCGAGACCGGCGCCGACGTCGTGGTCGTCGGCACCGACGGCGCCCGGGGGTCGGCGGTGCAGCGCACCCCGGTCGAGTTCGCGCTCGCGCAGGGGACGCCGGTCATCGTGGTCGCCCAGGGCGGTCCGTACGACCTGGAGGCGTTCCCCGAGGTCGGCACGTACCTGGCGGTCTACTCGTCGGTGGACGTGTCCCGGACCGCTGCCGCGCGCGTGATCGCGGGCGAGGTGGAGCCCTCCGGGACCCTTCCCGTGGACATCCCCGGTGCCGGAGTGGAGGCGGGAACGGGACTCGGCTACTGACCACCCAGCCCCCTGGGTGGTTGAAACGTGTGCGAAACGGGAAGAACCGTTCCCCGCCCGGCACTCGGGCTCCCTCCGAGCACCGGTCGGACCACGTCCGCGACACGGATGGAGGGGATCGGATGATGGACAGCGCACGCCGAGGTGTCATCTCGGACTGGGGCGGAGTGCTCACCACGCCGCTGCTCGACGCCATCAGCGCCTGGCTCGACGACGAGCGCATCGACGGCGCCCACTACCAGCGGGTCATGCGGCCCTACTTCGACGGCAGCCTGGACGGGAACAACCCGGTCCACGCGCTGGAGCGCGGTGAGATCGACACCGCGACGTTCGAGCGCGACCTGGCCGCCCTGCTCAGGCTCAGCGACGGCGGCACGGTGGCCGCCGAGGGCCTGATCCACCGCATGTTCGCCCGCTTCGACCCCGTGCACGAGATGTACGAGACGCTGCGCGCCCTGCGGCGGTCCGGCGTCGGCACCGCCCTGCTGTCCAACTCCTGGGGCAACGGGTACCCCCGTGAGCACTTCGAGACCGCCTTCGACGAGGTCGTCATCTCCGGCGAGGTCGGGATGCGCAAGCCCGAACCCCGGATCTACCTGCACACCTGCGAACTCCTCGGCCTGCGCCCGCGGGACTGCGTGTTCATCGACGACCTGGAGCACAACGTCCGCACCGCCGAGGAACTCGGCATGACCGGTCTCCTGCACACCGACGCGGCGACCACCCGTCGCGAACTGGCCCGCCTCCTGTCCGTCGACGTCGACGCCGAGGACTCCAGAGCGGCCTGACCGGGTGGCGTGCGGCGGGGCGGTGGCGCGTCCACCGGCCGTTCCTTGGCAGACTCATGGGGACCGCACACCATTCCGGAGAGCCGATGTACGTCTTCCTGCCCAGCACCGTCCCCGCCCTCGCGAAGGTCCTTGAGGAGGGGCGGGTGGACGGAGCGCCGCTGACCGCCTTCGCGGCCGACCCCGACTCCGGGGTCGACGCGGAGGAGGCCGAGTACGACGCCATGTACGCCGCCGCCGACGAGTCGCTGACCCTGCTGGCCGCCGACCCCGCCGCCCCCCGCCGCCGGGTGGTGCTGGCCGCGACCATGCCCGACCACGTGGTCGAGCGGGTGGGCGCGGCGGGCCCGGGCGTGCTCCGCGTGCGGGTCACCGGGCCGGTCCCCTACAAGAAGCTGGCCTCCGCGCACGTGGACGACGCCGGGGCGGCGGACGACGTCGCCGAGGCGGCGGCCGACCCGGCCTCCGACGCCGCCGAGGAGCACGAGCTCATGTGGTTCGCCGTCCAGGAGCTGCGCTACCTCGTCGGGGAGGCCTGAGCGGTATCCGGACACCGGGGAAGGCCGCCAACGCCCGGATATCCGTCGCTGGCGTGCACCTTGACCAGGGCAGCGGCCGAGGCGTCCAGATCCCTGTCGGCCCGGACCCGGATACTCGCGTTCTCCGTCATACCCAGTCCTCGATGTGCCAGGTCAACGCGCCCTTACCCACGGTCACAGTGAGCTTCGAGGTGTCGGCGTGCACTCCGAACTCCGTCAGCCCCGGTGATCCCAACCCCTGCCACTGGTCGACCGCCTTCTCCACCGCTCCCCACAACCGGTTCGGCCCGGCTTCATAGACCGTGAAACCGCCGTCGACGGGGACCAGAGCCGCCACCGACTCGCTGGCGAGGTCGACGAGGTAGTCGATCGTCCGCCCCTCGGAGTCAGCCATGCGCAGTCTCTGCGCGGTCGGTGCCACGCACTGGGCCACGAACCGTTCCACCCATCCGTCGAACACCTGCGGGCCGAACCGCGCCGGTCGGCCTTCCTCCTGCTCCGTCACCGCCGTCAGCCACCTGGGTATGTGCCGGACGGACTGGGGCGCGTGCGCGCGAGCAGGCATGAACGACACCGTTCCAGGCAGGAACCGGCCTTCGGCGGTTCCGTGTTCGGAGACCGTCAGCCGGGCGAGCCCGAACCCGAAGAGGCCGCCGGTGAGGGTGGCCAGGATCGTTCCCCCCGGCCTGACCTGTTGCAACCACGCCCGAGGGACGGTCCGGACCGAGCACGTGGCGATCAAGCGGTCATAGGGCGCGCCAGACGGGTGCCCGTCGAGCCCGTCCCCGATGACGAGGGTGGGCGCGTGACCGGCGCTGTGCAGGGCCCGGGCCGCACGCCCGCCCACCTGTGGATCGACTTCGACCGAGACCACACGCGCGTCGGTCAGACGTTCGCACAGCAGCGCGGTGGAGTACCCGGTTCCGGTGCCGATCTCCAGGACGCGGTCGCCATCACGCACGCTCAGGTCTTCCAGCATCCGCACGACCAGGCCGGGCAGGGTCGAGGAGGAGGTCGGGGCGCCCGTGACAGGACCGGGTGCGGGGTGGTCGTCTCCGTTGATCTGTGTGACCAGGGTGGTGTTGGCGTACACCATCGTCAACCACCGCTGAGGCGCGACGGATGCGCGCGTGATCGGCTCCCACCGGCCAGCGGTGTCCGCGGGCGTGTAGAAGCGGTCGCCGACGAACACCTCTCGTGGGACGTTCGCCACCGCCGCCCGCCAGGCGGGCGTGCGCAGGTCGCCGTCCCGCGTCAGGGTCTGGGCCAACTCCTCGCGCAGGCGCTCGGTTCCTTCCCGCATGGGCTCACCGTACGCGACTGATGCGATCCATTCCGTTGACTGACGTCATCCATTGCCGTTCAACTGGTGTGAGCGAGCAGGATCTGCCGTCCGCCTCGGGTTCCCCTGGCTTCACCGCGACCACGTGCGCAGCACACGGGTCGCGCCCCGAGAGGACGGCGTCCACCGACGACCTGAGTTGGAGCACCCCCCATGGCCGAGGTCGACTGTGCCGCATGCGGCGGAACCGGAAGCTTCGTCCTCACCTCGGACGGGCAGAAGGGGGGTTGGGGAAAAGACAAGGAAGTCCGCACCTGCCAGCGGCGCGACGGTACCGGGAAGGTACAGAAATGACGGACATCGGCCGGATGCACGTCGAGCTCACGGGCCGACTCGACACCACCGACGCCATCCGCGCCGCGTTCGCCGATCACCCACGGCACCACTACATCCCGGACCTGGTCTGGCCGGATCCGCAGGGGCTGCCCCTCATCCGCACCGCGAACCCGCAGCGGTGGGCCTCCTACGTGTACGACGACGATTCGGTGGTCACCCAGGCCAACGACGGCGGCAGCGGACTGGTCAACACGCCGAGCTCTTCCTCGTCGGCCCCGCAGCTCATGGCGGACATGATCGAGGCCGCCGGGGTCGAACCCGGTATGCGGGTGCTGGAGATCGGAACCGGGACCGGGTGGAACGCCGCCATCCTGGCTTCCCTGGTCGGCCCGACCGGGCACGTCACCTCGTTGGAGATCGACCCCGACGTCGCCGCGCACGCCCGCGATCGCCTCTCGGGAAGCGGTGTGCGTGTGGTACCCGGCATCGAGGTGCCCGACGATGTCGTCTACGACGCCGTGATCGCCACCTGTGCCGTCAGCAGGGTTCCCCCCGCGTGGATCGAGCAGGCGAGGCCGGAAGCGTCGCTCATCGTGCCCTGGGGGCCCTACTCCGGCTCCCACGCCAGTCCCGTCGCCGCCCTCCGCAAGACCGGGCCGAAGAGCGCCGCGGGGCCGTTCGTGTGCGAGGCGTACTTCATGCGAGACCGAACCCAGCGCGTTCCGGTGGGGGAGTTTCCCGGGATGGGCCGCGAGTCGGAGACGACCCGGGTCGTGCCGTTCACCCCGGAGGACCTGGTCACGGACGACCGTCTGGTCAGGTTCCTGCTCATGCTCCCCGGTGTGCGCATCGGCACGGGAGTGCGTCCCTTCAACGGGGACCGTGGGCGGATCGTGTACCTGGGAGCCCCGGACTCCTCCTGGGCGTACCTGTGGCCCGACGGCTCGGTTCACGGCGGAGGTCCCACGCCCCTGGCGGAGCGTCTGCGCGAGACACACGCACTCCTGGCGGGGGAGGGCTGGCCCGAGCTGGACGAATTCTCGCTGGCGGTCGACACGTCGGGCGAGGAGTGCCGAGTGCGGACGCGCTTCGGCACCTGGGAACACCGCGTGTAGACGGCCGCTCATCCGCTGAGCCCCCGCCGGGATCCTTCCCGGCGGGGGCTCACCGGTTGCCTGAGTCGGGCAGTGTCCCGTGGCCGTGCGTTTGGGCGGCGCCACCGGATGAGGGTGGCGTCGCCCAACGGCACGGATGCCGGATTCAGGTGACGCGGTAGCTCACCCGCCTGGAGTCGATGAGCGTCGCGCCTTCGGGCAGGTCCGTGCCGTCGTCGTCCTCGCGGAGGATGCGCAGCCAGACGCCGCTGTCGTCGGCGTAGGGGTCCAGCTTCTCCAGGAACTCCCACAGGCTGTGCGGGAGGGGCATGCAGGAACACGCGCAGGTGCGGGTGTTGTAGGTGGGCGTGAGGGGAGAGATGCGGCCCGCGAGGGAGATGCCGTCGTCGTCGGGCTCACCTCCCCGGATCACCTGGACCACTTCGGTGTACAGGTCGGCGCTGGACACGGTCGTTGACGCCATGGAGTCAACTCCTAACGCAGAGGAGGTGCCACCCGGTAGGGGTGTGCGACTGAGTCCAGTATGATTGAGTCCGAACTCAATAACAAGTGGATTCATGTGTTCGAGCTAAAAAATCTCGATCATGGTGTAGGCCACTACGATGCTGAGCACAGACTCTGCGTGGAATGGGGTTTTCCGTGACTGGTGGGCACTCGCCCGGTGTGCGGCGGCGTCGGCTGTCGGCCGCTCTCAAGCGCCTTCGCGGTGACAGTGGGATGTCCGCCGCTGAGGTGGCCAAGCGGCTGGGCTGGTCCTCCGCGACCAAGGTGACACGGGCTGAGCGCAACGAGTGGAAGTTCCCCAAGCGCACGGACGTGGAGGCCCTGCTGGACCTCTACGAGGTGGAGGGGGAGGAACGGGAGCACCTTCTCAGTCTGACCGAGGAAGCACGCGGGCGCAGCGATTGGCACCAATACGCTGACCTTTTCCCTGGCTCACTGCCTGACCTGGAGGCTGAGGCTGTCCGAATCCGCTCGTATGAGTCCCTTCTGATCCCTGGCCTCCTCCAAACTCCGGAATACGCAGCGGCTGTGTTCGAGGCCAGTCAGGTTGTGCCCGCTGACACGATCCAGCGCAAGGTGGCATCTCGGATGGCTCGACGTGCTGTGCTGGACAGCCCCAATGGGCCCACGTTCATTGCTGTCATAGATGAGGCAGCGTTGCGGCGTGTGGTTGGGTCCCACATCGTGATGGCTGAGCAGCTGCGATTCCTGGCCGGGATGGCGGCGCATTACAAGGTGACGGTCCTGGTCCTTCCGAATGAGGCCGGAGCCCATACGGCGATGGATGGAGCCTTCGCGCTGTTTGACTTCCCAAGCCCCGAGCCGGGGATCGTCAGTATCTCCACAGGTGTGGAGTCCTTGTACGTGGAGGATGGCGAGTACGTGGACCGGCATACGCTGATCTTCGACGGTGTCCACAACCTGGCGCTAGACCCACGGAAGTCCTTGGACCTCATCGTTTCCATCGCCGCCGAGCATGACAAGCGAGCCTGACCATGTTGCTGGAGTTCTACAAGTCTTCTCACTCTTCCGCGCAGGAGAACTGCGTGGAGGTCGCCCAGGTGTCCCCGGCGTTCCGTAAGTCCTCCTACTCGACCAGCCACGAGAACTGCGTCGAGGTCGCCGACCTGCCCACCGGCGCGGCCATCCGCGACTCCAAGCACCCCGAGCTGGGCTTCCTCCCCCTCGGGGCCGCCGAGTGGGTCTCCCTCGCCCGACTGGTAGCGGCGGAGGCCCCGCGCGCCTGAACCACCCATACGGCAAGATAGGTGCGTCCCTCGTCCCCGACACCCCCGAGGAGCCCGCCATCAGCCGCCTGGTGCTATGGAACGTCGATCTCACGCTCCTCGACGCGGGGCGCGTGACGCGGGCCGCCTACGCCGACGCCTTCGAGCGGGTCACCGGCGACCCCCTCGTCTACCTGACCTCCGCCGAGGGGCGCACGGACTCGGAGATGTTCTTCGAGTTCTGCGCCCGCAACGACACCGACGTCGAGCCCGACACCGACTCCCTGGAGCGGTTCCTGGCCGCCCTGGAGGACGCCTTCGCCCAGCGCGTGGACGAACTCCCCGCCAAGGGCCGCCTCATGCCCGGCGCGGTGGCCTCGCTCGCGGCGGTCGGCGGCCTGCCCGACACCGTCCAGACCGTGGTCAGCGGCAGCACCCGCGCGACCGCCACGGCCAAGCTCCGGGCGTTCGGCCTGGACGCCTACCTCGACCTGTCGATCGGCGGCTTCGGGTCGGTCAACTACCCCAAGTCCAGCCTCATCCAGTCGATCCGCCTGCACGCGGCGGGCGAGGGCGGCCACACCTACACGGAGAAGGAGACCGTGCTGATCACCGGCTCCGTCCCCGACATCCGCGCGGCCGTGATCGGCGGCGCGGTCCCCATCGCGGTGCTCACCGGATCGACCACCGAGGGACGGTTGCGCGAGGCGGGGGCGACAGCGGTCCTGGAGGACCTGACCGACCCGCGCGCGGTGATGACCGCCGTCCACGAGGCGACGGCGCCCTGACACCCCCTCGCACCCGTGCGCCCGGCAGGGGTGTTCACCGGGGGAGGGACGGACAGCCGCAATCCATTCCTAACAGTATGTAACCACCGCGTAACGGTGTTGGTCCTGTTCTCTGCGGCGAAAACCAGTAGCCTGGTCTGCGGGTGGGGACGGAACAACGGCGTTCCGACACCTCGCCGACCTTCAGCCTGTGCGCACAGGCCCACGCCCAACCACCATCCCCGTGCCTCCCTCACGGCCGAGAGGGTTCACGGAAACTCACAACCCAGCACGGAAGTTCACAGGTCACATGACCGGGTGTCCTCCGAAGCTCGTGCGACGTTGCTCACAAAGGAGTGAGAGAGCCATATGTCCGGGCAATCCGACGTCATCCTCCAGAAGCTGCTCAGTGACGCGGCGACCCGGTGGTCCCCAGGACCCCGGGTGAGTCGTGAGGAAGCCGACGCCGTCCGCCGATTCCTCCCCCTCTACTTCCGCCACACGGACCCCGAGGAGATCGCCGGGCGCAGCCCCGACCAGATCTGCGGCATCGCCCGTGCCCACCGCGCGTTCGGCGCCGACCGCGTCCCCGGCCGCGCCAAGGTCCGCGTGTACACCCCCACCGTCGGGGAGCACGGCTGGGAGCAGCAGACCAGCATCCTGGAGATCGTCACCGACAACGCGCCCTTCCTCGTCTCGTCCGTCACCATGGCGCTGAACGAGCTCGGCGCGGGCGCGCGGCTGATCATCCACCCCCAGATGACCGTCGGCCGCGACATCGAGGGCGTCCTGCGCGAGATCGACCCGGAGATCGGCGGCGAGGGCCTGCTGCCCACCGACGAGTCGTGGATGCACATCGAGATCGACCGGCAGACCGACCCCGAGCGGATCAAGGAGATCACCACCCGGATCGAGAGCGTCCTGGGCGACGTCCGCTACGTGGACGAGGACGCCGCCAAGATGAGCGACCGGGTGATCCGCATCGCCGACGAGCTCGCCGCCTACCCCGACCGCCTCGTCGCGGGCGGCGTGGACCCCCGCGAGATCGGCGAGAGCGTCGACTTCCTGCGCTGGATGGCCAGCCGCCACTTCACCTTCATGGGGTACCGCGAGTACGACCTGGTCACCGACGAGAACGGCGACGACGCCCTCCGTCCCCAGCCCGGTTCCGGGCTCGGCATCCTGCGCATGGACGCCCCCGCGTCCACGAGCTTCGCCGCCCTGCCGCCGGAGATCCGCGCCAAGGCCCGTGAGCCCTACGTGCTGGTCCTGACCAAGGCCAACTCCCGCGCGACGGTCTTCCGTCCCAAGTACCTCGACTACATCGGCGTCAAGAAGTTCGACGCCCAGGGCCGCATCGTCGGCGAGCGGCGCTTCCTCGGCCTGTTCACGCCGCAGGCCAACACCGCGAGCATCACGCAGATCCCGATCATGCGCCGCAAGCAGGCCGAGGTCCTGGCGCTGGCCGGGTTCGAGGCCGACAGCTACGACGGCAAGGACCTCATCGAGCTGCTGGAGACCTTCCCGCGCGAGGAACTCCTCCAGATCCCGTCCAACGAGCTGTACAACATCGTCCGCGGGGTCCTGCGCCTGCGCGACCGGCGCGGCACCAAGCTGTTCATGCGCCGCGACCCCTACGGCGGCCGGTACATGTCCTGCTTCGTGTACATGCCGCGCGACGAGTACAGCACCCGGATGCGCCTGGACATCCAGAGCGCCCTCGGCGAGGCCTTCGAGGGCGCGACGATGGACCACAACGTCATGGTCGGCGCGGCCCCGCTCGCCCGCCTGTACCTGGTGGCGCGCGCCCAGCACGGACACACCCTGGCCGACATCGACCAGGTCGCCCTGGAGGAGCGCGTCCGCCTGGCCGCCCGCTCCTGGGACACCGACTTCGACCAGGCGCTCACCCAGAAGTTCGGCCCCACCAGGGCCACCGAGCTCAAGGACCGCTACGCCAGCGGCATGAACGAGGCCTACCGGGTCGACAACGCCCCGGAGATCGCGGCGGCCGACGTCGGCGAGCTGGAGGAGCTGCTCGCGCGGACCGACGCCGACCGGCGCGCGGGCGAGTTCGGCGCCAGCCTGTACCGCCCGGACCCGGACGTCGACGCGTGGCGCTTCCGCCTCTACCGGATCGGCGACCCGATCTCGCTGAGCCGCGTCCTGCCCGTCCTGGAGCACCTGGGCGTCGAGGTCGTCGACGAGTGGCCCTACGACATCACGGTCAAGGACGTCGGCCGGGTGTGGATCTACGACTTCGGCCTCGGCCCGATCCCCGCCTCCGACCTGGCCCCCGAACGCCTCAAGGAGCTGTTCGAGGACGCCTTCGACGCCTCCTGGCGCGACCTGTGCGAGTCCGACCGGTTCAACCGCCTCGTCGTGCGCGCGGGGCTGGACTGGCACCAGATCACCGTGCTGCGCGCCTACGCCAAGTACCAGCGCCAGACCGGGTCCACGTTCACGCCCGACTTCATCGCGGACGTGCTCGGCGCCAACGTCTCCATCGCCAACCTGCTGCTGGAGCTGTTCGAGGCCCGCTTCGACCCCGACCAGCCCGACGCCGGCCGCGACGAGCGCTCCGACGCCCTGGTCCGCAAGATCGAGGGCGAGCTGGAGGCGGTCGCCAGCCTGGACCACGACCGCATCCTGCGGGCCTACGCCGCGACCATCCGCGCCACCCTGCGCACCAACCACTACCAGGACCACCCGTACCTGGTGCTCAAGCTCAACCCGCAGGAGATCCCGGACCTGCCGCACCCGCGGCCCCGGTTCGAGATGTACGTGTACTCGCCCCGCGTCGAGGGCGTCCACCTGCGCTTCGGGTCGGTCGCGCGCGGCGGCCTGCGGTGGTCGGACCGCTTCGAGGACTTCCGCACCGAGATCCTCGGCCTGGTCAAGGCCCAGATGGTGAAGAACTCGGTGATCGTCCCCAGCGGCGCCAAGGGCGGCTTCGTCTGCAAGCGCCTGCCCGAGAACGGCACCCGCGACCAGGTGATGGCCGAGGTCGTCTCCTGCTACAAGCAGTTCATCAGCGGCCTGCTCGACGTCACGGACAACCTGGTCAACGGCGAGGTCATCCACCCCGAGCGCACGGTCCTGCACGACGGCGACGACTCCTACCTGGTGGTCGCCGCGGACAAGGGCACCGCGACCTTCTCCGACATCGCCAACGAGATCTCCCTGGGACGGGACTTCTGGCTCGGCGACGCCTTCGCCTCCGGCGGTTCGGTCGGCTACGACCACAAGGCGATGGGCATCACCGCGCGCGGCGCCTGGGAGTCGGTGGCCTACCACTTCCGCGAGATGGGCGTGAACGTCCAGGAGCAGCCGTTCACCGTCGTCGGCGTCGGCGACATGTCCGGTGACGTGTTCGGCAACGGGATGCTGCTGTCCAAGCAGATCAAGCTGGTGGCCGCCTTCGACCACCGCCACGTCTTCCTGGACCCCGACCCCGACCCGGCCGCGTCCTGGGCCGAGCGCAAGCGGATGTTCGAGCTGCCGCGCAGCACCTGGGAGGACTACACCCCCGACCTCATCTCCGAGGGCGGCGGCGTGTACCCCCGTTCGGCCAAGTCGGTGCCGCTGACCCCGCAGGTCAAGGCGGTCCTGGGGATCGACCCGGAGGTCCGGGCGGTCACGCCCGACGAGCTGATCCGGTACGTCCTGACCTCGCCCGTCGACCTGCTGTGGAACGGCGGCATCGGGACCTACGTCAAGGCGAGCACCGAGACGCACGCCGACGCGGGCGACAAGGCCAACGACCAGGTCCGCGTCAACGCCGACGAGCTGCGCGTGCAGGTGGTCGGCGAGGGCGGCAACCTGGGCCTGACCCAGCCCGCCCGGATCGAGTACGCCCGCGAGGGAGGTCGGATCAACACCGACTCCATCGACAACTCCGCCGGTGTGGACACCTCCGACCACGAGGTGAACATCAAGATCATGCTGGACCGCCAGGTGCGGGCGGGCGAGCTGACCAAGGACGACCGCGACCGGCTGTTCATCGACATGACCGACGAGGTCGCCTCGCTGGTCCTGGACAACAACTACGCGCAGAACACCGTGCTGGCCGCCGCGCGCAAGCAGACCACGGAGATGCTGCACGTCCACGGCCGGTACATGCGCCACATGGAGCGCGCCAAGCTCCTCAAGCGCAAGCTGGAGGACCTGCCCTCCGACAAGGTCATCGCGGAGCGGCGCGCGTCGGGCAAGGGGCTGACCAGCCCCGAGTTCGCGACGCTGCTGTCGTACACCAAGATCGACCTCAAGGAGCAGATCGGGGAGTCCGACCTGGCCGACGACCCCTACCTGGCCGACACCCTGACGGAGTACTTCCCGACGCCGCTGCGCTCGGAGCGTTTCGCGCGCGCCGTGGCCTCGCACCCGCTGCGCCGGGAGATCATCGTCAACCAGGTCGTCAACCAGCTGGTCAACCGCTCCGGGGTGACCTTCGCCTTCCGGCTGAACGAGGAGCTGGGCTCCAGCGCCGCCGACATCGCCCGCGCCTACCTGGTGGTCCAGAACGTCCTCCAGCTGCGCAAGTACTGGGGCGAGGTCGAGAAGCTGGAGAACGTGATCTCCGTGGACAGCCAGCTGGTCCTGCTGTTGGAGACCCGCAAGCTCGCCGAGCGCTCCGCCCGCTGGCTGCTGCGTCACCGCAGCTTCCCGTTCGACATCCGCAGCGAGATCGGCTACTTCGCCGAGGCCGTGGGCGAGGTGCTGCCGCGCCTGCCCGACCTGGTCCGGGGGCGTGACCGCGAGGCCTACGTCGAGCGCCGCGACCGGTACACGGCCCTGGGCGTGCCCGCCGAGCTGGCCGAGCAGGTGGCGGTCATGGTGCCCGCCTACTCCACGCTGGACCTGGTGGAGATCGCCCAGCGCACCGGCCGCCCGGTGGAGAAGGTCGCCGAGCTGTACTTCGAGCTGGCCGACCGGGTCAACCTCAGCTGGTGGCGCGAGCGGATCATCGACCTGCCGCGCGACGACCGGTGGGGGACGATGGCGCGGTCCTCGATGCGCGACGACCTGTACTCCGCGCACGCCGACCTCACCGCGCGCGTGCTGGAGTCGGCCGACACCGACTCCACCGCCGAGCTGCTCGGCACCTGGACCGAGCAGAACCGCGACCAGGTGGAGCGGGTCGGGATGACGCTGTCGGAGATCCAGGAGAGCGAGCGGTTCGACCTGGCCACGTTGTCGGTGGCCCTGCGCTCCATCCGCTCCCTGGTGGACTGACCGCCGCGTGAGCTCTGACGGGCCCCGTGTTCACGACGAACACGGGGCCCGTTGGGTACGCCGGGGCGACGCGCGACGGGGTGGTGTCCGCCGCATACGCCCAGGGCGTGTGCGGTGGACGCTGCCCGTCGCGAGCGGCGTATCCAGTGGTGAACTCGCAAGGCCGAAGAGGGAGTCAGCCCGGGTTGGCTGTCGACTGATGAGAACGCAGCGAGGGTGCCGCTGGGGCGACGCGCAGCAGGGTAGGTGTCCGCCGCATACGCCCTAGACTGGGTGCGTGGCAGAACTGGACCCAGCAGAGAAAATCAAGGAGCTCGCGGCGACCCTCGCGAGCGTCACCGCCGTGGTGGACGTCGACGCGATGCGGACCGAGATCGCCGAACTGCGTGAACAGTCCGCCGACCCCGAACTGTGGGCCGACCAGGAGAACGCGCAGAAGGTGACGCGGAGGCTCTCCAGCCTGGAGTCCACGGTCAACAAGCTCGGCTCGATCGGGCAGCGCCTGGACGACCTCGGTGTGCTCTACGAGCTGGCCGAGGCCGAGGACGACGCCGACACCCGCGCCGAGGCCGACCGCGAGCTGGAACAGCTGCGCAAGGAGATCGGCGAGCTGGAGGTGCGCACGCTCCTCAACGGCCCGCACGACGAGCGCGAGGCCCTCGTCACGATCAACTCCCAGGCCGGTGGCGTGGACGCCGCCGACTGGGCGCAGATGCTCCAGCGCATGTACCTGCGCTGGGCCGAGCGGCACGGCTACCCGACCGAGATCTTCGAGACCTCGTACGCGGAGGAGGCGGGCATCAAGTCCACGTCCTTCGCGGTCCGCGCGCCGTTCGCCTACGGGACCCTGCGCGGGGAGCACGGCACGCACCGCCTCGTGCGCATCTCGCCGTTCGACAACCAGAACCGGCGGCAGACCTCGTTCGCCGGGGTGGACGTCGTCCCGGTCGTGGAGCAGAGCGACCACATCGACATCGACGAGACCGAGCTGCGCGTGGACGTGTACCGGTCGAGCGGACCCGGCGGCCAGGGCGTCAACACGACCGACTCGGCGGTGCGGATCACCCACCTGCCGAGCGGCATCGTCGTCTCCTGCCAGAACGAGCGGTCCCAGCTCCAGAACAAGGCGACCGCGATGTCGATGCTCCAGGCCAAGCTGCTGGCGCGTAAGCGGGAGGAGGAGCAGGCCGCCCTGGACGAGATCCGCGGTGAGTCGACGAGCAGCTGGGGCACCCAGATGCGCAACTACGTCCTGCACCCCTACCAGAGCGTGAAGGACGTGCGGACCGGCGCGGAGACCGGCAACACCACCGGCGTCCTGGACGGCGACATCGACGACTTCATCGACGCGGAGATCCGCTGGATGCGCAGCCGGGAACGGAACGGCGAGTCGGGCTGATCCCGCGGGACGTCCCCGCCCGCGGGCGGGGACGCGGCGGATCCCCCCGCCCCCGTCCGTGCCGAGCGGTGCGGATGGGGCTCGGGTGCGGTACGGATCCCGGTGTGATCACCGTGATTCGTGTCCCAAAGGTGATGAGGGTGACTCCGCACTTTTACCGAAACAGCTATATATGAACGTTACCATCGGTTGACACCTCCGATATGCTCGGGGCGGTCGCACGGCGGGGCCACGATCTGGCGGGCGTGCCGGGATCTGGACAATCCGGGCCGCGCCCCCCAATACACTGTCGGTTGGCCATGCGGCCGGTACGATCCCGCGGGAAGACACGCTTCGACGCGGGTGCCCATACCTTCGAGACCCTTGTGATGCGCCTGTGATCCACTTCGACAACGTCACCAAGGTCTACCCGACCCAGAAGCGCCCCGCGCTCGACGGCGTTTCCATTGACGTAGACAAGGGCGAGTTCGTCTTCCTCGTCGGCCCCTCGGGCTCGGGTAAGTCGACCTTCCTCCGGCTCGTGCTGAAGGAGGAGAAGCCCGACAAGGGACGCGTGCACGTCGCCGGCAAGGACCTCGCGCGCCTGTCCAACTGGAAGGTGCCGCACCTGCGCCGTCGTATCGGCTGCGTCTTCCAGGACTTCCGCCTGCTGCCGAACAAGAACGTCTTCGAGAACGTCGCCTTCGCGCTGGAGGTCATCGGCAAGCCCCGGAGGTTCATCCGCAAGGTCGTGCCCGAGGTCGTCGAGCTCGTCGGACTGGAGGGCAAGGCCGGCCGCATGCCCGGTGAGCTCTCCGGTGGTGAGCAGCAGCGCGTGGCCATCGCCCGCGCGTTCGTCAACCGCCCGCAGATCCTGCTGGCCGACGAGCCCACCGGAAACATCGACCCCGCGACCTCGATCGGCATCATGAAGGTGCTCGACCGCATCAACCGCACGGGCACCACCGTGGTGATGGCGACGCACGACGCCGCCATCGTCGACTCGATGCGCAAGCGCGTCATCGAAC